>CAVVAX010000009.1:0-47595 GCA_963746275.1 uncultured Alphaproteobacteria bacterium
TGCTCCACGTCACCCGCGGACTTGTCCCCCAGGGTCCGCGTGGATTGCCGCAACAAGTGCACGGCGATGACGGGTTGGTGAGGTGGCGCAGGGCGCCTCTCGGCGGCGGTCTTGCTCAAGCCGAGAATGAAACGCCGCCGCCGCTGATCAGGCGCACGAGGTCGGTCTGTCGGCGGCACTCGGTCTTGGCCAGCACCTGCTTCATCTGGAAGCGCACGGTGCCGACGGTGACGCCACGCTCGTCGGCGTAATCGCGAAGCGCCGCGCCGTTGGCGACGGCCAGGGCAAGCGCCGTCTCCGCCGGCGTCAGGCCGTACTGCCGGCGCAGGCGCTTCTCCGCCGTCCGCGCCGTGCGCACAGGATCGTGGATCAGGGCGAACACGATTGCAGCCAGGCTGTCGTGGCGGAAGCCGTTGGAGAGCGGCAGCGGCCGGATTTCCAGGCGGTAGCCAGGGCGTCCGGAGGGTCGGCCGATGATGCTCACCGGCCCCTCGTCCGCAAGTGCGCCAGGCACCGGCGCGCAGGCACGCGCCAGCCCGGCGCGCAACTCCCGCGCCGCCTTCGGGTCGGTGGCCTCAAGACGGCCGTCGCGGATGATCAGGCCGTCCCGGTCGGCCAGGATCTCGCGCGCCAGCGCATTGAGGAAGATGACGCCGCCGTTCGGGTCGAGGACCATTCCGGCGGAGGGCAGACTGTCGAAAGCCGCCGCCATCAGCGCCGCGTAGCCGCCGAGCTCCCTGAGCCGCAGGTAGAGGTCGCAGGACTGCTCGAAGTGCGGGACGTAGGCGCTGAGCGTATGGATTTGCCGTTGGCTGAACTCGCCGCGGCCCGCCGCCTGTGCGCAGGTGACGATGGTGGTGAAGCGACGCGACCGGGCCAGGTTGACGTGGGCGAGGCAACCCAGGTCGTATCTCGGCAGGAACTCGTGGTGGAAGGCGCTGTGGCGCAGCTCGTCGATGGAGATGAGCTGGCGATCGTCGAGGACCGTGCAGCGCGGCGCCCGGTTGACCCGGGGAACCCGCACGTCCGTCTCCAGGTAGTTCTGGAGGTAGTCGCGATCCGAGCCCTCCGGTGCGCCGCCGCCGACACCGATCAGGACCTCGCCGGCCTCCTGGTCGACGATCTTAAGGTATGCGGCGTCGCAGCCCATGACCCCCGCGAATCGGCTCATCACGTCGTGGATGAGCCGCGGCTGGCGCAAGCCGTCGTAGATGGCTTCGGCAAGCTCGATATCGGCGACGGGCGCGTCGGGCATGGGGCCTCCGCAAGCGTGCGCTCAGAATGTCACGGCACGCCGAACGTAGCGCCTGTATCTCCCAATTGGGAGATGAATCATGCGGATAGGCTAATAAGGTAACGGCCTCAGCGTTTGCGAAGCTGCCCTGCTAAATGCGGCACTGGGGTGAGGCGGTTGCGCGCGACAGTGGGGGTACGTCGCCCGTCGGGAGCCCGTGCTGCGGTTGGGGGTCCACAGGTCGGCGCCGAACGGCAAGCAACCGCCTCACCCTTCTATTACCCCGGCTCACCGCATATGGCTAGCGTTTGCGCGCCATAACTGTGAGTTCATTGCGTCTCGCGGCTCCCGCGACACCGGCTATCGTGAGCGCTCGCAGAGCCGCGGAGCTCGCTGTTCCTCGCCCCATGAGGGGAAGGTGCGGTGGTCCAGCGGACGCTCAGCAGCTGTCGCTGCTGGCGGGAACGCGGTGGCGGGCGGCCTCATAGCGCTCGAAGCTCTCGGTCATCCGCGCCAGCTTGTCGCTGAGGATGCGCATGACGTTCAGCGCCACCCCCGCGCTTTCGCTGACGATGCGCAGGAAGATGTCGGCGTCGATCTTGACGACGCGCAACTGCCCGAGCGCGCGGATCGTTGCCGAGCGAGGCTGGTTGCGGAAGACTGCAAGCTCACCCAGCAGCCAGTACTTGCCGAGGCTGCCGACGCGGACCTCATCGCGCCCCGAGCCCACGAGGATCTCCGCCTCGCCCTCCTCGATGATGTAGACGGCGTCGGCCGCCTCGCCGACGTAGAACAGGACCTCGCCGTCGGCGAGCGTCAGATACGCGCTCGAGAACGCGAGCAGCTTCAGTTTGGCCGGGTCGAGGCCGGCGAACAGCGGCACCGCCCGCAACAGGGACACCATGTCGGCATACTGGGCCATCCTCCGCCACCTCCCCGTTCAAGCCCGCGCTTCGTCTTCTTCGTTGCCCTCAACTTGCCGCCCGCGACTCGCTTCTGCCGACCACCGCCGACAATGCGCCCTGCTCGAGGACCCGGCCGCTGTCCATGACGATGACGCGGTCGAAGCCATCGGCGTCGGCGAGATCCGGCAGCACCCACACCACGCCGCTGTTCTCGCAGGCGGCGATGAGGTTGCGGCGCGTGGCGGCCCGGCCGCTGGGATCGAGCGCCGCGGTCGCCTGATCGACGATCATGAGATCCGGCTGTTTCAGCAGGGCCCTGGCGATGGCGAGCTTCTGCCGTTGCGCCGGTGACAACCGGCCGCCGCCGATCCCGATCTCGAAGGTCAGGCCGAGGTCGATCAGCGTGGCCCGCAGCCCCAGCTGGTCCACGACCTCGCCGACCAGGGCGGTGATCCGCTCGCGCGCCCGCGGCCGCTCCAGGATCGGCTTGCCGAAAAGGATGTTGTCGAGGACCGTCGCCGGCGGGTTGTACTGCTCAGGGTCAAAGAAGGCGACGGCGTCCTGGTAGTGCTTCGGCAGCCCCTGCGCGAACGTCCGCCGAGCTTCGAGCAGCTTCGCCTGCAGCTTCGGATTGAACAGGCCGAGGCGGTGTCGCTCCGGGATCAGCTTGAACGGCAGGGCCCTGAACAGGGCCCGGTCGGCCCCCTCGGCGACGACGCCGGCCGCCGCATCCACCCGCCGGAGCGCCGCCTCGTAGGCCGGCAGGTCATCGCCGCTGATGAAGCTGAAGCGCTCGAAGAACTGGTAGTCCGAAGCGAGCTCGCGGAACAGGTCGACCATGATCCGGGCGGCGGCGACGCCGTTCTCCATGAAGGTTTCCTTCAGGCCGACCCTGTCGAGAACGCTCAGCATGTAGCCGTTCTCGGCGATGTGGGCGAGGTCGAAGGCGGGGCCGACGGGCGTGCCGAACAGGATGTTCTCGGCGACCGTCATGTTCGCGTTGTAGGCCTCGCGGTCGAACGGCTCGACCAGGCGAAGGAATTGCGGCTCCGCCAGCCGCGCCCGTAGAACGTTGCGCGCATCGAGGATCCGGTGGGCGAGGCCGGGATGCTCGAGCGGATGCATCACCCCCTGAAGGCCGAAGCCCAACAGCTCGTTATCGAGCTCCACGACCGAGAGCACCCTCACCATGTGCCGGTTGAAATCGTCCTCAGACCGGGCGCCCAGGCCGCCAAGGTCGATCCACTCGGCCGCCGGGTTGCTGACGCTGTTCCCGGCCGCCTCGGCCTCGGCAACGAAGCGCTCCCACTTCGCGTTGGCCGCCTCGTCGTGCACCGGCGGCTTCACCGGCCGGTGCTTCAGGCCATAGATGAGATTGTCGCGGATGGTGCCGTTGAACAAAGCCACGCTCTGGCCGACGTAGCCGATGCGCTGGCCGGTCACGACCTGCGGCATCGTCGCCAGGTTGGCGTCGCCGAAGCGGATGCTGCCGGCCGTGGGCGCCACCAGCCTCGCCAGCACCTTGGCAAGGCTGCCCGCGCCCGAGCCGCTCTCGCCGATGATCGCGACCTTATCGTTGAGTTCGAACTGGAAGCTGACCCCGTCGAGGGTCTTGATCCCGCCCTCCTCCTCCAAGGAGACGTTGGTGGCGACGACCGGGCCCGACAGATGCGGCACCTCGCCATCGCCCGGCTCCTGCACCGCCTCGTCGAGCAGCCCCGCCGGATGGAACTGGTCGATGATCTGGTCGTACTTGACCCGGGTGTCCTCCTTCTGCTGGTACCAGGCCAGCAGCTCCTTCCACGGGTCGGACATGTCCTTGTAGGCGGCAAGCACGGCCACGAGGGCGCCGATAGTGAGCTCGCCCTTGATCACCAGGTAGCCGCCGATCGAGTAGAAGAAGAACGGCGTGAGCTGGCCGAGGAAGGTGTTGAGGAACTTGATGAAGAACTTCTTGCGGTAGATGTCGTAGCGGATCCAGTAGATCTTGCCGAGCCAGCCGGAGATGTTGGCCCGCTCCCACTCGACTGTCCCGTTGGCGTGAACCTCCTCGATGCCGGTGACGATCTCGCCGATCCGCTCCGAGAGCTTGCGCACGGTGCGCACGCGCTCCTTGGACAGCGCGTTGACCTGCCGCTGCAGCTTCGGGATCACATACATCTGCACCGGGTAGAGGGCCATCGCCGCCAGCCCGAGGATCGGATCCTGCACCATCATGAAGGCGATGCTGGTAATCAGCGTCCGCCCCTCGAAGGCCGGGACCGCTAGCGAATCGCCGACAAAGCCGCCGACGGGTTCCGCCTCGGCGGTGATCATGGCGATCAGCTCGCCCTGGGACGTCCGGCGGAAGTGCGGCACCGGGAAGCGCAGCACCCGGGCGAACATCTGGTAGCGGAGCCGGCGCAGCATCCGCTCGCTGAGCCGGCCCTTGTAGACGTTGATGTAGAACTTGAAGCCGCCGTTGATGACGACGAGGCCAAGGAAGGCGCAAGACAACGCGAACAGGTAGGGGATCTGCTCGAAGTCGAAGCCGGCGAAGGATTTGGGGAAGTCCTGGCTGCCGATCGCCTTATTGATGATCATCTTCGGCAGCTCGAGCGAGGCATAGAGCGTCGGAAACGACAACGCCGTCATTACCAGCAGCACTGCCTGCTGGCGCCAGCTGTAGCGGAAGATGAACTTAAAGAGCGTCGGCTCCATCGCCACTCCCAAGATCCGGCGTCACGGGCGCCGGCGGTTTCAGGCCGGCCGTTGTTCGGCTGGCTCAGGCCAGCGCTCGACGCTCCTCGGCCGGCGATGCTTCACCGCCGT
The DNA here is from genome assembly GCA_963746275.1 of uncultured Alphaproteobacteria bacterium. GTDB lineage: Bacteria > Pseudomonadota > Alphaproteobacteria > Rhodospirillales > Defluviicoccaceae > JAEULH01. The sequence goes on from CAVVAX010000009.1 coordinate 4,951, forward strand.
CCCCGCCGGCGCGGTTCACGACCCGGACAAGATCGCCGTCCAGGCTGGCCGCCGGCAACGCCAGCAGCCGGCCGCCGCCCTCTGCCGCAACGAAGCCCAGCGCGTCAAGGACCATGGCCAGGGCGCCGTTGCGCGGCGTCGCGCGGAAGTCGATCCAGAGCGCGGTTGCCTCCGTCCCGCCCGGCACCGTCGTCAGGTGGCGAAAGAAGGCCTGCTCGAGCCGCCGCCCCTGCACCCGGCAGGAAAGCATGAACTCCTCGATGCGGATCTGCACGGCCCCGCGGCGTACGGGCGGCGCCGACCGCGGCGAAGCCGACAGCGCCGTAGTCGCCGTGCACGTCGGCGCAGCGGAGCACGAGCGGGCGCAGACCCGGCTCTGCAAGAAGTGCGGCGCAGGCGGCGCGGTCGTACTTGCGCGCCCGACGCGTTGAGCTGGTTGGTCCGCTGCGCCAGTTCGACGACGCGGACGAAATCCGCGGGGGCATACGGCGCGATCTCAAGCCGCGTCCGGCAGGAGCGGAGGAACGCTGTCTCGTCGCCGGCGAACGCCGACTTCTCGGCATCGCGCCGCTGGGCCTCCTGATAGAGCCGCCGGCGGCCGCGGGCGGTGGCGCTGTCGCTGCCCAGAAAGCGCAAGCCGTCGAGGAGCGATGGCAGCAGTCGGGCGTCGATGCAGGCGACATCCGGCAGCGCCGCCGCGACCTCCGCCCGCTCGAAGGCGCTGTCGTCGACGAAGGCGAAGGCGTCGAGGCCGAGGTTGAGCTGCGCGGCGATTTCGGCGATGGCCTGGCTCTTCGGCCCCCAGCCGATCCTGACCGCCACGAACAGGTCGGCAATGCCGAAGCGGCGCAGGCGCTCCAGTGCCGGCTCACGGTCGTTCTTGCTGGCGACGGCGAGCAGGATGCCGCGGGCGTCGAGCTCGCGCAGGGTGCTCTCGGCGCCTTCGACGAGCCGCGTTGCGCCGCCTTCGACCAGGACGCCGTGCCACAGGGTCTCGTCGAGGTCGAAGACGACGCACTTTACCGCGCGCTTCCGCTGCGCGCGGCGCGGCGGCGCGTATCCGGCCCTGCTCGCTCCAGGTCACGAAATCGAGGGCGAGGAACACGAGCCGTGGCGTCGAGCCCACCGGCGTCAGCGACATCTTGAACGGCAGTCCGGCGTCGGTCACCGCCGCGAACGCTGGTGCGGGATCACATGGCGGCTGTAGCCCGGGAGGAGATGAACGGTCACGCGGAACGGCGGCGGGGCCGTGGCGGCGGAGGCGGCGGAGGCGTCGATGAGATCGAGCGCCACCCGCATTTCCAGCTCCAGCGCGACCGCCGCCTCGCCCGGGTTCTCCACCTCGATGAGGAAGGCCTCGGGCGGGGCAGGCGGCCCTTGCTCGCCAGGCGGTTTCCCCTGGCGGCGGTGCAACCGGCGGGCGTGCTTGTCGAGGGTGCGCGTCGGATCGGCCCAGAGGTTCGGCCGGCCAAGCCGCCGCGCCGTCCGGCCAATCATGCGCATCAAGGGGCTCGCCGCGTGGAGCAGCCGTTCGCGCCGGAGGAGGGTCGCAACCGGCTCCATCCGGGTGTTGCCGTTGGCCTTGAGCTTGCCCCAGCGGCGGAAGGCGAGGTCGGCGCCGTAGCCGCGCGCCGACGGGTAGCGCCGGTCGCGGGAAGATCCCATAGGCGAAGCGGCGGCAGCGCCCATCCGCGCGGGCGTCGTAGAGGCCGCAGCTCGCGTAGCAGTCGGGCGCGGCGCACTCGACGCAGTGCTCGCTCCAGAACAGGAATGACATGGCGGCGATGTCGCTGCGCCGCGCCTGCTCTGGCTGCGCCGAGCGCCGGGCGCCGGCGCGCGCTCGCCATGCCGACGCGCATCATAAGCGTGCAACTCGAACATTGGCCTCGATTCGGCGCCGCCGCCCGCTCCGGCGCCGCCGCGGCGCCGCGTCTCCCCGCGGGCATCTTAGTGGTGTACCACCGGGAAAGCACGCCCCCGCCGCTCCGCACCGGCTCCGCACCCGGGCCGGAGCGGGAGCGGGAGCAGCGAAACCGCTTTCCCGCAGCTGGATGGCGCGGCTAATGTTCCGTCCAAGGCGGTGGTTGTTCTTCGCGCCCGGGCTCGCGCGCGGCACGAGGATCGATGCTCGCCCAATCGGGCCGCGGCAAGACGGCCGCGGGGGGACACCATGGGCCGACGGGCGCGTCAGTACCGCCTTCTGATCTACAGCCACGACTCCTTCGGCCTCGGCCATCTCCGCCGCTGCCGCACCATCGCCCACGCCCTCGTCGGCCACCGCACCGACATCTCGGTGCTCATCCTCTCCGGCTCGCCGATCATCGGCAGCTTCAGCTTCCGCAATCGCGTCGACTTCGTCCGCATTCCCGGCGTCATCAAGCTGCGCCGCGGCGACTACACGCCGCTCAACCTCGAGATCGGCATCGACGAGATCCTGGCGCTGCGCGCGTCGATCATCCGCCACACCGCGGAGGCCTTCGACCCTGACCTCTTTCTCGTCGACAAGGAGCCGTGGGGGCTGCGTGGCGAGGTGCGTGAGACCCTGGTCGCGCTGAAGGCCCGCGGCACGACCCTGGTTCTGGGGCTTCGCGACGTCATGGACGAGCCGCGGCGCCTCGCGGTGGAGTGGCAACGCAAGCGGGCGCTGCCGGCGCTGAACGACCTCTACGACGACATCTGGATCTATGGACCGCCGGAGGTGTGCAATCCACTCTCGGCGATCGACCTGCCGGCGGCGACCGCGGCCAAGGTGCGTTACACCGGCTATCTCCGCCGGACGCCATCGCCGGCCGAGCATCCGCAGTCGGTCCCGCCGGCGCTCGCCGGCAACCCCTACCTGCTGGTCACCACCGGCGGCGGCGGCGACGGCGCCCAGCTCGTCGACTGGGTCCTGCGCGCCTACGAGCACGCGCCGGACCTGCCCTACCCGGCGCTCCTGGTCCTCGGCCCGTTCATGCGCACGGCGATGCAGGCCGACTTCATCGCCCGGGTCGAGCACCTGGACAAGGTGTTCGCCATCACCTTCGACGCCGCCATCGAGAACCTGATGGTGAACGCCGCCGGCATCGTCGCCATGGGCGGCTACAACACCTTCTGCGAGATCCTGTCGTTCGACAAACCCGCCCTGATCGTGCCGCGGACGACGCCGCGCATGGAGCAGCTCCTGCGCGCCAGCCGCGCCGAGAGCCTCGGCCTGGCCGGCATGCTGGTCGCGAACGGCGACCGCTCGGCGGAAACGATGGCGGCACGGCTGCGCGATCTGCCGGCGCAGCCGCGGCCGTCGGCGGTGCATCTGCCGGCGCTGCTCGATGGCCTCCCGGTCATCACCGAGATGGTCGACGGCATGCTGCAGGAGGCGCCGCGGGCCGGGGCGCGCCTGGCCGTCGTCGGCCGGTCCGGCTGAGGCGATGGCGGCCACTCCCGTCGCCTTCGTGCTCAAGGGCTACCCGCGCCTGTCGGAGACGTTCATCGCCCAGGAGATCCGTGCGCTCGAACAGCGCGGTCTGGACATCCGCCTCTATTCGCTGCGCCAGCCAACCGAAGCGGCGGTGCATCCGATCCACGCCGAGATCGCTGCACCCGTCGTCTACCTGCCGGAGTACCTCCGCGACGAGCCGATGCGCGTGCTCAATGCCTGGCGGCGCGCCCGGACGCTCCCAGGCTATCCGAACGCATGGGCGACGTGGCGGCGGACCTCCGCCGCGAGCGCTCCGCCAGCCGCATCCGCCGCTTCGGCCAGGCGATGGTGCTGGCCGCCGAGCTTGCCCCGGAGGTTGGCCATCTGCATGCGCACTTCCTGCACACCCCGGCCTCGGTCGCCCGCTACGCTGCGCTCATGCTGGGCCTCCCGTGGAGCGTCTCGGCGCACGCCAAGGACGTCTGGACCATCCCCGAGTGGGAGAAGCGGGAGAAGCTCGCCTGCTGCCGCTGGCTCGTCACCTGCTCACGGGCGAACGCTGAGCATCTCGCCCGTCTTGCGCCCGAGCGCGGCCGGGTCCGCCTCGCCTACCACGGCATCGACCTCGCCCGCTTCCCGGCGCCGCCACCGCGGTTGGGGAACGCCCGCGACGGCAGCGATGGGAGTGACCCGACGGTCATCGTCACCATCGGCCGTGCGGTGGAAAAGAAGGGCCATGACGTCCTCATCGAGGCGCTGCGCCGGCTGCCCCGGAGCCTGCGCTGGCGGCTGATCCACATCGGCGACGGCGAGCTCCTGCCCGCCCTGAAGCGGCAGGCCGAGGCCGGCGGGATCGCGGAGCAGATCACCTGGCTCGGCGCCCGGCCGCAGGCCGACGTGCTGGCGGCGCTGCGTCAGGCCGACCTGTTCGTCCTTGCCTGCAAGGTCGCCGCCGACGGCGACCGCGACGGCCTGCCCAACGTGCTGATGGAGGCGCAGAGCCAGGCCTTGGCCTGCGTTTCGGCCAGGCTATCGGCGATCCCTGAGCTGATCGAGCACGGCCGGACCGGCCTCCTCGTCGCGCCGGGCGACCCGGCCGCGCTGGCGGCGGCGGTGGCGAGGCTGATCGCAGAACCCGCCTTGCGCCAGCGGCTGGGGCGCGCCGGGCTGCACCGTGTGCGCGAGGCCTTTGCGATGGAGCCCGGGATCGACCGGTTGGCGGGGTGGTTCGGGCTGGAGCTGGAGCAGGAGCAGGCGACAGGAACCGGCACGATGCGCATCGCCTTCTATGCACCGCTGAAGCCGGCCGACCATCCGATGCCATCCGGCGACCGGGAGATGGCGCGGCTGTTCGTGGCCGCCCTCGCCCGCGCCGGCTGCACGGTGGAAACCGCGAGCCGCTTCGCCAGCTATGACGCCGGCGACAGGGCCCGCCAGCGTCGTCTCGCTGCCGCAGGCGACCGCCTCGCCGCCCGGCTGATCCGCGGCTACGCACGCCGTCCGCCCAGCGAGCGGCCGAGCCTGTGGTTCACCTATCACCTCTACCACAAGGCGCCGGACTGGCTGGGACCGGCGGTCGCCGGCGCCCTGGCCATCCCCTACGTGGTCGCCGAGGCGTCGCACGCGCCGAAGCAGGACGTCGGGTCCCTGGGCGAGAGGGCTCCGCCGCCGCGGCGCGGGCCATCGCCGCCGCCGATCTGGTCTTCAACCTCAATCCGGCGGATGCACCCTGCGTGCGCCGCCTGCTTGCCGATCCGGGGCGGCTGGCGCCGTTGGCGCCGTTCATCGACGCCGCGGCCGTCAGTGCGGTGGCGTCCTGCCGGCCCCGCGACCGTGCCGCGCTCCGAGCGCGCCTGGGGGTCGCCGGCGATGATCCGCTTCTGCTATCGGTAGCGATGATGCGCCCCGGCGCCAAGCTGGCCTCCTACCGCTGCCTCGCCGAGGCCCTCGGCCGGTTGAACGACCGGCGGTGGAGGTTGCTGGTCGCTGGCGACGGGCCGGCACAAGCCGAGGTTCGCGCGGCCATGGCGCCGCTGGGCGAGCGCGTCGTCTTCCTCGGCCGCTGCGACGGCGCCTCGCTTAGGGAGGTGTACGCCGCCGCGGATCTCTACGTCTGGCCGGCGATCGGCGAGGCCTATGGCGTCGCCTTCCTGGAGGCGCAGGCGGCGGGGCTTGGCGTCGTCGCCGGGCGCGCCGGCGGCGTGCCGGCGGTGGTCAGCGACAACGAGTCCGGCCTGCTCGTGCCTCCGGGCGATGCGGGCGCCTTCGCCGAGGGCCTCGGCCAACTGCTTGACGACGCTTCGCGCCGGCAAGCCATGGGAGAGGCCGCGCGGGCGCGCGTGCTTCGTCATCACGATCTCGCCCAGGCCGCGGCGACGATCGGAGGCCATCTCGCGGCGCTGACGAGGGGGATCGCCGCGTGACCCGGAGGGTGATGTTCTACGTTCAGCACCTCCTCGGCATCGGCCACCTGAAACGGGCGTCGATCCTGGCCCGGGCCATGAGCGAGGCGGGCCTCGACGTCGCCGTCGTCGTCGGCGGCCCGCCTGTCGAGGGCATCGATTTCCCCGGCTGCGCCCGCATCCCGTCTGCCGGCGGCGACCGCCGCCGATGCGCGCTTCTCGGAGATCCTCGACGAGGCCGGCCGGCCCGTCGACGACGACTGGCGCGACCGCCGCCTGGCCCGGTTACTCGCGGAGTTCGACGCCTTCCGTCCGCATGTGGTGGTCGTCGAACAGTTCCCCTTCGGCCGCCGGCAGTTCGGCTTCGAGCTGATGCCGCTGCTGCAGGCGGCGCGTGCGGCGCCAGAGCGGCCGTGGATCGTAAGCTCGGTGCGCGACGCCGTGGTGCGAAAGTCGTCAGAGCGCGGCGGCGAGATGGTGAGGCTCGCCAACGCCTGGTTCGACCGCATCCTCGTCCACGGCGACCCCAGCATCCTCCGCCTGGAGGAGACGCTGCCCGAAGCGGCCGACATCGCTGACAAGCTCGCCTATACCGGCTATGTCGCCGATCGCACGGACGCGCTGCTGCGCCCACGCGACCGGACTTCCGGGCGCGATGAGGTCATCGTCAGCGTCGGCGGCGGCGCGGTCGGCGAGCCGCTGCTGCGCGCCGCACTGGCGGCAAGGCCGCTGACGCGGCTGTCCGGCCACGTCTGGCGGCTGATCTGCGGCCCGAACCTGCCGGCCGGGATCGAGGCTGAGCTTCGCTGGGCGGACCAGCCCGGCATCGTCGTCGACCGCTGGCGGAGCGACCTCGCGGTCCTGCTCCGGAACTGCGTTCTCTCCATCTCGCAAGCCGGCTACAATACCGCGGTTCAGCTCTTGCAGGCGGGGACGCGGGCGGTCGTGGTGCCGTTCACGTCGCAGAACGAGACCGAGCAAGAGTTTAGGGCGCGCACGTTCGCGGAGCGAGGACTGATGGGCATCGTCGCAGCCGACGCTGCGAGCGGCGAGATCTCGCCCCCCGCGCTGGCAGGCGCGGTAGAGGCGGCGCTTTCGGCACAACCGCGGAGCCACGGCGTCGATCTGGACGGGGCGCGCACAACCGCCGGGATCGTGCGCGCGCTCTGCGACGGCGACGCGCGGCGGGGCGGGGCGGCGGCGCCCATGAACCCCTGGATCGTCCTGAAGCAGGAACTCGACCTGTGGCGCACCGCCGACTGCGCCGCGACGCTGTGGTGGCGCGATGACGACGCAACCCACGCCAGCGGCGCCCTCGACCGTCTTCTCGCCATCAGCGAGCGAACCGGCGTGCCGGTGGCGCTGGCCGTCATTCCCCGCGACATCCACGAAAGCCTGAACGAGCGGGTCAGGCGCTGCGGCTCGGCCTGGTCCCTGCAGCACGGCTGGAGCCATGCCAATCACGCGCCGGAGGCGGATCGCCAGGAGGAGTTCGGCCCGCACCGGCCGCTGGAGGTCATGCTCGGCGAGCTCGCCGAGGGCTGGCGGCGGATCGCGACCCTGCCTCGCAGCCTGCCGGTTCTGGTCGCGCCATGGAACCGGATGGACCCGGGGCTGATCGGCGATCTGCCGCGAGCTGGCTTGATCGCGTTTTCCACGCTCGGCCCCCGGTGGAAAGCCGAACCGGTGCCAGGCGTTCATCAGACCAACGTCCACGTCGACATCGTCGACTGGTGCGGCCACCGCGGCTTCGTCGGCGAGGCGGTCGCAATCGGGCAGGTGGTCACTCACCTGCGCCAGCGCCGCGGCGGCGGCGTCGACGCGGCCGAGCCTACCGGGCTCATGACCCACCATCTGTTCCACGACGAGGGCTGCTGGTGGTTCGTCGAGGAATTCCTCCGCCGCAGCTCCGCCCATCCGGCCGTGCGCTGGCTGTCGGCGCAAGATGCGTTCTGGCCGTGACCGTCCATGCCTACCCGAAGGCCGCCCTGCTTGCCGACGCCGCGCGCGCCGCCGCGGGGCTCGCTCTCGCCGCCGTCCCACTCGCGGTCGGGAACATGCCGACCTGGCAGACCGTGCTGCTCGGTCTCATCGCCCTCGTCTTTCTCCTCTACGCCGCCGCGTCCTTGCGCCGCGCGATCTCGCGGATCGACGCCGGCGAGGAGGTCATCACCGTGCGCGGGCCGTGGCCGGCCCGGCTGCGCTGGGCGGAGCTCGATCGCATCCGCCTCGCCTACTACACGACCCGGCGCGACGGCAGCGGCGGCTGGATGCAGCTCACGCTTGCGGCCGCGCGTACCAGCCTGGTCGTCGACTCGCGGATCGGCGGCTTCGACGTCCTGCTCCGCCGCGCCGCGGAGGCGGCACGGAGGCGGGCGCTCCGCCTCGATGCAACCACCGTCATGAACCTGCACGGCCTCGGCATCACAGGCCCGGCGTCCCGGCCACGGGAGGGGCAGTGATGACGGATCTCCTGCGGGTTCGCGATCTGCAGGTGGAGTTCCACACCCAGGCGGGCGTGGTCCGCGCGGTGGACGGCCTATCGTTCCGCCTGCGGGCCGGCTCGGCGATAGCGCTCGTCGGCGAGTCCGGGTCGGGCAAATCGGTCACCGCCCAGGCCATCCTCGGACTGCTCCCACGCACCGGCCGGATCACCGGCGGCGAGATCCTGCTCGACGATCCGGACGCGCCCGGCACCATCATCGATCTGGCCAGGCTCGACCCGGACTCGCGCGCGTTCAGGGCCGTGCGCGGCGATCACATCTCGATGATCTTCCAGGAGCCGATGTCCTCGCTGTCGCCGCTCCACACGATCGGCGACCAGGTCAGCGAGGCGCTGTTTCTGCACCGGCCGATGAGCCGGGCGGAGGGCCGCGAGGTCACTCTGGAGATGCTCAGGCTGGTCGGCTTCCCTGACCCCGAGCACGCCTATGCTGCCTACCCGTTCGAGTTCTCGGGTGGCCTGCGCCAGCGGGCGATGATCGCCATGGCCCTGATCTGCCGACCGGCGATCCTGATCGCCGACGAGCCCAGCACGGCGCTGGACGTGACCATCCAGGCGCAGATCCTGAAGCTGATCGTCGACCTCAAGGCCGAGCTCGGCATGGCGCTGCTCTTGATCACCCACGACCTCGGCGTGGTCGCCAACGTCGCCGAGGAGGTGTTCGTCATGTACCGCGGCCGGGTGGTGGAGAGCGGAGCCCTGGGCGACATCTACGGCGATCCGCGCCACCCGTACCTCAAGGCCCTGCTCCGGGCGGTGCCGCACTTCGACATGAAGCCGAACGAGCGGCTGGTGCCGCTCCGCGAGATCCCCCATCACGAGGGCCACCTGCTCTCGCCGCGGCGCGAGGCCGCGCGCGGCAAGTTCGACGCACCGCTGCTCGAGGTGCGCAACCTGACCAAGACCTACACCGCCCGCGCCGGCCTCTTCGTCGCCCGCGGCGCCTCGCGGGTCACGGTCGTCGACGACGTCAGCTTCGCCATCCGCCGCGGCCGCTGCCTCGGCCTGGTCGGCGAAAGCGGCTGCGGCAAGACGACGGTCAGCAAGATTGTCATGCGCGCGATCGCGGCCGACGCCGGTCAGGTGCTGTATAACGCCGGCGACCGGCTGGTCGATGTGCTCGCGCTAGAGCGCGACGAGCTCATCGCCTTCCGCCGCAAGATCCAGTACGTCTTCCAGGATCCCTTCAGCTCGCTCAACCCGCGCATGACCGTGTTCGACATCTTAAGCGAGCCGCTGGTGGTCCACGGCGACGGCAACGACGCCTACCGCCGGGGGATGGTCTGCGAGTTGATGAGCGCGGTCGGCCTCGACCCACGCCACCTGCGCCGCTACCCGCACAGCTTCTCGGGCGGGCAAAGGCAGCGCATCGGCATCGCCCGGGCGCTGGCGCTCAGGCCGGAGATCCTGATCTGCGACGAGCCGGTGTCGGCCCTGGACGTGTCGGTGCAGGCCCAGATCCTCAACCTGCTCAAGGATTTGCAGAAGAGCCTGGAGCTGACCTACCTGTTCATCTCCCACAACCTCGCCGTCGTCGATTACATGGCCGACGACATCGCGGTGATGTGCGCCGGCGCGGTGGTCGAGCAGGCCCCGCGCGAGCTCCTCTTCCGCGCGCCGGTCCACCCCTACACCCGGGCGCTGCTGGCGGCGGTGCCCTATCCCGATCCGGGGCGCAAGCTCGACTTCGACATGCTCATGGACGGCCGGGCCTCGACGCCCTCTGCGTGGCCGCCGCCGTTCAACGCCAACGGCGAGGGCCCGCCGGAGTTGTTCGACCTGGGCGAGGGACATTTCGTCCGCGCCCACAGCCACCCAGGCCCGGCAAGAAGGCTCCTCGTATGACGTCCAAAGCGTGGTTGCTGGCGGCATTGGCCGCCTTTCTTTTGCCTCTCGCAGCCGGCGCCGCCCCGGAACCACCGGTGCTCGCCGCCCGCATCGCCGAGGGCAAGCTGCCGCCCGTGGCCGACCGGCTGCCGCAGCCGCCGCTGGTCGTGCCTCTCGGCGAACTGGGGCTGGAGCCCGGCCGCTATGGCGGCAGCCTGCGCATGCTGGCGGGCGTGCCCAAGGACACCCGGATGATGGTGGTCTACGGCTACGCCCGGCTGGTCGGCTACGACCAGAGCTGGACACTGCGCGCGGATATCGTCGAGCGCTACGAGGTCGAGGACGACCGCGTCTTCACCTTCCATCTGCGGCGCGGCCACAAGTGGTCCGACGGCAAGCCCTTCACCGCCGAGGACTTCCGCTTCTTCTGGGAGGACGTCGCCAACCATCCGGAGCTGTCGCCGGGCGGGCCGCCGCAGTTCCTGCTCGCCGGCGACAAGCCGCCGAAGGTCGAGATCATTGACGCCGTCACCGTCCGCTACAGCTGGGACGTCGCCAACCACGACTTCCTGCCCGCATTGGCCGGGGCGCGGCCGGAGAACATCTACCTCCCCGCCCGCTACCTGAAGCCGTTCCATGCCAAGTACGCCGATCAGGCGTCCCTCGACGAGATGGTGAAGAACGAGGGCCAGCGCGACTGGACCTCGCTGTTCCTGGGCAAGGCCCGCTCGTATCAGAACGACAACCCAGCCCTGCCGAGCCTCGACCCCTGGGTCCTGGAGACGCCGCCGCCGTCGTCCCGGTTCGTCTTCGTCCGCAACCCATTCTACCACCGGGTCGATCCCGAGGGCCGGCAGCTTCCCTACATCGACGAGGTCGCGCTCTCGGTGGTGAGCGCCGGGCTGATCCCGGTGAAGGCGGCGTCTGGCGACGTCGACCTCCAGGCCCGGGGCTTGAGCTTCCAGAATTTCGCCGTGCTGAAGCAGGGCGAGCAGCGCAACAGCTTCACCGTCCGGCTGTGGCGGTCGGCGCGTGGCGCCGAGATCGCGCTGTTCCCCAACCTGAACTACGACGACCCGGCCTGGCGCGAGCTGATGCGCAAGACCGACTTCCGCCGGGCGCTGTCGCTGGCCATCGACCGGGCCGAGGTGAGCCAGGTCATCTACTTCGGCCTCGCCGAGGCCGGGCAGGACACCGTCCTGCCGGGAAGTCCGCTGTTCAAGCCGGAGTACGCGACGGCGTGGACCGAGTACGACCTCGCCGCCGCCAACCGGCTGCTGGACGGCCTCGGCCTCGCGCGCAACGGCGAGAAGGGTCCGCGCCGCTTCCCCGACGGCCGCACCCTCGACCTCGTCGTCGAGACCGCCGGCGAGGATCCGACGCAGGTCGACGTGCTGCAGCTCCTGCGCGAATTCATGGGCCAAGATCGGCATCAACCTGGTGGCCAAGCCGGAGCAGCGGGAGCTGTTCCGCAACCGCGTCTTCGCCGGCAGCACGCTGATGTCGGCCTGGACCGGGCTCGAGAACGCCCTGCCCAACGCGAACACGGTGCCGCGGGAGCTGGCGCCGACCAACCAGCAGCAGCTCTGCTGGCCGAAGTGGGGCCAGCACCACGAGACCGAAGGGCGCGCCGGCGAGCCGGTCGACCTGCCCGCGGCAAGCGAGCTCCTGCGCCTGTTCGAGGCGTGGGGCAAGGCTGGAAGCGACGAGGAGCGGGCGCGGATCTGGCACGAGATGCTGCGTATCCGCTCGCAAGAGTTGTTCTCCATCGGCATCGTCCGCGCCGTGCCGCAGCCGGTCGTCGTCAGCAACAGGCTGCGCAATGTGCCCAAGGAAGGCGTCTACAACTGGGAGCCCGGCGCCTATTTCGGCGTCTACCACCCGGAGGCCTTCTGGTTCGACGACGCCGCCGGCGCGGGAGCGCGGTAGGGCGGTGCTCACCCTGCCGCGCATCTCATGGATGGCCGCAACAAGTGCGGCCATGCGACGTGGGGATGCGGCGGGCAGCCCACCCTCAGCGGCGCGGTCCGGCAAGCTGTCGTCCTGTCATACAAGTCCGTCACGGCCGGACTTGTTCCGGCCGTCCATGGGCCGGCACGTCCTGCGCCGGCCGCCCGTCGATCCCGGCTGAGGTAGCCGCCGGCGATGCTCAGCTACCTCGGCCGGCGCCTGCTGACGATGATGCTGACGCTGCTGGCGATCAGCGCCCTGATCTTCGCCATCATCCAGCTTCCGCCCGGCGACTACCTCTCCAGCCACATGGCCGAGCTGCAAGCCCAGGGCGAGGCCGTGGCCGGCGAGAAGATCGAGTTCCTCCGCCACCAGTACGGCCTCGACCGGCCGATGGTCGAGCAGTACGCGGTCTGGGTCCTCGGCCTGCTCCAGGGCGATCTCGGCTACTCCTTCGAGTACAACCGCCCGGTCTCCGAGGTGGTGGGCGACCGGCTGCTGCTGACGGTGGTGCTGAACATCGCCACGGTGCTGTTCATCTACCTCGTCTCTTTCCCGATCGGCGTCTACTCCGCCACCCACCAGTACAGCTGGGGCGACCACGGGCTGACCTTCCTTGGCCTGCTCGGCCTCGCCACCCCCAACTTCCTCCTCGCGCTGATCCTGATGTACCTCGCGAACGTGCTGTTCGGCACCTCGATCGGCACGCTGATGGACGACCGCTTCGTCAACGCGCCGTGGTCGATCGACAAGGCGCTGTCGGTGCTGGCGCACCTGTGGGTGCCGGTCGTCGTGATCGGCACCTCCGGCACCGCCGGCATGATCCGCAGGCTGCGCGCCAACCTGCTCGACGAGCTGCAGAAGCAGTACGTGGTCACCGGCCGGGCCAAGGGCCTGCCGCCGGGCCGGCTGCTCGCCAAGTACCCGCTTGCGCATGGCGCTCAACCCCTTCGTCGCCGACATCGGCAACCTCCTGCCCAACGTCGTCTCCGGCTCGGTCATCGTCTCGGCGGTGATGTCGCTGCAGACCACGGGCCCGATGCTGCTCCGGGCGCTGCAGAGCCAGGACATGTACCTCGCCGGCTCGTTCCTGATGTTCCTCGCCGTGCTCACCGTCATCGGCATGTTCCTCTCCGACCTCCTGCTCGCTGTCCTCGACCCGCGCATCCGCGTGGACGGCGGCTCCAGCCGATGATGGACAAGCGGGCGGACGGGCGAACGACCGGGGACCGCCTGCCGCACTACGTCAGCGACGCGCCGTTCGTGGTCGAGACGGTCGAGAAGCTGACGGCTGAGCAGGAACGCTACTATCTCGCCTCGCAGTGGCGGCTGATGTGGTGGCGCTTCCGCCGGCACAAGGTGGCTTTGGTCGCAGGCATCGTCCTCGCCGTCGCCTACGGCAGCATCCTCATCACCGAGGTCCTCGCGCCCTACGGCCTGGAGAGCCGCAACACCGGCTTCATCTACGCGCCGCCGCAGCGGATCCGGCTGGTCCACGACGGCCGGCTCGCCCGCCCCTTCGTCTACGGCTTCGATTACCGGCTGAACCTGGAGACCCTGCAGCGCGAGTACGTCACCAACCGCGACAAGGTGCAGCCCATCCGCTTCTTCTGCCGCGGCGATCCTTACGAGTTCTGGGGGCTGATCCCCGCCGACCTGCACCTGATGTGCCCGGCCGACGGCGGCACCCTGTTCCTGCTCGGCACCGACCGGCTGGGGCGCGACATCGCCTCGCGCATCCTCTACGGCGCGAGGATCTCGCTCACCGTCGGGCTGATCGGCATCGCCATCAGCTTCACCCTCGGCATCATCATCGGCGGCGTCGCCGGCTACTTCGGCGGCTGGGTCGACAGCATCGTGCAACGGATCATCGAGATCCTCCGCTCGCTGCCCGAGCTGCCGCTGTGGATGGCGCTCTCCGCCGCGGTCCCCGTGACCTGGAGCCCGCTCGTCGTCTACTTCGCCATCACCATCATCTTAGGCCTCCTCGACTGGCCGGGGCTCGCCCGCGCCGTCCGCTCGAAGCTGCTCGCACTCCGCGAGGAGGACTACTGCGTCGCCGCCAGGCTCATGGGCGCGCGCCCGGGGCGGATCATCGGCCGGCACCTGTTGCCCAACTTCATGAGCCACCTGATCGCCTCGGCGTCGCTGTCGATCCCGACGATGATCCTTGGCGAGACCGCGCTCAGCTTCCTCGGCCTAGGACTGCGCCCGCCGATCACGAGCTGGGGCGTGCTGCTCACCGAGGCGCAGAACATCGAGGCGGTGATCCTCTACCCGTGGCTCCTGATCCCGATGGTCCCGGTGATCATCACCGTGCTCGCCTTCAACTTCTTCGGCGACGGCCTGCGCGACGCCGCGGATCCGTACGAGTAGCGCCTAGCCCGCCGGGTATGGCGAGCCGACGCGTCGCGCACCGGGTTCCCTCCCGACAGAAAAGCACCCAGCGACCAGGGCGCGGAAGATCCAGCGCGAGAAGCGGGGCGTACCACCTGTTGAAGAACAAAAGACGTGAAGGCGACCGCCCCATGAACAAGCACGATGCCTACGTCCTGAACCGCGTCCTCATGTATTCCATCGCCGGATCATTCTCGGGAATGGTTCTCGTCGGCGCGGTTCTCTGGTTCGACATTTCGTCGATCAAGTCGATGTTCATAACTGCGGACAACACGCTGCTCGCCAACCTGTTCCTGAGCGGCGCGATGCTCAAGGGTGCGGTGGTCGGCGCGGCGGTGGGCACGGCGATGCCAACCCTGAGGCGCGCGCCCGCTTTTGCCCACCGCCCGATCAGCTACCACCGCGAGACGGCGACGCTAAACCAGCACCCGTAGCCGAAACCAACCAAGCTCGAAAAGACGACCAACAGGCAAGACGGAGGATCGAACAATGATTGCGACGTACTGGGATGCCGTGATGAACCCGGAGCGGAACCCGCTCGCCAAGCTCCCCAAGATCGTGCGCTTCCAGCTCATGTCGGTGTTGGCCCTGATGTGGACCACGATCTTCTGCGCCAGCGCCGGCATGTTCCTATGGCTGCCGCAGTTCATCGTCGGCCACGTCGTCCTCCTGCTCCTCGGCGTGTTCGGCACCAGCTTCATTTTCCGGCTCCACGACAAGTAGCCAGCCAGGCGGCGAGCGCGAGTAAGGGCGGCTGGTCCGCGCCGCCCTTTCCCGCGGCGTGCGCTTCTGAGAACCCTGGCGTTGTTTGCTTTCCGGCGCGAACGCGATGCGTTACAATTTCGTCAAAAAGGGGAAGGGTGCCGCCAGGGGGCGCCCATGGTGCGATCAATTTGCCCGAGCAGACCGATCACCGGCAGCGCAGACGCGGCGGCCGTCGGGGTCGCGGCAATGACGACCCTCTCCGCTGCGCGGGCGAGGTCGAGGTGAGGGTTGTCTGCGGCACGCTCGCCACTGCGCACCTTGCGAGGCGCTCTGTCATGTGCCCGCTGGACCGCAGCGCCAGCGCCGACAGCGTGGCGATGGCCGACAGCGCCGAGCCGGAGGAGCACTTCTCCATCGAGAAGGCGGCGGAGCTGGCCAAGGCCGACGCCCAGCTCGCCTACAACAGGCTGCTCGACCTGATGACCCGGGCCTACGTCGCCTCCGCCGAGCCCGCGGCGCGGCGCTACCTCGGCTGGGCGCGCGTTCAACGACGCACCGTACCGCTCCGCGACCCACGGCAACCGCTACGTCAACAACTACGCCAACCCGGCGGCGGCAGCCGCCGGCTACGGCACGCCCGGCGCGCTCATGCCACCGGGCGCGGTGATTGCCAAGGACAGCTTCACCGCCACTCCCAAGGGCCGGCTCTACCCCGGCGCCCTGTTCCTCATGGAGAAGCTCAGGCCCGAGGCGAGCCCGGAGACTGCCGATTGGCGCTACGTCATGATCATGCCGGACGGCAGCACCTTCGGCGATACCCGAACGAGCCCGGCGCGGATGGCCTTCTGCCACGCCTGTCACGCCGCCAGGGCCGAAGACGACTACCTGTTCTTCGTGCCCCCGAGAGCGGCCCGCCGGCCGGCGCCGGCCGTAGGACCCAGGCGGGCGGCTGCTTGCAGATCCCCTTGCGTCATGGCGCACTCGTTGCGGCCACCCGTGGATCCGCGGAACAAGTCCGCGGATGACGAAGGAAAAGCCGCCGGGCCTATGACAGTTCGTCATGGCCGCACGTGTTGCGGCCCACCCGTCGCGCCGTTTGATGACGCGGGCGATTGCCGCCTCTACTGCAGCGCCGCCTCCGGCTCGCCGCATCGGCTCGGCCTGCTCGACGTCGACGGCGTGAGAGGCCCGCGCCACCGTCAGCAGCGCGACCATCATCTCGGCCGGAGGCAGCGGCGCCTGGCTGGTGCCGTAGAGACCGGTGTTGATCTCGAAGAAGTCGCGAAAATCGATCCAGCTG
This sequence comes from uncultured Alphaproteobacteria bacterium, assembly GCA_963746275.1. Classification (GTDB taxonomy): domain Bacteria; phylum Pseudomonadota; class Alphaproteobacteria; order Rhodospirillales; family Defluviicoccaceae; genus JAEULH01. The sequence goes on from CAVVAX010000009.1 coordinate 21,432, forward strand.
ATCATCTCGTCTCCTGCGTAGGCTCGCGGCCGAAGCCAGCCCCATGCCGGTTCGCCGACCTTGCATGTTCCAGCCGCACGCGCGATCGTCAAGCCGCGGTCTCTGAATCCTCCCTGATCCGCTCCTATCGGGCTCCGGCAATCGCGCGGAAGGCGCCTCCGGCCCGCTCAGGGCGGGTCAGGGCTCACCCGCCGCCGGCGCCGATTCGGCCAGCCCCGCCGGCGGCAGCTCCGCCATGACCCGGTCGCTGAGGTAGGGGAAGAACGGGTTGGAGGCGATGCGCATGAGGAAGTCGAGGTTGACGATGAGGACGCCGATCTCGCCACGCGAGGCCATGGTGCCGAGGTTGACGCCGAAGTCCTCCGCGGCGTCCGGGGCGAAGCCGTAGAGCGCGTCCGACGGCGGGAACGGCAGCGCCACGTGCGACAGCGAGAAGATGTCAGCAGGATAGCCAAGACCGAGCGGACGCACCTGCTCCTCGGTGGCGCCCGCCTCGACCACCCGCTCCACCATCTCGCCGCTGTTGTCGCTGGCGTTGGTGATGATCGTGGTGCGGAAGGGCCGCGGCGGCGACGGCAGAAGCCGCGTCAGCCGGGTCTCGGCGGTCCGCGCCAGCAGCGGCCCGAACTTCGCCGCCCGGTTCAGGTCGAACAGGACGAGCTCGCTGCCGTTGGCCGGAAGCTGGCTGTAGAGTGCGGCGATCACCGCTCGGGTGCTGACGGTGAAGTCCACGACCGACTGGAAGGTCAGGACCGGCGGCAAGCCTTCCAGCCCGCCGGCCCGCGCCTTGGCGTTGATCTGCTGCTGCAGGGCCCGCGTCAACCGGTGCGCCTGGCGCGCGCCGTTCACCGGAAAGGAGTTGTACTTGAACGGGTTGAACTCCGGAACCAGGCTGAGCCAGGCAGCCTTGGCGAAGGCCGGCAGGAACGCCGGCAGCGCCGCGACGCCGACGAAGCGGGCGAAGGCGGTGATCCCGATCATCGGCGAGATCAGGACGAGCCGGTCGGGCCGCGGCAGCCCCGGGTCGTCGAGCCCGTCGAGCGCGTACTTCATCGCCAGCGCGCCGCCGTTGGAGAAGCCGACGATGTGCAGCGGCTTGCCGACGCCGATCCGGCGCCGGGCTTCGCGCACGGCGAGCCGTGTCGCCGCCAGCCAGTCCTCCCACTCCACCTCGGTCAGCGCCGCCGGCACGGTCCCGTGCGCCGGCATGCGGATGGCGACGGCAACGAAGCCCAGGTCGCGGTACTGGCGGGCGAGGTGGCGCAGGCTGTAGGGCGAATCCGTCAGGCCGTGGAGGAAGACCGCGGCCCCCCTCGCCTCGCCTTGCGGCTCGAGGATGTAGGAGCGGTTCCAGTCGTCGGCGAAGCCGCCGGGATAGACCGGGCTCCCGGCGTAGTAGCGGTTGGCGTCGTCTTGTGCCTCAGGATCCAGCCGGTCGGTGACCTCGGCGCGCACATCGGCGAAGATGCGCTCCTCCTGGGCGAGGTACGCCTCCCAGTCCGCCTCGTCGATCTCCGCCCGCTCCAGCTCCTCCGGCACGTAGGTGTGCCACAGCTCGAGGCCGGGGCCCCGCTGGGTGTCGTAGAGGCGCACGCCGATGAGCGTGACCACGGCGACGACCAGAACAATGGCTAAAACCTTCAGCAGCTTGAAAACGCGGGTGATCACGGCGGCATGCCCCAAGTGAGCGCGCCGCGATCCATAGAGCAACGCGCGGGCAGGGGGAAACGGAAAAGAAGAAGAGGCGCCACCCGGGGGCGGCGCGGCGTCAAGGCCTGCTAGAGCGAAGAGCGCATAGTTGACTCAGAGCCTGCTAGGGCGCCCGCGCAATGAGGTCGTTCCAATCGTCATGGCTGTGCTCGTCACGGCCATCCATCACGCCTTCAGTGGACCCCCGGAACAAGTCCGGGGTGACGAATGAGCGGGTTGAAGGAGCGCTCATTGCCGTTCTGGTGCGTCACCCCAATCACATCCTGCTCTAAATCTGCCGACTCCTTCCCTACTCGCCGGCGCGGCGGCGAGCGGGCCCGTAGGCGTAGGTGAGGTTGCTGGCGGAGTTGACGAGCGCCACGTGCGAGAACGCCTGCGGGAAGTTGCCGACCTGGCGGACGGCCGGCGACGTCGTATTCCTCCGCCAGCAGGCCGACGTCGTTGCAGAGCGACAGCAGGTGCTGGAACAGCTCGCTCGCCTCCTGCCGTCGATCGAGAAGGCACAAGGCGTCGACCAGCCAGAACGAGCAGGCGAGGAACGCGCCTTCGTCGCCTTGCAGGCCGTCGTCGGAGCGCTCCGACCAGGTAGCGCATCACCAGGCCGTCGCGGCAGAGCTCCCGCTGGACCGCCTCGACCGTGCCGATGATCCTGGGATCGTCGCACGGCAGGAAGCCGACGAGCGGGATCAGCAGCAGCGACGCATCCAGCGCCTCGCCGCCATAGACCTGGACGAAGGTGTTCCTGCGGTCGTCGTAGCCATTGCGGATGACGTCGTCGTGGATCTTCTGGCGCAGCTCCCGCCACCGCTCCACCGGCCCGTCGCGGCGGTAGTTCTCCACCGCCTTGATCGCCCGGTCGACGGCGACCCAGGCCATCACCTTGGAGTAGGTGAAGTGCTGGGCGTGCTGCGCATCTCCCAGATGCCGCTGTCGGGCTTTTGCCAGTCCTCCTCCACCGCCTGGACCAGGATCGCGCTGCAGCCGCCAGGCGTCGTCCAGCGGCGCGAGGCCATGGATCTGCTCCTCGTGGAAGGTGTCCATGATCTCGCCGTAGATGTCGAGCTGGAGCTGGTGGTGGGCGTCGTTGCCGACGCGCACCGGGCGGCTGCCTTCGTAGCCGTCCAGCCACCCGATCTCCCGCTCCGGAAGCTCGCGTTCACCGTTGACCCCGTACATGATCTGCAGCTGCGACGGCGAGCCGGCGACCGCGCGCAGCAGCCATTGCCGCCAGGCGCGCGCCTCCTGGACGAAGCCGGAGCCGGCCAGTGCGTCCAGGGTCAGCGTCGCGTCGCGGATCCAGCAGAAACGGTAGTCCCAGTTGCGGCGCCGCCAATCTGCTCGGGAAGCGACGTCGTCGGTGCGGCGACGATCCCGCCGCTCGGGCTATAGGTCAGCGCCTTCAGCACGATCAGCGAGCGGACGACCTGCTCGCGCCAAGGGCCCTGGACGGTGCAGCGGGATGCCCAGTCGTGCCACCAGGCCTGGCAGTTCACGAGATCGTCCTCGACGTCGCCGACCTGCGGCCCGTAGTCGTGCGACGGCAGCCAGGTGAAGCGGAACGGCAGCATCTGCCCGGCCTCGATCTCGAAATCGGCGAAGGTGGTGAAGTCCTTGTTGACGAGGTTGACCGGCGACTGGAAGCGGACGGCGTTGGGCCCAGCGACGGCGCGCAGGCCGTACTCGCGGCGGCGCACCCAGGGGACGATGGCGCCGTAGCCGAAGCGCAGGATCATCTCCATGCGCATCGGCACGCGGCCGCTGCGGCCCTGCACCATGCGGATGATGTCCACCTGCCCGGACAGGTGGGGATGGGGCATGAAGTCGGTGACCAGGACGCTGCCCGTCTCGGTCTCGAACTCCGTGTCGAGCACGAGCGTCTCGTCGCGGTAGTGGCGGTGCACCTTCTTGACCGGGCACGACGGCGCGAGCAGCCAGCGGCCGTTCTCGGGCTTACCGAGGAGGGCGGCGAAGCAGGCCGGCGAGTCAAACCTCGGGACGCACAGCCAGTCGATCGAGCCGTTGTTGCCGACGAGCGCCGCCGTCCGGGTGTCGCCGATGAGGGCGTAGTCCTCGATTCGCAGAGACATGGCGGGCGCGCTTCAGCCGGCGAACGCCATCGTCGTCATCAGCGCCAGCGCGCTCTGTCGGGAATCGAGCCGGGTGTGCTGGACGACGATCGGGACGCTGGACTCGATCACGCTGGCGAAGTCGGTGTTGACCGGAACCGGCTCCGGATCGCTGAACTCGTTGAAGCGGAAGTGGCGGGTCCGCCGAGCCGGCACCGTCATCCGGTAGGGCCCGACCGGCTCGCGGTCGGTGAAGTAGACGGTGATCCGGACGTCGGCGTCGCTGTCAGCGGCGTTCAGGATGCACACCGTCTCGTGGCTGACCATCTCCCGGCTGTCGCCGGTGCTTGCCGGCGGGATGTATCCTTCGGCGATAGCCCAGCGCAGCTTCCCGATCGGCTCGTTCATGGTCGCTTTCCCCTTTCCCGTCCCGCCAGTGCCCAGCGAGGAGAGCGACGCTGACGGCAACGGCCGGCGGCTGTCGCTAGCCTAGGTTCATGTTGCGGAGGACAAGGTAGAGGGAGGCGTCATCGGTTGTAGACAGCTGGGCGCTTCTCCAGGAACGCGGTCATGCCCTCGACGCCGTCGGGGTGGGAGACGCAGGCGAGCAGGCCCTGGCGCTCGCACTCGAGCTGGGCTTCGAGCGGCGTCTCGCTGGAGTTGGTCAGGAGCTGCTTGCTCCAGCCGAAGGTGTGCAGGGACTTCTCGGCCACCGCGTGGACCAGCCGCTCCGCCTCGGCCACGACCTCGCCGTCGTCGACGACCTTGGTGACGAGGCCCCAGGCGAGCGCCTGCTCCGCCGGGATCGGCTCGTCGAAGGCGGCGATCTCCAGCGCCCGGGCGAGGCCCACCAGCCGCGGCAGGGTGAAGGTGGCGCCGCCGTCGATGCAGAGCGCGTTGCTGGTGAAGCCCTGCTTCAAGCGCGCCGAGCGCGCCATCACCCGGAAATCCGAGGCCAGCGCCAGCGAGAAGCCGCCACCGGCGGCGACGCCGTTGATGGCGGCGACCACGGGTTTGCGCATCCTGCGGATCTCGGTGATGCAGACGTGCACGTAGGCGGCGAGCACGTTGAACGCGGCCGCCGGGCCTTGCGGGTGCGCCATCACCCCGCGGATGTCGCCGCCGGCGGAAAACGCCTTGCCGGCGCCGGTGATGACGACGCCGTGGATGCCGGGATCCGTGCTCGCCTGCAGCAGGATCCGCTGCAGCTCGCCGACCGTTTCGCGGTCGAGCGCGTTGTAGGCCTTGGGCCGGTTGAGCAGGATGGTTGCAATCTTGTCCTTCGTCGTCAGCGATACCCGCGTATCCATCCTTGTCCCCTCTCTTCTCAGCCGCCGGGCACTGGCGTAACGTCGACAGCGACCTCGATCTTATGCGCGCCGCCGCCGAAGATCGCCCCCTTCACCAGGCTGACGTCACCGTAGTCGCGGCCCCAGCCGAGCGTGATGTGCTCTTCGCCGACGAGGAGGTTGTTGGTCGGATCGAGATCCACCCAGCCGTACTCCGGCACCCAGACGGAGAGCCAGGCGTGCGACGCATCGGCGCCCGACCAGCCGCTCGCGGCCCTCTGGCGGCCGGGTGAGGAGATAGCCGCTGACGTAGCGCGCCGGCAGGCGGAGCGAGCGCAGGCAGGCGATCTCCAGGTGGGCGAAGTCCTGGCACACCCCGCGCCTCTTGGCGAAGACCTCGCCGACCGGCGTCGAGACCGTGGTCGCCGTCGCGTCGTAGGCGAACTCGGTGAAGATCCTGGCGGTCAGATCGAGCGCCGCCGCCAGCAGCGGCCGGCCCGGCGTGAACGAGTTCCGCGCATAGGCCTCCAGATCAATCGATGCCGGCACGTAGGGCGAGGCGAACGTGTACTGCAGCGCATCGAGGCCGGCCTCGGATCGGTCGTCCACAAGCCCGTCGTAAAGCCCGTCCCACGCCGCCGTGGCCGCCGGATCCGGGCGCTTCGGCGCGAACACCTCGATGGCGCTCTTGGCGTGGAGGGTGAGCTCGGTGTGGCGCTCCTGCAGGGTGATGAAGGTCAGCGGATTGCCGAAGGCGTCGGTCGACGAGGCGTGGACGGTTGGCGTCGGCGTGATCGACAGCATGGTCCGGCGGGTGTTCTGCCGCGCACACGTCCGCGGGGCGAGGTGGAGGACGTGGTGGGAGAACGAGACCGGGATGGAGTAGCGGTAGGTGGTGCGGTGGCTGACGTCGTAAAGCATTGCGCTGATCCGCTCAAAGCTCCGCCGGCCGGCGGGCCTCGGCGTGGCTGAAGTAGTCGCGGCCGATCAGCTCCGACAACTTCGGCAGCTTGGTCAGGATGCTGGCGAAGACGCCGTCGAGCGCGAGCCGCCGCCCCGACGGGCTCAGGGCGCACAGGCCGACGATGTCGCCCAGCCTGATTTCGGTCAGAAGCGCGAGGATGATCCGCTGCTCGTCGCTGCGCACGACGGTGTCGGCGTCGCGGGGAAGCTGGTCGGCATGCTCCGACAGCGCCGCGATCTGAAACGCGATCGAGCGCGGGTTGGTCTCGTCGAGAAGCAGCAGGTCGATCACCGGCGGCAGGATCGGTGTGGTCAGGTAGCGCGAACGGTAGGTCATAAAGCTGTCGGCGAGCTCGAGCAGCAGGGTCAGGCCGCCATCCTCCTCCGGATCGCCGCTGACCAGCAGGCTGCGCATCACCGCCGCATGGTGCTTGGCCCGCTCCAGCCGCCGGCCCATGTCGAGGAACCGCCAGCCGTGGTTGCGGGTCATGTTCTCCATTTCCATGCCGCTGAAGGCGGCGAGTGAGCGGATGGCGTCGTCCAGCATCTCCAGCGAAGCGCCGACATCGAGATAGCCGCCGAGCCAGCGGCCGTGCTGGGCGTGCTCGGCCATTTCACCGTGGAAGGTCTGCAGCGTCCGCCAGGCGTCGAACGAAAGTCGGTCGCGGACCAGAGACGCGGTCCGGCGAAGATGGCAGAGGGTGTCCTGCAGCCCGTAGGGTAACTCGACGTCGAACATCAGCATCGCCAAGCGATGCTCCAGACGCGGATCGCTCCGGCCGGCGGCCGCGCCCTCGGTGGCGCGCGCACCCGTCAGCTCATCCGCCGGTTTCGCCTTGTCCAGCAGGACCTGTACCAACCGTTCCATCGCCCCGTGGCTGTCGCCGGGGACATCGTCTTCGGCAATGCGGCGGATCACGCTCCGCAGCACGCGGATGATGTCCTCGCTGCGTTCAGCGTAGCGGCCCAGCCAGAACAGGTTATCGGCTGCCCGGCTGGGAAGGTCCTTGCCGGTGCGCTTCGGCTCGATGTAGCTGAACGGCGAGCGCAACAGGGTGATGGCGTTGACCGGACCTTCGGCAACGACGCAGGTGTCCTTGCTGCTCTCGCCCTTCTGCAGGCTCACCGCCCGGACGTCGCTCGACGCAGAAATGCGGGTCAGGCCGCCCGGCATGACGTTGTAGGCGGCCGCCTTCCCAGCCTCGGCGGCAAGGAACAGCCGCAGCATCATCGGCCGCGGTTGCAGCCGGCCGTCGACCCAGGCAGGCGTCGTCGACAGCGAGGCCAGCTCGTAGGCGACGAAGTTCTCGCCGCGGTGCTCCAGTTGCTGGCGCAGCCGGTCGCGCTCCTCGCCGCTGAGCGCGCTGCTGACCAGCGGGCCGCGGCGGCTGGACATGATCGGCCGGCGGGCGAAGGCAGGCTCGAAGGCGAAGTGGTCGAAGTTGGCGAGTACGTGCTCGCGGGCGCGGCCCTGGCCGCACCACCAGGTGGCGAGGCTTGGCAGGATCAACTCCTCGCCGAACAGCTTGCGGCAAAGGCGCGGAAGGAACGGCATCAGCGCCTTGGTCTCGACGACGCCGCTGCCCAGTCCATTGGCGATGGTCACCGTGCCGGCGCGCGCCGCCTGCAGCAGGCCGGCGACGCCGTGCGCGCTGTCCGAGCGCAGCTCCAGCGGGTCGCAGTCTTGGTCGTCGATCCGGCGCACGATCAGGTCCACCGGCTTCAGCCCGTCTACCGTCTTCAGGTAGACGCGGTTGTCGCGGACCGTGAGGTCGGCGCCCTCGGCGAGGCTGTAGCCGAGATAGCGAGCGATGTAGGCATGGGCGAAGTAGCCGGCGGTGTCCGAGCCGGCCGTCAGCAGGGCGATGCGCGGGCTCTCGCGCGCCGTCCGGCCGACGAGGCTGTGGTGCCAAGCCTGGAAGTAGCCGGCGAGCCGCTCAATGTGGCGGTCGCGAAACAGCTCCGGCAGGCAGCGGGCCAGGACGATCCGGTTCTCCAGGGCATAGCCCAGGCCGGAGGGCGACTGCGTCCGGTCGGCGAGGACCCACCAGCGCCCGTCCGGGCCGCGGCCGAGGTCGGCGGCGTAGTTGTGCAGGTAGACGCCGTCGCGCGCCGGCAGGTGCCGGCAGGGGCGGAGATAGTGGGGGTTGGCGAACAGCAGCACCGCCGGCAGATCGCCGTCGCTGAGCAGCTTCTGCGGCCCGTATAGGTCGGCGAGGATGGCGTTCAGCAGCCGCGCCCGCTGGACCAGCCCGCGCCGAGCGTCTGCCAGTGCCGGGGTCGAGAACCAGTGGAACGAAGTCCAGATCCCAGGGCCGGTTGGCATTGTCAGCGTCCGGTTCGATGGTGTAGGTCAGGCCGTTCTCATGGCGAAGCCGTTCGGCCAGCCGCCACCGCTTCGCCAGGTCGCTGGCCGGGATAGCCCCCAGCGCCGCGATCAGCGACTGCCAGTGCGGCCGCACCACCAGGTCCGGCGTCATCAGCTCGTCGTAGACGCCTTCGAGCGGCGCATAGCCGGCGCAGAGGTCGCCCGTCGCTATGTCGTCCATCGGAAGGTTGGCACTCATCGCATCATTGGGGGCATCATCGGGGCGTCGTCCGGGCCGACCGTGGCGCCGTCATTGGCCGGCGCATGATTACCGATCTCGGCCCCGATGCCACGCCCTTTGATGGGCCGGGTCACGCAGGAGACCGCCGCCCGCAGCCTGGAGACCGGCCTTCAGCCTGCGCAACGCTGGCAGCACCTCGCTCCGGTACGAGTCGAGGTGCGGCCCCCGTTCAGCCCCGTTCAGCAGGACGGGACATGCTTTTGAGCGTGCTTAGGGTGCGCTTGCAGCCCTGTACCTTATGTGGTACATTGAAGAGTGAACGAACGTAAGCGACTACCGGCACGATTCTTCGAGTCGGACACGGGCAAGGTTCCCGTCGTGAGTGGTTGCTGTCCTTGAACCAGGCGGACCGCAAAGCTATCGGCGATGACATCCGCACCGCCGAGCTCGGCTGGCCGGTCGGCATGCCCCTATGTCGCGCCTTGAAAGACCGCAAGGGACTCTGGGAAATCAGAAGCAACATCGCGGGCGGACGAATTGCCAGGGTGTTCTTCTGCGCTCACGACGGAAGCATGGTGCTCTTGCACGGCTTCATCAAGAAAAGCCAGAAGACCCCGAACAAGGAGCTGGAGATCGCCGAAAAGCGCATGAGAGGTTTGACATGACGGACGACACGGAGCCCGGCAAGGCTGGCCAGCTCTTCGAACATTTTCTTCGCGAACAGGGGACCTGCGAAGAAACGACGGAAGTGGCCGTGAAGCGCGTGCTCGCCTTCCAGATCGCGGCGGCGATGAAGGAACAGCACATTTCCAAGGTGGAGATGGCAGAGCGTCTGGACACCAGCCGCTCGCAGCTCGACCGGCTGCTGGATCCCGGCAACGACACCGTGACCTTGGCGACGCTTGCCCGCGCGGCAAGGGCGGTTGGTCGCTCCCTGAAGCTCGAGTTGCAGTGAGTCATGACGATTGGCGGCTGCGATCCGGCGCCCTCGAACGAAGGACGTGCTGAACCGCCGCAGGGTCTTCTGAGCTGAGTTCCTAGCAGGCTCTCGAAAACTCGATGCTTCGTTGGGCTTCCTCGCAGCGACGACGTTTTTCGTTCTGGCTCAACTTGATGACGCCCTGCTCCAACGGAGCGGGCGGCGCCTTCAGGTCCAGCGCAGGTCCAGCGTCAGCGGGAACTCGTCGCGGGGCTTGGTCGCCTGTTCGTGCATCCGTCCAGGGGTGTGGCCGAAGGGCACGAAGCGGGCGAACCTGCGGCTTTCCGCCTCGAAGGCGTTGACCGGGAACGTCTCGTAGCTGCGCCCGCCGGGATGGGCGACGTGGTAGGTGCAGCCGCCGAGCGAGCGCTGCGACCAGGTGTCCATGAGATCGAAGACCAGCGGCGCGTGCACGCCGATGGTGGGGTGCAGGCAGGTGGACGGCTGCCACGCCCGGTAGCGCACGCCGCCGACGAATTCGTCCCGGCGCCCGGTGGGGTGCAGCGGCACCCGGTGGCCGTTGCAGGTGACGGCGTGGCGCTCGCCGGTGATGCCGGTGACGCGCACCTGCAGCCGCTCGACCGACGAGTCGACGAAGCGCACCGTGCCGCCGAGCGCCCCCTGCTCGCCCAGCACGTGCCAGGGCTCCAGCGCCTGGCGCAGCTCGATGGTCACGCCCTCGCGGGTGACGGTGCCGTAGGTGGGGAAGCGGAACTCGAAGTGCGGCGCGAACCAGTCGAGGTCGAGCTCCAGCCCGGCGCGGCCGAGCTCGGCGGTGACGTCGGCCAGATCGCCCCAGACGAAGTGCGGCAGCATGAACCGGTCGTGCAGCGCCGTGCCCCAGCGGACCAGCGGCCGCTGGTAGGGCTCGCGCCAGAACCAGCTGATCAGCGAGCGCAGCAGCAGGTGCTGCACCAGGCTCATCCGCGCGTGCGGCGGCATCTCGAAGGCGCGGAACTCGACCAGGCCGAGGCGGCCCGTCGGCCCGTCCGGCGAGTAGAGCTTGTCGATGCAGACCTCGGCGCGGTGGGTGTTGCCGGTGACGTCGACCAGCAGGTTGCGCAGCACCCGGTCGACCAGCCACGGCGGCACCGGCCGGCCGTCGTCGGGCGACGGGATCTGGCGGAAGGCCAGCTCCAGCTCGTGCAGCGCGTCGTGGCGGGCCTCGTCGATGCGCGGCGCCTGGCTGGTCGGGCCGATGAACAGGCCGGAGAACAGGTAGGACAGCGCCGGGTGGTTCTGCCAGTAGGTGATCAGGCTGCGCAGCAGGTCCGGCCGGCGCAGGAACGGGCTGTCGGCCGGCGTCGGTCCGCCGAGGACGATGTGGTTGCCGCCGCCGGTGCCGGTGTGGCGGCCGTCGAGCATGAACTTCTCGGTGCCGAGCCGGGTCTGGCGCGCCTCCTCGTAGAGCGCGGCGGTGATCTCCACCAGTTCGTCCCAGCCGTGCGCCGGGTGGATGTTGACCTCGATGACGCCGGGGTCGGGCGTGACCTTGATGACGTTGATGCGCGGATCGGCCGGCGGCGTGTAGCCCTCGATGCCGCACCGGCAGCGACAGCTCGTCGGCGGCGGTCTCGATGGCGCTGACGAGGTCGATGTACTCGTCGGCGCTCTCCATCGGCGGCAGGAAGGCATAGAGATGATCGTCGCGCGGCTCGATGCCGAGCGCGGTGCGGACGACGCCCTGGATCTGCGAGCGCTCCTGCTCGACCAGCGCCTGCGCCTTCGTGTCGCGCTCTTCCGCCGTCCTGGCGACGCTGCGCTGGCGCACCGTCGCCGGGTCGGGGAGCGGCGGCTTCTCCGCGAACGGGTCGGCCGGCATGTAGTAGGGGTAGACGTCGCGGCCGACGTAGGGCAGCGCGCCCAGCGGCAGGCGGAAGCCGAGCGGCGCATCGCCCGGCACCAGGAACAGCCGCTTGCGCCGGAACGACCAGCGTTCGCTCTGCCAGCCGCCCTGGTCGCGGGCGTTCCAGCGCTGCACCGGCAGGACGAAGCCGGTGGGCTTGGTCAGGCCGTGGGAGAAGACGCGGGCGAGACGGGCCCGCTCCTCCGGGTCGTCGAGCTTCGAATCCAGCGGATCGACATTCTCGGGCAGGGTCTGCTCCCGGGCCACGAACGTCATCGGGTCCTCGTAGGCGGGAAGCACGTAGTCGTCCTCGATGCCGAGGCTGGCTGCCACCGCCACCGCCAGACGCTCGGCATCGGCCAGCGTCGGCTGCGCCACCGGCTCCTCCGCCGGCGGCTCGGCCTCCGGCGTCTGCCACAGCGGCATTCCGTCGCGCCGCCAGAACAGGTAGAAGGCCCAGCGCGGCAGGCTCTCGCCGGGGTACCACTTGCCCTGGCCAAAATGCAGCAGGCCGTTCGGCGCGAACCGGTCGCGCAGCCGGCGGATCAGGTTCACGGCGAGCGCCCGCTTCATCGGCCCGTCGGCGGCGGTGTTCCACTCCTCGCCGTCCATGTCGTCGACGGAAACGAACGTCGGCTCGCCGCCGACCGTCAGGCGCACGTCGTCGGCGATCAGCCGCTCGTCGACCCGGTGCCCGAGCGAGACTACGGCGCGCCATTGCTCCTCGCGAGTAGGGCTTGGTGACCCGCGGCGTCTCGACGATCCGCTCGACCGCCATGGTGTGGAAGAACTCGACCACGCAGAAGTCCATGGTGCCGCTGACCGGCGACGCGCTTTCGGGATCCGGCGTGCACGCCAGCGGCAGGTGACCCTCGCCGGCGAGCAGGCCTGAGGTTGGGTCCAGGCCGATCCAGCCGGCGCCCGGCAGGTAGACCTCGCACCAGGCGTGCAGGTCGGTGAAGTCGACGTTGGTGCCGGCCGGGCCTTCCAGCGGCTTCACGTCGGGCTTGAGCTGGATCAGGTAGCCGGAGACGAAGCGGGCGGCGAGGCCAAGGTGGCGCAGGGTCTGCACCAGCAGCCAGCCGGTGTCGCGGCACGACCCGCTGCCCAAGCCCAGCGTCTCGTCACAGGTCTGGATCCCAGGCTCCATGCGGATGACGTAGCGGATGCGCCGTTGCAGCTCGGCGTTCAGCTCCACCAGGAAGTCGATCGTCCGCGCCCGCTCCCGCGGGATCGTCGCCAGGTACGCCTGGAAGTCCGGGCCCGCCGGCAGGGTCTCCAGATAGGGCGCAAGTTCCCGGCGCAGCCACGGGGCATAGTCGAGCGGGATATGCTCGGCGTCGGGTTCGAGAAAAAAGTCGAACGGGTTGAACACCGCCATCTCGACGACGAGGTCGACGTCGACCGCAAGCTCCGTCGTCTTCTCCGGGAAGACCAGCCGGGCGAGGTAGTTTCCTTGCGGGTCCTGCTGCCAGTTGAGGAAGTGCAGGCCCGGCTTGATGTTCAGGGCGTAGCCGAGGATCCGGTTGCGGCAGTGTGGCGCTGGGCGCAGCCGGATGATCTGCGGCCCGAGCTGGATCAGCCGGTCGTAGCGGTAGCGGGTGCGGTGGGTGAGCGCGACTTGGATGGTCATCGAAGAGGTTCCATGCGGCAGCACGCGCGCCCCGTTATGCCCGCACGCGTGCATCGGGGTTCGGTAGCAAGTTCCGCGCCGTTTGCACAGCCTCTTCTAGCCCGGCAGGCCTTGTGCCGGCTTGGCGAAAACCCGCTTGCCCACCGCCCGCCCGCTTCCGACATCGAGGATAAGAGCGGCCATCACCGGCCCGGCCCCGGCTCGACCCGTCCATCTGCTCAGCGAGGAGGACGCCATGACCAGCACCTCGACCACTGCGCCCACCGGCCACCGCGCCGTCACCCCCTACCTCACGATCAAGGGCGCGGCCAAGGCCATCGAGTTCTACAAGGCCGTCTTCGGCGCCAGCGAACGGATGCGCATGGAGGCGCCCGGCGGCAAGGTCGGACACGCCGAGCTCGTGATCGGCGACGGCGTCATCATGCTGTCCGACGAATGGCCGGACATGGACTGCAAGGGGCCGGAGGCGCTCGGCGGCTCGCCGGTCTCGCTGCACATTTACGTCGATGACGTCGATGCGATCGCCGATCAGGCCGTCGCTGCCGGCGCCACCCTGAAGCGCCCGCCGAAGGACGAGTTTTGGGGCGACCGCATGGGCACGATCGTCGACCCGTTCGGGCATACCTGGCTGATCTCGACCCACGTCGAGGACGTGCCGGAAGACGAAATGAAGCGGCGCGCCGAGGCGGCCATGCGCGAGATGGCCGGCGGCTGAAGCGGCTCGCCGCTGCTGCGTTTGCATCAATTGCGACCTGGTGCCATTATCGGAAGCAACGCGGCCCCGACGTGAGCCGCGAGCAAGAGACGGCAACAGGGTCTTCCGGGAGGTCGCCGGCGCGACCGCGCCGGGCAGCGGCTGCGTGCAAGTCGCCGCGACGCTTCGCCTTTCTGACGAACCTTTGTAAAGGCGCCCGCTTCTGCGACGCGCTAGCGCTTGGCCGCAGGCCGCCGCTTCCGCAACGAGAGGCGGCGCCGGGCGGCGCGGCGGCGATCGCTGCGGGCCGGATAACAAGCCCGCGAACGACGGGCACAGGGCAGGCTCTACCTTGAGGAGGCGGCGCAATGCTGGACATCCCACGCGACGGCGACATCGATCCCATCGAGACGCAGGAATGGCTCGACGCCCTGCAGTCCGTGCTGCAACGGGAAGGTCCCGAGCGGGCGCAGTTCATTCTCGGGCGCTTGGCGGCGAAGGCGCGCGAGGTCGGCGCGGCGCTGCCGTTCAACGCCAACACCCCGTACGTCAACACGATCCGCCCCGAGGACGAAGAGCGCAACCCGGGCACGCCGGAGCTCGAATGGCGCATCCGCACCATCATCCGCTGGAATGCAATGGCGATGGTGGTGCGCGCCAATAAGGAGAGCTCCGAGCTCGGCGGCCACATCGCCAGCTTCGCCTCCAGCGCCACGCTCTACGACGTCGGCTTCAACCATTTCTGGCGCGCCGCCGGCGAGAAGCACGGCGGCGACATGGTGTTCATCCAGGGCCATTCGGCGCCCGGCCTGTACGCCCGGGCCTTCGTCGAGGGCCGGCTCACCGAGGACGCGCTCGACCGCTTCCGCCAGGAGGTCGACGGCGGCGGGCTGTCCTCCTACCCGCACCCGTGGCTGATGCCGGACTTCTGGCGCTTCCCAACCGTGTCCATGGGCCTGGGCCCGCTGATGGCGATCTACCAGGCGCGGTTCATGCGCTACCTCGACGACCGCGGCCTGATCGACTCCGGCGACCGCAAGGTCTGGGCGTTCATGGGCGATGGCGAGATGGACGAGCCGGAGTCGCTCGGCGCCATCTCCATCGCGGCGCGCGAGAAGCTGGACAACCTGATCTTCGTCATCAACTGCAACCTGCAACGCCTGGACGGCCCGGTGCGCGGCAATTCCAGCATCATCCAGGAGCTGGAGCGCAACTTCCGCGGGACGGGGTGGAACGTCATCAAGGTGCTCTGGGGCGGCAACTGGGACCCGCTGCTGATGCGCGATACCAGGGGCTTCCTGCGCAAGCGCATGGAGGAGTGCGTCGACGGCGAGTACCAAGCATTCAAGGCCAGGGGCGGCGCCTTCACCCGCGAGCACTTCTTCGGCAAGTATCCCGAGCTGAAGGACATGGTCGCGGACATGAGTGACGACGACATCTGGCGGCTCGAGCGCGGCGGCCATGACGCGCAGAAGGTCTACGCCGCCTACGCCGCGGCGGTGAAGCACAAGGGCCGGCCGACCGTCATCCTCGCCAAGACCGTCAAGGGCTACGGCATGGGCGAGGCCGGCGAAGGCCAGAACATCACCCACCAGCAGAAGAAGATGGGCGCGGACGCCATCCGCGCCTTCCGTGACCGGTTCAAGATCCCGGTGCCGGACGACAAGGTCGCCGACGCTCCTTATTACCGCCCGGCCGAGGACAGCCCGGAGCTCAAGTACCTGCGCGAACGCCGCGAGGCGCTGGGCGGCTACTTCCCGGCGAGGCGCATGGAGGCGGCGCCGCTACCGGTGCCGGGGCTCGATGCCTTCAAGGCGCAGGTCGAGGGATCGGGCGACCGCGAGATCTCGACCACGATGGCCTTCGTCCGCATCCTGACGACGCTGGTGCGCGACAAGCAGATCGGCAAGCACGTGGTCCCGATCGTCGCCGACGAGGCCAGGACCTTCGGGATGGAGGGGCTGTTTCGCCAGCTCGGCATCCACTCCTCCGTCGGCCAGCTCTACCGGCCGGAGGACTCCGACCAGCTCATGTACTACCGGGAGGACAAGAAGGGGCAGATCCTCCAGGAAGGGATCAGCGAGGCCGGCGCCATCTCGTCGTGGATCGCCGCGGCGACGGCCTACAGCAACCACGACATCAATATGATCCCGTTCTACATCTACTACTCGATGTTCGGCTTCCAGCGGGTCGGCGACCTCGCCTGGGCCGCCGGCGACATTCGCGCCCGCGGCTTCCTCCTCGGCGGCACAGCCGGGCGGACGACGCTGAACGGCGAGGGCCTGCAGCACGAGGACGGGCACAGCCACCTGGCGGCGGCGACGATCCCCAACTGCATCGCCTACGATCCGACCTTCGGCTACGAGGTCGCGGTCATCGTCCAGGACGGGCTCCGACGGATGTTCGCCGAGCAGGAGAACGTTTACTACTACATCACCCTGATGAACGAGAACTACCGGCACCCGCCGATGCCGGAGGGCGCCGAGGAGAGCATCCGCAAGGGCCTCTATCTGTTCCGCGAGGGCGAGGACAAGGGCGCGAAGGCGAAGGTCCAGCTCATGGGCTCGGGCACCATCCTGCGGGAGGTGATCGAGGGCGCGGAGCTCCTGCGGCAGGATTTCGGCGTTGCCGCGGATATCTGGAGCGCGACCAGCTTCAATGAGCTGCGCCGTGACGCCATGGCGGCGGAACGCTGGTCGCTGCTGCATCCCGAGGCGGAGCCGGAGCAGAGCCACGTCGCGCGGATGCTGCAGGGGCGGAAGGGCCCGGTCATCGCCTCGACCGACTACATGCGCTCTTTCCCCGAGCAGATCCGCCCCTACGTCTCGGCGCGCTTCGTCACGCTCGGCACCGACGGCTTCGGTCGCAGCGACACCCGGGCCAAGCTTCGCCGGTTCTTTGAGGTCAACCGTCACTACGTCGTCATCGCGGCCCTGAAGGCTTTGGCCGACGACGGCGCCCTGCCTGCCTCGACCGTCACCGAGGCGATCGGGAAGTACGGGATCGACACGGAGAAGCCTTGCCCCTGGACGGTCTGAGGCGAACGACAACGACGACCCGCCGCGATCCGAGCGGGCAGCAACAGGGAGGCCGTGGCCATGGGCCAAGTGCAGGACGTCAAGGTCCCGGACATCGGCGACTTCAAGGATGTGGAGATCATCGAGGTCGCCGTCTCGCAGGGCGATCACGTTAACGAGGAAGACCCGCTGATCACGCTGGAGAGCGATAAGGCGAGCATGGAAGTGCCCTCGCCGCTCGCCGGCACCGTTGTCGAGGTCAAGGTGGCGGTGGGCGATCGGGTCTCGGAGGGCTCGGTCATCGCCGCCGTGGAGGCGGGCGACGCCGAGGTCCCCGAGCCGCCGTCTCCGGAGGGACACCAGGAAAGCGATCAGGGGCCGGCAGAGGAGAAGCCAGAGAAGAAGCCCGAGCCGAAGGCCGAGGCTCGCAAGGAGACGACGGCCAAGCGGGGGCCGACTGCTCCGGCCGCGCCGGAAGCCGCGCAAGACAGTGAGCCGCAGGCCGCCGACGCCCGTCGCTACGAGACCGCCGCCGCCGGTCCGCCGGTCGACGAGGCCGGCTTTGCTGCGGCCCACGCCAGCCCGTCGGTGCGCCGCTTCGCCCGCGAGCTCGGCGCCGACCTCGGCCGCGTCGAGGGCACGGGACCCAAGGGCCGCATCCTCAGGGAGGACGTGCAGGCGTTCGTCAAGGGCGCGCTGTCGAAGCCGGCGGAAGCGCCGGCGCCGGCCGCCGCGGCCCCGGGCGCGGCCGGCCTGGCCGTCGCAGAGATGCCGGAGATCGACTTCTCCCAGTTCGGCCCAACGGAGACGAAGCCGCTTAGCAAGATCAAGCGCCTGTCGGGAACGGGCTTGCACCGCAACTGGGTGACGATCCCGCATGTCACCCACCAGGAGGAGGCCGACATCACCGAGCTCGAGGCCTTCCGCAAGGAGCTCGGCGAGGAGGCGAAGGCGCAAGGCGTCCGCCTGACGATGGTCTCGTTTCTGCTCAAGGCGGCGGTTGCGGCGCTCCGCAAGTTCCCCGAGTTCAATGCCTCGCTCGACAAGAGCAAGGAGAACCTGATCCTCAAGAGCTACTTCCACATCGGCGTCGCCGTCGACACGCCGGAAGGACTGGTGGTGCCGGTGATCCGCGACGTCGACCGCAAGGGCATCTTCGATCTTGCCCGCGACCTCGGCGAGGTCAGCGAGAAGGCCCGGGCGCGGAAGCTCAAGAGCGAAGCCTTGCAAGGCGGCTGCTTCACCATCTCCAGCCTCGGCGGGATCGGCGGCACGGGCTTCACCCCGATCATCAACGCCCCGGAGGTCGCGATCCTCGGCGTCACCCGGTCGCGGATGCAGCCGGTCTACCGCGACGGCGAGTTCATCCCCCGGCTGATGCTGCCGCTGTCCTTGTCCTACGACCACCGGGTGATCGACGGCGCCGGCGCGGCTCGCTTCGCCGCCTACCTCGCCTTCATCCTCGGCGACGTGCGCCGGCTGGTGCTGTAGGCGGCGCTGCAATGATGGCGCCGCTGCAACTCATGCGTCATTACGAGGAGGCGAAGCCGACGAAGCAATCCACCGGCGCTCTCCTGGATCGCCACGCCGCTCCGCGGCTCGCGATGACGGTTCCATAGTGCAGACGGCTGATGCCGGAGTGTGCGGGTTCGGGCCATTGAAGACGAGAAGGATGCGGCGATGAGCGCACTCAAGGAGGTCAAGGTCCCGGACATCGGCGACTTCAAGGACGTCGAGATCATCGAGGTCACCGTCCAGCCGGGCGAGGAGATCAGCATCGAGGCGCCGCTGATCACACTGGAAAGCGACAAGGCGTCGATGGACGTCCCCTCGCCGCTCGCCGGCGTGGTCAAGGAGCTGAAGGTCAGGGTCGGCGACCGGGTGTCGGAAGGCTCGCTGATCCTCACCCTGGAGGTGGCCGAGGGCGAGGGCGCGGCGGAAAGCCGAGAAGCCGGCGCCGAAGGCGGACGCTGAGAAGGCGCCGCAGCGCGAGCGCGCCGCCCAGCCGCAGCGGCCGCAGGCGACCGAGCCGGCGGCGAAGCCCGCGGGCGGCGGCGACGTGCACGCCGAGGTGCTGGTACTGGGCTCCGGCCCGGGTGGCTACTCCGCCGCCTTCCGCGCCGCCGACCTGGGCAAGAAGACGGTGCTGGTGGAGCGTTACGGGACTTTGGGCGGCGTCTGCCTCAACGTCGGCTGCATCCCGTCGAAGGCCCTGCTGCATGCGGCCAAGGTCATCGAGGAAGCCAAGGAGATGAGCGCCAACGGCGTCGTCTTCGGCGAGCCCAGGATCGAGCTCGAGAAGCTCGCGGCGTGGAAGAACAAGGTTGTGGGCAAGCTCACCGGCGGCCTCGCCGGCCTCGCCAAGCAGCGCAAGGTGCAGGTGGTTCAGGGCGTCGGCACCTTCTCCGGCCCGAACGAGCTCAGCGTGGCGAACGGCAACGGCACGACGACCGTTTCGTTCGACCAGGCGATCATCGCCGCCGGCTCCGAGCCGGTGGAGATCCCGGGCTTTCCCCACGACGACCCGCGGGTGATGGACTCGACCGGGGCACTCGAGCTGAAGGAAATCCCGAAGCGGCTGCTCGTCGTCGGCGGCGGGATCATCGGCCTGGAGATGGCCACGGTCTATTACGAGCTCGGCTCGCGCGTCACCGTGGTCGAGCTGCTGGACGGGTTGATGCCGGGCACCGACAGGGACCTGGTCCGGCCGCTCCAGAAGCGGATCGAGAAGCAGTACGAAAAAATCATGCTGAAGACCAAGGTGACCAGCATGAGTGCCGCTGACGACGGCATCCACGTTGCCTTCGAGGGCCCCGGCGGGCGGGGCGAGGACGTCTTCGACCGGGT
This sequence comes from uncultured Alphaproteobacteria bacterium, assembly GCA_963746275.1. Lineage (GTDB taxonomy): Bacteria > Pseudomonadota > Alphaproteobacteria > Rhodospirillales > Defluviicoccaceae > JAEULH01. The sequence goes on from CAVVAX010000009.1 coordinate 41,025, forward strand.
GCTGGTCGCGGTCGGCCGGAAGCCCAACGGCAAAAGCATCGGCGCCGAGAACGCCGGCGTCGAGGTCGACGAACGCGGCTTCATCGCCACCGACAAGCAGATGCGCACCAACGTCCGGCACATCTTCGCCATCGGCGACGTCGTCGGCCACCCGATGCTGGCGCACAAGGCGGTGCACGAGGGCAAAGTCGCGGCCGAGGTCGCGGCCGGCAAGAACAGCGCCTTCGACGCCCGGGTGATCCCGTCGGTGGCCTACACCGACCCGGAGGTGGCCTGGGTCGGCGTCACCGAGGACGAGGCCAAGCAGCAGAAGCTCGACTACGGCAAGGGCGTCTTCCCGTGGGCGGCGAGCGGCCGGTCGCTGGCCTTGGGCCGCGACGAGGGCATGACCAAGCTGCTCTTCGACAACAAGACGGACCGGGTCATCGGCGGCGGCATCGTCGGCCCCAACGCCGGCGACCTGATCGCCGAGGTCGGGCTGGCCATCGAGACCGGCTGCGACGCCCAGGACATCGGGCTCACCATCCATCCGCACCCGACGCTGTCGGAAACGGTCGGCATGGCGGCGGAGGCCTTCGAGGGCACGATCACCGACCTGTACATCCCCCGGCGGTGACGCCAAGCGGCGCCGGGCGGTTGGCAGTTCCGAGGAGGCGAACGTGGCGATGGAGCAGACACCCTCACCCCGACCCTCTCCCTTCAGGGAGAGGGAGGCGCGCGAACGCGGGCGGGTGAAGGCGTTGCCCGTCACTCCTAGGCTCGCGATGACGCTCAACTGTTCCTCGTCATCGCCGCACTTGTTGCGGCGATCCACGTCTTCGTGGACCCCCGGGACAAGCCCGGGGGTGACGGACTGTTCCGGCGGGACGGCACCAGCAACGACAAACGGGCCGGTGGTCAAGAAAGCGCCCAAAGCACGGCCTCGGCGCGCTCCGGCATGAGCGTCGCCCTCGCCTACCGCGAGTTCGGTGAAGGCCCGCCGCTGGTCATCCTCCACGGCCTGTTCGGCTCGGGGCAGAACTGGCAGTCGATCGCGAGACGGCTCGGCCGAGGATCACCGCGTGCTCGCGGTGGACCTGCGCAACCACGGCGGTTCGCCCTAATGCCGACGCCATGACCTTCTCCGAGATGGTCGACGACCTGCGCGTCTTCCTCGAAGACCGCGGGATCGAGCGGACGGCGCTGCATCGGCCACAGCGTCGGCGGCAAGACCGCCATGGTCTTCGCCCTGCTCTACGGCCAGATGGTGGACAGCCTCATCGTCGTCGACATCGCCCCCGTCGCCTATGACCACAGCTTCCTGCCGCTGGTCCGAGCCATGCAGCGGCTCGACCTCTCCGGCGGCCTGCCCCGCGCGGCGCTGGAGAAGCGGCTTTCCCGCGACATCCCGGACAAGGCGCTGCGCACCTTCCTGATGCAGAACCTGGTGAGCGAGCGCGGCCGCACCTCCTGGCGCATCAACCTCGACGCCATCGCCGCGCACATGGACGACCTCACCGGCTTTCCCGACGTCGAGGGCTTCGTCTACGACGGCCGGGCGCTGTTCGTCAGCGGCGCGCAGTCGGACTACGTCGGCCCCGAGCACCACGCGCGCATCCACGAGCTGTTCCCGTGGGCGGAGTTCGCGATCATCGAGGGCGCCGGCCACCGAGTCCACGCCGAGCAGCCTGAGCGCTTCCTCGCCGTCGTCCGCGACTTCCTCGCCCCGGTGACTACGGGGTCCGGCTAACGCCGACGGTGCAGCAATTTCACTTGCCGGACCTCTTGTGCCGGAGCAAGTCCGTAGCGACCTTTGCGTCAGCGTCTACAGCTAGCTGAAATTGACCGAGCCGATCTCACTGACGAAGTCAACAAGAAAATAGTCCGGGATTGTTGCGCGGTTGGGGGCGACGTAGGTGTACTCAACCTCAAGCTGAAAATTCTCTTCAACTAGTTTTGTCTGCGTTTCATCGTAAAATTCTACTGAGAACATCTTGTCGAACGAGTTGCAGACCACAACAGGAAATTCGAAAAATTTCTCTCGCGGGCCTTGTTTATCGATATCTGGATGCGTCATTGGGCGGCCGCGCAGGGAGACCATGCCATTCAAGACTTGGTTCACAGCCTTATAAAGCGGGTCGTCCTCGCCGGCCCCGCCGTCATGCCGCCCTTTCTCGCGACCGCTGGCTCGCGCAACAATTTGGCGACTGCGTTCTTGCTAAGATAATGATGGTTTTTTGCGCAAGTATAATCCAACGGTAATACGCATATTACCGAATAAGATGGTAGATATTTGCACTCGATGAACAACCGGACGGCAACATGGCCGCTGGGTCGTCCGCGATTATCGACGGCGGGCCATAATTTCTCGGCAATGAGATCCATTTCGCGGGCCTTCACCTGCGTTTGATCCATGTAATAGGGGCTCACGACCAGGTGCCAGCCCTTGTCCTTAAACCAGCGGGCGACTCTAGCGTGGAAGGTATTCCCGCTTTTCTTGATCAGATGCTCGATGTCTTCAGGAAGATTCATCGCTCTCATCACGTACTGGCGGGTAGAACTGCCGCCACATACATCCATAAGCCGGGGCGGTCCACTCCTGCCCGCTCGAACCGGCGAATAGCGCAGCTACCGGAAACGCGATGACGGAGAGGAGCGGGTCACGGGCGAGCTGCCAGCCCCGAAAGGGTCCTTGACGCGATCAGCGGCGACGAGGCGAGGAGGTGGGCGAGCTCGGCGTTGGACATGTGCGTCGCCGAGCGCCCGGGAGAACGGCGGCGTCATCAGCCGCGCCGGCCACTCGGCGACGAGGCGGCCGAGGAAGGCCACGGCCAGCGCCGCGTCGACCCCGGCCTGGTCGCAGACGTCGGCGATGACGCCCTGCAGCGTCTGCAGCACCTTGCGGAAGACGATCAGGTCGGCGCCGTAGCGGGCGCCGCTCATCGCCGTCGCGTCCATCAGCGCCGTCAGCCAGTCGAGCCCGGGAAGTGCGCCTTCGCGGATCGGGCGCCAGCGCCTCGTCGACGATGGCCCGTAACGCTTCCGCGTCGCCCTCTCCTTCGCCCAGCTCGATCATGGCGCCGACGATCCGCTCGGCGTCGATGGTGAGCGCGCCGATCAGGATCTGGGTCATGCAGACGCGTTCGCGCTTGCCCAGCCGGCCGACCAGGCTCCAGTCGAGCAGGCCGATGCGCCCGTCCGGGGTCAGCATCAGGTTGCCGGCGTGCGGGTCGGCGTGGAACAGGCTCGGTTGCTCGTCGTCCCAGATGGGACCAGCGATCAGCGCGCCGACGATGCCGGCGGCGAGCCGGCGGCGCTCGGTCTCGTCCAGGCCCTGGACGTCGGTGATCTTGCCGCCGTCGATGCGCTCCATCGCGGTGAGCCTGGGCGTGCGAGAAGGGGAACACCTCGGGCACCAGGACCGCCGGGTTGCCGGCGAAGACGCGCGCGCGCCTCGGCCAGGTGGCGCTGCTCCAGGTCCAGGTGCACCTCGCGGCGCAGCAGGTCGCGGACCTGGAGGAACGAGTCCTCGTAGGCGATGGGCGGCAGACCGTACTCGGCGCAGCGCTCGTCCAGGATGGCGCCGATCTCCTGCAGCGCCTCGAGCTCGCGTTCGAGCACCGCCTCGATGCCCGGCTTCAGCAGCTTGAAGACGCCGCGGCGCTCGCGCGCCGTGCGCCGTCCGTCCAGACGAAGGGGACGACGATGGCGACGCTGGCCTCGGCCAGCGGCTCCTCGTCGAGACGGATGCCGAGCGCCTGCGAGCGGGCCGATCTCGGCCTCGATCTCGCCCTTGAGCCAGTCGAGCTCCTGGCTCGGCGGCATCGTCTCCAGCGTCTGCAGATGCGCCCGCAGGTCGGCCGGCAGCCGCCGGTCGCGGGCCAGCACCTGCGCCAGCTTGTGCAGCGCCGGGCAGTGCCTGGCGATGGCGACCAGCCGGGCGGCGATCGGCGGCGTCCTCGCCGAAGCATCGCCTGGTCGAGCAGGATCGCCGTCGTCTGCTCGTCCGGCAGCCGGTCGAGGAAGGCCATCATCCCGTCGATGATCGCCCGGCGGTAGCGGGCGAAGGCCTCGGGGATCAGCGGGCCCAAGTCGAGGGCGTCGGCGAAGTCGGTCCAGTCGGTCATTGCGCTCGCGTCGGATTCGGGTGGGTCGCCCCGACCATATGGGCCGATGGCGGGGTGCCGCAAACCGGCACCCCGCCCTGCGGCGCCCGATGCGGCCCTGGCCCTCAGGTGAGGAAGAAGCCGACCGCCGCGGCGATGACGCCATAGACCATCATCGGCACGACCGTGCGCTTGATGATGTAGCCCTCCATGTTGAGGATCCCGAGGATCGAGCAGACGGCGACGATGTTGTTGATGCAGACCATGTTGCCCATGGCCCCGCCCACCGACTGCAACGCCAGGATGACGCGTCGGGTCGAGGCCCAGCGACTGGGCGATCGACTGCTGGATGCCGGCGAACATCAGGTTGGAGACGGTGTTGGAGCCGGAGAAGAAGGCGCCGATGGCGCCGAGGTAGGCGGCGACGTACTGCCAGGCCATGCCGAAGGCGTCGGCGAAGGCCTGGCCGATGACGATGACCATCGCCTCGTCGCCGCCGGCGCGCATCAGGTTGACCATGACCAGGGCGCCGAGCAGGGCGATGATCGGTTTCTTCATCCGGTCGTAGGTTTCGGCGAAGACCGCCCGGGTCGTCGCCGCGTCGGCGCGAAACAGCAGCAGCGAGGCGCCGGAAACCAGGAAGAAGGGAATGAAGGCGGGGATGTAGAGCGTGCTGAACGCCCATTCGGCGGTGGTGCCGAAGATGCCGGAGAGCTTGGCGACCAGCGCCGCGCTGATGCTGAGATCGCCCAAGCCGCCGAGGCTGAAGCGGGCGGCGGGCTCGGTGGCGTTGAGCATTCCCTTCAGGCCCAGGTCGGGAATGCGGGTGACGACCAGGACCAGCACCGTCGCCCACAGCGGAAAGAACGCCTTCACGAGGCCGGTCGGGGCCGGCGCGTAGGCCACCGACGGGCCGTCGGCGAGGCCCGGCGCAAGGACACCGAAGCCGCCCCCGCCAGGCCCGCCGGCCGGAGCCAGGTGCCGGTCGCCGCGCGCGTGGCGGGCTCGGCGGCCGTGCCGTCCTCGCGGGCGAGGCCGATGCCGGCGCGGGCCAGGGCGGCGGAGGCGAACAGCCCGATCATGCCGCCGATCAGCGAGGGGAACTCGTAGTTGAAGAAGGCGATGATCAGGTACGGGACGACGCAGCTCAGGATGCTGAGGTAGACGAAGACGATATTGGCGCGGATCTGCCGCCAGGAGACGACGAACGAAAGGGCCATCAGCGGGATGACCAGCGCGGCCACCGAGTGGATGATCGCCGAGTTGATCCCGATCTGCAGGAGCACGTCCGGCGGCAGCTTGAGCTGGCCGAGGCCGAACCAGGTGGGCGTCCCGACCGCGCCGAAGGTGACCGGCACCGAGTTCATCACCAGGGTGAGGCAGGCGACCGGCAAAGCCTGAGAAGCCGAGGCCGATGAGGATGGGCGCCGCCAACGCCGCCGGCGTGCCGAAGCCGCTGGCGCCCTCGATGAGGAAGGCGAAGGCCCAGCCGATGATCATGAGCTGCGCCACCGGGTTCGGGCTGACGGAGTTGAGCCAGGCGCGCACCGTGTTCATGGCGCCGGTGTGCTCCATCGTCTTGAACAGCAAGATCGCGCCCCAGATGATGAAGATCGGGATCAGCGCCGTGAGCAGCCCGGAAATGACGGTGGCGTTGGTGAGGTTGGGGTCGCTCTCGAAGTAGATCAGCTTGGCCGCGTAGACCAGCAGCGCCGCGATCGGCAGCGCGACATACGACGGCACGCTGTTCTTCTTCGTCATCATGTAGATGAGGATGACGATGGGTGCGAGCGCGACGAACGCGTCCACAAATGAGCTGTGGCCCATTGTTTCTTATCACCTCCCTGTCCTGCCGTTACCGGCACGTCCTGCTTTTATTCGTAGGGCAATAGTACCTCGGGCTCGTCCTCGTGTCCCGCGGTCTACGTGTCGACGCGCGCCCGCGTGCAGGCGTCGACCAGGTAGACGATGGAGCGGTACGGCCGCTCGGCATGCACCGACAGGCCGATCTCGCAGGTGCGGCTATGGGAATAGCCGGCGGCGCAGCCTTCGGGCAGTTCGTCCTTCAGCATCCGCAGCGCGTGGGCGTTGAGCTCGGGGGTGGTGAAGCCCTTGTCCCCGGCCCAGCCGCAGCAGCCGACGCCGGCCGGCATGACCGCGGTTTCGGCGCAGGCCTCGCCGATGGCCTTGAGCTTGCCCTCCAGGCCCATCTTCCGGCCGCTGCAGGTGAGGTGCAGCGCCACCGGCCCGGGCTTCGGGGTGACGGTGAGCCGGTCCAGCAGCGTGTCGTGGATGAACTCGACGAGATCGGCCGGGCGAAGGTGCTCCGGCAGGGCCTGCTTGAGCCGGTACGAGCAGGGGCTGGTATCGGAGACGATGGGAAGCTCGCCGTTGCGGCTGGCAGCGGCGAGAGCGCGCGCGAGCTCGTCGGTCTTGGCCTGGGCCACGTCGGCGAGCCCCTTGCTCTCGAAGGGCTGGCCGCAGCA
>CAVVAX010000010.1:0-54082 GCA_963746275.1 uncultured Alphaproteobacteria bacterium
ACGCGATCAGCGGCGACGAGGCGAGGAGGTGGGCGAGCTCGGCGTTGGACATGTGCGTCGCCGACGCCCGGGAGAACGGCGGCGTCATCAGCCGCGCCGGCCACTCGGCGACGAGGCGGCCGAGGAAGGCTACGGCCAGCGCCGCGTCGACCCCGGCCCGGTCGCAGACGTCGGCGATGACGCCCTGCAGCGTTTGCAGCACCTTGCGGAAGACGATCAGGTCGGCGCCGTAGCGGGCGCCGCTCATTGCCGTCGCGTCCATCAGTGCCGTCAGCCAGTCGAGCCCGGGAAGTGCGCCTTCGCGGACCGGGCCCAGCGCCTTGTCGACAATGGCCCGTAACGCTTCCGAGTTCGCCCTCTCCTTCGCCCAGCTCGATCATGGCGCCGACGATCCGCTCGGCGTCGATGGTGAGCGCGCCGATGAGGATCTGGGTCATGCAGACGCGTTCGCGTTTCCCCAGCCGGCCAACCAGGCTCCAGTCGAGCAGGCCGATGCGCCCGTCCGGGGTCAGCATCAGGTTGCCGGCGTGCGGGTCGGCGTGGAACAGGCTCGGTTGCTCGTCGTCCCAGATGGGACCAGCGATCAGCGCGCCGACGATGCCGGCGGCGAGCCGGCGGCGCTCGGTCTCGTCCAGGCCCTGGACGTCGGTGATCTTGCCGCCGTCGATGCGCTCCATCGCGGTGAGCCTGGGCGTGCAGAAAGGGAACACCTCGGGCACCAGGACCGCCGGGTTGCCGGCGAAGACGGCGCGCGCCTCGGCCAGGTGGCGCTGCTCTAAGTCCAGGTGCACCTCCCGGCGCAGCAGGTCGCGGACGTGGAGGAACGAGTTCCTCGTAGGCAATGGGCGGCAAACCGTACTCGGCGCAGCGCTCATCCAGGATGGCGCCGATCTCCTGCAGCGCTTCGAGTTCGCGTTCGAGCACCGCCTCGATGCCCGGCTTCAGCAGCTTGAAGACGCCGCGGCGTTCGCGCGCCTGGCCGTCCCTCCAGACGAAGGGGACGACGATGGCGACGCTCGCCTCGGCCAGCGGCTCCTCGTCGAGACGGATGCCGAGCGCTGCGAGCGAGCCGATTTCGGCCTCGATCTCGCCCTTGAGCCAATCGATCTCCTGGCTCGGCGGCATCGTCTCCAGCGTCTGCAGATGCGCCCGCAGGTCCGGCGGCAACCGCCGGTCGCGGGCCAGCACCTGCGCCAGCTTGTGCAGCGCCGGGCAGTGTCTGGCAATGGCTACGAGCCGGGCGGCAATCGCGGCGTCCTCGCCCAGCATCGCCTGATCGAGCAGGATGGCCGTCGTCTGCTCCTCGGGCAGCCGGTCGAGGAAGGCCATCATGCCGTCGATGATCGCCCGGCGGTAGCGGGCGAACGCCTCGGGGATCAGCGGGCCTAAGTCGAGGGCGTCGGCGAAGTCGGTCCAGTCGGTCATGTGCTCGCGTCGGATCTTCGGGTGGGCCGCCTCGACGATATGGGCCGGTGGCGGCGGTGCCGCAAACCGACACCCCCACCCCCACTACGCCCGGCGGCCCGTGGTCCTCAGGTGAGGAAGAAGCCCACCGCCGCGGCAATGACGCCATAGACCATCATCGGCACGACCGTGCGCTTGATGATGTAGCCCTCCATGTTGAGGATCCCGAGGATGGAGCAGACGGCGACGATGTTGTTGATGCAGACCATGTTGCCCATGGCCCCGCCGACCGACTGCAACGCCAGGATGACGGTGGGGTCGAGGCCCAGCGACTGGGCGATCGACTGCTGGATGCCGGCGAACATCAGGTTGGAGACGGTGTTGGAGCCGGAGAAGAAGGCGCCGATGGCGCCGAGGTAGGCGGCGACGTACTGCCAGGCCATCCCGAAGGCGTCGGCGAAGGCCTGGCCGATGACGATGACCATCGCCTTGTCGCCGCCGGCGCGCATCAGGTTGACCATGACCAGGGCCCCGAGCAGGGCGAGGATCGGTTTCTTCATCCGGTCGTAGGTTTCGGCGAAGACGGTGCGGGTCGTCGCGGCGTCCGCGCGAAAAAGCAGCAGCGAGGCGCCGGAGACCAGGAAGAAGGGAATGAAGGCGGGGATATAGAGCGTGCTGAACGCCCATTCCGCGGTGGTGCCGAAGATGCCTGAGAGCTTGGCGACCAGCGCCGCGCTGATGCTGAGATCGCCCAAGCCGCCGAGGCTGAAGCGGGCGGCGGGCTCGGCGGCGTTGAGCAAGCCCTTCAGGCCCAGGTCGGGAATGCGGGTGACGACCAGGACCAGCACCGTCGCCCAGAGCGGAAAGAACGCCTTCACGAGGCCGGCAGGGGCCGGCGCGTAGGTTGCCGCAGGCGCCGTCGGCGAGGCCGGGCGCAAGGACACCGAAGCCGCCCGCGGCAGGCCCCCCGGTCGGCGCCGAAGCGGCGGCCGCTGCGCGCCTCGCGGGTTCGGCGGCCGTGCCGTCTTCGCGGGCGAGGCCGATACCGGCCCGGGCGAGGGCGGCGGACGTGAACAGCCCGATCATTCCGCCGATCAGCGAGGGGAACTCGTAATTGAAGAAGGCGATGATCAGGTACGGGACGACGCAGCTCAGGATGCTGAGGTAGACGAAGACGATGTTGGCCCGGATCTGCCGCCACGAGACGACGAACGAGAGCGCCATCAGCGGGATGACCAGGGCGGCGACCGAGTGGATGATCGCCGAGTTGATCCCGATCTGCAGTAGCACGTCCGGCGGCAGCTTGAGCTGACCAAGCCCGAACCAGGTCGGCGTCCCGACCGCGCCGAAGGTGACCGGCACCGAGTTCATCACCAGGGTGAGGCAGGCGACCGGCAGGGCCGAGAAGCCGAGGCCGATGAGGATGGGCGCCGCCAGCGCCGCCGGCGTGCCGAAGCCGCTGGCGCCCTCGATGAGGAAGGCGAAGGCCCAGCCGATGATCATGAGCTGCGCCACCGGGTTCGGGCTGACGGAGTTGAGCCAGGCGCGCACCGTGTTCATGGCGCCGGTGTGCTCCATCGTCTTGAACAGCAAGATCGCGCCCCAGATGATGAAGATCGGGATCAGCGCCGTGAGCAGCCCGGAAATGATGGTGGCGTTGGTGAGGTTGGGGTCGCTCTCGAAGTAGATCAGCTTGGCGGCGTAGACCAGCAGCGCCGCGATCGGCAGCGCGACGTACGACGGCACGCTGTTTTTCTTCGTCATCATGTAGATGAGAATGACGATGGGTGCGGTCGCGACGAGCGCATCCAGAAACGAGCTGTGGCCCATTGGTTCTTGTCCTCCCTGTCCTGCCGTTGCCGGCACGTTGCTTCATGCGCAGGGAATGGTGCGCGCGCCCCACGCTGCTTCTTGGTATACCCGAGTGCCTACCCTTCGGCGCGCGGCTTCGTGCAGGCGTCGACCAGGTAGACGATCGAGCGGTACGGCCTCTCCGCGTGCACGGAGAGACCGATCTCGCAGGTCCGGCTGTGCGAGTAGCCGGCGGCGCAGCCTTCCGGCAGCTCGGCCTTCAGCGTCCGCAGGGCGTGGGCATTGAGCTCGGGCGTGGTGAACCCCTTGTCGCCGGCCCAGCCGCAGCAACCGACGCCGACCGGCACGACGGCGGCCTCAGCGCAGGCGCTGCCGATGGCCTTGAGCTTGCCCTCCAGGCCCATCTTCCGGCCGCTGCAGGTCACGTGCAGGGCGACTGGCCCCGGCTGGCGGACGAAGTCCAGCCTCTCCAGCAAGCCGGTCGTGGATGAACTCAACGATATCGGCCGGGCGAAGATACGCGGGCAGCGCCTGCTTCAGCCGGTACGAGCACGGGCTGGTGTCGGAGACGATGGGAAGCTCGCCGTCGCGGCTGGCAGCGGCAAGGGCGCGGGCAACCTCGTCCGCCTTGGCCCGCGCTGGCTCGGCGAGCCCGGCGCTGTCGAACGGCTGGCCGCAGCAGAGGCCCGCGAGCCCGTCCGGGTAGATCACCGTGTAGCCGGCCTTCTCCAAGAGCGCTTGCGTCTTCTCCGGCAGCGACTGGCTCTCGGGATCGCTGCGCGCCGGCCCCATGGTGCGCGAGACGCAGCTCGGCAGATACGACCACCTCCGGGCGCCCGTTGCCGGCCGCGGGCGTCCGTCCCGGCGTCGGCTTCGGGGTAAAGCTCACCGCCGTCGGCATCGCCTTGTTCCAGACCGGGAACCGGTCGCCGCTGATCTTGCGCAAGGTCCGGCTGACGCTCTCCATGGTTTCCGCCCCCAGGGCGCGTTCGGCCAACGCGCCGGCGCGCAGGCCCTGGCGCGCCGCCGTTAGGGCCCCGCCATAGTGGTCGGCGGCCCAGCCGGCGATGCGGCGCGACGCCGGGCTTTGCTGCTCGCCGCGGATCTTCTTCGTCAGCAGCCCGGTCTCGATGCCGACCGGGCAGGCCGTCGCGCACAGCCCGCAGGCGGCGCAGGTCTCCAGCCCCTGGTAGGCGTAAAGGCGCTCCAACTGCGCGCGTTCGTCCGCCTTGCCGGCGGCGCCAAGCCTGGAAATCTCCCGCCAGCCGACGATGCGCTGGCGTGGCGTCAGCGTCATGCCCTGCGACGGGCACATCCGCTCGCAGAAGCCGCACTCCATGCAGGTGTCGACGAGCGGGTCGGCCGGCGCCATCGGCTTGATGTTCTTGAGATGGATCTGCCGGTCGTCGTTGAGGATGACGCCGGGGTTGAGCAGGCCGTCCGGATCGAACAGCCGCTTCAGCTCGACCATCAGGCCGTAGGCCTGCTCGCCCCACTCGGTCTCGACGAACGGGGCGATGTTCCGCCCCGTCCCGTGCTCGGCCTTGAGCGCGCCGTCGTAGCGGCCTGTAACCAGATGGCAGAGCGCGTCCATGAACCGGGCGTAGCGCTCGACCTCGTCCTGTTTGCCGAGGTCCGGGGTGATGACGAAGTGCAGGTTGCCCTCGAGGGCGTGGCCGAAAATGATCGAGCCGTCGTAGCCATGCTCCGCGAACAGGCGCTGCAGGTCGGCGGTCGCGGCGGCCAGGCTCTCGATCGGAAAGGCGATGTCCTCGATGATGACGGCGGTGCCGGTTTCCCGCATCGCGCCCACGGACGGGAACAAGCCCTTGCGGATGTTCCACAGTTGCTCGTACTCGGCCGGCTGATCGGTGAACGAGATTGGAAAGAGCGGGGACATCCCGGCCATCGCGGCGGTGATCTCGGCGATGTTGGCGGCCAAAGCGTCGGCGCTGGCGCCGCGGGTCTCGACCAGCAGCGCGGTGGCCTCCCCCGGCAGGGCGCGGATGAACGCCGGCATCCCCGGCTTGTCCTCGACCGAGCGCAGGCTCGCCCGGTCCATCAGCTCGACCGCGGCGACCGGCGTCCGCTTCAGCCGGATGACCGCCTCGCAGGCGTCGACGACGGCGGCGAACAGCATCAAGGCGCTGGCCTTGTCGGCGTACTCCGGCACGGTGCGGTAGGTGATCTCGGAGATGAAGCCGAGCGTGCCCTCCGAGCCGATCATCAGGTGCTGGAGGATGTCGATCGGGTCGGTGAAGTCGACCAGCGCGTTCAGGCTGTAGCCGCAGGTGTTCTTGATCGCGAACTTGCGCCGGATCCGCTCCGCCAGCACCGCGTCGGCGCGGGTGCGCTCCGCCAGCCTGGCAAGACCTTCGACCAAATCCCTGCGGGCGATGCCGAAGGCCGAGCGGCTGGCGGCGTCGCCGGTATCGAGCAGCGTGCCGTCGGCCAGCATCACCCGCATCGAATGCAGGGTGCGGTAGCTGTTCTGGCTGGTGCCGCAGCACATGCCGCTGGCGTTGTTGGCGGCGATGCCGCCGATCTTGCAGGCGTTGATCGAGGCCGGGTCCGGGCCAATCTTGCGGCCGAACGGGGCCAGCCGCCGGTTCGCCTCGGCCCCGAGGACCCCCGGCTTAAGCCGAATGGTGTCGCGGTCGGCGCTGATCTCGACGCCGTTCCAGCCGTCGCCGAGCAGGGCGAGCACCGAGTCGGTGACGGCCTGGCCCGAGAGGCTGGTGCCGGCGGCGCGGAAGGTCAGCGGCGTGCCGAACATCCGGCATTGGCGCAGCAGCACCGTCCATCTCCGCGCTCGTCCTCGACGACGACCACGAGCTTGGGGATCAGCCGGTAGAAGCTGGCGTCGGTGCCGTAGGCAAGCGTCCGCAGCGGGTCGCGGATCAGCCGCTCGCGCCGGGAAGGTCGAAGCCAGCGCCTCGGCCAGCGCATCGTGGGCGGAAGCGGGGGCAAACGAAGTATTGGTCGCGGCCTGGGCCATCGGCGCTCATCCTCCCTTCGGGTTTTGCGCCGTGGTTGCCGCGGGGCACTAGGGTCCCGCACGCCCCCGGCGCTTTATCTTGTCCTCGCGTCGTGGCGGCCGCTCGGGAGCCAGACCCCACACGCACTCAGTCGCCTGAACGCCGCCCGCACCCGCAGCGGCGATCGCCCGGCGTAAGGTGCTTCGAAGGGAATATAGGGACGTCGTGCCCGCGCGGCGTCGGGAATGTGTCAGCGGCGCAAACACGCGGGGCCGCACAACAACGGTCGCTGCGGCCACTCTCTTTAAGGGGATGTTCGCGGTGCAGCCGCCCACAGGACATCGCCCGGGCCAGTGGTAAACTCACCCCATCGGGGGACCGCTTCGGAAGAAAGCGGGAACTAGAGGGAGCTATACGCATGGAAGAGCACCTGCTGAACCAGCATATCCGCTTCGTGACCGAAGACCTGGATTATTCTCGTGAGGTCCTTGGGCAGGCGTGGGAACATCATCAGATCCAGGTCCACAATGGGTGGACGTACAAGGTGCGGTGGCACCAGGTCCATCTCCACCGGACGAGCCTAAGCTACACGGATAGCCCAACCTCCGTACACGTCGTGAGTGGCCCGGTCAGCAACACCTACCACTTCGCGATCCAGCTCTCCGGATTCACGGCGCATCGCGTAAACGGTCGGGACGTGTCGCTCTCCCCTGACGTTGCAATTTTGCACGCGCCAGGACAGGACGTTGAGTTCGACACCCAGCCGTTCCGCGCGTTGATGTTGAACCTTGACGGGGATTTCGTCGATCTCGCACTGCGACGCCGCCTCGGCAGGGTGGCGCCCTTCGAGGACTGGGCTCGTGACTTCGACCTCAACGCCGGCCCTGCTGCGTGCCTTAAGTCGATGTGCCTTTGGATGGCCTACGAGACGGACCGCCCCGGCTCCTGGCTGCTGACCTCCTCGCGCACCGCGGCAGGCTTGGAGAAGGTGCTCCGCAGCCTGTTCCTCGACTGTCTCGATGACAAGCGGCCGGCGGGGAAGAAACGTGAGAACGCGGCCGCCAACCGGCAGGTCAAGCGCGTCGAGGAGTGGCTGGATGCGCATTACGCCGATCCCGTCAGCATCGACGATATGGCAGACGTCGCCGGGGTCAGCGTCCGCTCGCTGCAGGCGGCGTTCCGGTTCGCCCGCGAGTGCACACCGATGCAGGCGCTGCATGCGCGTCGCCTGGAGGCCGCGCGGAACAGCCTGCGCTCGCCAGAGCCCGGCACCACCGTCACCCGGGTCGCCATGGACTGCGGCTTCTTCCACCTCGGCCGCTTCGCCCGCGACTACCGACAGGCGTTTGGCGAACCACCGTCGGTGACGCTCGAGAGCGCGCTGGGGCGGTAGCGGCGTTGATAACCGCGTTTATCCAGATAGCGCGAACGACCAATTACTCCGGGATTGGGATAGCGCGCTCCTCCATAACGTCAAGAATAACCGCACCAAGGCCAGCCACAATTTATAGGAGAGGCTATGATGCCCAAATCTTCTACAGAAGCTCCTGAGTTGCGAACTGTCGAGGAAAGGCTGCGTGTACTTGAGGCGCGGCGGCTGAGTGTCGCGAGCGCATCTCCGCAGGCGAGCAGTGCCGCAACAGAGTGGCAGCACCCAATCAGGAACGATAGGATAAACTCTAGCAGCGTGCAGCTAAGGATGCTGCAAGGACGCATCGATAACCTCGACAACGAGGACATTCAATGGAGGGACGAGTGGCAGACCGGCGGTAGTGCAGCAGGTGGCCTTATGCTGCCATCGGCTTTCGTTCCGCCGGCGCCGGCATTAGAGGTTTCGCGAGACCAACCTTCGTAGGGGCGAGTGGATGTCTACTAACGTCATTGTGTCCCAGTCGGGAAGAGTAGAGGGCATAGACCGCACCTAGTGCAATAATGAGCTAAATGGTTTTACTGGCGGACGACTAATATTGTATGCAGACGGAGGCGGTAATGTGTTAGCGCAGACGCCGGTCGTGAGCTATGGAGTAGACGGGAAGTGGATATTGTGGAAGCAAAGCGATAGAACTGACTTCTGGAGCGAGCAACTAGCTCCTGAATTGGCGAGCCGGGTGGAGGGTATATATATATTGCACTACCCCACGCCTAGAAACCGTCTCCCCGAGATCATTCAGCAGATCGCTGGCGCCATAACCGGCGCGGTGACCGCAGTTATTACGATCGGGGGTACGATCCGGGACGCGCGCGAGCGGCTCTGCGCGGAACTGCCAGAGCTATGTGCGGTCTTCAGCGGAGGCCTTGAGGCTTAGCCAGTTAAAGGCGCTGTAGGGCTGGTTGACTAACTAAATGCCACTGATCCGCCGGCCGCTCGCCGCTGATCATCCCTCCCACTTGTTGCGTCGGCTCCTCGCGAACGGGGCCGGCGCAGCAAGCATCTACTGGCGCAGATTGCAACTACCGGACTTGCGACCGCGGGTCGGTTCGGACCCCACCGCGAAGCCTCCCGGTATCACGGCTAATGTTCCGAAAGGCGAGGTGGTACCCCGCCATCCCGGCCAGCATGGCGACGACGAAGGCCACCGCGCCGATGCCGTCGACGCCGAGCACGGCGACGGCCGGCCCGGGACAGAGCCCGACCAGGCCCCAGCCCGCGCCGAAGACGGTGGCGCCGGTGATCAGCCGGGCGTCGATGTCACGCCGGGTTGGCACCGAGAACGCCTCCGCGAAGAGCGGCCGGGAGCGGCGGAAGACCAGCCGGTAGCCGATCGCCGTGGTCACTACCGCGCCCGCGAGGACCAGCGCCAGGCTCGGGTCCCAGCCGCCGGTGGGGATGGCGCCGACGTCGAGGAAGCCCAAGACCTTCGCCGGGTTGATCATCTGCGAGACGGTGAGGCCCACGTCCGAAGAGGAGCCCGCAGGCGAAAGCGGCGAGGATGCGGCGCATGGCTCAGGCCGCGAGCAGGTGGCGCATGACGAACACCATCGCCATGCCCGAGGCGGTGAAGATGAGCGTCGCGATCAGCGAGCGCGGCGATAGGCGGGCGATGCCGCAGACGCCGTGACCGCTGGTGCAGCCGCTGCCGAGCCGGCTGCCGAAGCCCGTGAGCAGGCCGCCCGCGACGATCACGGCCAGTGGCGCGTCGAGGACGATGGGCGGCAGCGAGCCATGGGCCGCCAGCACCAGCCAGGGCCCCAGGAACAGGCCGAGGACGAAGGCGAGCCGCCAGCCGAGCTCCTCTGCCCGGGCGCCCATTGCCGCGCCGACGATGCCGGAAATGCCGGCGATCCGGCCGTTCAGCGCCATCAGGCCTGTCGCCGCAAGCCCGATCAGAATCCCGCCGATCAGGGCGGAAACGGGAGTGAAGCTCTCCATCGCTGCCTCTTGCACTTGGCCCGGCCGTCCGCGGCCAAGCCATCTGAGTATTTGAACATTCTAATATTCCCTTGTAGTGTGTCAATGTCCATCGCCTGCTAGGGTGGACGAACCTTAAGGAGGGACGACCGTGCGCCTTGCTGCTTCTGCCATGTTGTGCGGCCTTACGTTGGCCGGAGGAACCGTGGTCGGGCTCGCGGCAGAGGTGCCGCAGGAGCGCATCGACGCCAGCCGCGCCGTCTCGGCGCAATTCGCCGCCGAGCTCAAGGAGGCGCTGACCAAGGAGATGGCGGCGAACGGACCCATCGGCGCCGTCGACGTCTGCAAGTCGATGGCGCCCGAGATCGCCGGACGCGCGTCGGAGAAGACCGGCTGGGAGGTCGAACGCACCAGCCTCAAGCCGCGCAACCCGGCCAACGCGCCGGACGGCTGGGAAGCCGAGGTGCTGCAGGCATTTGCGGCGCGCAAGGCCGCCGGCGAGGATCCGGCGAAGATGGAGACCTGGGCCATCGCCGACGACGGCGGGCAGAAGCGCTTCCGTTACATGAAGGCGATCCCGACGGCGTCGCTGTGCCTGACCTGCCACGGCACCAACATCGACCCGGAGCTGCGCGCCCATCTCAAGACGCTTTATCCGGACGACGCCGCGGTCGGCTACCGTGAGGGCGACATCCGCGGCGCCTTCACCGTCACCCAGCCGATGTAGGTGCCGGCGTAGATGCCGACCCCGGGGCGCATTGCCGCGGTCGTCGCCGTGGCCGGAGGGATGGCCGGCCTGGCGGCCCTGTTCTCCTGCGACGACCTGCCAATCACGTCGGTGACCTTCCGCGTCGACGACCCCTGGACCTTCGCCCAGCCGGCGATGCCGCTGCTGATCGAGGTGCGCGGCAGCCCGGGAACGGCGAACGCGGAGGCAGCGGCGGAGATGGTGGTCTCGGCGATGACGCGAAGCGATCAGCTGGCACGGCAACCCGCGGCTCACGGCCGACCCGGCGCATGGCCGGCAACCCGTCGACGCGGGTCGTCGTGACCTTCAACCCGGTTTCCACGGGCGGCGCCGAGGCCAATTGCGCCGGCAGGATCGATGGCGGCGAGCCGGAGGCCGACGGCGCGCTCAGGCTGCTCGCGACCTTCTGCTCGGGCACCCGGGCGCTGGCCAACGTCGAGGGCCGACTGCGCCGCACCGGCGCCGGCGACGAGCGCATCCGGGCGCTGCTCAAGCAGGTGACGCTGGACCTGTTCAGGGGCGAGCGCCACCCGTAGTGGCATGCGCAGGATCACGCCTGCAGCCAGTCCGCGCAACGCCCTTACGCGGCAGCGTGAACCGGGTGTGTTTCATCGGCAGGATCGTTGTCGCGGACGGCCGACATGTCCGCGCCGATCCACGCGTCCGGCCGGTTCAGCCGGTGACGGCGACGTCGGCGGCTGCGGTGGCCGTCGCGCGGGCTCCGCGCCGCTTGCCGGCGTCGCCGCGCCTGTGGCTTCGTCGAGCTGCAGCACGTCGATCCGCCCGGCGCGGCCAGCCACGCGCTCGCTGAGGAGGCGCACCTGGCGCAGGTCCTCCTGCGCCGCCTCGAAATGGCGCTGCAGCCGCCCCGCCCGCGCATCCAGCCGGGCGACGTCGTCCCCCAACGCCCGCAGTTCGGCCTGGATCGCGGAGGCCTGCTCGCGCAGGCGGACGTCACGCAGGACCGCGCGCAGCGTGCTCAGCGTCGCCCACAACGTCGTCGGCGAGACGATCCACACCTTGCGCCGGAAGGATTCCTCGACGACCGCCGGCAGACTGGCATGCACCTCGGCGTACACCGCCTCTGAGGGCAGAAACATCAAGGCGGCATCCGCAGTCTCGCCCGGCACGAGGTACTTCGCCTCGATGTCGCGGACGTGGCGCAGCACGTCGGCGGCGAACGCCCGGCCGGCCCGGGCGGTGTCCTGGGCGCCGCGCGCCTGACGCAGGGCGCGGAAACTCTCCAGCGGGAACTTGGCGTCGACGACGATCGGCCCCGGCGGGTCGGGCAGCCTCAGCAGGCAGTCGGCGCGGCAGCCGTTGGTCAGCGTGACCTGGAAGGCGTAGGCCGAGGGCGGCAACAGCGCGGTGACCAGGTCCTTGAGCTGCATCTCGCCGAAGGCGCCGCGGGCCTGCTTGTCGCCGAGGATGTCGTGCAGGCCGATGACCTGGTTCGACAGCTCGGCGATGCGCCGCTGTGCTGCGTCGATCACGGCGAGCCGCTCGTTGACCGCGCGCAGGGTCTGGCCGGTGCGCTCGCCCTGCTCGAACAGCGAGTCGCCGAGGCGGCGCGTGAGCGCGTCGAGCCGCTGGTTCATGCCGCCGTGGGCCTGCTCCAGCCGCCCGACCAGGCGGGCCTGGCTCGCCTGCAGCCGTTCGCTCATCTCCGCCACCTGGGCGAGATGCGCAGACGCCTCGCCGCGGGCGCGCTCGGCCCGCATCAGCGCCAGGATGACGAGTGCCCCCGCGCCCACCGCCGCCGCCAGCAGCGCCAGCGCCGGCCCGGACTGCCAATCGAAGGCGATCTCCATGCACTACACGTTGTAGACTTGATCTCGTTTACACCAAACATCTTGCATGAACGCGGCCGCGAACGCAAACTCGCCGGCTCATCCAAGCCTCTCGGCAGGGGAGCCACGCCATGCGCCGCATCGCCGCCGCCATCCTCGTCGCCTCCACGACCGCCGCGGCCGCGGCCGACGTCGACCTGCCGGCGCAGGATCGCAAAGCCCTCGACGTCACCATCTACGCCAACGGCCTTGCGCTGATCCGCGACAGCCGGCCGGCGACCGTGGCCGCCGGGAGCAACCGCCTCGCCTTTCCCGACGTCAGCCGGCAGATGATCCCGGAGAGCGCCATGGTCACGGGCGAAGGGCTGACGGTGAACGCGCTCGACTACGACGCCGCGACGCTCTCGGCCGATGCGCTGATCCGCCGCCACGTCGGCCGCGAGGTCGGCGTCGTCCGCGTCAACCCATCGAGCGGTGAGGAGACGGTGGAACGCGCGACCATCCTCAGCGCCGAGGCCGGCGTCGTCATGCGCTACCGCGACCGGATCGAGACCGGCGTCCCCGGCCGGCTGGTCTTCGACGCCGTGCCCGAGGGCCTGCACCCCACCTCGACGCTGGTCGCGACCGTGCACGCCGAGGACGCCAGCGAGCGTCCGGTCGACCTCGGCTACCTGACCACCGGCCTCGACTGGCGCGCCGACTATGTCGCGATCCTGGGCGAACGGCGGCGGGAGCCTCGGCCTGACCGGGCGGGCGATCGTCCGCAACGCCTCGGGAACCGACTATGCCAACGCCCGCATCGGCCTGGTCGCGGGCGAGGTCAACCGGGTGAGTGCGCCTGCGCCGCAGCCACGGGTGCGCGCCGAGGCCATGGCGATGCAGGCAGACGCGGCGCCGCCGGCGCCCGAAGCCCTGGGCGTGGTCTATCTCTACAGCCTGCCGGCGCCGGCAAGCCTCGCCGACGGCCAGACCCGGCAGTTCGCCCTGCTCGACGCCGCCAACCTTGCCGTCGAGCAGCGCTACGTCAGCGAGAGCATGGCACAGGTCTTCGAGCGGTGGAGCGGCGAGCCGCAGCCGACCCAGCCGCGCACGACCTTGCGCTTCACCAACCCCAAGGCCGACGCCGGCGGCCTGCCGCTGCCGGCCGGCATCGTGCGCATCTACGTCCGCGACAAGGACGGCGCCCTGCGCCTCCTCGGCGAGGACCGCATCGCCGATACGCCGGCTGGAGGCGCTGTCGCGCTCGAAGCCGGCGCCGCCTTCGACATCACCGTGAGCCGCACGCAGACCGAATTCGTTCGCTCCGACCTGCCGCAGGGGACCATGGAAAGCGCCTGGCGCATCGACCTCAGCAACGCAAAGGCGCAGGCGGTAACGGTGGAGGTCGTCGAGACGATCCCCGGGGACTGGACGATGCTATCGGAGACGGCCAAGCACGAGAAGCTCGCGGCCGACCGGGCGCGCTGGAGCGTAACCGTTCCGGCCGGAGGTTCGGCGGCGCTGCACTATCGGGTCCGGGTGAGGCAGTGATGCGGCGTCGCGTATTGACGCAATAACCGGCTTGCCCATATCGCAAGCGACGCCTGCTAACCGACCCGATCCTGACCAGCGTGACGACCATGGCGAGCCTGCCGATCCTCGTTGCCCCCGATCCCCGGCTGAAGCGGCCGGCGGTTCCGGTCGAGCGGGTCGACGGCCAGATCCGCCGGCTCATGGACGACATGCTGGAAAGCATGTACGCCGCCAACGGCATCGGCCTCGCCGCGCCTCAGGTCGGCGTGCTGAAGCGGGTGATCGTCGTCGACATCTCTGCGCCCGACGCGCCCAACGAGCCGGTGCGGATCGCCAATCCCGAGATCCTCTGGCACTCCGACGACGCCGTCCTCGGCGAGGAGGGCTGCTTGTCGCTGCCCGACCAGTATGCCGACGTCAAGCGCCCGTCGCGGATCCGCCTGCGCTACCTCGACCAGGAGAACGAGATCCGCGAGCTGGAGGCCGACGGCCTGCTCGCCAAGTGCATTCAGCACGAGATCGACCACCTCGACGGCGTCCTGTTCGTCGATCACATCTCCGCGGTGAAACGCAACATCATCCTGCGCAAGCTCGGCAAGGCGAAGAAGCACGGCGCGTACGCTCCGGCATGACCCAACAGCCTGGCGCATCGCGGCTGCGCCTTGCGTTCATGGGCAGCCCGGCGTTCGCGCTGCCGACCCTTACGGCCGTGATCGACGCCGGCCACGAGGTTGCCTGCGTCTACGCGCAGCCGCCGCGGCCGGCGGGGCGTGGCCGGGAGCTGCGGCCTTGCCCCGTCCATGCCTTCGCCCTTGAACGCGGGCTCGAGGTGCGCACGCCGAGCAGCCTGAAGCCCGAGGCCGAGCAGGCCGCCTTCGCGGCGCTCGGCTGCGACGCCGGCGTGGTCGCCGCCTACGGCCTGATCCTGCCTGCCGCCGTCATCGAGGCGCCGAGGCTCGGCTGCTACAACGTCCACGCGTCGCTGTTGCCGCGCTGGCGGGGCGCCGCGCCGATCCAGCGGGCGATCCTCGCCGGCGACGCCGAGACCGGGGTCAGCATCATGCGGGTCGAGGCCGGGCTGGACACCGGCCCGGTGCTGCTCGCGGACAGGGTCCCGATCACCGCGGCCACGACCGCCGGCGCGCTGCACGACATGCTGGCCGAACTCGGCGCCCGGCTCATGATCGAGGCGCTGGCCGGCGTCGCCGCCGGCGCGCTGACGCCGCAACCCCAGCCGGCCGACGGCGTGACCTACGCTGCCAAGATCGGCCCGGACGACGAGCGGCTCGACTGGCGCAGGCCGGCGGCCGAGCTGGAGCGGGCGGTGCGCGCGCTCGCGCCCTCGCCCGGCGTGTGGTTCGAGCACGGGAGCGAGCGCATCAAGGTGCTGCAGGCGCGGGTCGTCCTGCAGAGCGGCGAGCCCGGCACCGTCCTCGACGATGAGCCCACCGTCGCCTGCGGCGAGCAGGCCCTCGCCCTCGTCCGCCTGCAACGGCCTGGTAGAAAGCCGCTCGACGGCCGCGCGTTCCTTCGCGGCTACCGACTGCTGCCTGGAACCCGGCTCGGCTAGGCCGGCGACGGATCGGCCGCTTTGCCGTAGCCGTCGCGCATCTCGCGTTTGAGCGTCTTGCCGGCGACATTGCGGGGGAAGGTCTCGTAGAAGACCACGTCCTTGATCCGCTGGAATTTCGCGTCCACCCGCTCGTTGGTCCAGGCGACCAGCTCGTCGCGGGAGACCCGCTCGCCGTCGCGCAGAACCACCGCCGCCACTGGCACCTCGCCCCACTTCTCGTCCAGCACGCCGAAGACGGCGACGTCGCCGACCGCCGGATGCTGGATCAGGATCTCCTCGATGTCCTTGGGGTAGACGTTGACGCCGCCGGTGATGATCATGTCCTTGATCCGGTCGACGAGGAACAGGTAGCCCTCGTCGTCGAGGTAGCCGGCATCGCCGGTGTGCAGCCAGCCGTCTACAATCGCCTTTTCGGTAAGATCAGGCCGCTTGTAGTAGCCGGGCATCATGCACGGGCTGCGGCCGCTGATCTCGCCCACCTCGCCCGGCGCACACTCCGTGCCGTCCTCGCGGATGATGCGGATCTCCATGAACGGCGGCGGCGCGCCCACCGAGCCAACCTTGCGGATCGCGTCGTGCTTGTCGAGCACGGTCATGAAGCCTTCGGTCAGGCCATAGAGCTCATAGAACCGGCCGGGCAGGCGGTCGTTGAGCTTCTTCTTGTATTCGAGCAGCAACGGCGCGCCGACGTTGTGCAGCATCTCCAGCGACGCCAGCTTCTCCGGCGCGAAGGCGGGACTGTTGAGGATGGCCATGATCTGCGCCGGGACCATGACGACGTGGGTCACCCGCCAGCGCTCGATGTCGGCGATCACCCGCTCGGCGTTAAAGCTGTCGTGCAGCACGTAGGTGCCGCCGACGAACATCCACGGCATCAGGTCGAGCATCGCCCCGTTGAAGACGATGGAGCCGGCGTGCAGGACGATGCTCTCCGGCGTCATCCGCCAGCACTGGGCGAACAGGGTGCAGTACATCGCCCGGACGTAGTGGGTGTGGACGATGCCCTTGGGCAGGCCGGTGGTGCCGCTGGAGTACATGATGTTGTACTCGTCGGCGTCGACGATGCCGGCGTCCGCCGGCTCGTTTTCGCCCGCGCCTTCGATGAAGGTCTCGTAGCCGACGAACGCGCCGTCTTTCCTGGCCTCGCCGCCGACCAGGACGAAGCGGCCGGGCGCGATCTTCGGCAGTTGCTCGCGGAGGCCGGTCAGCGTCGCGGCGAAGCTGCCGTCGGCGACGATCAGCGCGGTATCGGAGTCGTTCAGCAGGCTGACCAGCCCGCGCTCCTGCAGCATGGTGCTGAGCGGAACGATGACGAGGCCGGTCTTGGCCGCCGCCCAGTAGGCGAGCATCAGCTCCAGGCAGTTGGGCAGGAGCGTCGCGAACTTCTCGCCCTTCTTCAGGCCGGCCCTCGCCAGCGCGTTGGCAAAGCGGTTGACGGCGGCGTTGAGCTCCCGGTAGCTCAGCTGCCGGTCGCCTACGACCAAAGCCGGGTGATCCTTGCGGTAGCGGGCGTGGCGCGGCAGCAGGGAGCCGATGTTCATGGCCGTCCTCCGGGCTTCATTGCTCTTGCCGCAGAGGATATCGCGGCGCCGGCCGTCCCGGAAGCTGCCGCCGATGGCCCAAACAGCAAACGCCGGGCACGAGGCCCGGCGTCGCCGCCCCTCCGCGCTGCTGCGGAGGGGATCTAATCGAACGCGGCAGAGCCGCTTACACGTGCCGGTAGCCCGGGGCGCGAAGGTCCCGCGGCGAGCCGGCGGCGCCGGCGGCGGCACCGACGATGGCGCCGATGACCAACGCGATGAACGACCAGATGGCCGCCTGGGCGACGATGTTGGCGGCGCTCTCGGCCGCCTCGCGCGCCTGCTGCACCGACTGCTGGTAGGTCTGCTGCAGCTCCTGGATCTGCTGGTCGACCTCCTGGCGGCTCATCCCGGTCTTGGCGGCAACCAGGTTGAGGGCCCGCTCGCGATCCTGAGCGGTCAGGTCGTCCTTGGTGACGAGGTCGCTAACCGCGCTGCGGACCTGCGGATCATTGGCAACCTGCTGGAGCTGCGCGCCTGCCTGGTTCATCACCTGGTCGATCCGCTGCTCGATCTGGTTCTGGAGCTGGCCGAGGGCGCCAGGGAGCTGCATGTCGCGCTGCGACGCGTTGGCCGCGGCCTGCCCGCCCTGGGCGACGGCCTGGCCTGCGGTCTGCACCGCCGAGCCGACGACCGAGAAGGCGCCACCGATGACGCTGCTCATGGCCGTCGTCATCAGGTAGAACACGATCAGTGCCGACAGCGCCCAGGTCACGAGGCCGTGCAGGGCGCCATCGATACGCCGCGGGATGCCGGCAAGGCGGCCGGCGACCCAAGCGCCGGCAGCGACCGAGATCAGCGAGGCGACGACCCACCAGATCCCCGCGCCGATGCCGATGGAAGAGGCCTGCGGCGTCTCCCCGGTCGGGTCCACGGTGCTGGCGCCGACACCGACGCCCAGCATGCTGAGCAGCATCTGAACGACGAGAACGATGGTCACCCCTGCGATGATCGCGCCCCAAGAGGTCCGCTTCACCGCCGCGGGCGCGTCAACCACGTCGGACGCGAACGTCCCCGCGGTCGCTACTCTATCCTGTGCCATTCTTCGATCTCCTTGGTTTCTCCGGCGTGTTAAGCCTCTTCGCCGGGACCGTCTGCTTCCAAAGGTGCAAAAGTGCAAAGCCGGCGATCCCGCCGGGCCGGTGACGTCCTTTGCCATCATGTGACGGACATTCCGGTCCGATCTTGCCGACACGCCGCGAGCCGCATGCGCGGCTGCGCTGCGATTTACGCTCGTCAACGGTGCGCCGCGGAAAAGGTTCCCGGGGCCAGTGCCCCAGACGCGCGCAGGTGGCGCTACCGCGCCCGCGAGATCGCGGCAAAGAAACGGTGCCGCGGCGCACACTCGGTGCTACAACGGAATGCGGCAAGGTCCCGCGGACATAATCAACAAGGGGGAGCGGCAATGGAGCTCAAGGTTCTCGCGCTCGTGCTCGCCGGGGGAGAGGGCACACGGCTATATCCACTCACCAAGGAACGGGCGAAACCGGCGGTGCCGTTCGGCGGCAAGTACCGTATCGTCGACTTCGTCCTCAGCAACCTGGTCAACTCGGGCATCTACTCGATCTATGTCGTCGTCCAGTTCCGCAGCCAATCGCTGCTCCAGCACCTGGCCGACGGCTGGCAGTTCGGCAGCCTCTTGAAGAACGACTTCATCGTGCCGGTGCCGGCACAGATGCGCTCCGAGGGTAAGGACTGGTATCGCGGCACCGCCGACGCCATCCACCAGAACATCAACCTGATCGAGCAGTCGGCGCCTAACGTCGTTGCTGTGTTCGGCGCCGATCACATCTACCGGATGAACATCCGCGAGATGATCGAGTACCACGAACAGAAGCGCGCCCACATCACCGTGGCGGCGATCCCCACCGACAAGAAGTACGCCAAAGAGTTCGGGGTGATCGAGACCACCCGCGGCGGGCGGATCATCGGTTTCCACGAGAAAAAGGCCGACGCGCCGACCCTTCCGGACGACCCGAGCCGAGTCTACGCCTCGATGGGCAACTACATTTTCTCCACCGACATGCTGCTGAAGCTGGTCGAGGAGGACCAGGAGGATCCGAACAGCGCCCATGACTTCGGCCGCGACATCCTGCCCAAGGCGATTGGCCGTGCCGAGATGTTCGCTTACGACTTCATGACGAACAAGATTCCCGGCGAGCCGCCGGACAAGCTGCCCTACTGGCGCGACGTCGGGACCCTCGATGCCTACTTCGAGGCGAACATGGACATCAAGGCGATCTCGCCGGCGCTCAACCTGTTCAACCGGCAGTGGCCGCTGCGCACGGCCGGCTACTCCGATCCGCCGACCAAGTTCGCCTTCGACGAGGAGGACCGGCGCGGCCAGGCCATCGACTCGGTGCTGGCCGGCGGCTGCATCATCTCCGGCGGCACCGTCCGCGACTGCGTCATCGGCCGGCACGTCTACGTCCACGCCCACGCCGAGCTCGATAACTGCATCGTCTTCGACTACTGCGACATCGGCCGGAAGGCGAAGCTGCGCAACTGCATCCTCGAGAAGAACGTCCGCATCCCCGAGGGCGCGGTGATCGGCTACGACCTCGACGCCGACCGCAAGGCCGGCTACTTCGTGACCGACACCGGCTTCGTCATCGTCGAGGGCAAGCGCACGCCGGTCGAGCTGACCAAGATGACGCTGTAGGAGCTCGGGCAGACCCTCACCCGACCCTCTCCCGCCAGCGGCGAGAGGGAGGCTGAGGCTCCATCTTCCCTCGCCCGCACGCGGGAGAGGGAGGGACCGCGCGGCGGGCGGAAGGGTGAGGGTGTCGACGAGCGACGCGTCGTGTTCGTGCAGCATGAGGCCGCCCGGCGGCCGCGAGTTTATGCTCCCGTCCTTGCGCTCAAGGACGAAGCCGGACGGGCAGGACGGCGCGCCGTCCTCGCTCCAGATGATCTCGGCGGTGTCCGGCATCCGCCAGAACGGCGCGTCCTCGTCGGCGCAGACGCACGGCCTGAACTGGCAGGCGCCCGTCCAGCGCGTCCTCGCGCTCCAGCGATCGGGCCGGCGCATCCGCCCAGCGCCGTGCCGCAACCACCATCGCCAGCCAAAGCGCCCGCATCGTCCGATCCCCGTTCCTGTGCCGGCCAACCTGCCACGCTTTCTGCTCGACGTCTTCCCCCGTCCCGAGCGCCGACCAGGCGGAACCCGCACTTACGTCGCCGTGAGTTGCCGCCGTGCGCAGCGGCGTCCATAGTGAATGCAGTGGAGACGAGACGGGAGGGAGGCGCACTGATGACAACGCCGGTCGGGTTCGTCGGCCTCGGCAACATGGGCACGCGCCATGGCCAGGCGGCTGCTCGCCGCCGGCTTCGCGGTGAGCGTCTACAACCGCACCGCGGAGAAGGCCGAGCCGCTGGTCGAAGCCGGCGCGCGCCGCGCCGAGACGCCGGCCGGCGTGCGTCGCCGCCGACGGCGTGGTCATGACCATGGTCGCCGACGACCGGGCGCTGGACAACGTCGTCTTCGCCGACCACGGCCTGTTGGAGCGGCTCGGCGACGGGCGGCCTGCACGTCTCGCTCAGCACGATCTCGCCGCAGACCGCCCGGCGCATCGCCATCGCCCACTCCGAGCGGGCGCCGGATACCTGGCCGCGCCGGTGTTCGGCCGGCCGGAAGCCGCGGCCGCCGGCAAGCTGTGGGCGGTCATCTCGGGGCCGGCGGCGGCGAAGGAGCGGGTGCGGCCGATGCTGGCGGCCTTCTCGCAAGGCATCTTCGATTTCGGCGACGACCTCGGCGCCGCCAACACCGTCAAGCTCGCCGGCAACTTCATGATCCTCTCGGCGATGGAGGCCATGGCCGAGGCCTTCGCCATGGTCGAGAAGCGCGGCATCAGCCGCGCGCGCCTGGCCGAGCTCTTGACCTCGACCCTGTTCGACTGCCCGGCCTACCGCACCTACGCGCCGATGATTGCCGAGCACCGGCACACGCCCGCGGCCTTCTCGCTGTCGCTCGGGCTGAAGGACATCCGCCTGGTGCTGGAGGCGGCAGGCGCCGCCGGCGCGCCGATGCCGCTGGCGAGCCTGCTCCACGACCGGCTGCTGGCGCTGCAGGCCCAGGGCCATGGCGACCTCGACTGGAGCGCGCTGGCGCTGGCGGCCTCGAAGGACGCTGGGCTCGACTGACCGGCCGCGCTCAGCGCCGCCAGCCGCCGCGCAGCAGGAAGATCACGAGCCACAGCGGCACGACGATCACCGCGCCGATGACGATGTAGCGCCACGCCCAGCCGATGAAGACGGTGACGGCCTCAGCGGCATCGCCGGCGATGTCGCCGAAGCGGCCATAGAGCTGCCACGGGTCGATGCCGAAGGCCGACAGGATCAGACCGACGATCAGACAGGCGATGGCGATCTTCAGCGCGGTGGAGAGGATCGTGCGGACCATGGCTTGGCTGGGCTGGCAGCGTGTCTCGGCTGAATTCAGCACAATCGTCTTGCGAGGCGGCGCAGGCCAACGAAGCAATCCAGAAGCCTTTGTTCAGTCGCCATGCCCTTTGCGGCTCGCGATGACGACGTTGACCGCCAGTGCATCGTCACCAGCGGCGAGCCGTCTCTCGCCGAGAGGGCCGCGACAGGGGTACTTGCGGCAACAAATGGCGACGATGAGCCCCTCGCCCGTCGACGGCGGGACAGGTTAGGGGACCCGTCGACGCCGGGGAGGGTGAGGGTATTGCCGATCAGCCTACGTCTTCTCCAACCACAGGCTGGACTTGTAGGCGCCATCGGGAAGCCCCAGCCGCGCGGCGACGTGGCCCTGCAGCCGTTCGGCCATGCGGGTGGCGACATAGCGGCTCGACCAGAGGAGCCGGAAGCCGCCGCCCTGGATCAGCGTCGGCGACGGCGAGCTGCTCGTTGTAGCCGCGCCAGGCCCACCCCGGCGGGTAGCCGTCCGGCAGGAAGACGTCGTGGACATGGACCAGGACACCGGCGGGCAGCGCCGGCAGCACCCGGTTCAGCAGCACGTCCACGTCGGTGCCGGGCATCAGCACGTGGCTGGAGTTGATGGCGAGCACGTCGCCCGGGCGAGAGCGCGGCGAAGACTCGCCGCTCCGCCCGCTGCACCGGTGCGCGGATCAGCCGCACCGGCAGGCTCTCGATCGCTCGCCCGGGGCGCCGGATCGATGGCCGTGAGCTCCGTTCGTAGCCCGCCGTCGGCAATGGCGCGGGCGAAGAACCGAGTGGAATGGCCGCAGCCGACCTCGACGATGCGCTTCGGCTTGCGCTCGCGCACGAAGGCATAGGCGGCGGCTGCGTCCAGCCGCGGAAACCAGCTCTGCCGCCAGCGCGGCTGCGGCGGCGGCTCCGCGCCGATGGCGGTGAGCGCTGCGCCGTAGTGGGCGATCCGCTCCAGCATCTCCGCGAAAGCGGGTTCAGCGGCCCGGAAAGCGGGCTCCAGCGCCGGGTAGCCCGGCGGGGTCTCGTCGGCGAGGCCGGCGTAACGGCAGGGGATGAAGAACCCGCGCTTCGCCAGCCCCAGCACCGTCGGCAGGCCTAGCCAGCAGCCGACGGCGGCGTTCGCGGCTCAGCAAGACGAGGGTCCTACGCCCACGGCCATGCGCTCTCCTGAGGATCCGTGGACAGGCCGAACACAGCGCGGTGGCGGAAGCAATCAGGAATCGTCATCAACTCTGTTATGGGGTTTCCGTACTGCGCGCATGCGTCACCCGCGGGCTTGTCGCGCGGGTCCACGAAGGCGTAGATCGCCGTGACAAGCACGGCGATGACGGAGGAGAGTGTGCAGTGCGCTCGGTGTGCAGCAGCGAGGAACTGCTGTCCGCCTGAACTCGCCGAAGATGTCCGCCTCTAGGTTAGACAGCTCCTTGCTTCGCCCTACTGAAGGCTGCAGTGGCCAGCACGCGCTTTGACCTCTGAAGATGTACCTGCAAGAGCTAGTAGCGTCGATTCCTTTACAGGCAAAGTAAGCTAACCACTCGAAGAAGTTCTGGTCAGTTTCAATCCGATGGTGCAGGACTGGAGCGTGGCGGGCGCAGCTACCGCCCAGCTCGTGCGCAAACGTCATTCTCCTGACCTCGCCCTTCTCCGTCCACCTGACCGGGAGACGTGGCCTCGCCGATGGATGACATGAAGGCTTCCGATGCCCTTCCGCGGCAGCTGATCTACACCAGCAAGGGCGCCTTTCCAATGAAATCACGGCGCACATCGGCTTCACCTCGGACTGTGCGGGCCGCCTCTGACGTCCATCAGGCTCAGGGCTCGCGCAGACGCTGCGAGCGCCCGGCAGCTCTTGCCCAGCGCGGGAGGATCTTGCCGCTTCGCCGCGGGTCGGCGGCCGCTGCCCAGCCCCCTCCGCCTTCACCGCCCCTTAACCCGCCTGGGGTTCTTCTAGCATCGCGACTGGCACGGCGTTCGCAACAACCGCGGCGAGAGACATGAGCGAGCTTGAGGACCCTGCGACGATGACGCCCGAACGAGCCCGAAAGCAACGGATGGCGTTCCGCTTCGGACAGCGAGCCTTCGCCCGGCTGCTCGCCATCGTCTGCGCGCTGACCCTGGCCTGCGCCTTTGCCGGCGGCGCCGAGGCGGCTTCGCGCGATCAAGGACCTCGTCGACTTCGAGGGCGTGCGCGACAACCAGCTCGTCGGCTACGGCCTCGTCGTCGGCCTGAACAAGACCGGCGACACCATCAAGGACGGCGGCTTCACCAAGCAGAGCCTGCAGTCGATGCTCGAACCGGCTCGGCGTCAAGCCGACCGACGACGGCCTGAAGTCCAAGAACGTCGCCGCGGTCATGGTCACGGCGGTGCTGCCGCCGTTCGCCCGCCAGGGCGGTCGCATCGACGTCACCGTCTCCGCGCTGGGCGACGCCTCCAGCCTGCTCGGCGGCACCCTGCTGGTCACCCCGCTGCTCGGCGCCGACGGCGAGGTCTACGCGGTGGCGCAAGGCCAGGTCGCGGTCGGCGGCTTCTCCGCCGAGGGCGCGGCGGCGAGCGTGACCAAGGGCGTGCCGACCTCGGGCCGGATCGCCGCCGGGCGGCATCGTCGAGCGCGAGGTGGCCTTCGCCATGGCCAACATGGACTCGGTGCAGATCAGCCTGCGCAACCCCGATTTCACCACCGCCCGGCGCATCGCCCAGGCGATCAACGCCTTCCTGAAGGAGCCGGCGGCGCGTCCCAGCGACCCCTCGACGGTCGACATGCTGGTGCCGAGCCGCTACCGGCGCAACGTCGTCAACCTGCTCACCGACATCGAGCAGCTCATGATCGAGCCGGACCAGCCGGCGCGGGTGCTGATCGACGAGCAGTCCGGGATCATCGTCATGGGCGAGAACGTGCGCGTCAGCACCGTCGCCATCGCCCAGGGCAACCTGACCATCCGCATCACCGAGACGCCGCAGGTCTCGCAGCCGAACCCGTTCGCCGACGGCACCACGGTGGTCGTCCCGCGCACCGACATCCAGGTCGACGAGAGCGGCGGCACCCGCCAGCTCGGCATCGTCGGCCCCGGCGTCAGCCTGCAGGAGCTGGTCGACGGGCTGAACGCGCTGGGCATCGGCCCGCGCGACCTGATCGCGATCCTCCAGGCGATCAAGGCCGCCGGCGCCCTGCAGGCCGAGATCGAGGTGATGTGATGGCGGAAAACACGATCGCCGCGGCGGCAATGCCGAGGGCGGCTTCGAGCGCCACGGCGGCGGCGCACAGGGCGCCGAGGACGCCGGACGCCTCCATGAGCCCGAAGCAGTTGCGCCAGGCGGCCCAGGACTTCGAGGCGTTCTACCTCGCCCGGACGCTGGAGCCAATGTTCGAAGGGATCGGCAGCGAGGCGCCCTTCGGCGGCGGCATGGCCGAAGACATGTGGCGCTCGCTGCTCATCGACGAGTACGGCAAGGCCATCGCCAAGGCCGGCGGCATCGGCATCGCCGACGCCATCGTCCGCGGCCTCATCGATGTTCAGGAGCAGGCCGGCCAGGAACAACAGGTTGGCCAGGAACAGGCCGGCGCGGCGCCGGTGCCGCCGATGCCGGCAGCGACGACAACGACCACACCCGTGGAGACGAAGACGCCATGACCACACCAAACCTGTTCTCCAAGCCCGCCTGCGCGGACGTGGCGGCGGTCGCGACGATCGAGCAACTCGATCGCCTGGCCGACGTGCTCGGCCGCGAGAACGAGGCGCTGAAGGCGCGCGACACGACACGCATGCGCCGGCTGCTGGAGGAGAAGCAGGCGGCGCTCGTCGCCTGCGAGCGCTGGCTCGAGAGCGACGACGCGAAGAGCGGCGGCGCCCTCGCCGACGACGCGTTCGCGGCGCTCCGCGTCGCGCCTCGACGGGCTCGCGGCGGAGAACCAGCGCCGGCTTCGCGTCGCGATCACCGCCAACCAGCGCCTGGTCGAGAGCATCGCCATGGCGGTGCAGAGCCAGGCGCCCGGCGGCGATACCTACGCCTGCGACGGTCGGACCGATCCGGCGAACGGCCGCAGGGCCGCGCCGCCGCCGGCGCTGTCCCTCAACCGCGCGCTCTGAGACGAGGACGACGCCCATGGCCGCCGATCTGAGCTACGCCCTGAGGACGGCCGCAAGCGGCCTCCTCGCGAACCAGCGGGCGCTGGACACGGTCGCGAACAATGTCGCCAACGTCAACACGCCCGGCTTCTCGCGCAAGGTCGTGCGCTTCGAGAGTCGGGTGCTGAGCGGCGCCGGCGCCGGCGTCGAGCTGGGCCCGTTGATGCGCACCATCGACGACGGCCTGCTCAAAAGCATCCGCCTCGAGCGCGGCACCCTCGGTGCGCTCGGCGCCCAGTCCGATCTCTTCGCCCGCATTTCCGACCTGTTCGGCAGCCCCGAGGCCAACACCTCGTTCAGCCACGACATCGCCGAGCTGCGAAGCGCCTTCAGCGCGCTGGCGCTGGCGCCGCACGACAGCATCGAGCAGCGCGAAGTGGTCCGCCGCGCCGACGATCTGGCGCTGAACCTGCGGCATGCTTCGGACGACGATCCAGGCACTGCGCGCCGACGCCGACGCCGGCCTGGTCCGCGGGGTCGAGGAGATCAACACGCTGGTCGGCCAGATCGCCTCGCTCAACGAGACCATCGTCCGCGACACCTCCGTGGGCCGCGGCGCCGCCGACATCGAGGACCAGCGCGACCGCGCCCTGGACCAGCTGTCGGGGCTGATCGACATCCGCGTCTTCTCCCGCGGTGGCGGCGATATCGCCGTCTTCACCGCCAGCGGCCGGGCCCTGGTCGATGGCGACGCGGCGTCCATCCGCCATCCAGGCGTCGCCCTCGTCGATGCAGCCTCCACCTACGCGGCCGGCAACTTCGCCGCCATCACCATCGGCACCGGCGCCACCGCCCAGGACATCACCCGCGATATCCGCGGCGGCCGGCTCGCCGGGCTGATCGAGATGCGCGATGAGGTCCTGCCCGACCTGCAGACCGCCATCGACACCCTCGCCGGCGAGCTCAAGACCCGGCTGAACCAGGTGCACAACTCGGGCGTCGCGTACCCCGGGCTGACCCGCCTAGACGGCACCCGCCACTTCACCGAACCGGCGCGGCAAACCATCGGCTTTGCTGGGACCGAGGACACCCGCCTCGTCCTCTTCGACACAGCCGGCAAGGAGGTCCGCTCGACCTCGGTGCGCACGCTGATCGGCGGCGCCAGCGCCACCGTCTCGACCGTCACCGCAGCGATCGACGGCTGGCTCGGCGGCGACGGCTCGGCGAGCCTGGTCGACGGCGCGTTGCAGATCCGCATCACCGGCTCGGGCTTGGCGCTCGGCCTGCGGGACGAGGCGCAAGCCACGCCCGGCAGCGCCCGGGCCGATGCCACCATCAGCTTCGACGCCGACGCCGACGGCCAGACCGACGAGACCGCGCAGGGCTTCTCCGCCTTCTTCGGCCTCAACGACCTGTTCGTCGATCAGGCGCCGACGACGGCGCAGACCTCGGCGGTGGTCGCCAGCGACTTCACCGCCACCGCCGCGACCCTGACCTTCCGCAATAGCGCTGGCGCGCTCGGCAGCGTCGCCGTGGCCGCCGGCGACGATCTCGCGGCCGTCGCTGAAAAGATCGCCGCGGGGACCGGGCTGCAGGCCCGGGTCGTGGGCGACGGCGGTGGGCTGCGCCTCAGCCTCGCTTCCGCCGACGGCACCGCCTTCACCGTCAGCCAGAACGGCGGCGCCGGTGACAGGCTGCTCGACGACCTCGACCTTGGCCCATCCGCGACGGGGCTTGCAGGGCGGATCGGGGTTCGCGCCGACATCCTCGCCTCGCCCAAGCTCGTCTCGCGCGGCGCGGTGCAGTGGGACCCGAGCCTTGGCGTCGCCGGCGCCTACCACAACGGCATCGCCGACGATGCGACCGTGCATGCACTGGCGGACGCATTCGATCAGGCCTTCCGCTTCCCCCCGGCGGCCGGCTCGGCGCCATCGAGACGACCTTCGCCGGCTTTGCCACGACCCTGCTCGGCGACACCGCGGCAATGACCAGCAGCCACGAGAGCATGGTCAGCGAGCGCGAGGAGCTGGTGAGCAGCCTGGAGTCCAAGTCCGACGGCTTGCGCGGCGTCAACCTCGACGAGGAGATGGCCAACCTGATGGTCTTCGAGCAGGCCTACGCCGCCTCCGCCCGGGTCTTCGGCGTGATCAAGGACATGTTCGACACCCTCGAGCGCATGCTGGGCTAAGGCCCAAGCGCATCGACCACACCTCAAGGAGCCCCAGGCCATGAGCCGCATCGCCACGCTGAACGCCAGCAACCGCCTGCTCGAGGTCATGACCAGGGTGCAGGGCCGGCTGCACGAGCAGCAGGTCCGGGTGACGACCGAGAAGGCGTCCGCAGGACTACGCCGGCATCGCCGGCAAGGCCGGGCGGCTGGTCTCGCTGGAGACGACCCGCGCCGCGATCGGCCGGGGGATCGACGACAACGCGATGATGGAGACGCGGCTTACCGCCGTCGACAAGGCGGTCGAAGCGATGGGCAAGACCATGAGCGACTTCCGCGCCGTGCTGCTGGATCTCGGCAGCAACAAGCCGCTCGACGAGGCGCACGTCACCGAGGTGCAGGCCTTCGCCTTCCGGGCGCTCAAGGACATGGAGAGCTACCTCAACACCGAGGTCAACGGCCGCTTCCTGTTCGCCGGCAGCCGGGCGACGACCCGGCCCGCCGACCTCGGGCTGACGACGATGACCGATTTCCAGAACCGCTTCGACGGCGAGAGCGTGATCTACCCGCCCACCCGCGGCGGCGCACGTCGGCGCCACCGCGACGCTGAGCCCGGCCACCACCGGCGGGCTGACCGTCAGCGGCGGCGATACGATCACCGCCGCAACGGCCGGCGCTTTCGCCAGCCTCGAGGTCGGCGCGACCATCCGCCTGTCCGGCAGCGCTTTTGGCAACGACGGTGAATACACCGTCGTCTCGACCAACGGCTCCGACCAGATCACCATCGCCGGGACCTTGACCGTCGGCTCGGCGTCCATGACCGTCGGGGGCAGCATCAACAACGGCGCCGAGGCCGGCGCCAGCGTAAGCGTCGCCAACTGGTACGGCGGCGACACGGTGGATGGAATGCACCGGGTGGATGGCGAGCGGACGCTGTCGCTCGGGCTCAATGGCATCGACCCGACCTTCGAGAAGGCGATCCGCGCCATGGGGATGGTCGCGCAGGGAAAATACGGCGCCGGCGGCGGGCTGGAGCAGAACCTGGACCGGGTCGATCACGCCCTGGCGCTGCTGGGCTCGGCGCTGGAGCGCGCCTCTGGTGCCGGCGAGCCGCTGGGGCCTGAGCTTGCCGGCAACGTCGAGACGGTGCGGATGAACCTCGGTTTCGATCTCGCCGTCGTCCACGATACCCGGGAGCGGCAGCGGGCGCTGGCCGTGAGCCTCGACAACCAGGCGGCCGAGATCGAGAACGTCGACCCCTTGGAGGCGATGACCCAGCTCCTCGACGACGGCCGGGCGCTGGAGGCGTCCTACCAGGTCGTCGCCCGCATCCGCCAGTTCAGCCTGATGAACTACCTGTAAGCCACCTCGAGAAGGGCGGCGGCCTGAGGCGAAGCCGGAGCCGCCGCTGGAGGCCCGCTCGCACCAGCCGTACCGCGCCTGAGGCTGCGTGACCCTCATGCGTGACGGCAGCCGGGCGCGTTGCCAGCGAGCCGGTTGATTGGGGTGCGCGACCGGAGACTGAGGCGGCGGAAGCACCCTCGCCAGGCCCTCTTCCGCTTGCGGATTGTGCGCGCGGCGAGGGAGGCCAGCGGCGTCGCGTCGCCAGCATTCCCTAGAAGCAAGTTGTGATTAGGTTGACGCACCAGAACCGGGAAGCAGCGTCATCAACTGGTTACGCGGCCCCCAACCCCCATTCGTCACCCCCGGACTTGTTTCGGGGGTCTCTGAAGGCTTGATAGGATGGCGGCGGAATCGGCCGCCCGCGTACGGGGGAAGCGGAGCGCCTTGCTGATCAGGGCTGCGGGCGAAAGGCGCTGTCCCGGCAATTGCTGAGCGTCGCCGCCTGGCCTTCGAGCAGCCGGGCGCTGATGCAGCGGTTGATGTTGATGAGTGCGCTCAGGCTCGCATTCCCCGGAGCGGCTGCGCTGCACGTTGTCGCCGCCACCGCTGCGCCGAGCTTGTCGAGATTGGCCCGGACCGCCGGCGACAAGGCGCCGTTGGCGCGAACCACCGCCTCGCTGATCGCCCGCCAGACCGCCAGGTTGTGATCGAGCGCGCGAGCGACCGCTTCCGGATCACCGGGGCCCTCGCTCCGCGCCGCCTCGATCAGCGACGCCGCCTGGGCCAGTGCGCGGGCTTCGTCCTCGCCGAGAAGCGGATGGTCGGCCATGGCGGTGCATCTCCCTGTTAATGCTGCATCCGCCGCGATCATGGCACAGGGAGGTTGCAATCCGGTAAAGGCGGCGACGTCAGCGAACGGCGCCGGCCTTGCCCGGAAGGACGAAGACCGCATCGGCAAGGCCCGGTGCGGCGGCGCAGGCCTCCGCTACCTCCGCCGCCAGCAGGATCACCGGTTCGGCGGCGCCGAGGTCGGCCAGCTGATGCGGGATGCCCCAGCCGTTCTCGACGTGGCCCCTGCCGACGACGCCGACGATGCTGGCGTCGGGTCCGGCGGCCGCGGCGGCGGCGATGGCCTCCGCCATGGCCCTGTCCCAGGTGACCTGCGCCTGGATGAACCGCTCCAACCGGGCGCCGTCTGTGCCCTTTGCCGGCGCACCGCCTGCATGTTCGGCGAAGGCCGCCGCCAGCGAGCGCCGATAGGCTTCGGCCGGCGACGCCGGCTCGCTGACGCCCTGGCGCTCCCCGGACGGAACCGCCTCACAGCCGTTCCGCGCCACCTTCGCGATCAGGCCTCGCTCGACGTTCAGCGCCAGCATCGCGATGTGGTGGTCGCGGGCGAAGCGGAACACCGGCAGGTAGAGCGCCGGATCATAGCCCCACGTCTCTTTCCAGCGGACGGCGTCGAGAAACTCGGCCTCGCCCAGCCCTCCCGCCACCCACCGGTCCAGGGCCGGCTGCGCCCGCCGCGGCAGCATCTCGACGCCGATGATCAGCGGCCGCTTGCGCTCATGCAGGGCGGAGAGCACCCGCAGCTGCCAGCGATGGTGATTGGCGTCGTCGTGGACCTCGCCGAGGAGCACGATGCGTGCCTCGGCAGCGCCATCGAGAACCGCCTCTTCGCCCACGATCCGCAGCGAGCCTGGTTCCAGCCAGCTTCCCGCCGCGGCGCAGGCAGCGTCGTTTGGCATGGTGGAGGCGCGCTCGCCACACGCTGCGAGCAACAGGGCGACGCCGATTCGCGCGCAGCCGTGGCGCCGGCAGCGACGCATCTCCCGCTGCCGAAGCCGGCTCACAACTCCAGAAGCGGAGTCTCGCCCGATCGCATCGCCTCACCCGCCTGTCCCAGCATCAGCCATGACGAAATGTCAAAATCCGGCGCCGCGGCATTGCCGCTCCAGGCCTCGTCGGCCCCGATAGTTTGTCCGTCAACAGCCGCCTGCGCCATCGCCGCCATAACCCGCCCCTGCCGGCGGCGGCGCTCGCGGACCCGCTCGTCGCAGCGGTCGCGCCAGAGCACGCGTTTTCCACTCATGTCCGGTCCCCCCGTCCGGTCGACATAAGGAAAAGCTTGGCCGTGTGACGATTTGGCCGCGGATCAGGGCTGGAATGCAAGGGCTAATCTCGCCGCGCAGGCCGGCATAGAGGAGGGCGTTGCTGGCGCGGCACGCGTTGACCCCGGGCGCGCGCGGCTCCATGTGGCTCAGCATGCTCCCGTCGCCGGAAAGCCAGGACGCCTCGGCCGCTGCCGGTCCGGCGAACGGCGCGAGGGCGGTGATGATCGGCAGCGACATCTACCGTTCGTCGAAGCACGCCAAGGGCCACCCCTTGGCGATCCCGCGAGTGTCGCTCTGCATCGACCTCTGCCGCGCCCTCGGCTGGCTCGGGGAGGGAAGCTATCTGGAGAGCCCTCAGGCCAGTGAAGCCGAGCTCTGCCGCTTCCACGACGGGGCCTACGTCGCCGCGGTCCGGCGCTGCGAGCGTCAGCAGCACGCCAGCGACGAGGATCGCGCCCGCTTCAACCTTGGCGTTAACGGCAACCCGGTTTACGCCGAAATGTTCCGAAGGCCGGCCACGGCCTGCGGCGCGTCCCTCGCCGGCGCGCGACGACTGACGGAAGCAGGTGGCATCGTCTTCAATCCCGCCGGCGGCACCCATCACGGGCTGGCGGCGCGCGCCAGCGGCTTTTGCGTTTTCAACGACCCCGCGCTCGCGATCCTCGCCTTCCTCGACGCCGGCCTGACCCGGATTTTCTATCTGGACGTCGACGCCCACTTCGGCGACGGCGTCCAGCTCGCCTTCGCCCACGATTACCGGGTGGTCACGCTGTCAATCCACGAGGGCGGCCGCTGGCCCATGGGCCGCGAGGACACCTGGACCGCGGCGCCGGGCGGGGTCTACGACCGCGGCGGCGGCATGGCGTTGAACCTACCGGTGCCACGCGGGCTCAACGACAGCGAGATGGCCTTCCTGCTCGACGCCGCGGTCCTGCCGCTGATCGCCGACTTCGCGCCACAGGCCCTGGTTGTCCAGTGCGGCGCCGATGCCTTGGCCGACGACCCAATGACGAAGCTGTCGCTGTCCAACCGCGCTCTCTGGCGCGCGATCTCTCGCGTCCGCGATCTTGCCCCGCGGCTGCTGGTCCTTGGCGGCGGTGGCTACAATCCATGGAGCGTCGGCCGCTGCTGGGCCGGCGTCTGGGCGACACTGGCGGGTATCGCGATCCCCGAGCGCGTGCCGGCCGCAGTCGAAGAGCTGTTGCGGGCGGTGCGCTGGCCGCACCGGCGGGGGCGCGACCCGGCGGAGCGCTGGTTCACGACGCTCGCCGACGCGCCGAACGAAGGCGCCGTCCGCGAGGAGGTGCGCCGCCTCGCCCACGCCGCGGGGGCCGAGTGGCCAAGCTTGCGGCCGCCGGCAGCCTATTGGAAGTAGGCCGCGAAGACGGCGAAGGTCCCGGCGACGGCAATGGCCAACGCCGCCACCGGAATGACCTGCGCGACCAGATGATCGAAGTTCATCGAGAATCCCCTGTTCGGTGCGTTCGCGGACGTGGCGCGCCCGGTTCGCAAAAGCGTCGTCGAGAAGCTAACCGGGCCGCCCCTCCCGATTAAGCGCGTGTTCTGCAATGCAGCATAGAGCTGAACGCATAAATGAGCAACGACGACCAGATATTGATGATCCTCAGGAACAGGTGACGCCGCCACTTGTTCCGGGCGAGCGGTTTGCGAAACGCACCGCGACGCGGACCGTTGCCCGAGCGTACCCGCAGGGGTTAAACGCCCAGGGTTCGGCGTGCGCCGTAGGGGCGCGGCCGCAAAGGGGAGAGAACCCATGCGCTTTGCGAGCATCACCTTGGCGGCGGCGTTCGCCTGCCTCGCCGCTTTCGGCTCGGCCGCGGCCGCGGACGCGACCGTCGGCGAGATCACCATCAAGCAGCCCTGGGCGCGGGCGACGGTCGGCGCGGGCGCCGGCGCCGCCTTCCTCAGCATCGACAACGCCGGAGCCAAGCTGGACCGGCTGGTCGGCGCATCATCGAGCGTCGCCAAGACCACCGAGCTGCACACGCACATCAAGGACGGCGAGGTGATGCGGATGCGCCGCATCGACGTCATCGAGGTTCCGGCCAAGGCGACGACCACCCTGCAGCCGGGCGGCCTGCACGTCATGTTCTTAGGCCTGACTGAGCCGCTGGCCGCCGGCGGCTCGTTTCCGCTGACGCTGCGCTTCGCCGAGGCTGGCGAGGTCAGCGTCATCGTCGAGGTCAAGGACGTCGCCGCCATGGGCCACGGCGCGGCAATGGATCACGGCCCCACCGGGGGCGCCACCGGGGGCGCCGCCACCGGCCATGGCGTCATGGACCACGGCAAGCCCGCTGAAAGCGGATACTGACCTCGAGCCTGCGGGCGCGGGCCGAGGCTCCGGGTTGCGCCGACGGCGTGGTCCGCGCACACTCTCTTCGCGGCCGCAGCGAAGAGAGGGAGACGCGGAGCATGCTGCGAGGCTTGGCGATGTTCACCGCCGGGGCGATCACCGGCGGCGCGGTGGGAACGGCCGTGGCCGCCACCGCGGCGGCGGCGATCCGCCAACGCGGCCGCTCCAACATCGCCGCCGGGCTGCGCCGGGCGCTGGCCGGCAACGGCTTCGAGATGCGCTACCAACCGATCGTCGGCTTCCCCGGGCGCGAGTGCATCGGCGTCGAGGCGCTCATCCGCTTGCGCAACCACACCGGCACGCTCGTCGGCCCCGGCGCCTTCATTCCGCTCGCCGAGCACAGCGGCCTGATCCAGGCCATCACCGAGCGGGTGATTAACCTGGTCGGGAAGGACCTCGTCTCCCTCCTCACCGCCCGTCCCGACCTGCACGTCGGCATCAACCTACCGCCGTCGGTGCTGGTCGCCGGCGGCCTGCAGCAGGTGGCGCAACGATCCGGGCTCTATTCGCTGCGCACCCAGGTCATCATCGAGATCACGGAGACCGGCACGGTGGGTCAGCGTGGCCGGGAGGTGGTGGCGCTGGCCCGGGCGCTGGGCGTGCGCGTCGCCATCGACGACTTCGGCACGGGCGCCAACGACCTGGCGCAGCTCCAGGACCTTCAGGTCGACTACATCAAAATCGACCAGAGCTTCGTCGGCAAGATCGGCTCGCAGGCGCCGGGCGCCAGGCTCATCGAGGCGATCGTGACCATCGCCCGCGACGTCGAGGCGAAGACGATCGCCGAAGGCGTCGAGACCGAGGAGCAAGCTGAGTACCTGCACGGGATCGGCGTCGACTACGGCCAGGGCTTTCTCTTCTCCCAGCCCCTACCGGTGCGCGAGCTCCGCCTCTACCTCGACCGCGCCGCCCTCGCCGCCTCGTGAGCCTGGGGCAGAGCTGAGCGACTACAGGCTGCGCACCTTCCGGGAGCGATGACGGCCGGCCTTTTCTTTCCGGCTGCGCCCGGCCATGATGGTCGCCGTCGGCGTTACCGGAGGATGAGATGGCGGTCCGCACACTCCTGGTTCCGGTGGACGGCTCCGTTGCCGGGCGGGTGGTGTTGAACACGGCTCTTCAGGTTGCCCGCGAGCACGATGCCCACGTTGACGCGGTGCATGTCCGCCCCGATCCGCGCGTTGGCGTGCCGCTGGTCGGCGAAGGCATGTCGGCCGGCATGGTCGAGGAGCTGATCGATCTGGCGGAGAAGGAGACGGCAGCGCGGGCGCGCGAGGCGCGCGCCCTCTTCGAGCAGGTCCAGGCAGAGCATGGGCTGCCGCTCAACGCCGATCCGACCGGCCCCGCCCCGTCCATCGCCTATGCCGAGGTCGACGGGCGGGAGGAGGAGGAGATCGCTCGCCGCGGGCGGGTTCACGACCTCATCGTCCTGGCGCGGCCGCAGCAGCGGCCGGATACCGACGCCACGGTGATCTTCAACGCCGCGCTGTTCGAGACCGGCCGACCGGTTCTCGTCGCGCCCATCCGCGAGGGCGTACTTGGGCGCCACGTCGCCATCGCCTGGAATGGCAGCGCCGAGGCGGCGCGCGCCGTGGCCTCCGCCATGGACTTTCTCCGCCGGGCCGAGACCGTGGAGGTGGTTTCCGCCGACCCAGACAAGGCCAGCGACGTCCGCCTCAAGGAACTCGCGGAGTACCTCGCCTGGCATGGGATCGCCGTCCGGCAGCGCCCGCCAGGCGACGCCGGCCACGCCGGCGAGGTGGTGGCGCACGCGGTCGCGGGCGCCGACCTCGTGGTCATGGGCGCCTACAGCCACAGCCGGCTTCGCCAGCTCATCCTCGGCGGCGTCACCCGGTACATGCTGGAGCACGCGCCCTCCGCCCTGCTCATGGCCCACTAGCTGCGGCCGTTGGACCGCTGATGAGCGACGCCGGTAACGGAGCGCGCAAGACGGTGGTCGTCACCGGCGCCAGCCGCGGCATCGGCCACGTCACCGCCAAGACCTTCCTCGACCGCGGCTGGCGGATCATCACCTGTTCGCGCGATGCGGCGCCGCCCGAGTGCCGGCGCGATCCCAACTGGACCTGTCACATCCCGACCGACCTCGGCGACGCAGATAGCCTTGCCCGGTTCATCACGGAGGCGAACGAAGCCCTCGGCGGCCAGCCGCTGCACGCCCTGGTCAACAACGCCGGACTGTCGCCGAAGACGCCCTACAAGGAGCGCCTCGGCTGCCTCAACGGCGACCTCGATGCCTGGCGGCAGGTCTTCGAGATCAACTTCTTCGCCGGGCTGACGTTGGTCCGCGGCTTCGCCGGCGCCCTGCACCGCGGCAAGGGCGCGGTGGTCAATGTTACCTCGATCGCCGGCCACGCCGTCCACCCGTTCGCCGGCTCGGCCTACTCGACGTCGAAGGCGGCGCTCTCCGCGCTCACCCGCGAGCTGGCGCACGAATGCGCCGCGCTCGGTATTCGGGTGAACGCGGTGGCCCCCGGCGAGATCGAGACCGACATGATCCAGCCCGAGTACGAGGTGTTGATCCCGCGGATCCCGCTGGAGCGGATGGGCACGCCCGAGGATGTCGCCCGCGCCATCTTCTTCCTCTGCTCCGACGACGCCTCCTACGTCACCGGCACCGAGCTCTGGATCACCGGCGGCCAGCACCTGTACTGACGTTCCCTCGCTGCCCTCACCCGCCCGCTTCGAAGGCCTCACTCTCCCGCCCCGCGGGAGAGGGTCGGGGTGAGGGCGCCGCCAACCGGAAGTCATCAAGCCAACGCGGCCTTCTAGCTCGCGATCTGCTCGCCGCCGTTCGGGTGGAGCACTTGGCCGGTCATGTAGGACGAGTCGTCGCAGGCGAGGAACAGGTGGCACGACGCCACCTCGTTCGGCTGCCCGGGGCGGGCCATCGGCACAGACTGGCCAAATTTGCCGACCTTTTCCTTCTCGAACGAGGCGGGGATGAGCGGCGTCCAGATCGGCCCCGGGGCGACGCCGTTAACCCGGATCTTGCGCTCCACCAGCGCCTGCGACAGCGCCCGGGTGAAGGCGACGATGGCGCCGCGGGTACCGCTGTAATCGAGCAGGCTCGTGCTGCCGCGGTAGGCGGTGACCGAAGAGGTATTGACGATGGCGGAGCCCTCGCCGAGGTGCGGCAGGGCCGCCTTGGTCATGAAGTAATAGCCGAAGACGTTGGTGCGGAAGGTCCGCTCCAGCTGCTCGGCCGAGATGTCTTCCAGGCCCGGTTGCGGGTGCTGCTCGGCAGCGTTGTTGACAAGAACGTCGAGCCGGCCGAAACGCTCGACCGTCATCTTCACCGCCTTCTGGCAGAAGCCCTCGTTGCCGATGTCGCCCTCGACGCAGAGCGCCTCCGAGCCTTCGGCCTCGACCAGGTCTTGCGTCTTCTTCGCGTCGTCAATCTCCTCGAGGTAGACGATGCCGACCTTCGCCCCCTCGCGGGCGAACAGCACCGCCACGGCGCGGCCGATGCCGCTGTCGCCGCCGGTGATCAGCGCAACCTTACCAGCCAGACGATTCGAGCCCGGGAACCTCGGCGTATAATCGGGCTCGGGCGTCATTTCGCCTTCCCGGCCCGGTTGGCGCGACTGCTTCTGGGGCGGCGGCGAGGGCTTGCGGTCGTCCATGCGTTCTGCTCCTCCAGGGGCGGTCCGGGTCCTGCCGCCGGACCTTGGGGCGGAACGCTAGGGCCGGACGCGACGCCCTGCCTTAACCTAGGAACGAGGGGGAGGGAGATGCCTGCCGGCTACTGAGCCGGCGGCCTTGGCGGCACACCCGGAGGCGGCGGCGCCGATCGGTCGGGTGCCACGAGAACCGTGTCGGGATCGACCCAGCCGCCCCCCGAGCCGCCCCCGAGCCGCCCCGTGCCACTGCCGGAGCCGGCGCCGGCAACGGTCCCGGCGCCTCCGGCACCCGCCGCCGTGCCGCGATCGGCCGTCGGGTCCGGGATCACCCGGGTGTAGCGACCGCTGATCTGGACCAGCACCGGCGTGCCGTCGGCGATCGGCTGCTCCTCCTTCTGCCGGTTCTGCACCAGGGTCACGGTGCGGCCGTCGTTCATCCTGACGATGTACTCGATGCCTTCACGGCTGCGCGCCGAGGACTCGATGACGTAACCGGCACCGGCGCCGATCAGGCCGCCAAGGATCGCCGCCCAGCCCGAGCCGCGCCCGCCATAGGCGAGCCCGGTGGCGGCGGCGCCCGCAGCGCCGCCGGCGATCGGGCCGACGTTCCTGGTGTCTCCGGAGACTTCGACGACCCGCGAGGACACGACGGCGCCCTGCGTCGTCTCGATCGGCCGGCCGACGTCACCGGAGTCGTAGCGCTGTGAGGTTGGCGCGGAGCAGCCCGCGAGCAGGGCGGCGACCGCGATAGCGCTAATGGCCCGTTTCACCGAAACCCACCGTGATTGTAAAAGTCCATCCCGACTCTATTATGTATCCGAACCGCGGCACCGCTCAAGGCCCCGCCCCGGCCCCGCCCACCGGCGCCCGTGGCCGCGAACGGCGCGGCTTTCCGCGGGCGCAACCTGCGCGTCCGCGTCGACCTGTATGGACCTTGTCATGACCATGTTCCCGTCCCTCATGCCGGCGGGCCTCCGCCGCTTCCGGCCGTTGCCCGTGCTGGCCATGCTTGCCGCGCTGCTAGCACCGCCCGTGGCGCGAAGCGCCGTGCTGAGCGAGGATCCGGGCGACCAGACCTATCTCACCATCGCCATCAACGAGGCGCTGGAAACGCGCAAGACGGACGTCGAGATTCCGCTGCGCAACCCGGATACCGGCTCGCAGGGCACCCTGGTGATCGAGCGCACCCATTACCGCGACCCGACGACGCCGTGTCGCGACTATCGTCGGGTGGTTGAGCGCGCCGGCTCGCCGTTGTCCGAGGTCCGCGGCACCGGCTGCCGGA
Source organism: uncultured Alphaproteobacteria bacterium (assembly GCA_963746275.1). Classification (GTDB taxonomy): domain Bacteria; phylum Pseudomonadota; class Alphaproteobacteria; order Rhodospirillales; family Defluviicoccaceae; genus JAEULH01. The sequence continues at coordinate 38,148 of CAVVAX010000010.1, forward strand.
TCGGCAAGGCGCTGTGGTCGCTGGACGAGGTAATGGTGACGCCATCGCAGCGCGGGTCCTCGCCTGCGGGCAAGCGTGGCGGCCCGGTTTCGCTGACGCCCCCGGCGCCGGCGGCCAAGCCACAGTCAGCGGATCGCGCCGCGGCGGGCGGCGGCTCCCGCACCCCGGCCTCGCCACCGGCGGCGGCGGATGTGCCACCGCCGGTGACGCCAGTGCCCGCCTACACCCTTCCGTCGCGGGCGGCCCTGTGACGGCACCCTCGCCCCCCGCCGGCCCCGGCGCCAGCCCGGCCGGCGCCCCGGCTTTGGCGGACCAGGCGCGCGGCGATGCGCCGGTCCGTTTGCGCGATGTCGTTCCGCTGCGCTACCGGCTGCCCGAGGGCACGCCGGAGGTGCTGGGCGACCTCGGCGGCCAGGCGCGGATCAAGGCCTTCGACAGCGAGACCGGCAGCGCGGTCTTCATCAAGGTCGCCGAAGACGGCGCGACCATTCCCAGGGAGGCCGAGGTCCTCACCCGCCTCGACCACCCGGCGATCGTCCGGCTGAAGCGCTGGGGCCGGGGCGGCGGCGCCGCCTTTCTCATCCTCGACCTGGTCGACGCGCCGGACCTGGAGACGGTGCTTCGCCGCCGCCGCGGCCGGCTCGGGGTGAACGACGTGAAGGCGCTGCTCGCCGCCCTCTGCCCCGGCATCGCGGCGATCCACACCGCAGGCTGCTTGCACCGCGACCTGAAGCCGGCGAACATCCTGGTGCCGAACTTCAGCACCCCGGTGATCGCCGACTTCGGCGCGGCCGCGCCAATGGAGCGCGCCGGTAGCGGCGTCGAGAGCTGGCTGACCGACGGCTACGCCGCGCCAGAGCAATATCAAGGCGGAGGCCACGAAGGGCCGTGGACCGATCTTTACGGCTTGGCCGCCACCGCCTATCGGGCGCTCACCGGCTCGCCGCCGCCACCGGCCCCGGCCCGGCTCGCCGGCGCCTGGATGATGCCGGCGGTCACCGCCGTCAGCGACGACGGCATGGAATTGGCCGCGGCGATCGACCGCGCGCTGGGCCTCGATCCCGAGCGCCGTCCGCAGTCGGCCGAGGCCTGGGCCGACATGCTGGGGGTTCGGCGCCTGGCGCCGACACACGTCGCTGCGCCCGCACGCCAGCTTGCGCCAAGCGCGGCGCCGGAGCGCCCCGACCCCTCGCCTGCGGTGGGCAACGGCATGCACGATGAGGTGCCGCCCACTGTGCCAGTCCGCCGGAGCGCCGGCCAGCGGCCGGCAACGGCTGTCGCCGCGGCGCCGGAAATGGCGGTGCCGGTCGCGCCGCCGCGCAGGGGCCGCTTGCGCTGGATCGCACCGCTGGCCCTGCTCGTACTGGCCCTGGTGGCCGGCGGCTTCTGGGCGGCCCGGCCGTTCTACGAGCGCTACCTGAAGCGCGAGTGGCTGGTCGCCCAGGACGGCAGCGGCGACGCCACGACCATCGGCGACGCCCTGCGCCGCGCCGGCGACGCCGCGACCATCCTCGTCGGCAATGGCACCTTCGCCGAGACCCTGGTGGTCAACCGGCCGCTCCAGATCGCCGCCGCCGAAGGCGCAGCGCCGGTCATTGCTCCGCCTGACGGGCCGTGTCTCGTCGTCCGCGGCGAGGGCGCGACCGTCACCGGGCTGTCGTTGCGGGGCGCTGCCGTGGCGGAGCCGTCGAGCCCCGGGCTGCCGTGCGTGGTCATCGCGTCCGGCACGCCGAAGCTACAGGACAGCCAGATCTCCTCGCCGAACGGGCCGGCGATCCTGGTGCGCGATGGCGCGAGGCCGCTGCTCCAGCGCAACACCGTGAGCGATACGGCCTCCGCCAGCATCGTCATCCGCAGCGGCGCCGAGCCCACGATCCTGGAGAACACCATCCGCGGCAGCGGCAGCGTCGTCTTCAGCGAGGGCGCGAAGGGCACGTTCCAGAACAACACGGTCAGCGGCAGCCGGGCGTCGGGTCTGCAGATCCGCACCGGCGCGGACCCCCGTGTCGTCGGCAACACGATCGAGGCCACGGCCGAAGCCGGCATCTACGTCTACGACAGCGGGCGCGGTTACATCGAGGACAACAGGATTCTCGGTAGCACGCTATCCGGCATCGTCGTTGCCGGCGGCGCCGCGCCCACCCTGATCGGCAACGCGATCTCGGCCAGCGGCGAGCACGGGATCATCATTCTCGGCGCCAGCGGCGGCGCCATCGACCGCAACATCATCACCGCGAACAAGGGTAGCGGCCTCGTCCTGTCGCCGGAAAGCACCGTCGAGCTCGGCGCCAACCAGTTAGAGGGCAACGCCATGCCGCAGCTCGTAGATGCCCGCGGCGGAGCGGCGAAGCCTTGAGAACGCTCGTCATAGGCAGGAGCCCGTTTGCCGACGTAGTCATCGCCGAGGCCTCGGTGGCGCCGCATCACGCCGAGCTGACCGTCACCGACGATGGCCGGCTCTACATGGTCGATTGCGCCGCCGCAGCCGGCGCCTGGCGGCAGCGCGCGCCCCGGATGGACGGCGAGGACCGCTGGCAGCCGCTGCGCCAGGACTTCGTCGCCGCCGACGAGCCGCTGCGCCTCGGCGACTACCGCTGCACCGCCACCAGCCTGCTCCGCTCCGCCCGCGACGCACCGGCACGGTCGGGGGCGACGCCCGCCATGGCGGCGGCGGAAGCCTCCCCCGCCGACGGTGGCCGCCAGCCGCTGCGCGGACGCGTAGAGCGCGACGCGCGCACCGGCGAGATCGTCCGCAGGAGGCCTTGAGCTATGGGCTTGCTGCGGACAGGCGGCGATCGGGCGCCGGCGGCGCCGCCGGCGAAGCCGACTACAGGGGCAACAAAGCCGCGTCGCCGGCTCGGCACCGTCGCCATCCTCACGGTCGCCGTGGTGGTCGCGGTGGTCCTGATCAAGCTCATGGAGTGGGCGCTGCCGTCCGCCCTCGCCGTCGTCCTTCTCGACTATAAGCAGGCGACCTACCCGCTGACGGTGCAGACGGTGATGTGGATCGTCTTCGCACTCGGCATCGGCGAGCTCATCGTCCGCGCCCGCGAAACGGCGGCTGAACGGGCCGAGCTCGCCCGGCACTATCTCCCCGAGGACGAAACCACCGTCCTGCAGTCGCTGGAGTTGCGCCGCATCTATGCCACCGCCCGCGCCGCCATGCGCCCCGACTCGCCGTCCCACGGTCGGTTCCTGCCGCGGCTGATCCAGCGGGTGGTGACCCAGTTCCAGACCAACAAGTCGGTCGACCAGGCCAACGCGCTGCTGAACTCCAGCCTTGAGCTCGGGCTGCACGAGATCGACCTGCGCTACATGATGATCCGCTACGTCATCTGGGCGATCCCGGCGCTGGGCTTCCTCGGCACGGTGCTGGGCATCGCCCTGGCTTTGGCCTACGCCGGCTCGGCCGACCTGCAAGACCCAGCACTGCTGGCCGGGCTCACCGAGCGCCTGGCGGTCGCCTTCAACACGACGCTGCTCGCCTTGTGCATGTCGGCGGTGCTGGTTCTCGTCCAGCACGTGGTCCAGGCCCGCGAGGAGCGGGCGCTGAACCGGGCCGGACAGTACTGCCTCGACAACCTGATCAACCGCTTGTACGCGGACTGAGCCGGCAATGTTGGTCCGCCCGCGCCAGCCCCTCGACGCGCTCAGCATCTCGGCGCTGGATTTGTTCGCCTCTGCTTTGGGCGCCTTCATGCTGCTCGCGGTCTCGTTCTTCCCCTACTACCTGCGGGCGCCGGCGCTGGAACGCGACCAGGAGGGCGCACGCGCCGAGCTCGCCGCGGCGGGCGAGGCGCTGAAGGAGGCGGAAACGGCCTCCGCCGATGCCGAGGCGAAGAGCGCGCAAGCCGAGGACGCCATGGCCCAAGCGCAGGCGCGGCTCGCCCGGGCGCAGCGGGCTATGGCGGCGCGCCCCGAAGCGGCACCGGCACAAGCCGAGGCGCCGCCGGTGGCGGTCGAGCGGCCGGCGCCCACCCCCGGGCGCGGCCTGCTTTCCATCACCGACCTCGACCTCGTCTTCGTCATGGATACGACCGGAAGCATGCGCGACGAGCTGGAGGACCTGCAGGCGAACCTGGTGGCGATCGTTCAGGTCCTGCAGCGGCTGGCGCCGACGCTGCGCATCGGTTTCGTCGCCTACCGCGACCGCGGCGATGCCTACGTCGTTCGCGGCACGCCTCTCGCCACCCTCCAGCCCGGCGAGGAGACCGAGACGCTCGGCTTCGTCCGCGAGCTGCGTGCCGTCGGTGGCGGCGATACGCCCGAGCGGGTCGACGAGGCGGTGGCGGCGGCGGTGAGCATGCCGTGGCGCACCAATGCGCAAGGCCGCATCATCGTGATCGGCGATGCGCCGGCGCATCCCGCGGATGTCGAGCGCACCATGTCGCTCGCGGCGCAGTTCCGCCTATCCGCGCCAAGCGAGCGGTTCCCCCGCGCGCTTGCGGCCATCTACACCGGCGAGCAGCCGCCGGTGCGGGCGTTCTTCGAGCGGCTGGCCCGGGCCGGCGGCGGCGACTTCTCGGTGCATCGGGGACAGATGATCGAAAGCGTGCTGCTGGCCGTGCTCGCGGAGCCGGAAGGCGCCGGGAGTGGCCGATGAGCGAGCGTGAGAACAGGGAGATCCTCGAGGGCGGGTGGCTGCTCAGCGGCAGCGGCCCGGCGGGCAGCCTGACGCGGCTCGTCTTCGGCGAGACTGAGCTGGCGCGGGCCTACCTGGGCCTGACGGTCGGCCGCCATCCCGCCCTGTGCGAGCGGATCCTCGCCGACGACAGCGTTTCGCGGCGGCACTTCCGCATCGGCATCGCCGACGGCAAGCTGTTCGTCGAGGATCTCAACTCGCTCAACGGCACCTTTCTCGACGATCGGGAGCTGCCCCCGTTCCAGCCGACCCCGCTGCTTCCCGGACAGGAGATCCAGGCCGGGCGCGTGAGCCTTGCCGTCTCGCGCCTCGACGACCGCTGAGCAACGGCCATGCGGCGCGGCCGGCGCGACCTTTCGATCTTCTCGATGTCGGCGCTCGACGTGCTGGCGACCGCGACCGGCGTGTTCGTGCTGCTTCTCGTCCTGGTCATGCCCTACTACCGCAAGTCATTCGATGCCAACGCTGATATCGCGGCGCGGCGGGTTTCGGCGGCGGAGATTCGCGCCAAGGTGTCGGCCATCGAGGCGGCCGCCGTCCGCTACCGGGGCGAGGCGGACGCGGCGCTGGCCGAAGCCGGGCGCCTGAACGAGGCGGCCGCGGCGTTGGAGCGAGAAGCAGCGTCGCGGCCCGCCGTGGTGGCGCGGCCATCGCCGCCGCGGCCGGCGGCCGTCGCCGCCGGCGGACGCCAGGTCGTGGACGCCATCGACCTGGTCTTCGCCATCGACACCACCGCCAGCATGGGCCCGGTGATCCGCGAACTGGCCTCCTCCATGGGCAGCATCGTGCGCATCCTGCAGCGGCTCGTGCCTTCGGTCAGGATCGGCGTCGCCGCCTACTCCGACCGCGACACCGGCCTGCCGCCGCTGCAGGTCCTGCCGCTGACGCCGGCAGACCGCGAGTTGCCGCGGGTTCTGGCCTTCCTCGATATGCTCCACGAGTCGCCGATCGGCAGCCAGACCATCGAGGAGGACGTCCACTTGGGCTTGAACGCGGCGATGGACATGCCGTTCCGGGCGGCCGCGTTGCAGAGCATCGTGCTCATCGGCGACGCCCAGGCCCATCCCGAATACGTCGAGGAGACGTTGTACCAGACTCGCGCCTTCGTCGCCGGCAGCGACAGGCGCTCTGTCTCGGCGCTGTTCACCGCGACCCCCTCGGCGATGCGTGATGGCCTGCGCTCACGGCCTTATTTCGCCGCCGTGGCAGAGGTCGGGAACGGCTCGTTCAGCGACTTCGCCGGCAGCATGATCGCCGGCGTCCTCCTCTCCGTCATCGTCGACTGAAGCCCGCCCTTTTCCCACTGTCTGCGTGCTTTAGCCGCCGTGCTGGGCATGCTATCAGGGCCAAGCCGGGAGCGGGAGCAAGCAACCTATCAACATCCGGCGCAGGCGGTTGCATGCCGAAACCGGTCGCGGACGTTCCGGACGCTCATTCTCAAGCGCTTCAAGCAGGGAACCAGAGGCGATGAGCCGACACAGGATGAAGCACAACCGGATCGGCGTGTTGACCAGCGGCGGCGACTGCGCCGGGCTGAACGCCGCCATCCGCGCCGTCACCTACCGCGCCGTCCAGGAGCATGGGCTGACCGTCGTCGGCATCTACGAGGGCACTGCCGGCCTGCTCGCCCGCCCGGTCAAGTACGAGGAGCTCACGCTCAAGATTTTCACCGGCAACATCCTCCGCCTCGGCGGGACGATCCTCGGCACGGTGAACAAGGGCAACCCGTTCGAGTTCCCGATGCCGGACGGGACGATCAAGGACCGCTCCAAGGAGGTGATCGAGGGCTTCCGCGCGCTGAACCTCGACGCCCTGATCGGGATCGGCGGCGACGGCAGCATGCGGATCCTGAGCCGGCTGGCCGAGCAGGGGCAGATCCCGTTCATCGGCATTCCCAAGACCATCGACAACGACGTCGCCCACTCCGACTACTCCATCGGCTACCTCAGCGCCGTCGATGCCGCGGTCGAGGCGCTCGACCGGCTGCAGCCGACCGCCGCCAGCCACCGCCGGGTCATGGTGCTCGAGGTCATGGGCCGCGACGTCGGCTGGATCGCCATGGCCGCGGGTATCGCCGGCGGCGCCGACGTCATCCTCATCCCGGAGATCCCGTTCGCCATCGAGAAGGTGGCGGAGGTGCTGCGCGAGCTGTTCGCGATCGGCCGCAACCACTCCCTCGTCGTCTGCGCCGAGGGCGTCCGCCTGAGCTCGGGCCAGCCGATCTCGCATGCCTTCGCCGACGGCGAGGTGCGCTACGGCGGGGTCGGCGCCGCCATCGGCGAGCTGATCGCCAAGCAGACCGGCGCCGAAACCCGGGTCACGGTCCTCGGCCACGTCCAGCGCGGCGGCTCGCCCAATGCCTTCGACCGCATCCTCGCCTCGTCCCTGGCGGCACATGCGGTGGATATCGTAGTTGAAGGCAAGACCAACCGCGTCGTGGTTTCCGAGCGCGGCAAGATCACCGACGTTCCGCTCGACCACGTCGCCGGCAAGACGCGTGCGCTCAAGCTCGACGGGACCCTGATCACCACCGCGCGGCAGATGGGCATCTGCCTCGGCGACTGAGCGCAAGGAGGGGCGATGCGACCGGCGGCGCAGGGACCGAGACTCGTTCTGCCGCTGTCCTTCGTCCGCGAGTTCTTCCGGATGGAGGCCTCGGGCGGCATCCTGCTCGTCCTGGCCTCCGTCATCGCGCTCATCGTCGCCAACTCGGCGCTGGCGCCCTACTACGATGCGTTCCTCAAGACCTACGCCACCATCCGCGTCGGCGCGCTGGCCATCGACAAGCCGTTGATCCTGTGGATCAACGACGGCCTGATGGCGCTGTTCTTCTTCCTCGTCGGCCTCGAGATCAAGCGCGAGCTGCTGGAGGGCGAGCTGTCGTCGCTCTCCCAGGCGGCGCTGCCTGCCATCGCCGCCGTTGGCGGCATGGCGGTGCCGGCCGGCCATCTACTCGCTGATCAACGCCGGGAGCGAGGAGTCGCTGAACGGCTGGGCCATCCCCGCCGCCACCGACATCGCCTTCGCCCTCGGCGTCCTCAGCCTGCTCGGCAGCCGGGTGCCGATCTCGCTGAAGGTGCTGCTGACCGCGATCGCGGTGTTCGACGACCTCGGCGCGATCGTGATCATCGCCCTGTTCTACACCGACCAGTTGTCGCTGCTGGCGCTCGGCCTGGCGACGGCCGCGCTGGCCGTCCTTATCGGCGCTCAACTTCGCCGGCGTGAAGAAGATCGCGCCCTACGTCGTCGTCGGCATCATCCTCTGGATCTGCGTGCTGAAGTCCGGCGTCCACGCGACGCTCGGCGGGCGTCGCCGTGGCCATGGCGATCCCGATGAGCGGCGCGCATCCGGACGACGCTTCGCCGCTGAAGAGCCTGGAGCACGCGGTCCATCCCTGGGTCGCCTACGCGGTGCTGCCGATCTTCGCCTTCGCCAACGCCGGCGTCTCGTTCGCCGGCATCGGCTGGAACAGCTTCCTCGAGCCGGTGACGCTCGGCATCTCCGCCGGCCTGTTCGTCGGCAAGCAGGTCGGCATCCTCGGGACCATCTGGCTGACGGTGCGCACCAAGCTCGCCCGCATGCCGGACGGCGCCAACTGGCAGCAGATCTATGGCATGACCGCTGCTCTGCGGCATCGGCTTCACCATGAGCCTGTTCATCGGCGGCCTCGCCTGGGAGCACGCCCACTTCGACGCGCCGGTGCGCCTCGGGGTCATCACCGGCTCGCTGCTGTCGGCGCTGGTCGGCTCGCTCGTGTTTCTGCTGGTCGCGCGTCCCGGTCGCGCCGGCCGTGAGCGAGCACGATGACGTCACGACGCTGGCGGCTCGGGTCCCGCGAGGAGGTGCCATGATGCCCAGGCTTCGTTCATGCCGCGATCCGCCGCCGCCGGCCTCGCCGCGGTGCTCCGCTCGGCGGCTGCGAGCTGGCCCTGCACGAGGTCCAGCAGGCGACGACCGACGGCTGCGACCCCTGGCAGGCCGGCTGCCCGGCGCTGGTCGAGTACGCACGGTGGCCCGGTTGCGCTCCGCCGCGGGTCGACCTCGGCCGCGCGGAGATCGTGAGCGCGGCCATCGACGCGCCGTACCGCCCGTGCGACGGCGTCGGCCTCGTCTGCCAGGGCCGCATTATCGGCGATGTTCTGTGGGACGAGTACGTCATGGTTCTCGCCGGAAGGTCCGATGCCGCCTCGAGCGCGGCCAGCGCACAGCGCGCCGGTCCGGCTGCCGGGTCCAGGCCGGAGCAGCCCGCGGCCGCGGCGGCCGGCCGGCGTCGGCCCAGCCGGCGCCCGAGCCGGGCCGGATCGTCCGCACCCATGGCAGCCGCGCCGGCGAAGTCGACCACCGCCGCGCCAGCCGCGCTGAATGTCCGCGCCGGCATCACCCGTCTCGCGCGGCTTTCTCGCCGCCTGCTGGATCCTCGTGCTCCTGGCGCTGGCCGCCTGCCATCCGCCGCCGCCGGCCCCGGACGCAAGCCTGGCGCAGACGCCGGAGGCGCCCTTCGCCTATCCCTGGGAGGATCCGATCGTCGCCACCGTCGTCGGCACCCCGCCCGACCTGCGGGCGACGCTTCCCGAGACGATCCCGACCAGCCTCAACCGGCTGCGAGGTGCTGCCGGAGCGGCACGATCCCGGAGATGTTCTGGTACCAGCGCGGCCTGCGCTACACGCTGAGCGCGCAGCCGGGCGAGGCGCCGCTGGTGATGATCATCCCCGGCACCGGCGCCGGGCCGACGGCCCGGCTGGTCGACGTGCTCAGCCGCATCTTCTACGCCGGCGGCTACCACGTGCTGGCGGTCCCGTCGCCGACCTTCTCCAACTTCGCCGTCACCGCGTCGTCGACCGGCGTGCCCGGGCCGGGTCGATCGCGACGCCCGCGACCTGCACCAGGCGCTTCGCCTCGCCTACGACGAGGTGCAGAGCCGCATCCGCGATCAAGGACGACGACGTCTCGCTGGTCGGCTACAGCCTCGGCGGCTGGCACGGCGCGTTCGTCGGCTGGCTGGACGAGAACGAGGCGGAGCGGCCGCTGGGCTTCCGCCGCGTCCTCATGATCAACCCGCCGGTCAACCTCTATACCTCGTCGCGGATCCTCGACGACTACATCGACAAGATCCCGGGCGGCATCTCCGGGCTGCCGGCGTTCTTCAACGAGGTGTTCCGGTCGCTCTCCAGCCTCTACACCTCGTCGGCCGGCCCGTCCGACCTCACCGGCGACTTCCTCTACCAGTCCTACGTGGCGCTGAAACCGCCGCGCGAGGTGCTGGCCGCCCTGATCGGCGTCGCCTTCCGGCTGGCCTCCACCGACCTCACCTTCACCGCCGACGTGATGGGCGACGTCGGCACCCTGGTTCGCCCCGAGCGGCAGTTCGCGGTCTCGGACTCGCTCACGCCGTACCTCGTCGCCGGGTTGCACCACGGCTTCACCGAGTACCTGCAGAACCTGCTCTATCCGTTCTACTCGCGCACCGAGCCGACGCTCACCATCGCGAAGCTCGTGCAGGAGGCGGATCTGCGCCGGCTCGACGGCTATCTCGCGTCGAACCCGAAGTACCGGCTGATCACCAACGCCGACGAGATCATCAACTCGAAGGCCGAGATCGACTTCCTCCGCCAGACCTTCGCCGAGCCGCGGCGAGGATCTTCCCGCGCGGCGGCCACTGCGGCAACTTCCAGTATCCCCACGTCGTCGCCGCCATGCTCCAGGCACTGGCCGAGGACGCGCCATGAGGGCGAGAGCGCCCGCCGCGCCGCGGGCCGCTTCCTCGGCGCCGTCGCGGTGGCCGCGGCTCGTCGCCGGGCCTGCGCCACGCCCGTGCCGTTCCGCGAGGGCGATCCGCCGCTCCGGCCGGCCGCCGGAGCGGACGGTGTCCGACATGGTCGACATCTACGACCCGATCGAGGGGATCAACCGGCAGGTCTACGCCTTCAACTACGAGTTCGACCGGCTGGTCTTCCTGCCGGTGGTCGATGCCTACACGTTCGTCCTGCCGCAGGTGATCCGCGACCGGATCAACGACTTCCTCGGCAACTTCGACGACGTCGTCACCGCCGCCAACCTGCTCCTGCAGGCGCGGCCCGGGCGGGCGGCGCAGACGCTGTTTCGCGTCGGCATCAACCTCGGGCTCGGCTTCTTCGGCACCGTCGACGTCGCCTCGGCCGTCGGCATGGTCCGCTACAGCGAGGACTTCGGCCAGACCCTGGGCTACTGGGGCACGACCGACGGGCCGTACCTGGTGCTCCCCCTGCTCGGCCCGTCCAACGCGCGCGACGCCTCGGGCATCGTCGTCGACAGCTTCGCCATCGACCCGCTCGGCGTGCTCTCCAACCTGAAGTCCGACATCGCCCCCTATGCCTACGCGCGGACCGGCGTCAACGCCGTCGACACCCGGGCGAACACGCCGTTTCGCTACTACGAGACCGGCTCGCCGTTCGAGTACGACTACGTCCGCCTGCTCTACACCCGCAAGCGCGAGCTCGACATCATCCGCTGAGCGTCCGTGACCTTGAGGAACGACGTTCCCCGGTTGCCTCGTGGCCGTCTCGTGGCTCTTTCGCGCGCCTGGGCTACTTGGCGATGGTGATCGGGATGCCGACACGGCTGACATCGGTCACCGTCACCTGGAACAGCTCGTAGAGCACAGGAAGGCGGCGCGGTCCCAGCGTGTGTTGCCGATGGTGTAGTAGCGACCCTGGTAGCGGATCCAGCCGTCCGGCGCGGCGGGCTTGTCCTTGCTGACGCTGACCGCGAGCGTGTGCACGGGGTTGCGCACGAGCGCCGCCGCCTCGCCGGTGCGCGGGTCCGGCTCGACCGGGAACTCCCGGAACAACTCGATGCCCTTGGCGACGAAATCCAGCATGGCGAACAGGCTGCGGAGCTTTAGCGCCGCGAAGATCGGGAACTCGCCGCCCGGATATTCGGCCCTGACGTCGACCAGGACGAGGTTGTCAGGCCTGACAGCGGCGATCTCGTTGAGCCGCCTGCGCTCGGCGTCGCTCGCGTCAGCGGATCGTAGTTGCTGATGAGGATGCGGCCGCGCACCGCCCGGGTCAGGGTGAACCGGTCGCCGTCTTGCCGCCAGGTAAGGCCGTTGTCCAACGCGGTGACGATGTCGCCGGTACTGGGTGGCGACGCGACCTGCTCCAGCACCGGCTGGTCGTAAGTCAGCTCCTGGATGAACAGCCGGCCGGACTGCTGCAGCGCCGCCAGGTGCAGCACCAAGCGACGAAACGCGCGGTAGTCGTCGGGTGCCGTGACCCTGTTGGCCAGGAACCGCTCCCCGCGCCCGGTCGGCCCGAGGATCTCGATGCCGTCCGCCATCAGCCGCGACAGCAGCTCGATGCGCACGCCCTGGAACAGGAAGAATGCCAGCACGTCCTCGCCGACCGGAGTGAGGATGCGCTGGGTGAACTCCTGGCCGGTCACCGGGACGATGCTGAAGGTCGGATTCTCGCCGGCGCGGGCATCGAGGCTGAGCGACAACACGTCGGTGCCGGCGCCTTCGTTGATGGAGCCGCCGATACCGGCAGAGGTCTCGAAGTTGAACGTGGCGGCGATACTTGAGGTGACGGTGAAATGAGGCGGACGATCGACGCTAAGGCGGGCGACGTTGAGCAGCAGAATGTCCTGATCGAGCGCACTCACGGTTTCATCGTAGCTCAGGACCGATTCACGCAGCGCGGGCGGGCCAACGCATCCGGCCAGGCTGGCAAATGATGCGATGATGAGCGCGATACGCAGCCGCACTCCCGTCCCCGTGTTTGTCCCCCGTGTCGGGGTGCCGATCTTCTAATGGAACCGCCCCCGGGACCGCCCCGTTGCGGTCTTTCAGTATGGCAGAGCCGGAACCATAGGCAACGAAGAATGCTGAACTACTTTAAAAGCCACCGCTGCCGGGGGCGGACACCGAGAGGTGAGAAAGACAAACACGCGGGAGATACTTCGCGGAACCTGAGGTCGAACAGAGGGCATGTGTGACCTCTTGCGTTCAGCAAGCGCTGAAGCAGGGCGCGGCGGCCCGCACCGCGGCGGTCTGGGGCTAAGCGCGGCACGGTCTTGAAAGTCGGCTCCAGGTTCTAGCAGAGCGGCATTTATGATGTCATTAATGCCATATGGTGCGGAGCACGCGGAGAGGACGAAACGATGGCACTGTTGAAGAGGGTCGAGACCGAGCCGCCGCCGTTCACGGCGGAGCCGATCACCGACGAGGAGGCGGCGGCCATGTTCAGGGCCGCGCTCAACCTGTTCCGGCTGTGGGGGGTGACGGACGACCAGGCCGCGGTTCTGCTGGACCTGCCGCGGCGCACCTTCGCCCGCTGGAAGGCAGGGCAGGTGGGGCGGATCGGCCGTGACGGCAAGGCGCGGCTGTCGAACCTGATGGGTGTCCACAAGGCGCTCAGGATCGCCTTCACCGAGCCGGCCCGCGGCTACGCCTGGATCAAGGCGGCCAATGCGCCTTCGCCGGCCGCTCGGCGCTGGACGTCATGCTGGGCGGGGAACTGACCGACCTGATGCGGGTGCGCCGCTACCTGGACGCCGAGCGTGGCGGCTGGTGATGGCATCGACCGGCCGGCATTCCGATCGGCCGGGTGCGGTCGGAACGGCGCGCGGCGGATCATCCGCAGCCTGTTTCCGCCCGTGGCCCTTTTCGAGGACATCGCCGACCCCGAGGACTGGCCGCTGCTGATCGCCGCCGAGCAGAAGACCAACCCGCGGCTGATGGAGACGTTGGGCGCGCTGGACCTCGTTCCGCCGTCCCACGGGTTCCGGCCCCGGCGCCAGCTTCCTCATGGCGCCGTTCACCCATGCCAGCACCGACCGCCCGACCCGGTTCTCCGACGGCAGCTACGGCGTGCTCTACGTGGGCCGCCGGTTCGAGACGGCGCTGTTCGAGACCATGCACCACCACGGCCGGTTCATGGCCCGAAGCCGGGAACGGCCGGGCTGGACGTCGCAGTTCCGCGAGCTCGTCATCGACGTCGACGCGACGCTGCACGACCTGCGCGGCGGCGATCCTCGCTCGCGCCGGCCCTCGATCCCGACGGCTATGCCACGTCCCAGGCGCTCGGAGCGGCGCTCAGGGCCGCCGGGTCCGACGGCGTCGTCTATCCCAGCGCCCGCGACGCCGGCGGCGCCTGCACCGGCCTGTTCTACCCCGATCTCGCCAGAAACCCGGTGCAGGGCCGGCACCTCGACTACCACTGGGACGGAACGCGCGTCGATCTCTACCGCGACGCCGGCAGCGGCGAGGTGTTTCGCGTCGAGTGGCCGGGTTAAGGAACGGGTTCGTCGCGACAGCGTGGCGACAGTGACAGCCATCACCGACACGGGAAGCTCGATGCGAGATATTGGACCTGCACATACCTGGTAGGAGCGATCCGTGCCCGCCGCGCCCGCCGCCCTCTTGCGTCATATCAACGCAAACTTGGTGCGTCTTTAACGAAGCACGCCTCCCTGATGAGTACTACTACGCGTCGCTCCCGCTGTGCGTTATCGATGCGGTGTTCTCCATCGGTGTCCGTTACGAATCAACCAGGCGTACAGTACGAGACTGGTGCCGGTCGCAACTGCCGGCATGGCGTGTGATCGCGCGCGCTCCGGGAAGCGAGGTGCGAAGGAGCCAGCACACGCTCAGACACTTCATCACTTTGCTGGAGGGCAAAGATTTCAAGTTGCTGGCGCAGACAGACTTCAAGAACAGCCAACGTACATCGTCCACGAATGGTATATTGAAGGCCGAGGCGGCCTACAAGTTCGCGGTCGTGTTGCGCGACTTCGGCATAGATGATTTTTCTGATACAAGTGATCAGGCGCTGAATGATAAGGTTCGGGCGCGCGCAATGGAGATCAAAGGCCAAGGATCTGGATTATCGTTTGACTACTTCCAAATGCTAGCTGGCTCCGACGGGCACGTGAAAGCTGACAGGATGGTGCGTCGTTTCGTTGCGGACGCTATAGGTGCCAATGGCGTGCACGCCTATACCGCACAGGCTCTCGTGCTTGAAGCCTGCAAATCACTTAAGCAAGATTTTCCTGATCTGACGCCCCGCCTTCTCGATTATGAGATATGGAACTACCAGCGGTCGCGCAAAAGCGCAGGAGGCCCGACGCTCGTATCGTGATGACCATCGCTGGGCGCTTCTAGCCCGCGGGTATGCGTTCGCTGACGTGGACGTTCTGCCCGCCGTGCCGGCCGAGGATGGCGCTGGCCAAGTCGCGCCGCTCGTCGCTTTCGGCACAGACCCAGAGGATCACCCCGCCAGCCTCCAGGGACCGGGCGAAGTCGTCGGTATGCGGCTGCGCCGTCACCTCCTCGAGGAACTCCTCGGCCGCCATGCCGCCGACGGCGGCGCCGGCAACGGCCGCCAAAGTCGACGTGACCGGGCCGCCGGCCAGGAAGATGAGCCCGGAGGCGACGAGCGGGCCCTCGTACTTGAGGTCGCCGACGAGCGCCGTGAGCACGTCGCGCGCCAGGGCTTCGCCGGCCTGCCGGCGGCATTGAGCCATTCGTGGGAGGCAAGCACGCTGAGGTCGGCGCGCTGAAATCCGGCGGCGAGCAGCGCCGCGACCGCGGCCTCGAAGCCGGCGCGGTTGCCAAACAGGCCGACCACCTCCGTCACCGCCTGCCCCGCCTTGCCAGCGCCCCCCGCTTTAGCTGTCCCCATAGTGCTGCCGCCTCCCTCTGGCCGGGCTATACATAGCCGCAAGCGGAAGGCGGATGCTAAGGTTTCTCGCCGGCCGCCCGAGACCCCGACGCCCCGACATCAACGACCCGGCCTCGACGCGGAGAACGCGTGCCCGACCAGCGCCAGTCCCAGGATGTGAGCCGCGCCGACGCCGCGGCGATCACGCCGCTGATGAGCCAGTACCTGGCGATCAAGGAGACCTGCCCGGATTGCCTGCTGTTCTACCGCATGGGCGACTTCTACGAGCTGTTCTTCGAGGACGCGGTGAAGGCGGCGGCGGCGCTGGACGTGGCCCTGACCAATCGCGGCAAGCACCAGGGCTGCGACATCGCCATGTGCGGCGTCCCGGTCCACAGCCATGAGACGTACCTGGCGAGGCTGATCCGCCGGGGCTTCCGCGTCGCCATCTGCGAGCAGGTGGAAGACCCCGCCGAGGCGCGCAAACGCGGCGCCAAGTCGGTCGTGCACCGCGAGATCGTCCGCGTCATCACCGCCGGCACGATCACCGAAGACACGCTGCTCAAGTCCCGGAGCAACAACTACCTCGCCGCCATCGTCCAGCGCGCCGGGCAGGCGGGGCTTGCCTGGATCGACGTCTCCACCGGCGCG
>CAVVAX010000011.1:0-168660 GCA_963746275.1 uncultured Alphaproteobacteria bacterium
AGATGTAGGGCGCCAGCCGCGACGGGAGGACTATATCGTGGGGTCCGATTCGCAACAACCACAAAGCGCAGGTTCAAGCGGCGTCGTTATCGGCGCACGCGCGGAACAGGTCCGCGGGTGACGGCATAAGGTTCCTGGCAGGCGGCGCCGCCGCCTCCTCTCGTCATCGCCGTGCTCGTCACGGCGATCCACGTCTGCACGGGACGCCGGGGCCAGCCGGCGGTGGCGAATCGTGTCAGAGAGGCCAGAAGAGCGGGATGACGAAGCTGGCGACGGCCCAGAGGATGATGTTGAGCGGCAGGCCGATCCGGGTGAAGTCGAGGAAGCGGTAGCCGCCTGCGCCGTAGACGAAGGTGTTGGTCTGATAGCCGATGGGGGTGGCGAAGCTGGCGCTGGCCGCGAACATCACCGCGACCACGAACGGGCGAGGGTCGACGCCGAGCTCGTGGGCGAGGCCGACGGCGATGGGTGTGAGTAGAATCGCCGTCGCGTTGTTGCTCATGAACTCGGTGAGGAACGAGGTCAGGGCATAGAGCGCCGAGAGAACCGCCACGGGGCCGAGCTGGCCGATGACGCCGACGATGGCGCTGACGATCAGCGCCCCGGCGCCGGTGGCTTCCATGGCCCCGCCCAACGCCAGCATGGCGAAGATCAGCATCAGGATCGGCCAGTGGATCGCCTTGTACGCCTCGTCGGCGTCCAGACAGCCGAAGGCGACGACGGTGATGGCAGCGATGAAGGCGGTCGCGGTGATCGGCAGCATCTCGAACGACGACAGGAGCATCACTGACAGCACCGCGAGGACAGCGATCCACGCCTTGTTGCGGCGGAACGGCCGGTCGGTGACCTCGCTGAGGTTGACCAGCTCCTGGCGGTCGAACAGGCGCTTCAGGCCCTCAGGCGGCCCTTCGAGCAGCAGGGTGTCGCCGAACTGCAGCCGGACTTCGTCGAAGTTGCCAGACAGGTTCTCGTTCTGGCGGTGGATGGCGAGGATGAACGTGTCGTAGAGCCGGCGCAGGTTAAGGTCGGCGACGCGCTGGCCGACGAAGCTGGAGCTGGGGCCGATGATGCCTTCCATCATCCGGATGTTGCGCGTGCCGATGGGCTCGAGCGCATGCTGGGCCCCGGCGCCGCGCAGGTCCATGAAGTCGACGACGCTGGTGCGCAGAACCAGCCGGTCGCCGGCGGCCAGGGCGGGTTCGCCATAGTCCGGATCGAAGGAGCCGCCCTCGCCGATGACGTCGATGACGGTGTAGCCGCGCTGGCGGGTGAGGCCCGCTTCCGTCAGCGACTTGCCGATGAGCGGGGAGCCGTGCGGCACCAGGAGCTCGGTCAGGAACTTGCGCTGCGACAGGTCGATCAGCGTCTCCGACAGGGTCTGCCGGTCGGGCAAGAGGTGTCGGCCGAAGAGGACGATGTACAGGCCCCCGACCACGGCCATGACCGAGCCGGCGGCGGTGATCTCGAACAGGCCGAAGGGCGCCAGCCCCTGCCGCTGCGCCACGCCGTCGACGATGATGTTGGTCGAGGTGCCGATCAGCGTGCAGGTGCCGCCAAGGATCGTTGCGAACGACAGCGGGATCAGCAGCTTCGACGCCGAGATCCGCAGCGAGTGGGCGAGCGCGATCATCACCGGCGTCATGATCACGACGATGGGCGTGTTGTTGATGAACGCCGACATAACCATGACGACCAGCATGGTGGCGGCAAGCGCCACGGCGGGCGAGCGCCAGCGGACGCTGGCAAGGCTTCGGCCCAGCCGGTCGATGACGCCGGTTCGCTCCAACGCCGCCGAGAGGATGAACAGGCAGCCGACGGTGAAGGGCGCCGTGTTGCTGAAGACCTTGAGCACGTCCTCGATGCCGAGGATGCCGAGCGCAAGCAGCAGGGCGACGCCGCCCATCGCCAGCACTTCCGGCGGGATCAGCTCCTTGACCATGCCGAAAAAGACGATGGTCACGAGGAACAGGACGATGACGATCTGGATCGTTTCCCAGGTCATGGCTGCTCATCCCGCGCGCAAGGTTCGGCCGAGCCGCGCGGGCAGCAACGCCCGCACCTCGGGCGGTCGCACGGCGGGTGCGTTCGGCCGGCATGGTTGGTCATGGGAACGCCGTCCGCTGTCAGGACAAAGGCCAGTACAGGGGAATCACGAACGTCGCGGTCAGCCAGAGGATTACGCTCAGCGGCAGTCCGATTTTGACGAAATCGATAAACCGGTACCCCCCGGCTGTATACACGAAAGTGTTCGTCTGGTAGCCGATCGGCGTGGCGAAGCTGGCGCTGGCGGCGAACATCACCGCGACGACGAAGGGGCGCGGATCGACCGCCAGATCCTCGGCCAGCCCGAGCGCGATCGGCGTGAACAGGATGGCGGTGGCGTTGTTGCTCATCACCGCGGTCAGGATCGAGGTGATGAGGTAGAGGATGGAGAGGACGGCCGTGGGGCCGAGACCGGCGACCAGGCGCGTCATCTCGCCGACGATCAGTTCCGCAGCCCCGGTCGTCTCCATAGCCCGGCCGACCGCCAGCATCCCGAAGATCAGCATGAGCAGGTGCCACTGGATCGCCTCATAGGCCTCGTCGACATCGAGGCAGCCGAGCAGCACCACCGCGGTAGCCCCGATCAGCGCCAGTGCCGCGATCGGCAGCACCTCTAGGGATGCAAGGACCATCAGCGCCGCCAGCGCCGCGACCGCGATCGGCGCCTTGTCGCGGCGGAATGGCCGCGTGTGCGGCTGGCTGAGGTTGACCAGCTCGTGGGTGTCGAATAGCCGCCGCAGCCCCTCCGGTGGCCCCTCGAGCAGCAGCGTGTCGCCGAAGGCGAGGCGGACCTCCTCGAAGGCGCCTTGCAGCACCTCGTTCTGGCGGTGGATGGCGAGGATGTAGACGCCATACAGCCGGCGAAGGTTGAGGTCGGCGACCCGCTGGCCGACGAAATGCGAGCGCGGGCTGACGATCCCCTCCATCACCTGGGCGTTACGGCTGCGGATCGGCTCCAGCGCCGGGTTCTCGTCGGCGGCGAAGACGACGCTGCCCTCCTTGCGCAGCCCGACAACGTCGGCGGCGTTGGTGCGAAAGATCAGCCGGTCGCCGGCTTTGAGGATCGGCTCGCCGTTGGCCGGGTTGAACGAGGCCCCCTGGCGGATGAGGTCAATGACATGCAGCCCGCGCTTCATTGTCAGCCCGGCCTCGCTCAGGGTCTTGCCGACCAGCGACGAGCCATGCGGCACCAGCGCCTCGCCAAGGAACTGCCGGCGCGACAGATCCGGCATTGTCTCGCCAATGGTCTTGCGGTCCGGAAGCAGCCACGGCCCGAAGAAGACGAGGTAGGCGATGCCAATCACCGCCATCACCAGCCCGGGAATGGTGATCTCGAACATCCCGAAGCCTGGCAGGCCATGAGCTTGGGCAACGCCGTCGACCAGCAGGTTCGTCGACGTCCCGATCAGGGTGCAGGTGCCGCCGAAGATGCTGGCGAACGACAGCGGGATCAACAGCTTGGAGGGCGCGACCCCAAGCGTATGGGAAACCGCGATCGTCACCGGAGTGAGAATGACCACGACCGGGGTGTTGTTCATGAACGCGGAGATGAAGGCCACTATGGTGGTCATAACTGCGATCGCGACGAGCGGCGAGCGCCACTTCACCCGCGACAGGGCGTCGCCCATCAACTCGATGACGCCGGTGCGCTCGAGTGCGGCGCTCAGGACCAGCATGCAGGCGATGGTGATCGGCGCGCTGTTGCTGAAGACGGCGAGGACGTCGCTGGTTTCCAGGATGCCGACGAGGAGAAGGACCGCGACCGCGGAAAGGGCGACGATGTCGGCCGAAAGCGTCTCCCGGATAAAGCCGAAGAAGACGATTACGACCATGACGAGGACGACGACGATCTGAAGCGTTTCCCAGCTCAATACGCGGTTCCTCAGCCGATGGAGCGGCCGCCGAATGTCTCGGGCTGGTCGCGACCAGCGGCCATGCCCCGTTCGGTGCTCCGCTTCGCGCTCGCCTCGTCCTCTTGGGGGTCCTTGGGGAGGCGGAAGGTAGCGGAGCGGGTGAGCGGGCGCAAAGGCGAAAAGGGCAAGGCCATACACGGACCGGCCGCCGCGGGCGGGCAGCGCGCCGGAGCCGCCGGCCGGTTGTGTTCTTGCCTGCTGCGTGAGCGACACCATCTGGATGGCGAACCGGCCGTCCGGCTCCTGCCACTCCTCGCAGCTGCAAAAGGCCGTTAGTCTGCCCTCATGATCGACCTGCGCAGCGATACCGTCACCCGACCCACGCCGGCAATGCGCGAGGCCATGGCCGCCGCGCCGGTCGGCGATGACGTCTATGGCGACGACCCGACGGTGCACGAGCTCGAGCGGCGCATCGCCGAGCTGCTCGGCCACGAGGCGGCGGTGTACATGCCGTCCGGCACCATGACCAATCAGGTCGCGCTGCGCGCCCATACCGAGTCCGGAGATCAGATTCTTTGCGATGCGCAGGCGCACATCGCGATCCTGGAGCGCGGGGCGCCGGCGGCGCTGTCTGGCTTGAGCGTTCGACCCTTGCCCGGCCGCCAGGGCGTCTTCAGCGCCGGCGACGTCCGCGCGGCGTGTCCGCCCTCGCACCGGTTCCTGCCGGTGATCCAGCCGCCGACCAAGCTGGTCTGCGTGGAGAACACCCACAACGTCGGTGGCGGCACCATCTGGCCGCTGGCGACGCTCAAAGGCGTCTTGGCCGCGAGCCGCGAGCTTGGGTTGAGGACGCACCTCGACGGAGCCAGGATCTGGAACGCCGCCGCTGCGACCGGGATCGACGTCGCCGCCTATGCCTCCGGCTTCGACAGCGTCAGCGTCTGCTTTTCCAAGGGCCTCGGCGCACCCGTTGGCTCCGCCCTTGCCGGCAGCGCCGCCTTCGTTGCCCGGGCGCGGCGGTTCAAGGCCTTGTTCGGAGGCGGCTTCCGCCAGGCCGGCATTATTGCCGCCGCCGCCCTTTATGCCCTCGACCACCACCGTGACCGGCTGGTCCACGACCACGCGAACGCCCGGCGGCTCGCCCACGGCCTCGCCGCGGTAGACGGGATCGAGCTGGACGTCGGTGGCGTCGTCACCAACATCGTGCGCTTTCGCGTGACCTCGCTGACTGCCCAGGCGTTCGTGGAGCGTTGCTATGCCGCCGGTGTTTACATGCTGCCGTCAGGGCCGGACGGTGTGCGCGCGGTGACGCATCTGGATGTATCCGAGGCCGACGTGGACACGGCCATGGCTCGCATCACCGCCGTCATGACGGAGGGCAGGGTGAGGGTGGCATCGTGAGCCGGCACGCGCTGCTGCTGATCAACCGTAAGGGCGCGACCAGCCACGGCAACATCGACGAGGGCTTGCGCGTGCTCGACGATGCCGGCATCGAGGTTTCGGCGCACTTCTGCCGGCGAGCGCAGCGCATCCCCGAAGTGATTCGCGCCGACCATGGCCGCGCCGACATGATCATCGTCGGCGGCGGCGATGGCACCTTGTCCTTGGCCCTGGAGGCGGTGCTGGAAACCGGCCTGCCCATGGGCATCCTGCCCATGGGCAACGCCAACGACCTGGCTCGGACGCTTGCCATCCCCACGCGCATAAACGACGCCTTCAAGGTCATCGCCGGCGGGCGTGTCCGCCGTATCGACGTTGGCGAGGTGAACGGCAAGCACTTCTTCAACGTCGCCTCCATCGGGCTCAGCGTCGACATCGCCCAGCGCCTCACCCGGGAGGCGAAGAAGCGCTGGGGGGTGCTGGCGTACATCGGCAATGCCTGGCAAGCCGTTCATGCCGCCTCTTCGTTCCAGACAAAGATCCGTTGCGGCGACGAGACGCTGGAGCTGAAGAGCATCCAGGTCGCCGTCGGCAATGGCCGCTACTATGGCGGTGGAATGACGGTGGCCGAGGACGCCACGATCGACGACCGACGTCTCGATCTCTACGCCATCGAGCGGCAGCGGTGGTGGCGCCTGGCGGTGATGCTACCGGCCCTGCGCTGGGGCAAGCACAAGCTGGTGGAGGGGGTTCACACCCTCCACGGCGAGCAGATCCACATCGAGACCGACCCGCCGATGTCGATCAACGTCGACGGCGAGGTGGTGACCGAGACGCCTGCTGACTTCCGCGTTCTCCCGGCGGCGCTGCCGGTGTTTGTTCCGTAGCCACCGGAACAGGGATCTCGCGCCGGCCGTGAGCCAATCGGCCGATGCCCCGGCGCAAGACAGCGCGTGTGCTTTGCTTGTATCGTAGGGATCGACATCCGCAGCCAGCCGCCGCGGCCTGCGGGCGGGCCGGAGGGAGGATCAACCATGGCGACGACAAACGCGGGGATCGCGGCACAACTCCTTCGGGAAGCCGCCGAGTTCTACCGGACGCTCGGCAGCAGCAGCCCGGAGCTCAAGGACCGCATGGACGAGTTCGGCGTGCTCTATGAGCAGGTCGCGGAACTGCTGGATGCCGACCCGATAGGCTTGCTTACGGACAATCCGCCGCGCTGAGCGCGAACTTCGGGCCGCCGGCGCTGAGGAGCGAGACCAGCACCTCAGCATGCGTTTCGTTGCATTCGGAGGGGCACGGCGCGCGCTCCGGCGTCGCCGCGGGCGGCCGCGACCGCGGCGGTTGACCCCGCCCGCATCGTGGTCACCTTCGCCAGTGTGGCGGGTGCTTCCGGCGCCGCGCCGGGCTTTGCAGGACACGGCAAGAACGGAGGCGAAACTTGAAGACCAATGCCGATCTGGCGGCGAGACTGCTGCGTGAAGCCGCGTTTATCTACCGCACCCTGGGTCAAGGCGATAACGCCGACCGGCGGCGGATGATGGAATTCGCAGATCTTTACGAAAGGGTCGCCGAGCAGGTTGAGCGCGACCCGCTGGGCTCCTTCGTCGCTGCCGCCGGCGCCGAGACCTGATCGGGCGCCCTCCGCCCGCGGCCGCTTCCCTTAAGCCTTCGTTCACGAGCCGGCGCGACAATCGACGCGGTTGGGCTCCGGTCGATGCAATGGGCGCTGGGCGATGCGCGTTCTTCAAGTCGAAAGCGATCTCGATGCCGCGGGCGCGGTCGAGCGGCTGATCAAGGCCGCGGGATCGGCATGCGACACCGCGCCGACCGGGCGCCTGGGCCTCGAGCTGGCGATGTTCGAGCACTACGATCTCGTCCTGCTGGCCTTCGCACTGCCCGACATGAGCGGCGCCGACGTGATCGCCAGGCTGGATGCGGACGGGATCGGCGCGCCCGTTCTCGTGCGGATGCGGCAGCGGGCGGTGGCCGAAGCCTATGCCGATATCGTTCAGCGGTTCGTCGGCGGCCGGCCGGCCGGTGCGGCTCCGAAGCCGGCAGAGGGGAAGACCGCGCAAGACCGCGCCAGCGTCCGTCACAAAATCCTCAAGGCCGGGCAGATCGTCTATCGCAACGCCAGTTGCGTCATGGACTGCACCATCTTGAACATCTCCGCCACCGGCGCCTGCATCCAGCCGGCGGACGCGTTCGACGAGCCCGGCAACTTCGTCCTGAAGATCGCCCACGGGCCGAGCCGGCGCTGCGAAGTCCGCTGGCGCTCCGGCGGCAAGCTCGGCGTCCGCTTCATCCAGTAGATCCTGTGTTAGCCGCGCGCGGCGAGCAGGACGAGCATGACGCTGCCGACGGCGATTCGGTACCAGCCGAAGGGGGCGAAGCCGTGCCGGCCGACGAAGCCGACGAAGGTGCGCACCACGACAATAGCCGAGATGAAGGCGGCGACGAAGCCAATGGCGATCATGCCGGCGTCGTTCATGGTCAGCGCGTCGCGGCTCTTGTAGAGGTCAAGCGCGGAGGCGCCGAGCATCGTCGGGATGGCGAGAAAGAAGGAGAACTCCGCCGCCGCCCGCCGCTCCACGCCGAGCGTCAGCGCGCCGATGATCGTGGCGCCGGCGCGCGAGACGCCCGGGATCATTGCCAGCACCTGGAACAGCCCGATCTTCAGCGCCAGCGCCGGGGAGAAGGACTCGACCTCGAAGACGTCCGGCGCCGGCAGATACTTCTCGATGACGATCAGAACGATGCCGCCGGCGATGAGGGCGACGCTAACCACCCAGGGCGAGAACAGGACCGCCTTGATGAAGTCGTGGGCCATGGCGCCGACGACGGCCGAGGGCAGGAACGCCAGCAGCACCGCCAGGGCGAAGCGCCGCGAGCGGGGATCCTCTTGCAGCGGTAAAGGCGACGTGCGCGAGCCTGGGAAAGAAGCCGGCGACGACGGCCAGGATCGCCCCCAGCTGAATGACCACCTCGAAGACGGAACTGCTCGCGGTGCGAAAGCCAAGGAGATCGCCGACGAGGATCAGATGACCCGTGGAGGAAACCGGCAGGAACTCCGTCAGGCCCTCGATGATCCCGAGAAAAACGGCCTGAAGTGCGAGTATCGCGTCCATTGCTGCGGACGGTTAGAGAGGAAGGCCCGGGGGCGCAAGCGGAATGCGTACAACGCATGTAAGGGTTGCGCGTCCTGGCCGGTGCCGGGCAGCCATCGTCTGCAACCTGATGCGCGCGCCGCAACCGGCTTGACGCGATCGTTGAACGGCGAGGCGTTCTCAACTAGATTGGAGGCATTGTAAAGAATGGGCTCCGAGCCTGGAGCGCTGTTATCCACGGCGCTCCGGCGCCTGGCGTTGCTTGAGGCATGATGATGGCGACGGCGCGAGATCACGGGCGAGGCGGGACCGGCGCCGGCCGCGCTGTAGCCGCGCGCCCGCGCCGCGCCGGCCCCGCGGTCCTCTCCGTGCCCTGCTCCGGTCGCGACTTAGGTCCGGCCGCCGGATCTGACGGCCACCGGCGGCCGCTGCGCGGGCCGAAAGCCGAAGAGACCCATAACGAGGCGGGCGCGAGCCTTCGCGCAGCCGGAGCCGAGGACCACCAGCATGTTCGTCAACGCCGCCAGCAAGTACCGGCCGGCCGAAGCCATACGCCTACGCGACCGCACCTGGCCGAACGCCGTCATCGACAAGCCGCCGATGTGGTGCAGCGTCGATCTCCGCGACGGCAACCAGGCGCTCGTCGAGCCGATGGGCCAGGACCGCAAGAAGCGCCTGTTCGACAAGCTCGTCGCCGTCGGCTTCAAGGAGATCGAGGTCGGCTTCCCGGCGGCGTCGCAGACCGACTACGACTTCCTGCGCTTCCTCATCGACACGAAGGCGATCCCCGAGGACGTCACCATCCAGGTGTTGACCCAGGCCCGCGACGACCTGATCGACCGCACCTTCCAGGCGATCAAGGGCGCGAGGCGGGTGATCGTCCATCTCTACAACTCGACCTCTGAGCTACAGCGCCGCGTGGTCTTCGGCCTCGACCGCCAGGGCATCATCGCCATCGCCAAGGCCGGCGCCAGGCGCATCGTCGAGAACGCCAAATCCTGCTCCGGAACCGAGGTCGTCCACCAGTATTCGCCGGAGAGCTTTACCGGCACCGAGCTCGATTTCGCCAAGGAGATCTGCGAGGCGGTGATGGAGGTCTACGAGCCGACGCCGCAAAGCCGGTTGATCGTCAACCTGCCGGCGACAGTCGAAATGGCGACGCCCAATGTCTATGCCGACCAGATCGAATGGTTCTGCCGCAACGTCTGCAACCGCGACCGGCTGATCGTCTCCGTCCATCCGCACAACGACCGCGGCACCGCCGTGGCGGCGGCGGAGCTCGCGCTTATGGCCGGCGCCGACCGGGTCGAGGGCACTCTCTTCGGCAACGGCGAGCGCACCGGCAACGTCGATATCGTCACCCTGGCGCTGAATCTGTACTCGCAAGGCGTCGACCCCGGCCTCGACTTCTCCGACATCGCCGAGGTCGTGCGCACCGCCGAGTACTGCACCCAGCTTCCGGTCCACCCCCGCCACCCCTACGCCGGCGAGCTCGTCTTCACCGCCTTCTCCGGCTCGCACCAGGACGCCATCAACAAGGGCTTCAAGGCGATGCGCTCCAGCAACTCTGGCGTTTGGGAGGTGCCCTACCTGCCGATCGACCCGCAGGACATCGGCCGCGCCTATGAGGCCGTGATCCGCCTCAACAGCCAGTCGGGCAAGGGCGGGATCGCCTTTGTCCTGGAGAAGGACTACGGCCTCAGCCTGCCTAGGCGGCTGCAAATCGAGTTCAGCAAGGTGGTGCAGGCCATCGCCGACCGGGAAGGCAAGGAGGTGTCCTCCGACCGGCTGTGGCAGTGCTTCAGCGAGGAGTACCTAAAGGCGGACGGCGCCATGGCCTTTGTCGAGCATGAGACCTGGCCCGACGCCCGCGCCGGCCGCGGCCGGCTGCTGCGCTCCACGGTGCGCATCGGCGGTGCCGAGCGGACCATTGAGGGCCACGGAACCGGGCCCATCGACGCCTTCATCGATGCCCTCGGTCATGCCTTCGGCCTGGACATCGAGGTCGTCGACTACAGCGAGCACGCCATCGGCAAGGGTGCGGATGCCGCCGCCGTGGCCTACGTCGAGGTGCGGATGCCTGACGGCACCAGCCTGTTCGGCGTCGGCATCGACAAGAACATCGTCGCAGCCTCCCTGCAGGCCGTGGTCAGCGCGGTGAACCGGGGGCAGCGGCGCGGCTCCATCGAGCTAACGAGCTGACGGTGAGCGACCGGTGCGCCGGCCGGCCCCGGCTGCCATTCCGGTGGCTCTAGGATCGGGCCGTGGTGGCGCCCAGCGTCTACGTGTTCGATGCCTATGGCACGCTGTTCGACGTCCACTCGGCGGTGGCAAAGCTGGGCGGCCGGATCGGGTCGGAGGCCGAGCGGCTCTCGGCGCTGTGGCGGACGAAGCAGCTCGAGTACTCCTGGGTCCGCAGCCTGATGCGGCGCCACGCCGATTTCTGGCGGCTGACGGAGGATGCGCTGGACTTCGCCATGGCCGCCGTTCCGGACGTCAATCCAAGCCTCCGCCGGGCGCTGCTTGAAGCTTATCGCACGCTCGATGCCTACCCTGAGGTGCCGGCGGTCCTGGGCGAGCTCAGGCAGCGGGATGCGCGGTGTGCGATCCTGTCCAACGGCAGCCCGGAGATGCTTGCCGAGGCGACCCGTTCCGCCGGACTGGACCGCCTGCTCGACGCGGTTCTCTCCATAGAGACTGCCGGCATTTTCAAGCCCGACGCCAGCGTCTACCGGCTCGTGCTCGACCGCTTCGAGGTTCCGGCCGAGGCCGTCTCCTTCCAGTCCTCCAATGCCTGGGACATCGCCGGGGCCAGAGCCTTCGGCTTCGCCACGGTCTGGATCAACCGCACGGCGCAGCCGCGGGAGTACGCCGACATCGGCCCCATCCGCGAGGCGCGCGACCTAAGGGCGCTGCTCGAAGCTTAGGCGCGGCAGGTCCTCGTATGTCGCTGTGACTGGCGGTCCTCTCGCGGACGGGGTCCTCCACGTCAAGTCAGCAGGAAGTGGGCGTGGCCGGCGGCCACGGGACGGTCGGGGCTGTCCTGCCAGGCGATGACCCTGACATTGGCGACCCGCTTGCCCTGCTTCAGCACCAGGCCGCGGGCGAAGGTGTCGGCGGCAAGGCACGGCCTGAGGTAGTCGATCGAGAGGTTGATGATCTTCGGCACCACTGCCGTCTCGGTCTCCACCAGCAGGTGGAGGATGGCGGCGTGCTCGATGAGCGCGCCGACAACACCGCCGTGGATTGCGCGAAGCTGGGTGTTGCCGATGTTGCTCTCGCGAAAGCGGAGGGCGACGAGCAGGCCGCGATCGTCGAGCATTGCCTCCAGCCCGACCGTGCGGGCGTAGGGGATCAGGTCGTTGAGCGCGGCGACGTTGCCGCTTTTCTTCAGCGCGGCGATGGTCGTCAGCATGGCTGGCCCCCGCTTTGCCCTCCGCTTTGCCCCCCGCTTCGCCCCCCGGCCGCGGCCGTGCCGACCTGACTTGCCGCTGCCGTCGCGGAGAAGCCGGTGCCGAGCATAAAGGTCCCGGCGCAATGGGCGATCGGGTCGTCGATGGCCTCGTGGTAGGCGAGACCGCGGACGAAGGCGACGTTGGCAGTGATCTTGTAGCACTCCGCAGAGGCGCGGATCGTCTCGTCGGGCGTGGCCGGATGCAGATAGTCGATGCGCAGATCGAGGGTCGCGAGCGGCGTGCCGTCGGCCACCGCCGCCATGACCACGGCCCCGCACACCGTGTCGAGCAGGGCGGTGATGACGCCGCCGTGGACGACCCTGGTGCTCGGGTTGCCGACGACGTCCGGCCGGTAGGGGATCTTGACCGACCCGCGGCCGTGGTCGAGGGAGAGGAATGTCATGCCGAGCACGCGGGCGTGCGGCAGGGCCTCGAAGGCGCGGACGATCCGGGCAAGATCGGGCGGATGCACGGGAAGAAGCACGAGTACCCCACTTAGGTTATAGCGGGCGACAGGCCAACCGTCAGTATAGGCCGCATGCGAATGAAGCTGACTTCAAAAGGCCGTCGTGCAACGATACCGTCCAGGTCCGGAGAGGGACGCATGGGCGAGTGGATCGAGCTGGTTGCGGCTGACGGCCACGCCTTGACGGCCTACCGCACGCCGGCCAATGGCGGGCGCCGCGGCGGCATCGTCGTCATCCAGGAAGTTTTCGGCGTCAACGGCCACATTCGCAACGTTTGCGACGGCTTCGCCGCCCATGGCTACGACGCCGTCGCGCCTTCGCTGTTCGACCGCGTGGAGGCCGGCGTTGCGCTTGCCTACGACGACGACGGGATCGCCAAGGGGCGCGAACTGGTCGGCCGGCTCGGCTGGGAGCGGCCGCTGATCGACGTCTGGGCCGCGGCCTTGAGCATGCATCCGCAGGGACGCGTCGGCGTCGTCGGCTATTGCTGGGGCGGCACGGTCGCTTGGCTCGCCGCCTGCCGCCTCGACGGTGGCCTGCGCCGCCGCCTACTACGGCCGGCAGATCGCCGATTTTCCGGACGACCATCCTCGTTGCCCGACCATTGCCCACTTTGGCGCAGAGGATCCGCTGATCCCGCTCGATGCGGTTGAACGGGTTCGCGCCGCCAATCCGGACGTGCCCGTGCACGTCTATGCCGGCGCCGGGCATGGCTTTAACTGCGATGCGCGCGCAGACTTCCGACCGGATGTGGCGGCCGCGGCACTGGAGCGGACCCTGGCTCTGTTCGCGGACACGCTGGGCCGGGGCTGAGGACATGTATCGCGCGAAGAAACAACGCGCGTGCGCTCTTGACGGGAACGACCCACATAAGGAAGGCGAACCAGCTGCGGCGGTAGGGCATGCTAGAAGCAGAGATCGTCGCCGAACAGGACCGGGTCGTCTGCGGCCTCGCCATGACGAGCGAGCGGCTGATCGACGCGGCTCTCGTCACCACGGCCGAGCCGGAGCCGCGGATCGTCTTCGCCAATTCCGCCTTCGTCCGCCTCACCGGCCACCCGGCAGGGAGCCTAAGCCAGCGGAGCCTGAGCTTTCTGCAGCGGCCGGCAGAGTTCCAGGCCGAGCTCTCTCATCTGCACCATGAGATTGCGGATAACGGGTCGTTCTTCATGGAGGCGCGGCTGCGCCGCCGCGACGGCAAGAAGCTGATCGTCGAGTGGCAGGCGACGCCGGTGATGGACGAGCGCGGACCCGGCCGGTACCTGTTCAGCATCCTCCGTGACGTCTCGCACAACCGGCGCGACCGCCGGGCATTGGTTCAGGAGCGCGAGAAGTCTCAAGTCGCGCTGGGCGCGGTCGGCGACGCGGTTGTCTGCGTCGACGTCGCGGGCCGGATCGAGGAGATGAACCGGGCAGCCGAAGGCCTGTCGGGCTGGAGCGCTGCGGCGGCTCGAGGGCGAGCAACCGGCGAGGTCTTTCATATCGTCGACGCCTCGACGGGGGACGCCGTCGCCGATCCGGCTGGCCCCTGCCTCGTCGCCGGGGAGATCGTGGTGGCGCCGGGCCGGTTGCTCCTGAGCGGGCGCGACGGACGGCAGACGCCGGTCCGGGTTCGGGCGGCGCCGCTGCGCGCGCAAGGGGGCGGCGTCCGCGGTGCCGTGCTGGTACTCCGCGAGGACCCGCGGTCGCGGCAGGCCGGCCCGCGCAGTGGCGCCGGCGGACATGACCGCCTCACCGGGCTGATCGACCGGCGCGAGTTCGAGCGCCGTCTCGACAACGCGGCCAGCAGCGCCCGGCATTATGGCCGCTCCCAGGTTCTGTGCTACGTCGACCTCGACCACTTCAAGCGCATCAATGAGACCGCTGGGCGCGCCGCCGGCGACGCGGTGCTGCGGCAGGTGGCAAACCTGCTGCGGGCGCGCTTTCGGGAGCGCGACACCCTGGCGCGGCTTGGCGGCGACAGCTTCGGCCTGCTGCTCGACAACTGCACGCTGGAGGAGGCGGAGAAGATCGCCGAGACCACCGTGGCGAGCTTTGCCGGCACCCGTTTCGCGTTGCCCGGCGGCGAGGACGTGATCGTGAGCCCGAGTATCGGCCTCGTGGAGGTGTCGTCGACGTCCGGCAAGGCCCAGCAGCTTCTGTCCCAGGCCGACCTCGCCTGCTACACGGCGAAGGAACTCGGCCGCGGCCGCAGCCACATCTATCGCAGCGACCGGCCGACGGGCGAGAGCGCGCCGGTCGTCCTGTTCCCGCAGGAGTTCCGCACTGCCCTCGAGCAGGACCGCTTCCAGCTCTACTACCAGCCGATCGTGCCGTTGCAGAAGGGCAGCGGCCTGCCGGTGCACTACGAGTTCCTGCTTCGCCACCGGACCGACAGCGGGCGCCTTGTTCCCCCGCGCACTCTGATCGCCGCCGCCGAGCGCCACGGGCTTGATGGCCGCGGTCGATCGCTGGGTGATCCGCGCCGCGCTCGGCCATCTCGCCGGCCACCGCAAGCGGTTCGGCCGTGGCACCATCGCCATCAACCTTTCCGGGAATTCACTCGACGATCCGGGGGTCGTCGACTATGTCCTCGCGCAGTTGGCAGCGCACGGGGTCGACGCCCGGATGGTTTGCTTCGAGATCACCGAGACGGAAGCGATCCGTGACCTCGTCCATGCCGCCAACGTGGCCCGCGGATTGAAGGAGCTGGGGTGCACGATCGCGCTCGACGATTTCGGCAGCGGACAGAGCTCGTTCACCTACCTGAAGGCGCTGCCGGCCGATTACCTCAAGATCGACGGCAGCTTCGTTCGCCACGTGACGGAGAGCCCCGTCGACCGCTCGATCGTCTCGGCAATCAATGCGACCGGCCGGATCATGGGGCTGAAGACGATCGCAGAGTTTGCCCACAGCGAAGCGATTATTGGCTGCCTGCGCGACCTGGGCGTCGACTACGCTCAAGGCGATGCCGTCGCGCCGCCACGGCCGGTGCCGCCGCTAGAGGGAAAATCCGAGCCAGCGCCGTCGCGCTCTGCCCCGCCGACCTCTCAGACGCGGCCGGGCGCCGATCCCGCGGCGGTGGCCTAGGCGCCGGTGATTCGGCTTCGCCCGGTCGTGTTGACAAGGCCAGGCGGGCGCGTCGCTGGGATTGTGGCATTGGTTCCAACGAGCTATCGCCATAGTTGAAGGGCAGACCCGGCGCGCGTACATCTCGCGCGGGCGGCCCACTGGCTTGGATACAGCATGACGACACGCGAGCCGCAGCCGAGCCGCCGTTCGGCCGATGACAGGGGCTGGGCGCGCCAGGGCGAGCGGCGGCGCTGGTGGCCGGTGGTGAAATGGGGGCTCGTCGCCGCCATCTGGGCGGTGCTCCTCGTCGGCGGCCTCTTCGCCTGGTACGGGCTGACGCTTCCCGATGTGGACACGGCGTTGAACCCGACGCGCCGTCCGTCCGTCACCATCCTCGCCCGCGACGGCAGCGAGATCGCCACCGTCGGCGACAACTTCGCGAGGCCCGTTTCGGTCGACGAGCTGCCGCCGGCGATGGTCAAGGCCATCACCGCCATCGAGGACAGGCGCTTTTACGAGCACTTCGGCCTCGACGTCTATGGCATTGCCCGCGCCGCCTGGAGCAATGTGCGCGCCGGCGGCGTCGTCCAGGGCGGCAGCACCATTACCCAGCAGGCGGCGAAGACCCTGTTCCTGACGCCGGAGCGGACGCTCAAGCGCAAGATCCAGGAGCTGATGCTGGCGCTCTGGCTGGAGCGCGAGTTCAGCAAGGATCAGATCCTCTCGATCTACCTGAACCGCACGTACTACGGCGCCGGCGCCTACGGCATCGACGCGGCGGCGCGGAAGTTCTTCGGCAAACCGGCGGTCAAGGTCTCGACCTACGAGGCTGCGCTGCTGGCCGGCGTGCTGAAGGCGCCGTCGCGGCTGAACCCGCTGGCGAACCCCGGACTAGCCGACCAACGGGCGCGGGTGGTGCTGGCGGCCATGGTCGATGCCGGCCGCATCAGCGATAAGGACGCGCAAGCCGCGCTGCAGAACCGCGGCGGGCCCGGGCAGCGCGGGCGCAGGCCCAACGGCATGTACTTCGTCGACTGGATTTTAGCGCAGCTCCCCGGCTTCGTCGCCGCGACCGACCAGGACCTGGTGATCCGGACGACGTTGGACGCGCGGGTACAGCGGACGGCGGAGGACCAGATCGAGAAGGCGCTGAGCGCGCTTGCGCCAGGAGCCGGACCGTCGCAAGCGGCGCTGGTGGCCATGGCGCCCGACGGCGCCGTGCGCGCCCTCGTCGGCGGCCGCAACTATGCGCTCAGCGCCTTCAACCGGGCGACCCAGGCCTACCGCCAGCCCGGCTCGGCGTTCAAGCCGATCGTCTACCTGGCCGGCTTCGAGGCTGGGCTTTCGCCGGAGAGCCGGTTAGTCAATTCGCCACTGCAAGTGGCCGGCTGGCAGCCGCGAAACTACTCCGGCCGGTTCGAGGGCGAGATGTCGCTGCGCCAGGCCCTGGCCCGATCGATCAACACCATCGCCGTCAGGGTGAGCGAGTACGCCGGACGCGACCGGGTCGCCGCCATGGCGCGCCGCGTCGGCATCACCTCGCACATGGAGCCGACGCCGAGCCTGGCTTTGGGCGCCAGCGAGACCAGCCTGCTCGAGCTCACCGGGGCCTACGCCGTGATCGGCAACGGCGGCTTCGGCGTCTGGCCCTACGCCATTCAGCGCATCGAGGACGGCGACGGCCGCGTGCTTTATGCCCGCAGCGGCTCGGGCCCCGGCCGGGTGATCCCGGCGGCCCACGCCGCCGAGATGACCGGGATGCTGGCCGAGGCGATCACCACCGGCACCGGTAAGGCGGCGCGCCTCGCAAGGCCAGCCGCCGGCAAGACCGGCACCAGCCAGAACGCGCGCGACGTCTGGTTCGTGGGCTTCACGGCCGAGCTCGTCACCGGCGTCTGGATGGGTAACGACGACGAGCGGCCGATGCCGTCGGTCAGCGGTGGCGGTGCGCCGGCGCGGCTATGGCAGGGCTTCATGACG
Organism: uncultured Alphaproteobacteria bacterium; assembly: GCA_963746275.1. Lineage (GTDB taxonomy): Bacteria > Pseudomonadota > Alphaproteobacteria > Rhodospirillales > Defluviicoccaceae > JAEULH01. Next base: position 17,340 of record CAVVAX010000011.1, read on the forward strand.
GCAGCTCTGGCCGGCACGCCGGAGCGGCCGCTGACGGTGCGGGCGCCCGAGCCGCGCCCGGCGCCCAGCCTGCCCGAGGCATCTCTGGACCGGCCGGGCCCCGATCAGCCGGGGTTCTTCGAGCGGCTGATGCGGGTCTTTGGCAGCGGCTGAACGTCGTCAGCCGCTAAGAGAGCGGGCGCCGGCGCCCTTGGCTCCGGCGCTGCCGAACGCTCAAGCCTTCCAGAAGGGCTTCGCCGCCTCGGCGATGGCGTCGTCGCGGCACAGGCCGAGGTCGTGGAGGATCCGTTCGTCCAGCGTCATCAATCGCCGGCGCTGGCCGATGCGCTCCTGCCAGTCGCCAAGCCGCTCGAACGCCGAGATGAGGAATACTTGGGCGCCGGCTAGCCATGGGCGCCGCTCACCGGCGTCCGGATCATCTCTTTGCACGTATTCGTTGTGCAGGACCGAGGTCCAGTTCATTGAAATTCTCCGAAACATATGGCGTTATCGCTCGTGCCGATGGATGGATCGAAAGGACGATACGCGTGTGGAAGCTGGGGTACAAACTATGAATTGTATGGCCGCCATTAGAATAACTAATGGAGCGAGCGCATGGCCCGTCGCCTGCCGCCGCTAAACGCCCTGCGCGCGTTCGAGGCCGCCGCGCGGCACCTGAGTTTCACCCGGGCGGCGGACGAGCTGAACGTCACCCAGGCCGCCGTCAGCCACCAGGTGAAGACGCTGGAGGAGCAGATCGGCCTGCCGCTGTTTCGCCGGCTGAGCCGTGGCCTGATCCTGACCGACGAGGGGCAGACGCTGTTCCCTGCCGTCCGCAATGCCTTCGACACGGTGGCCGAGGCGGTGGATCGGCTGCACGCCCGCACTGGGGGCGGAGCGCTGACGGTGAGCGTTCTGCCGTCCTTCGCGGTGAAGTGGCTGGTGCCGCGGATGAGCCGGTTCCAGGACCGCCACCCCGACATCGACCTGCGCATCACCGCCGCCGATCGCATGGTGGATTTCTCCCGCGATGCGGTCGACGTGGCGGTGCGCTTCGGCGCCGGTAATTGGCCCGGGCTGCGCGCCGACTTCGTCGTCGACGAGTACGTGACGCCGGTTTGTGTTCCGGCCTTGGCGGCGACGCTGAAGGAGCCCGGCGATCTGGCGCAGATGACGCTGCTGCACGAGGAGATGGCGCCGCTCGCCGATTTCCCCGTCTGGGCGACCTGGTTGCAGGCCGCCGGCGCCAGCAAGGTGCCCTACGACAAGGGCCCGCGCTTCAGCCACACCCACATCATGCTGCAGGCCGCCATCGACGGCCGCGGCGTCGCCCTGGCGCAGAGGCTGTTCGCGGCCGACGACATCGCCGAGGGCCGGTTAGTGGCGCCGTTCCCGCTCAGGCTCGCGACCGGCTACGCCTACTATGTCGTCTGCCTCGCCGCCGCCGCCGACCGGCCCAAGATCCGGGCCTTCCGGGAGTGGGTCATGGCGGAAACGAAAGCGGCCGCCGCGAAATGATCCAGATTGCCTGCCTGTTCGCCGGCCTCGCGACGCCCCAACTTGAGCAGAAACAACGTGATCATCGGGAGGATGCAGCAGGATGAGCGAGCACAGCCTTCGCCTGGACCACTATCGCCTTCTCGGCCGCAGCGGCCTCAGGGTGAGCCCGTTGTGCCTGGGCACGATGACCTTCGGCACCGACTGGGGCTGGGGCGCGGATGAGGACACCAGCCGGGCGATCTTCGACGCCTACGCCGGGCGCGGCGGCAACTTCATCGACACCGCCAACTTCTACACCAAGGGCACCAGCGAGCGGCTGGTCGGGGCCTTCATCGCCGCCGAGCGCCAGCGTTTCGTGCTGGCGACCAAGTACACGCTGAACATGAGCCCCGGCGACCCCAACGCCGGCGGGAACCACCGCAAGTGCATGGTCCAGTCGCTCGAGGCGAGCCTTCGGCGGCTGAACACCGACTATATCGACCTCTACTGGCTGCACGTCTGGGACGACACGACGCCCATCGACGAGGTCATGCGCGGCCTCGACGACCTCGTCGCCGCTGGCAAGATCCTCTACATCGCCGTCTCGGACACGCCGGCCTGGCGGATCGCCCAGGCGAACACGCTGGCGGAGCTGCGCGGCTGGAGCCGGTTCATCGCCTTGCAGGTGGAGTACAACCTGGCCCTACGCGATGCCGAGCGCGACCTCTTGCCCATGGCGGTCGAGCTGGGCTTGGGCGTCCTGCCGTGGTCGCCGCTGGCCTCGGGCCTGCTCAGCGGCAAGTACGGCCGCGAGGACCTGGAGACGCAGCGCCGGGCGGAGACGGCGGCGGATGGCCCGGTGCCGCGGCCACTGACGCTGACCGAGAAACGCATCGAGATCGCCGAGGCGGTCAAGGCGGTGGCTGGCGACATCGGCCGCACGCCGGCGCAGGTGGCGCTGGCCTGGCTGCTCACCCGCCGCGGCGTCACCAGCCCGATCCTCGGCGCCCGCACCTTGGCGCAGATCGAGGACAACCTCGGCGCCCTTGACGTGGCGCTCGATGCGGGCGCCTTGCGCCGACTGGATGAGGCCAGCGCGATCACGCTCGGCTTCCCCCACGACTTCATCGCCAGCGACATGGTCCGCGGTATCGTCACCGGCGGGACGACGATCGAGGCGAGCCGTCCTTAACCTGACGATGTTGGCGCTGCCGCCCGTGTAGACGACGGGTGCCTCCCGGCCCCTTTTCGGCGAGGCGCGGCGGCGCCGCGCCGGGAGCCCACGCGGCGCCAGGTGCGCGCTTGGCGTAGACAGGCGCCTCCTAGGATAGTATACCTAGAAAAATCTCCGCCCTTCAGCAATCATTTTTTGCGCCGCGCGGTGGCCTTAAGGCGGCCGCATGCGGCTGGAGACTCCTTCATGCCTTTTTCCACCACATCGCTCTCGGTGCTCGCGCGCGCCGGCGACTTCACACTCTGGCGCTACCAGGCGGCCGATGACGTCGCCGATCTGCTTGGCGCCGCCTACTTCTCGCCCGCGGCCGGCATTCTGCGCCGGGGCGACCTGGTCTTCGGCGTCCATGCCGCCCCCGAAGGGCGGCGAACCGGCATGCTGCTTGTCGTCGATGCCATGGACGGCCGGGTTGTGCTCGAGCCACTGCAGGCGCTCCAGCCGCCGCCCCTCGCCTCACTGGCCGACGTGCGGGTTCTCGACCCGAAGGCCGAGCAGGTCCTGACCTTCACCGACGGCGGCTGGACCAACAGACCCGGCGCTGGTCGGTCTGGAGACGCGCATGCGGCCTTGCAAGGCAACCCCCACGCCACGACCGCTGCCGACGTCGGGGCGGTCGCGGCGAGTGAACGCGGCCGGCCTGGCGGCGTTGCGACCCTTGATGCGGACGGGCGGGTGAGCGTGGAGCAGCTTGGCGAGATGGCGCTGGCCAACCTGCGCGACGTGCTCGCCGCGAGCCCGAACGTGGGCGACGTTCTTCAGTTCGATGGCACCGCCTGGAGGTCCACCCCTGCCGCCGGCGCCGCCGGCGACGCGTTCGCCGCCTCGCAATAGGCCTCCGGGGGCAGCGCCGCGCACGCGCTGGCGACGGCCGCCGAGGCTGGCTTCATGGCGGCGGCAGACAAGGAGAAGCTCGACGGGGTCGAAGTGGGGGCGAGCGCGGACCAGACCGGCGCCGAACTCATCCAGTCGATCGACGACGAGCCGGCGCCGCCGATTGGCGCGAGCCGGCGGCGCGTAGAGGGGCGTTCCACGGCAAGAGCCTCGGGCCGAGCCTGCTTGAGAAGGACGGAGCGATTGACGTGAACATTGCCAGCCTACCCCGAACGCGTGTTATAAGCGCGCCCGCGGGCGAGGACCCGTCCATTAGCCTGGAGCTTCCAGCCGCCGTGGACCGCCGCGATTTTCTCGTGGCGTTTAGCGCAACCGGCGCCGTCACGACGACGAAGGTGGCGACGGCGGCCGAAATGGATGGGTTGGTGGAGAAGGGTATCACCACCGCCCGCTCAATGGTCCGCCTCCGCACCGTCGTCCCAGCTCGCGCCGACGCTGTCATTTTGCTCAGAGGCTATTACGCGCCCCTGGACGGCGGGGAGGGCATATTCTCCTGGAACCCAACCTCTACGGAACCTGACAACGGCGGAACGGTGATTGCGCCTGCCCCCTCGTCCCCTGGTCGATGGGAGCGCTCCACAGCCGGCGGCGCCGTCAACGTCAGGTGGTTCGGCGCGCGTGGCGATGGCGTAACGGATGATACAGTCGCGATTCAATCGGCACTGCGCACCGCGGGCGCGCTGTTCATTCCGCGCGGCGTATACCGCACTACGGCAACCTTGACCGTTGTCAGCACGCAGGTGATATCCGGCCAATCTAAAGATCTTACTAAAATTCTTGCCGATAACGTGCCTGGGCCAATCGTTGGAACGCCCGGTAGCGCTGGGGACCCTACTTTCCACCCTAGAATCTATTATCAACGACATAGGTTTTTCTGGTAACGCTGTGACCGGAATAAGCCTCAGCAGGAGGGAGTGGCAGCCCCCGCCCAGACCGAGCAGGAGCCACAACACCGAGCTATGCGCTTGCGAAAGGGTAGATCCCATAAGCGCAACGGACAGAAGCGCCACCCGAAGCGCCTGCCCCAGCCGCGGCTGGCCCGCCCCCCCACAAACAAGATCCGGCGTTATCCAGGCTGAAATTCTATTCTCTCCTGCATTCACTTCGACGGCAACGTCGAGCTTGACTTTATACATCTTGCTCGGTCCTACGGCACTCGCGTCACCGATGTCTCCGTTCGCATGGATAAGGACGTAAAAGGCAACAGGGTAGGAGTTGCCGGCCGCTCTTGCGTATTTTGTGACTCTGACTCACACGCCACGCTCTTGGAGCATGTCTATACAAGCACGTACTCTCCGTACGGGATTTATATCGACAACCTGTTCAGACCCGCGAGCGTTCGGTCCAGCCAAATCACCGTTGTAATGGCGACGCTCCAGGGGCACGACGTCGGCCTGTACGCCTGCGATTGCAAAGGCATATCCGTGTCGGGCCTGTACACTGAGAATACCGTGGTACCAATGCGGCTGGGAGATCGAGCTAATAAGAAGTATGCCGCCGGCGTCACCGTCTCCGCGGGATTTTTACTCGGACCAAAGGAGTACCACCCGAGAAAGGCTAGCGCAACTGCAGCTATAGAACTAAACTACTGCTTTAGCGTATGTATATCGGGAATGGTGTTTGCGAGCGTCCCCGCCGGGGACTGCCAACGGGAACGTAACGGGCAAGGCAGCTATTGTCGACCTGTCGAGACGGGTCCTTTTCCTAGCGTGTGAAGTTCCTGGGGACTACACCAACTCGCTCCTGGCCTTTATATCAGCGACGCCAACCGCTGATGCCGGCAGCATCAAGAGCATAACGGTGATCAGCGTTGAAGACAAGCGCGATCGCAATGAAACGCTCCTACTGAGCAACGTCGACGCGCCAACATGCGCTGGGCCGCGATGTTGGTGGGTTCATCTCTTTTTGCCTTCGCGATCACGCCGGTAATGGCGGCCCACTACTCTGCATATGGGGTGCCACCTCAAGCTATCGTTATTGTTCTTACGATTTTCGTGCTCGCGCTGACCCAGCCCGCGCTCTTTAAGGCCAGGGTCAGTTTCACCTCCTTCGAGTGGCTGCTGATCGGCATCATGGTTGTGTCGGTCACCGGCCACGAGGTACCAAGAGGCGCCTTCCTCCGGACCTCCCAGCTATTAGTGGGAATATCATTAGCACTTCTAGCGAGTCTCCTCGTTAACCACCCCGCGAGGTGGCGTCTATGCGTTAGGATGTTTACCTGGGGCCTAGCCCTGAGCGCAACAGTCGTCATCCTGCAGTTCAGTGGTCTAGCAGGATGCTGAAAAGGGTGTGGCCGGAGGTGGGGATGCGCGGGAGCGACACGGTTCGTGGACGCTGTTCAGCTACGTGGACCTGGAGAAGCGGATCAGTGCGGATCATCCGGTACGGCGGTCGCGACATCGTATGCCGAGAGCATTCCGGCAGTCTAAGGAGTTCGACGTTCTGCACGCCCAATGGCCGCAAGTTCGAGAACGCCGCAGCGCCTGATGCGGGCGCTCTTGTTGCAGGCGTTCTATTCGATCCGATCGGAGCGGCAACTGGTGGAGCGGATCGAGTTCGACCTTCTGTTCCGCTGGTTCGTCGGCCTCGGCATCGACGATCCGGTGCGCGATGCGACGACCTTCACCAAGAACCGCGATCGGCTTCTGGAAGCCGTCGTGGCGGCGAAGTTTCTGGCCCTTGTCCTGGCGTTCAGCCATGTGACTGCGGCTCGTGCCGGCGAGGACTTCTCGGTGGACGGCACGCTGCTGGAGGCGTGGGCCAGCACCAAGAGTTTCCGCCCAAGGACGGGTGGGGCGGCGATGCGAGGCAAGGAGCAGGACTTCGTTGCAGAAGCGCTACAACGAGAGCATGCTCCGCCACCGAGGACGCAGGCTCTACGCAAGGCCGCGGCAAGAAGGCGAAGCTCTGCTTCATAAATCATGCGTATGCAGAACCGAACCGAACGTGGCGCCTTGCACGCCTCGCCCGAGCCAAGCGACTAGTGGAGGAGCTAACTCGCGTCCCCAATCGCCGTCGCGGTCTGCATCCTCGCGCCGTCAAAGGGATCCTCGCGCACGCACGTCGCCGCCGAATAGGCGCAAGCTGCTGATTGACATCTCAAAGGCGCTAACCCAAGCGGCGGCGCTCAGCGCTCCCCGCGCAGGCTTATCCCTCTGGACCAGTACGCAGTCATGCAGGGCTCCTACGAAAAATCCCGAGCAGCTGAGTCGGCTGTAGGAGCTCGCGTAGGGTAAGTGGCGCCGCAACGCACTGCGACCGCCACGAGTCTAGGCGTAGGCGGGCGGTAACAGACCCACAGCGGCGGCCACTTAAAAACAAGCTGCTTGCCGCTTTTCTTTCCGCGCTTTTCATCTTGGCATTGGTTATTAGCGAAAGTATGTCCGGCATGCTCGGCGTTGTGGTTGGGGCGGCTGTCTTCCTTCTCCTGAGCGCCGTGCGGTCGAGTAGAAAAACGCTGTGGGCAGCATTTGCTATGTTTCTGCTGTTCTGTGGGAGCATCTATTTTCACAGGAACAGCATGATTACCGACCCTATGTCAATAGGAGGCGATAATCGGCTAGGGAATAACTTCGTGATATTCATGCCGTTGATCATGGAGAAGCCATTCGGGCTCTATGACTACGCGGAGGAATTGGATAATAGGCAAACTACAGCTAGCGGCGATTTGCTTGCGGCGGCCATCGACCGCAATTTCGGGCAGGCGCCTCACAACGTTTTCCTTACGTCGGCTCTCGCGTTCGGGCTTCCAGCGGCTGTTGCGCAGATACTGCTCTACCTCTCGATTTTGCGCCGATCCATATGGATACTGAGGTTTCGGCAGGGGTAGATTCCATGCGATGTGGCGTTCTTGCTGGCCGCGCTGTTAGCTGCGAACGTAGGCGTCTTTCTCCATATGTGGTTTCACAACGCGAGTGTTTTGCTGCGGGAGATGCGGAATTGGGTTTGGCTGGGGAGCTGGGCATCTTTGGCGGCGTGTGTTAGCAGGCTGCTGAAAAGGATGGCAGTTTTCGCCCGTTCGTGATTCCTGGTTCCGGTGTTTGTGGTGGCCGGAGGTGGGGATGCGCGGGAGCGACACGGTTCGTGGGACGCTGTTCAGCTACGTGGACCTGGAGAAGCGGGTCCGTGCGGATCATCCGCTGCGGCTGATCCGCGGCATCGTCAACACGACGCTTTCCGGTCTGTCTGAGGAGTTCGACGCTCTGTATTCGCCCCATGGCCGCAAGTCGATCCCGCCGGAGCGGCTGCTGCGGGCGCTCTTGTTGCAGGCGTTCTATTCGATCCGATCGGAGCGGCAACTGGTGGAGCGGATCGAGTTCGACCTTCTGTTCCGCTGGTTCGTCGGCCTGGGCATCGACGATCCGGTGTGGGATGCGACGACCTTCACCAAGAACCGCGACCGGCTGCTGGAGGGCGACGTGGCGGTGAAGTTTCTGGCCGGGGTGCTGGCGCAGCCGCAGGTGAAGGCGCTTTTGTCCGGCGAGCACTTCTCGGTGGACGGCACGCTGCTGGAGGCGTGGGCCAGCACCAAGAGTTTCCGCCCCAAGGACGGGTCGGGGCCGCCGGCGGATGCGGGGCGCAACGGCGAGCAGGACTTCCGTGCGCAGAAGCGCTCCAACGAGACGCATGCCTCCGCCACCGACCCGGACGCCAGGCTCTACCGCAAGGGCCGCGGCAAGGAGGCGAAGCTCTGCTTCATGGGGCATGCGCTGATGGAGAACCGCAACGGCCTGATCGTCGGCGCCGTCGCCACCCGCGCCTCCGGCCGCGCCGAGCGGCTGGCTGCCGTGGAGCTGATCACGCCGCACGCGGAGGCGCCGGGGCGGGCGGAGCCGGTCACCCTGGGCGCCGACAAGGGGTACGACGCCCAGGACTTCGCAGCCGAGTTGGGCGAGATCGACGTCACCCCCCACGTGGCGCAGAACCTCAGCGGCCGGCGCTCGGCGATCGACGACGAGACGGCGCGCGATCCCGGCTACGCCGTCAGCCTACGCATCCGCAAGCGCGTCGAGGAGGCCTTCGGCTGGGCCAAGACCGTCGCCGGGCTCCGCAAGGCCGCCACGGCGGGCTGGCGAAGATCGACAGGCAGTTCACCTTCGCCAGGGCCGCCTACAATCTCGTCCGGCTGACGAAGCTGCTCAAAGCCTCGGCATGACGGGCGGACTCCGTCAGGAGCGTCCCCAGGTCTCGCAAGGCCCGGCGAGATCGACGGTAGCAACGGCGGTAGCCGTCCTCGGCGCGGCAAACGATCTCACCAACCGCGAAGGCGAGTCGCCGTATCTCAGGCTCGAAGCGATTGTAATCTTCCAGAGGGCGAGTTGCGGCTTTTGTTCCGGCTATCCGCCGACGTCGCGGGTGGGACAGGTTGAGAAACGCCACGGATCAGCGGCGACGGGAGCCACCGGTCCTTTCGTATTGCAGGATCCCATCTTGTCGATAACGCGGAACGTCGCTTGGCCTTGGCGGGCAATGCAGTCGACAGCCTCGCTCAATGGGGCGTTCTGGCGACGCTTGCCAAGCTGACGTCGGCGGCAGCACTTGGAGAGTTCGCCCTCGCAGTCGCCATCACTGGCCCGGTATTTGCGCTAGCGAGCTTGAACCTTCGTGTCGTGCAGGCCAGCGACGTTAATCTCGAGGCCGGCCTGGACTTATACCTGGGCCTTAGACTTGTCGCTCTACTTGTTGCCCTTGGGGTGGTTGTCGCGGTTGCCGTGCTTTGTAGGACATGGACAGCCGGAGATCGAGCTCCTTCTTGTAGAAGGGGTCCCGCTGCAGGTTCGTCCCGACCATGCCGACGAGGATCACGCGCCCCTTCTGCCGAGAGATCGTGGCGGCAACATTGGCCGGCTCGTCGCTTTTGCTCGAAGCGGTCACCAGGACGGCATCGCGCCCACGCCAGCGGTGAAGCCCTCCGCAGCGTCTACCAAGTCAGATGAGCACGCCACATCGGCCGAGCGTCCGCGCCAGGGCGCATTTTGCGTCAACCGGATCGTAGCCGAGGACCTGGCAGCCATCGGCCTTCAGCAACTGCACGGTGAGAAGGCCGATGAGGCCGAGGCCGATCACGACGACCCGCTCGCCCAGCGTCGGCGCCGCCTGACGCAGTCCCTGAAGCGCGATTGCACCGACGGTGACGAAGGCGGCGGCCTCGAGCTCGACCCCGTCCGGGATCGGGACGCAGAGGTTTTTCGGGATGAAGTTGATTTCGGCGTGGCTGGCATAGCCGGCGCCGGCGCAGGCCACAGGGTCGCCGACCCGTATGTCCCGTACGTCCTCGGCCGCCTCGAGGACGCGGCCGGCGCAGCTGTAGCCCAAAGGTACGGGGTTATCGAGACGACTGCGGACCGTCTTCAACGTGTCCAGCGCGCCATCGCGCTTCGCCTTCTGGATCACCTGCCGAACGAGGTCGGGCCGGGCGATCGCCTTGCCTGCAAGACTGGCTTTCGCCAGGTCGACCATCTGCTTTTCGGTGCCGGCACTGCAGCAGCGACGCGCCGGTTGCAACGAGGACACCCCCGCGCCGCAGCGACGGCGCCGGGACTTCCTTCAGCGCAAGGACCCCCGACTGATACTCCTGGGAAACCTGCCTCATCGGCTCAAACGCGCCCGCAGGCGGAATTTGCGCCCGCACCGTTCTTCGTCCGTACCCCGAAGAGGACGAGACGGGGTTACGTGTCGCCCGCGTGATTCGCAGACGCTTCGCGCAGACATGAACACCCCCCCCTTGTCTCATCCGAACCGCTCGCCGCCTCGCCCAAGCCAAGCGACTAGGGAGGAGCTAACTCGCGTCCCCAATCCCGTCGCGGCCGCATCCTCGCGCCGTCAAAGGGATCATCGCGCACGCACGTCCCGCCGAATAGGCGCAAGCTGCTGATTGACATCTCCGCTAACCCAAGCGGGACCAGCGCTCCCCGCGAGGCTTATCCCACCTCGCTTATGATCGTCAACTGGATCCATTTGTTCTCGCTGGGGGAGACTGTCCGCCTCCTCAAGCGGAGCTGGCTGAAAAGCGTGGACGACCAGACCTTATGGCTTAAGCACACCGTCGAGCATCACATGCTGGCTAACCACTTGCTCAAGACGATCATTGGCGTCGCGGTTTGCAGGCGACATTTCTCTCTGGCGGGGAGGCTGATTGGTGGCGCCGCAAGGGCAAGCGGATGCAGTCATCGTGCGCGGCGGGGCAGATTCCGTCCGACTGCGGCCGCTTCGAGCGACGCCTGTTGCCTCACCGGATCGTAACTCATGGCCTGCTGGACGCCGTCGGGGCGCAAGGTACCTCCGGATGGGGATGTTGCCCGTGAAGCGACCGCCCGTTCGGCGGTCTCCGCTCGTGCTTCAAGGTGCGCCCGGCGTGTGGGAGCAAACTTCCTAGCGCCGGGCCTCGACGATGGGGCGTTGCCGGTCGCGGCGGTCGACGTAGAAGATGTGCCGGCCGATCCGGGCGACCCGGACCTTCTCGCGCCGCCACACCGGCTTGACGTAGTCGGCGTGGTACCAGAGCGCGCCGCGGGTCGGGTCCTTGACCCCGTGGCGCAGGACCTGCTCGGCCATCTTCACCGCCGCACGCCACGCCGGGCCCTCGCGGGGCTTGTCGCTGCGCCCGTCGCACCACCAGGAGAACTGGCAGCGGTGCAAGGACTCGTCGCCGCCCTGGCGGACGACCTCGCAGATGGTCTTGGGGAAGCGCGAGCTGCGCAGCCGGTTGATGGTGACGGCGGCGACGGCCTTGCGGCCGTAGTGGGTCTCCGAGCGGGCCTCGAAATAGATGTTCAGCGCCAGGCAGCGGACCTGGTCTTCCAGGCTCTCGCCGGTCTTGAACAGCGTCGCCGGGCGGCCCGGCGCGTTCTTGCGGGCGCGAGGCGCGAACGAGGGCGATCCGACCTCCTCGTCGATGATCGCCTCGTCGTCGGCATCCAGGGGCTCATCCGGCTCCAGCGAGGCGATCCGCGCCGGCGGCTGGGCGTCTTCGGCCGCAAGTCGCGACGGCGCCGCATTCCAAGCAAGCAGCAGCGCCAGAGGCAACAGAACCACGCGTCGGTAAGGCCCCCGTCGTCGCCGCGTCGTCATCAGCGCGCTTCCCACGCCATAGACGTTGTCATCGTTCTTATCGGCATAGACATCATACGTCCGCGCGCTGGCAGCAGATGATCAATTGCTGTTGTGCTGCATGCAACCACTTGCTCCTGCCACTCGCGTCATCGTAATCATGGCACAAGTTCGTGGCCCTTGTCGCCAAGTCTTTGCGCTGCTGTCGCCGCCGCCCGCTTCCTTTTCGCCAGAACAGCCAACCTCGCCGGTTCTCCTCACAGCGAGGTGTCGTTGAAGGTGTCGCAGGCGTCGACGTTGCCCTCGGCCAGCCCGCGCTTGAACCAGGCGACCCGCTGCTGCGACGAGCCATGGGTGAAGGCGTCGGGGACGACGTAGCCCTGGGACCGGCGCTGCATGCGGTCGTCGCCGATGGCGCTGGCGGCGTTGATGCCCTCCTCGATGTCGCCGGGCTCGAGCAGCTTGCGCCGCTGGTTGGCATGGTGCGCCCAGACGCCGGCAAAGCAGTCGGCCTGCAGCTCCATCATCACCGACAGCCGGTTGGCGTCGGCGGTGCTCAGCCGGCGGCGAAGCTGGTCCGCCCGCTCGCTGATCGCGAGCAGGTTCTGCACGTGATGGCCGATCTCGTGGGCGATGACATAGGCCTGGGCGAAGTCGCCGGGCGCGCCGTAGCGGCGGTGCAGGTCGTCGAAGAAGCTGAAGTCGAGGTAAACCTTGCCATCCGCCGGGCAGTAGAAGGGCCCGACCGAGGCATCGGCGCGGCCGCAGGCCGAGGCGACCATGCCCGAGAACAGCACCAGCGTCGGCTCCTGGTAGGTGCGGCCCATGTCGCGGAACAGCCTGTTCCAGGTGTCCTCCGTGTCGGCCAGGACCACGGAGACGAACTCGCGCATCTCGCTCTGGCCCTGCGATGGCCCCGGCGCCGCCGGGACCGCTCTGCGGCAGGTAGCCTGAAGGAGCCTGACCGTCGCCCGGATCCTGCAAGAGGCTCAACGGGTTGATGCCGAAGATCAGCGCGAGGAGGAGCAGGATGACGAGGCCGATGCCGCCGATGCCGCCAGCCCTCCGGCCCGGCATCCGCCCGCCGCCGGTGGGGAAGCGAAAGCCGCCGGGCATCCGCCCGCCGGACGGGAAGCGGAAGCCGCCGCCCATTCCGCGACGGTCCTCGATGTTCTCGCTACGTCTACCGCCGCGCCAGAGCATGGCTCGAGCTCCCTTTGGTCGGCGTCGGGGGACGCCAGCAAATCGAACGCACCCGCAATCACCATGGCGCAATCCGCTTCCGCCGGCAACGTTGCGGCCGACGACCGGGCGACGACGAGTTCGAACGCTAGCCTCCAAAGGAGGTAGAACGCGCTGCTCCGAAGGCCAAGTCCTCGCGCGGAAGCGACCCGGCCCGGTCCGCCCGGCACGCGCGCACGCGGCGACTGCAGCGCGCCCGAAGTGCGTAGGGAGCCTCGCCCAAGGGCCATCTGCCGCCGGGGCGCACCCCGCCGGTACACTTGCCGGCCGTTGTCGATGCAGCAAGTCGTCGGCGGCACAAGGCTTTAGCCGAACCACAGAGGAGGTTATGTCGATGATCAGCTCCACGCGTCTGGCATTGGCGCTGGTGGCGGTCGGGCTTGCCGCCCCGGCCGCGGCCAACGACGGTGCGCCACCGATTCTGGCCAACACCGAGCTCGATGCCCTTACGGCGAGCACGGTTCTATCCGCCGGGACCCTCACGGGCTCCCTGTCCGCGGGTTCGGCGCTCGCCGCCGATGCGTCAGGCTTCGCGGAAAGCGCCGCTGCCGTGTTCGCCTCATGGCTGTGGACGCAGCCTACGCGCCTTGCCGAGGTGGGAATCGGCGACCGCGGCCTACCCATTGGCTCCGCCGCGCCGATGGCAAGCTTCCCGGTAAGCTCCCCGGTAAGCTCTGCCGTGACCGCAACCGGCGCCACCGGCGAGACGGCATCGGCGGCCGGAAGCGCCGCGGGCGGAAGCGTCAGCCGGTCCGTCAGCACCCGTTCCACCGACGCCGCCGCCAGTGGTTCGGCATCGGCCGCGGGCACGGGCCTGTCCTCCGTCAGCCTCGCGGCGCAATCGGCGCCGGGGTTCTCCAGTTCGAGCAGCCGGTCGACGTCGTTCTCGTCGCGTTAATGGGCGTGACCCGCATTTTGAGACTTTGAGGGGGTTCACATGAACAGAGTATTCGTAAGGGCGATCGCCACCGGCGCGGCGGTCATGGTTGTTGCGGCGACCGCCGGGGGCGCGTCGGCGGCGCCGGTGGAGCTTTCGCTGGCGGCGCTCGACACTGTCACGGCGGGTAACGCGGCGGGGGCGCGCGCCACCGCCACCGCCACCGCCAACGGTACCTCGTCGACCGCCTCCACGGTCACCAACACGCTGGCGGTGAAGGTGCCGCACGCTTCGGCGTCGGCGGCTGCCGCCGGCGCGGGCGCCGGCGCCGGCAATGCGTCGGGCGACGCCCATGCCGCCGTCTCGATCACCTATGGCGTCGGCGGCTCGCAGACGAGCGCGTCACGCTCGGCGACGAGCGGCCTGGCCGCGGTACTGGTGGCGGGCATGACGGCTGATCTCGCCGTCCACTAAGCGTCACCGCCCAGTTACCGCCCGCCGAAAAGCTGGAAACGTCACAAGGCAGGAACGTGGTTCAAGCGGAGAACCTGAGGGGGCGCCTGCCCCCTTTTTCTTCCGCTGTCGTGGGTCGATCAGCCAACAAGAAGCTTCGATCAGATTGGCTGAGTATCAACCGCATAAGCAAAAAGGTGATACCCCCCTTTGCGGTGTTGAGATCAAGCGAAAACTGACAGATGCTCTCGACGCTTGCTCGTAGTTTTATTCATTTATGGCCGGACGGCCGCGAGGCGAGCAAGCTTATGCTTTCTAAATCTCATGTAGGAGGAAGTAATGTCCGCTAAGTTTCTGTCACTGCTGGCCGGTGCTGCTCTTCTCGGTGGCGTAAGCGTCGCCAACGCGGCCGAGCCGCTGAGCACCGCCCAGATGGATGCCGTCGTCGCCGGGTACTACAACAGCGCATACGCCGATGCCTACGCGCTGGCGCTCGGCCCGAACACATATACCTCTACCTACACGTCCGCGACGGCCGTTCACAGGGTCGGCTCCGAGTCTTACTCGTCCTCGACCGCGGTCGCCTACTAAGAGCAACGCGGGTGCCGGCGCAGCCGGCTGAGCTGAGGGGGCCCCGGTTCGCCGGGGCCCTTGTTCTTTCCCGCCGTACGACATCCCTGGCTAAGCCTTTCGTCGGAGCCCTAAGCCCAAAAGCCAACTCGGAAAGCGCCCGGCCGCTGCCGGAAGATCGATTTCGAGGGACTTCAGGCCGGGAAGGAAAAGTGATCCGCATGAGGTGGAGATCCTGCGCCCGCGACCTCCGGGAAGACGTCGGATTGGTCGCCGCGGCCGTGGCGGCGATGCTGCTGGCGATGCCGGTGCAGGCGCGCGAGCCGGTGCAGTCGCTCTTGGAGATGCGCCGCGACAACGTCGTGATCCAGGAGTGGGACCTGAGTTGCGGCGCCGCGGCTCTGACGACCGTGTTGAACCAGCAGTTTGGCGATCCGGTGGGTGAGAAGGAGATCGCCAAGGCCCTCATCAGCCGCAAGGAATACATCGACAACCCGCAGATGGTGCAGGTCCGTCAGGGCTTCTCGCTGCTCGATCTCAAGCGCGTCGCCGAGAGCCGCGGCTACGTCGGCACCGGCTACGGGAAGATGACCCTCGACGACCTGGTCGAGCGGGCCCCCGTCCTCGTCCCGATCGTGGCCAACGGCTACAACCACTTCGTCATCTTCCGCGGCCGGATGGCCGACCGGGTGCTCGTCGCCGACCCGGCCTTCGGCAACTACACCATGCCGGTCAAGAAATTCGAGAACGCCTGGATCGAGTACCCGTCGTTCGGGAAGGTCGGCTTCGTCGTCTCCGCCCACGGCGGCGGCTCGCCCAGGAACGGCCTCGCGCCAAGGGCCGAGGAGTTCGTGGCGCTAAGGTAGTCGCCTGAAGGCGGCGTCAGACAGGCAGGGGAACCAGATAATGCCGCAATTCATCCGGGGTCGGCGCGCCAGCGCGCGGCCTTGGGCATTCGCCCTCGGCGCGCTCGCCCTCATCGGCGGCACCGTCGGCATGCCGATGGGACCATGGCCCGCCCGCGCCCAGGATGCGCCGGCGGAGGGCGCCGAGGCGCCGCCGGCGTCAGCGCCAACGCGCACACCCGCACCCGCACCGGCACCGGGCGCGGTCGAGGTGGACGAGCAGGCGGCGGAGCGGGCGCTCGAGCGCACCCTCGTCGCCGGCGGCGCCCTGCTCCTTCCGGCGGGGCAGGCCGAGATCGAGCCGTCCTTCACCTACGCCCGGCGCGAGAACGACCTCTCGCCGGTACTGGTCGATGTTGGTGGCGGCGATCTAGCCTTGACCAATCCGCAGGTTGAGCGCAACGAGCTCACCGCGGCGCTCGGCTTTCGCGTCGGCCTGCCCTGGGACTCGCAGTTCGAGTTGTCGCTTCCCTACAACTTCGTCCAGCAGGACGAGATCCTCGATGCTGGCATCGGCCGGTCGAGCCGCGATGGCTGGGGCAACGGCATCGGGGACCTGCGCGTCGGCTTGGCGAAGACGCTGTTTCGCGAGGGGGTCGTCCGGCCGGACCTGATCGCGCGGGTGACCTACAACACCGGCCTGGGTGAGAAGGACGACAACGACATCGCGCTCGATGGCGGCTTCAGCGCCGTCACGGGCCAGCTGGTGGCGCTGAAGCGGCAGGATCCGCTCGCCTTCGTCGTCAGCGGCTTCTACCAGAAGACCTTCGACGACAACGACTTCAACCCGGGCGACCAGTACGGCTTCAACCTCGGAACCTTCCTTGCCGCCAGCCCTGAGACCTCGCTGCGCTTCCAGTTCCAGACGACCTACGTCGACGACATCGACGTGGGTGGCCGCACCCTCAGCGACTCGGACCGGGTAGAAGGAATCTTCGTCGTTGGCGCCTCATCGATCCTCGGGCGAGGCGTGCTCCTCGACATCGCCGGCGGCATCGGCCTCACAGATGAGGCACCGGACTACTTTATCAGAATCTCGCTGCCGATCCGCTTCGACCTGCCGGTTCTCTGAAGGAGCGAGCCAACTCGCGGCGCGTGCTCTATCCGCTCGCCGTCGCCGACAACCGCTGGCAGGATGCTGGGGAGGAACGCGGGGGCTGGAGTATGACGGGGAACGCTGGCCGCGAGCACCACTACGACATCAGCGTTCGCTGGACCGGCAACCGCGGCGAGGGGACCGCGAGCTACCGGACCTATGGCCGCGACCACCAGATCCAGGCCGGCGGCAAGCCCGGGATCGACGGCTCGTCTGACCCGGCCTTCCGGGGCGACGCCGGCCGTTACAATCCGGAGGAGCTCTTCCTTGCCGCCGTCTCGGCATGCCACATGCTGATGTATCTGCACCTTTGCGCCGATGCCGGCGTGGTCGTGACGAGCTACGAGGACGAGGCCGAAGGCACGATCGTCGAGAACGCCGACGGTGGCGGCCGGTTCAGCGCGATCGTACTCAGGCCGCGGATCGCCTTGGCGCCTGGCGCCGACCGGGAGCGGGCGAAGGCGCTCCATGCTGACGCGCATCGGCTGTGCTTCATCGCCAGCTCGCTCTCCGTGCCCGTCCGGCACGAGCCAACGATTGTCATTGGTGACTCACCGTAAAGGGCGACGGCGAGGCGGGGAGCCCCCGCGTAGGCGCGTGCTTGTGGATTGCCGCAACAAGCGCGGCAATGACGGTTCAGAAGAGCCGGAGGTTATGGGCTGCGGAGCATGCTTAGGGAAAGGTCAGCCAGTTAGATCACAGCCGTCATTGCGAGGAGGCGAAGCCGACGCGGCAATCTACTGCTTGAGGACTGGATCGCCACGCCGCTTCGCGGCTCGCGATGACGGTGTTGTACAGGCAGGCGCATCAACCCAATCACCAATTGCTTTAGCCTCACCTGCGGGCTCGTCCGTCGGGCCAGCGGTTGCCGCAACAAGACCGGCGCAATGCCCCCGATGCCCAGCGGTGCTCCGGCCTATTCGGCCGCGCCCGTTCTGCCCCCATGCCCGTTCAGCGCGATCTCGTCCAACGCCATGCGCTCGCGCTTGGCGCGCGCCCGGGCCTCGGCGTGCAGCCGCTTCATTTGGGCAAGCTCGAGCTTACGCTTCTCCCGGTAGGACGCGGCGAGCTGGCCGCGGGCTTCGACCAGCGCCACCGCAGCGGCTTCTAGCTCGGCCACGAGCTTCTCGCGTTCGGCTCGCATTCGGCGCTCGTAGGCGGCAAGACCGAGCCGTGCCTCCGGCGGCAGGGTCGCCGCCGCGGCTCGCTCATGGTCGCGCGCGCTTACGAGCTCGCGCAGGCGGGCGGCAAGGCGGTCCGCCTGCGCCTGTGCCGCGGCCACCGCTCGGCGCCCCTGCTCGCAGTCCCAGGAACGAAGCCGGATCAGGCTGGCCAGGCCGCCGCTCATCACGGCCGCATCCTAGCCTTGTCGCATCAGCGGACGGCCGCCCGGGTCCGGCCGCCGAACTCCGACAGGAGCTTGAGCGTGATGGCGTTGACGTCGCAGGCGGCCGCGGTGCGCGGGCTTCGGGTCAGGATCGGGGTCTGCTGGCGGATGGCCTCGGCCACCCGTGGGTCGCGGCGGACGATCCCTAGCAGCGGTGGCGAGATCCGGAGGAAGCTTTCGCAGGCCCTGAGAAGGGTGTTGTAGGTCCGCGTGCCGTCGGGGCTGGTTTCGGCGAGGTTGACGATGATGCGGATGTCGGCCAAGGGCTGGTCGGCATGCGTGACCTTGATGAAGGCGTAGGCGTCGGTCAGCGAGGTCGGCTCGTCCGTCACGATGACGAGACAGGTGTCGACGCTCCTGGCAAGCGCGCGCACGGTCTGCTCGACGCCGGCGCCGAGGTCGAGCATGACCATGTCGTAGTCGCGGCTCATGCCCATCAGGCTTTGGCTCAGGTGCTGGAGCCGGCTCGCCGGAGTCGAGCCGAGCCGCCCGGAGCCGGACCGGCCGGTGATGATGTCGAAGCCGTCGGTGAAGTGGATGACCGCCTGCGCCAGCGTGACCCGTCCGGACAGGACGTCGCCGAGGTCGTCCTGGGGCATCAGGCCGAGCTGGATGTCGATGTTGGCAAGCCCGAGGTCGCCGTCGAACAGCAGAGTCTTTCTTCCTGCGCGAGCAAGGGCGTGCGCCAGGGTGATGGCAAGCCAGGTCTTGCCGACCCCTCCCTTGCCCGAGGCGATGGCGACGAGGCTGCCGCGGCGGGCGAAGGCCGCCGGGCGCAGGATCTGGCAAGTGCCTTCGCTCATCGTGCGGCCTCGCGGAGCTGGGGGGAGGACGGCTTCTCGGCCGCCGTGGCCGTCGCCGGAAGAAGGAGGCGGGCCAGAGAGAGGGGATTGAGGGCAGCGAGGCCGTCGGCGACGAAGGGGCTGATGCCGACGCCGGCGAACGCGAGCTGCCCGGCCGCCGCGGCGGCGAGCAGGCTGCCGAACCGGCGGCTCATGTCGAGACGCGTCGCGATCAGCCGCCGGGCGCCGACGGAGGCGAAGGCGCGGGCGATGTCGGCCGCTTCCATCGGATCGCAGCCTGCGGGCAGGACCAGGATCGGCTCGGCGCGGCTGATGCGCACCTGGGCCCGCAGGGTCTCCAGCTCCTCGTCCTCGTAAGGGTTTGCCCCGGCGGTATCGATGTAGAGCTCGCTGTCCCCCGCCGCCTGGACGGCCGCCAGCAGCGCCTCGGGCTCGTCGCTGGCGGCGAGCTCGGCGCCGAGGATGGCGGTGAAGGCCTGGAGCTGCTCGACGCCACCGGCCCGGCGGCTGTCGGTGGTGATGGCGGCAAAGACCCGTCCGGCCCGGCGCGCGCGCATCATTAGCTTCGCCGCGGCGATCGTCTTGCCGGCGCCAGGCGGGCCGACCAGCATCAGCGGGCGCGTCGGCGGCAGGTCGCCCAGCGGCGCGAAGGTGAAGGCCTCGTCCAGCGCCCCGGCCAGGGCCATGACCGCGTCGCCGGCGGTAAAGCGCATGCCGAGGCGGGAGAGCCGGTCCGCGAGCTCCGGAGGCACGCCGTGATAGCGGAGCTCGCGGTGCAGGAGGTTTCCGTCGCCGCCGGCGCGCCCGGCGTCACCCGCCTGCGCCGGGGCGGTTTCCTCGCTCGCCGTCTCATCCCAGTCGGCGAGGAAGCCATGGTCGTCGTCGTCCGCCTCGACGGCGGCAGTGACCTGGACCTCGGCGCCCGGCGCCTCCTGGTGCGTCGCGACGATGATGGCGTCGCGGCCCATGTCCTTGCGGACGAGCTGCATTGCCTCCGCCATCGAGCCGGCGCAATAGGTTTTCAGGCGCATGCTCTTATTCCCCCACTAGATCTGGCCAACGGTCTTGATCCGGGCCCTGGGATGAACCTCGCTCTGCGACATCACCGCGACGGTCGGCCGGAACCGCTCGACGATGGAGCGGACGAACGGGCGCGCCTGCGGGCTGGTCAGCACGACGGCGCTTTCGCCGGTCATCGCCTGGCGCTCGACGCTGTTGCGCAGCGCCTGCACGAACGCCTGCAGCCTGGTCGGCGGCAGCGCCAGTTGGCGGTCGTCGCCGCTGCCGACGATCGATTCGGCGAACGTCTGTTCCCACTCCGGCGACAGGGTGATGAACGGCACGATGCCGTCGGCGTTGGCGTGCATGTCGCTGATCTGCCGGGAAAGCCGGGTGCGGACGTGCTCGGTGATGACGCCAATGCCGCGGCCGTGGCCGGCGATCTCGGCGATGGCTTCGAGAATGGCCGGCAGATCGCGGATAGAGACCCGCTCGGCGAGCAGGTTCTGCAGCACCCGCTGGATCCCGCCGTAGGAGATGTGGTTCGGGATCATCTCGCCGATGAGCTTCTGGTGCTCCTTGTCCAGCTCGTCGAGGAGCTTCCGCGTCTCGGCGTAGGACAGCATCTCGGCCATGTTGTCCTTGATGACCTCGGTGAGGTGGGTGGTGACCACGGTCGCGGCGTCGACGACGGTCAAGCCGCGGAACATCGCCTCCTCGCGCCGGGTCGGGTCGATCCACATCGCCGGCAGGCCGAAGGTGGGCTCGCGCGCCGCCTCGCCGGGCAGCGAGATGACGTCGCCGCGCGGATCCATGACCAGGACCCGGCCCGGGCGCACGCTGCCGCGCCCGGCCTCGATCTCCTTGATGCGGATGACGTAGGTCTCGGCGGCGAGCTGCATGTTGTCCTGGATGCGCACGCTCGGCATGACGAAGCCGAGCTCGCCGGCGAGCTGGCGGCGCAGCGCCTTGATCTGGTCGGTGAGGCGGGGACTTGCGTCCTTGCCGTCGACCAGCGACAGCAGCCCATAGCCCAGCTCCAGGCGGACGTCGTCCATCTTCAGCGCTGCCGTGATCGGCTCCTCGGCGGCCGGGGCGGACTTGGCTTCGGCGTCGGCCTGGGCCTCTGCGGCTTTCGCCCGCGTGGTCTTGGAGTGGAGGCGCCAGGCCATCCCGCCGGCGATGGCGGCGAGCAGCAGGAAGGGCGGGGCGGGGACGCCAGGAACGACCGCCAGCGCCGTCAGCAGGAAGGCGCTCATCCCGAGCACCTTGGGATTGCCGAGAAGCTGGCCGGTCAGCGCCTTCTCGGTGGTGCCGCTGATGCTGCCCTTGGTGACGATGAGGCCGGCCGCGGTCGAGACGATCAGCGCCGGGATCTGGCTGACCAGGCCGTCGCCGATGGTGAGCCGGGTGTAGGTGTCGGCGGCGGCTACGAACGGCAGGTCCATCTGGGCGATGCCGATGACCATGCCGCCGATGACGTTGATGAAGGTGATCAGGAGCCCGGCGACGGCGTCGCCGCGGACGAACTTGGAGGCGCCGTCCATGGCGCCGTAGAAGTTGCTCTCGTCCTCCAGGGTCTTGCGGCGGAAGCGGGCCTGCTCCTCGTCGATCAGCCCGGCGGAGAGGTCGGCGTCGATCGCCATCTGCTTGCCCGGCATGGCGTCGAGGGTGAAGCGCGCGGACACCTCGGCAATGCGGGTGGAGCCCTTGGTAATGACGACGAAGTTGACGATGACGAGGATGATGAAGACGATCAGGCCGATGACGAAGTTGCCGCCGGCGACGAAGCCGCCGAACGCCTCGATGACGTGGCCGGCGGCGGCGGTGCCGTTGTGGCCCTCGGCCAGGATCAGCCGCGTCGACGCCAGGTTCAGCGCGAGGCGGATCATCGTCGCCAGCAGGAGCACGATCGGGAAGGCGTTGAAGTCGAGCGGCCGCTCGACGAACAGCGCCGTCATCAGGATCATCACCGAGAACGCCAGCGAGAACGCCAGGCTCACGTCCAGAAGCCAGCCCGGCAGAGGCAGGATCAGGACCACGAGGATGGTCACGACCGCCAACGCCAGGGCGATCTCGCTCTGGCGCAGCAGGGCGCCGAGGCGCGTCAGGATCTGCGCGCCCGGCGCCTCCAGCTTCACGGCCGCCGCCGTGCCGTCGCTCATGTTCTGGGCTCTTTCATGATCATCGCTTTTTCGTGTCTTCGCCTAGGCCGAAAGTCGCAGGCCCTGGCCGGGCGCGGCGATGGCGTAACCGTCCTCGCTGTACTGGCGCAGCTTGTTGCGCATCGTCCTAATCGAGATGCCGAGGATGGTGGCGGCGTGGGTGCGGTTGCCGAGGCAGTGCGACAGCGTCGAGAGGATGAGGCCGCGCTCGACGTCCGCCAGGGTAGAGCCGACGGGGGCAGCGCCCGCGGCGGTGCCCGCGGCCAAGGTGGCGTTGTCGCCGCACGGAAGGTCGATGGCGTCTGCGCCGAGCTCCTCGCCGGCCGCGAGCAGCACCGCGCGGTGGATGATGTTCTCGAGTTCGCGGACGTTGCCCGGCCAAGCATGGGCCGCGAGCAGCCGCCGCGCCTCCACCGAGAGCGGCCGCGCCGGCAGCCCGTTCTCCCTGGCGAAGCGGGCGGCGAAGTGCTCGGCGAGGAGGCCGATGTCAGCGGGCCGCTCGCGCAACGGCGGAATGCGCAGGGCGACGACGTTGAGGCGGAAGTAGAGGTCCTGGCGGAACCGGCCGGCCGCGACCGCCTCGCCGAGGTTGCGGTTGGAGGTGGCGAGCAGGCGGACATCGACCTTCACCGGCCTGGTCCCGCCGATCCGGTCGATCTCCCGCTCCTGGATGGCGCGGAGCAGCTTCGCCTGTAGGCGCACGTCCATCTCGCTGATCTCGTCGAGCAGCAGCGTGCCGCCGTGCGCCTCCTCGAAGCGGCCGATGCGCCTGGCCACTGCGCCGGTGAAGGCGCCCTTCTCGTGGCCGAAGAGCTCGGTCTCGAGCAGGGTGTCGGGGATCGCGGCGCAGTTGACGGCGACGAACCGGCCCTTCGCCCGCCGGCTCGCGGCATGCAGGTGGCGGGCGAGGACCTCTTTGCCGGTGCCGGATTCGCCGGTGATCAGCACGCTGGCGTCGCTGGCGGCGACCTTGTCGGCCAGGGCGACCACGCGGGCCATGGCCGGGTCGGCATGCAGCACCGCGTTGCGATCCTCGGCGATGGCGGCAAGCACCGCGGCGATCAACTCGGCGTCGGGCGGGAGCGGGATGTACTCCTTGGCGCCGGCCGCGATGGCCGCGACCGCAGCCGGGGCGTCGGCGCTGACGCCGCAGGCCACGACCGGCACGGAGATGCGCTCGGCGGTGAGGCTGGCGAACAGCGACGCCACGTCGCAGACCACATCGACCATCACCAGGTCGACGCCCTGGCCGCCGCGAATGACCTTGAGCCCGATCTCGACGTCATCGGCATGAAGGACCTGGGCGCCGAGGCCGATGGCGATCCGGCTGGCGGCGCCGAGCTGGCCGGCGAGCGGTCCGACGATCAGCAGTCGCATTCTCTGTTCTTCCTTGCCTTCGTTGTGGCGCGCCTGGTTCGGCTCGGCCGAAGAAGCGGTTTGGCTCAGCCGAAGAAGCGGATCCGCTCCGCTGGCGGCAGGACGCTGTTCAGCATCGCTTGCAGGTGACGCGGGTTTTCCTGGCGGCTGACCGACACCGCGCCGAGCAGGTAGACTTGGTTGACCAGCGCCTCCTCGGCGGAGTTACGCTCGAGCTTGGCGGCGAGCGGGGAGAAGACGATGTTGGCGAGGACGGCGCCGTAGAAGGTGGTGAGTAGCGCCAGCGCCATGGCCGGGCCGATCGAGGTGGGATCCTGGAGATTGCCCAGCATCTGCACCAGGCCGATCAGGGTGCCGATCAGGCCCATCGCCGGGGCGTACTCGGCGGCCCGGCGGAGAACGTCAGCGCTGCGCTGATGGCGATGGGCGGTGGCCTGCAGGTCCTGGCTGAGGACCGCCTCGATCTCGTCGCCACTGATCCCGTCCACCGCCATGGAGAAGCCCTTGTAGAGGAAGGGCATGTGGGCGATGCCGTGGAGCGGCTTCTCCAGATGCAGCGGCCCGTAGCGTCTGGCGATGTCGGCCAGCTGGATCACTTGGCGCGCCGCCTCGCGCGGCGGCGGCAGCGTCGTGACCAGCGTCTTGGCCAGGACCCGGAAGGTGTTCAGCACCTCCGTTGCCGAGAAGCAGGTGAGCACCACGGCGAACGTGCCGCCGACGACGATGAAGATCGAGGGCAGGTCGAAGAACGAGCGCGCCGGCCCGCCGGCGGCGATCGCCGCGGCCAGCATGGCGAAGCCCGCGATCACACCGATGATGGTCGCCGCATCCGCCCTGACGCGCGACCGCTTGATCGGGCGGACGGCCGGAGCGGTCGCGCCGGCCGACGAGGTCTCCGGAGCCATCGCCTTAGTTCCGCTCGCTCTTGACGATCTCGGTCATGGTCACGCCGAGGCGGTCGTCGACGATGACGACCTCGCCGCGGGCGACGAGGCGATTGTTGACGTAGATGTCGATGGCCTCGCCGACCTTGCGGTCGAGTTCGACGACGGCGCCGCGGCCGAGCTTCAGCAACTGACTGACTTCCATCGTCGCCTTGCCGAGGACGGCCGAGACCTGCACCGGCACGTCGTAGACGGCCTCCAGGTCCTGAACCGTCCGCAGCGGGTCGACGGGCTCCAGGGCGCGTCGGCCGGCCGCCTCGGCGGCCATGGCCGCGGCCATATCCATCTCCGGATCGGCCGGCGACAGCTGGTTGAAGGTAAGGTCGCGATCCTCAGCCATGATCCTCGATGCTCCCAGAAATTTCGGCTTCCGCCGGGTCGGGTTCGTCCCCGGCAACGGTCCTAACGATGTTGTCGATGCGCCCCAGCAGCGCCGAGAGCTCCCGCTCCGCGCCGCCGCCAGCCCAGGTGATCCGGCAATCGCCCTCCGCGATCCCCCGCTCGGCGGCAAGGACCAGCCGGCCGGTGAGGCGGCACTTCGTGGCGACCGCTTCGAGCCGGACCTGCAGCGACGCCGCCAGGTCCGGATGGACGGCGAGCGTCAGCGTCAGGGGCTCGGCCATGCGGCCGGCAACGTCGGCGAGCAGCGCCTCGATCTCAGTTTCGGCAAGCCGGCGATGGAAGGCGGGCAGGGCCTTGCGGAGCGCCGAGGCGGCAAGTGCCAGCGCTCCGCTCTCCGCCGTCTGGGCAATCTGGTCGCGCTCGCCCGCCGCCTCGGCCAGCCGCTCGCACAGCCGCTCAAGAACCTTTGTCTCGTGCCTGGCAGCCGCCGCCGCGGCTTCCGCCTCGGCCTGTGCCCGGCCAAGGGCGACGCCTTCGGCCTGACCCTCGACGCAGCCTTCCGCGAACGCTTCGGCGCGGATGCGGGCGATCTCGTCGTCGCTCTGCAGGATCGTCAGCGGGCCCGGCTCGTCGCTCCGCCGGATCAACTCGCCGGCGGTGGCAAAGCGGCGGGAAAAGGTGAACTTTTCGATGCAGGTCATCCGCGCGGCCCTAGTAGATCAACTCGTCGTTCCCGTCGGGAGTGCCGATCACGATGTCGCCGGCCTCGGCCATCGCTTTTGCCTCGGCGACGACGCCGGCCTGGGCCTCGTCGACGTCGCGCAGCCGCACCGGCCCAAGCGAGTCCATATCTTCGCGCAGCATCTTCGCTGCCCGCTCGGACATGTTGCTCAAGAACAGCTCCTTGAGCGGGTCCGTCGCGCCCTTGAGCGCGATCGCCAGCCGGTCCTTGGCAATCTTCCGCAGCAGCGACTGGATGCCGGTGGCGTCGACCCGGATCAGGTCCTCGAAGGTGAACATCAGCTTTTTGATGCGGTCGGCCGCTTCGCTGCTGCGCTCCTCGAGCGCGGTCATGAACCGGCCCTCGGTCGCGCGGTCGAAGTTGTTGAAGATCTCGGCCATGACCTCGTGGGCGTCGCGCCGGGGCCCGCGGGCGAGGTTGGTCATGAACTCGGTGCGCAGCGTGTTTTCGACGTGGTCGAGCACGTCCTTCTGCACCGTCTCCATCCGCAGCATGCGGACGACCACCTCGAGCGCGAAGCTGTTGGCGAACAGCGACAGGACGCGGGCGGCGTGGGCCGGCTTGATCTTGGAGAGGACGACCGCGACGGTCTGCGGGTACTCGTTCTTCAGGTAGCTGGCGAGCACGTTCTCGTTCACGTTGCCGAGCTTGTCCCACATGGTCCGCCCGGCCGGCCCGCGGATCTCCTGCATGATCTGCTCGGCTTTGTCCGGCGGCAGGGTGCTGGCCAGGAGCTTCTCGGTGGTCTGGAACCCGCCGACCAGCGAGCCGGTCGCGGACAGCTCCTTGGTGAACTCGATCATCAGGCCCTCGACGGCCGCCGCCGGGACCGCGCCCAGCGACACCATCGACTGCGAGAGCATGCGGATCTCGTCCTCGTCCATCTTCTGCAGGAGCTTGGCGGCTTCCTCCTCGCCGAGGGCGAGGATGAAGGCCGCCGCCTTGTCCGGGCCGCTGAGGCCTTGGCTTTCGTCCTTGACCAGCGGCGCAGGCACGCTCACGGCTGTGTTCCTAGGACTCGGCATGGAGCCACCCGCGCACGATGGCGAGGCTTTCTTCGGGGTGCTTGTCGACGATGTCGCCGACGGTCCTGATGATTGACGCCTTCACCTGGCCTTCGACCCGGTCGATGTCGATCATCTCGGCGGGAGCGGGCAGTGCCGGCGCGTTGGCGGCGGCCGCTTCCAGCGCCGGCGTCGCGTTGACGCTTGGCGCGCTCGCCCGGGTCGCTTCCAGCGCGCGGTTGAGGAGCGGGCGGACCACGACCAGCAGGATTAGCCCGCCGAGGAGGACCAGGCCCAGGGACTGCGCGATCTGCATGATCTCGGCTCTGCCGAGGCCGAGGAAGGGCGCCGGCTCCGCCTCGGGCATCTCGGTGGCGGCGAACTGCATGTTGATCACCTCCACCCGGTCGCCGCGGTTGGCGTCGAAGCCGATGGCGCCGCGAACCAGCGTCGCGATCCGGTCGAGCTCCTCCTGGCTGCGCGGCTGGTAGGCACCGGCGGCGCCATCCGCGCCGTCGGCGCCCGTGAGGCCGTCCACCAGAACCGCAACCGAGAGCCGCTTGATGACGCCGATCTCGCGGACGTGGTTGACGACCTTTTTCGAGATCTCGTAGTTCACCGTCTCCTCGGTCCGATTTTCGGCCGACGAACTGCTCCGGCCGGGACCGGAGGCCATGCCGGGGTCGGGCAGGTTCGACGCGACCGTGACCGGTGGATCGGCGTCGGCGTCCTTGCTGCTGCCGCTTTCCTCGATCGTCTGGGTAGAGCGGACGACCTGGCTCTCCGGGTCGAACAGCTCCTCGCTGGTATTGACGCGGTCGAAATCCATCTCGGTGCTGACCTCGGCGCGAACCTTGCCGGCGCCCAGCGTCCGCTCGAGCAACTGCTCGACGGTGTGCCGCAGGCGGTCCTCGAAGCGCCGCTGCCGCTCCTCATTGCTGCTGGCGAAGGCTGTGGCGCTGTCGCCGTCGCCCGTGCGGGTGAGCAGGGTGCCGCGGCCGTCGACAATCGACACGTGCGCCGCATCAAGCCCGGCGACGGCGGAGGCGACCAGGTGCTGGATGGCGAGTACCTGGCTCGCGCTGGGGGGCTGGTTGCCGCGCGTACGCAACAGCACCGAGGCGCTCGGCTGCTCGCGTTGGCGGCTGAACATCTCGCGCTTCGGCAGAACCAGGTGGACGCGGACGGCCTGAACCGCGTCCATCGAGCGGATGCTGCGCGCGAGCTCGCCTTCGAGGGCGCGGACCAGGTTGACGTCCTGCATGAAGTTGGTGGTGCCGAGCATCGGCGCGGTGTCGAAGAGTTCGTAGCCGGTCGCGCCGCCTGTCGGCACGCCCTGCTCGGCCAGCGCAATCCTAAGCCTCGGGACCGCGGGTGCGGCGACGTAGACGGCGGTGCCGCCCTGGCGCAGCTCGTAAGGAATAGCGGCGCCTTCGAGATGCTCGACAATGCGCGCGGCATCGCCGACGTCGAGATCGCCGTAGAGGAGCGCCATCTCCGGCGCCGAGACGCGGCTGACCAGCCAGGCGATGATCGCCACGGAGGCGAGCAGGCCGGTGGCCAGTGCTGCGGCGCGAACCGGGCCGAAAGATCGGATGAGCCTGAGTGCTGCGTCCATGTACGCTTCCGCTCGAGAAACCGAGCAGCGGCGGGAAGGGCCGCTGGTGACGGCCCCAACCTAGCCAGCGGACGTGAAGACGCGGTTAATAACCCGAATGGGTATTTTTGGCAACGCAAACACCGCACTCTATCGTCACGGCCGCACTTGTTGCGGCCATCCCTCTGTCGCGGCGCATCCGCCTCGGGGACGGCCGGGACAAGCCCGGCCGTGACGGTTGTTGAGGCGTGGAGACCCTGGAAGTGGCGGCGTTGCCTACTGCTTAACGCTTGATCCGGATCAGCTCGTCCAGCATCTCGTCGGCGGTGCTAATCACCTTGGTTGCCGCGGAGTAAGCCCGCTGGGTGACGATCATGTTGGTAAATTCCTCGCCGATGTCGACGGTGGCGCCCTCGAGAGAGAAGGAGCTGATCTTGCCCGCCGGGCCGGAGTCGGCCTCGCGGAGCGTCGGGTCGCCCGAGTTCTCGGTGGCGATGAAGACGTTGCCGTTGCGCGACTGCAGCCCGTCGGGGCTGGAGAAGGTCGCTACCGGGATGCGGTAGATGGGCCGGCGCGAGCCGTTCTTGAAGATCGCCTCGATCACGCCGTCGGGACGAATGGCAACGTCGGAGACGGTGCCGAACGGCGCGCCATCCTGCTGAACCGCCCCGGGGACGAAGTCGCCGCCGAACTGGGTCAGATTGTCGGCGCCATCGTCAGCGCCGAAGCGCAGGTCGATGCGGCTCACATCCACCAGCCCGTCGCCATCGAGGTCGACATCGTCCATGTCGGCCGCACCCGCCTCGAAGCCGCGGATCGACATCCGCTCAGGTGTGATGGTGGTGGGGAAACCGTCGCCGCTGAAGACGAAGGCGGGATCAGTATTCACCCGGGCATCGACAATGTAGACGCCCGTCTGCTTGGCCGCCGGCACACCGCCGGCGGAGACGCCGTTTGGATCGACGGTGATGGCCGCGGCGCCGCCGGTCAGAAGGAGCACGGTGGCGTTGTCGGGCTTGGCCGAGGCGGCGCCGGCGATATCGAGGTTGATCTCGTCGCGGAGGTCGCCCACGACCTGCGCCAGATTGCGGCCGCCGTCCACCTGGATCTGGTCGGAGCCGGCGACGGCCGAGCCGGCGACGAAGGTATAGGTGACGCCGCCAATGATCATGCTTTCGCCGACATCCGGCACGGCGATGAATTCGATCTGGCCGACGCTCTGCGTGGCGTTGCCGGTGTTGTCATAGAGGGTGACGACGGCGGCGCCGGTGGGCGGCTCGACCCGCAGATCCCACTCGTTGGTACCCGTCTTGATGAGGGAGAAGGCGACCGCGTTGGTGTTGCCCAGCGTGTCGTAGACGTGGACGTCGAGGGCGTGGGTGTCGCCGACGTTCGAGTTGGACGGCAGGTTGAAACCCATTGAGATCTGGCTGGTTTCCTGGGCGTTGACGGCGACGCGGTTAAGGTCGACGGTTTGGAGGAAGTCGGGCGAGATCACGTTCGTGTTGGACAGCGCCGCGTCGCTGCCGGGCGGCAGGATCACCTCGCCGGCGGCGTTGGTCGGCCAGGCCTGGAGATAGTAGCCGGCGGTGTTGCGGAGGAAGCCGTCGGAGTCCTTGGTGAACGAGCCGGCGCGGGTGAACAGGAACTGGTCGCGATCGGTCGGCGTGCTCGCGGCGTTGACAACGAAGAAGCCGTCGCCGGACATGGCGAGGTCGGTCTCGGAGACGGTCGGCTGCAGCAGGCCCTGCACGTCGATGGCGTTGCGCGGCCGCGCCTGGACGCCGCCGGCGGAATACATCGTCGCCGATGCCTGCTTGGTGACGAGGGTCTGAAACGCCACCTTGGCGTTCTTGTAGCCGACGGTGTTGACGTTGGCGATGTTGTCGGCGATGGCGCCCATCGCTCCGCTCTGGGCGCCGAGGGCCGATACGCCAGAAGTCATCGCACCGAACAAGCTCATAGAGGGTCTCCTGCTGCCTTGGGTCCGTGGTGTCGTCCGGCCGTGGTCAGAGCCACTGCCGGAAGGGTGGTCTCTGCGATCGGCACAAGCCGGGATTAGTTGGTCGCCTTCGTTACCGCCTCTGCAATGGAGCGCACCTGCGCCATCGGCACCTCCGCGGCGCCGAGGTGGAGGATCGGGCCGGCATCGTCGCTGGCCGCGGCGGTCACCGTGCCGATGGTCCGCTGCTCGACGTCGATGGCCGAGTCGTCGCCGCGGGTCGCGGTGACGGTTAGCGTGTAAGCGCCATCCGCCAGCGCCCGGCCGTCCTCGTCGCGGCCGTCCCAGATGAACTCGTGCCGGCCGGCCTCGGTCTTGCCTGCGCTCGAAAAGACTGTTTGACCGTTAGCGTCGGTGACGGTCAGCTTGGTCTCGGCCGCGGCCTCGGACAGCGTGTACGCCGCTTCGGCCTTGCCGGCATTCAGCGCCAGCATGGTGCCGCCGGCCTCGATGCGCTTGCCGATGACGTTGACAATGGCCGCGACCTCGCTCGCGCGGCTGATGTCGATCAGCGTCTCGAGGTTGGCGTTGTTCTGGATCTGCTGCTCGACGCCGGCGAACTGGACGAGCTGTGCGGTGAACTCGTTGGTGTCCAGCGGGTCCAGGGGATCCTGGTTCTGCAGCTGGGTGACCAACAGAGTGAGGAAGCGGTTGAGGTCACTGCCCAGGGTCTTGGCATCGCCGGCTGCCTTGCCGGCGGCCGCCTGCTGGGTGGTGGAAACGCTTTGCACTACCATGGTTCGATCTCTGGCCCTTGGTTCAAGCGTGAATGTCGATGCGGCCGTTGCCGGGCGGCGCAGGATGTGCGGCTGCCCGTGCCGAGGCCTCGGCAGCGCGGCCCGCTGCGGGATCTTCGGCCTCCCGGCCATTGCCGGGGTGCGCGCCGAACCCGTGACGCGGGCCGTCCTGGCCCGCGCGCCCGCCGTGGTCGCGAAGCTGGAAGCTCAGGCTCCCCTGGTCGGTCTTCAAACCTGCGTCCTGCAGCGCCCGCTCGAGCACGCGGGCGTCGGCGCGGAGCAGCTCCAGGGCCTCGTTCGTCTCGACGCTGATCGAGGCGTGGACCCGATGGGTGTCGCTAAGGTCGAGGCTGATCTCGACGCGGCCGAGGGAGGCCGGGGCGAGCTGGATCTCGATCCGGTCGACGCCGGCGCGGACGGCCTTGGCAAAATGGAGCGACACCTGGCCGGCGGGCGAGGCGGGAACGGCTGACGCCGGGGCACGCTCCGGCATGGCCGCGGCCGGCGCCGGCGCCTGCGCCTGCTGCTGGCCCGGCTGGCTCTCGCGCCCGAAAGCTGCGAACGCTGCGGGGTCCACGGGCGCCGCCTCGCCATGCCCTTCGCCGGCGGCGGTGTTCGGCGTGGCGGCCGTGGGGGAGGAGGAGGCCGCGGGCGGAGCCGTGCCGCCAGCCGCTGCCTGCTGCGCCGCGCCCGGCGCCGCATCCGCTTTGTCGCGAAGGCCAGCCCGTTTCGCGGGAAGGACGGCGGCCGGAACGGCCGGGGCGTGCTCCCCATCGGTGGTCGGCGAAGAAGCAACGGTGGTTACGGGGGAAGTCTGCTCCGGCTCCGGCGAGGCCGCCCGGAACGCCGGCACGGCAACGGCGGCGACCGAGGCTTCCTCCATCGCCGCGGCAACGGAGACGGCTGCCAGACCATGAACCGGCGCGGGCGTTGGGGCGGAACCCTCGATTGCGCGGGTGACGTGAAACTGAGTGCCGGCGCCGAGCACCTTCGCCAGCTCGACCGCTTGCGCGGAGGGCGGCGTAGCGGCGTCCCCGTCGACGTTGGCCGATGTATCGGCGGCTGCCGCGGATGGGGCCGCCGGAGCTGCAGCGGCGTCGGGCACGGTCGTCGCAACCTGTGGCGTGACCGCGCCCGGTGCCGCCGGTGCTGCGTCATCGACCGGCGGTCCGGGGCTCGCCAACGGCGGTGGCGGAAGCTCGAGGCCCTGAAGCTGCGCAAGGGCAGTCATGTCGGCCTCGTTTGCGGCCTCGGCCGACTGCGCCTCGCCGTCTCCCTCGGCCGCGCCGGCTTGGCCAGCGACCGCGCCGGCCTGAGGCCCGGACGAAGCGGCCGGCACCGTCGTGACCTGCGCTCCGCCCGTCAGCGCCTGGATCAGGCCGGCGAAGACCTCGCCGGCGCCGGACCCGGACTTCCCGGCGGCCGCGGGCGACGGCTTGCCCTGGCCGTTGACGCTGGTCGTCGCGATCGGGTTGGTTTGCATTCAGCCTCCGGTCCTTGCCGAGCCTCATCAGCAAAGCCCGGGCCACATCGCGGTGGTCTCCTAAGCCTCTGACATCGAACGCAAACCATGTTTGACAGGGCGTCTACAGCGTCGGCCGAAGGTGGCCTCGGCAACTTCTTCCCACCCGCAGGCTGCACATTCTGCCGTGAGCAACCGGCCGCCGGTTGAAGGGTTGTAGCGGCACTTTCCTGCAAACATAAGTAGAAATAAATCATTCGACTTGCCCGCTTGGCGAGCATAGAAGCTTCGGCTGTCCCGGCCCCAGAACGGGGCCTTTGACCCCAGCCGTAGAAACGGAGGCTCACTTGGCTACCAACGTAACTCTCTCCTCGACCGCACGGACGAACCTTCTGTCCATCCAGAACACCGCGAGCATGATCGGCCGCACCCAGGACCGGCTTTCGACCGGCTTGGCCGTCAAGAGCCCGATCGACGACGCGGTGAAGTACTTCCAGGCCAAGTCGCTCAGCGACCGGGCCGGGGACCTGTCCGAGCGCAAGGACGGGATCGACCAGGGCGTCAGCGCTCTCGAAGCCACCCTTAAGGCGACCGAGGGCATGGAAAAGCTGGTCAAGCAGATGAAGGGTATCGTCGACGCAGCCCGAAGCCAGAGCGTCAGCGAGCGCAAGGAAGCGCAGAACCAGCTCAAGGAACTGGTCACCCAGGTTCAGCGGCTGGTCGACGACGCCAGCTACAAGGGCCTGAACCTTCTGAACAGCTCGACCTCGACGCTCAGCGTTCGCTTCAGCGAGAAAAGCAACTCGAAGCTCGACGTGAAGGGTGTCAACCTGAACGCTTCGAAGTTCTACCTCAATGCCACGGGCGGGGCACTTAACCTTAAAGTTACCGGCACCGCCGCTTCCATCGTCGACGTGCTCGGCTTTACCGCGGGCTTCGACGCCTACACCCTCTCGAAGGCAAGCGTCCTTGCCGTGTTCAACAGCAAGGCCGACACGGTCCTGCAGGGTCTCGACCGGACCATCACCAACCTGCGGTCGAAGGCCTCGAACATCGCTAACAACGCGGCGATCCTGCGCGTCCGCCTCGACTTCACCAAGGAGTACGTCAACGTCCTCCAGGGCGGATCGGACAAGCTGACGCTCGCCGACCTCAACGAGGAAGGCGCCAACATCATGGCCCTGCAGACCCGCCAGCAGCTCGGCATCCAGGCCCTGTCGCTGGCCGGCCAGGCGGAGCAGTCGATCCTGCGGCTGGTCCAGTAGTCGCCAGTCCGCTTAAGGGGTATGGTGGCGGGGATGCGCTTCCCCGCCACCTTTTCTTTTTCTTAAATCCTTTCCGCTACACCGGCATAAGTCGTTCAACCGCTCATCGTCACCCACGGGCTTGTCCCGGCGGTCCATGAAGAGGTGGATCGCCGCAACGAGTGCGGCAATGACGGATGGAAGGTGATCGCCGGTAAGTCGTCACCCGCGGGCTCGTCCCTGGGTCCATGAAGAGGTGGATCGCCGCAACGGCGATGACGGGTGAGAGCTGATCGTCGCCCAGCCGAGAAGGCCGGCGGCCGAGCCGAATGGAGGTGCTTTCCGTGGCGCTCGTCATCAACCTAAAGAAAGACCAGCAGATCGTCCTCAACGGCGCCGTGATCGAGAACACGACCGGCCGGTCCATCTCGATTTCGGTGAAGAACGAGGCGGCGATCCTGCGTTCGTCCGACATTCTTGCTCCTGAGGACGCGGCCACGCCCGCGACCCGGGCCTACTACGCCTTACAGTGCCTCTATCTCTTTCCCGAGCGAGGCGCGCATTATTTACCAATCTTCAACGCTCTTGTTGAAAGCTATGTGGAGGCCGCGCCGAGCGCGCGCGGAATCGTGACCGAGATCCGCGACGCGGTCGCGGCGTCGAAGACTTACGCCGCGCTGAAGCTGGCGCAGCGTCTCATCGACCATGAGGGAAAGGTGCTATCCAATGCCGAACAGCAGCTTAGTCAGGAGCTACGCCGCGCCGCCAGCGCCGGGCAATCCGCGGGCGACGGAAGCTTGGGCTCTGACCAGGCTGGCGCTCAGGCTGAGGGACAGCAAGGATCGCGCTGACGCCGGGGAGATGCTCGAGGTCGTCCGCGTCAACTGGCGGCTGTGGACCATCCTCCAGGCCGAACTCCTCGACCCCGAGTGCCAGCTTCCCGATGACCTGCGCAGCAACGTGCTGTCGCTCGCTCAGTTCATCGACAGGCACACCCTGGACATCATCGCCGACCCGAAGCCGGCAAAGCTGGACGTCCTGATCGCCATCAACCGCGAGTTGGCCGGCGGCCTGTTCACCGCCGCGCCCGGCGGGAGGCGAAGCGGCGCACCGTGGTGGCGCCGAGCATAGCGACGCGGCGACTCGTGCTGTGACGGTGTCGGCATGAGCCGCAGCGGGGGGTCGAGCCGCGGCCTTTCGCGCTTTCGCCGGGCGGTGAAGGCCGCCGTCGGGCGCGAGGACTGGGCCGAGGTGGTGGCGCTGGCCGAGGCGCGGCTGGGCGAGCGGCCGGAGTGCGCGCGAGGCGCATTACGCGCTGGCGCTGGCCGCCATCTATCGCGACGACCTGGCGGCGGCGCTGCAGGCGGCGGCGACAGCCTGCGAGCTCGCGCCCGGAACTGCCGACTACGAGGACCTGCTCGCCATCGTCTATGGCCTCGCCGGCGAGGTGAACGACGCCCTGTTCCACGGCAAGGCGGCCGCCGGCTGCACCCGCCGGTCGGGCCTTGCCGGCATTCTCCCCGAGACGTTCCCGACCCTGGCGCAAGTCTTCATCCAGATCAGCGAGCAGCCGCTGCTCAGGCGCGGCCTCGAGGCGATGGCGCGAGGCCGCTTGCCGGACGCCGAGATCTGGTTTCGCCAGCACCTGGCGTTCGCCGCCGATTGCCGCGAGGCCGGCATCGGCCTCGGCGTCAGCCTTTTGGCCCAGGACCAGCCGCTGGCCGCGGTGGAGGCGCTGCGCGGGCTACGCCACCGGCTGCCGCAGGATGCGGCGCTGGCCAGCCTGCTCGGCCGGGCGCTCAGCCAGATCGGGGAGTTCGAGCAGGCGCGCGCCTGCCACAGGATCGCGCAGGGCTTGGCGCCGGACGACGCCGAGATGGCCGCGGTGGCGCTGGCCGATGCGGCCTGCGATCCACGCGCGGACGACGCCGCCGTCACCAGCGCCCGCCACGGCTGGGGACAGAGGTTCGGCGTCGACGACGGCAGGCCCGCCCCCGCTCATGGGATGATGCATGGCGAGCTGATGCGAGGCTTGAACGGGCGGCCGCTGACCGTGGGTTATCTTGTCGCTAATGCCGGCCGCACTCGGGGCGCGCCGTGGCTGGCCGAGATCCTCTCGCACCGCCGGAGCGACCGGTTCACCGTCGCCGGTTTCGGCTACGGGCCGCTAAGCGCGCCTTCGAACCTGATCTTCCAGAAGTGCGTCGACCGCTGGCAGGACGTTGGCGGAGCCGACGCCCTGACGCTGGCGGCGATGGTCCGCGCGGAAGGGATCGACATCCTCGTCGACCTTGCCGGGCTGGAGGCACCCGAGTTGCACGCGGCCTTCGCGTCGCGCATGGCGCCCTGCCAGGTCGCCTGGCTCGGCGCGCCCTCGCTCGGGCTCGGCGGCTTCGACTTCGTCCTCACCGACCGGTATGTCAGTGAAGTGGGCGGGCACGCCGTTCGCGCGGTCATGCTGCGCCTGGGCAGCGTCATCGTCCCGCCGCCGGCCCCCGTTGCGCTACCCGACCGCGCCGAGGACGGCGAACTCCTGTTCATGGCCGATGCCGGCTTGGGCGAGCTCAACGCCATGACCGTGGAGCGCTGGGCGGCCATCCTTCACGCCGTCCCCGAGGCGAAGCTGGTCCTGCGCGACCGTGGCTTCACGCAAGGCGACGCGCTGAAGCGCGTGCTCGACATCTTCGGCACCTTCGCCGTCGCTCACCGCATCGACGTCATCGCCGAGGCCTCGTCCGCGGCGTTCTTCGCCCATGGCGACGTGGCCCTGCTGCCGTACCCGTGCCCGCGCCCGGCCTCGGTCGTGGACGCCCTGTCGGCGGGACTGCCCGTCGTCTGCCCGGCCGGCGGTGCGCCCGGTTCGCGGGCGGCCGCCAGTGTCCTCGATCATCTCGGCATTGCTGGCGACACCGTCGCCGAGGACGAGGAGGCTTATGTCGCGCTGGCGCTTCGCTGGGCCCGCTCCGCCCCCGAGCGGCAGGCGTTCCCCGCGCGCATCGAAGAGGCCGCCCGCGCCACCCGGATGTGGAACGCCGCCGAACGGGCCAACGATCTTGCCGCCGCCCTGGAGGCGATGTGGACCGAGGTCGCCGGGCGCGAGCAGCCGCTTGCGCTTGCGGCCGAGGCCTAGGCCATGCCGGCGATAGCGGCGATCGATCGGGACGCCAGCGAGGACGCCTTCCGCGGCGCCTACCCCGAGGCGTGGGCGAAAGCCGTGGCGGTGGACCCGCCGCTCGCCCGGATCGTGATGGACGGGGGCGAGGCCATCAACCTCGACCTCGGCCAGGGCATGCTCTACCCGTGCCCGGAGCCGGAGTGGACCCGGGCCCGGCTCGCCGAGTTCCGGGCCGATCCAGAGCGGATCGGCTTCTCCGACCCGAGCCACTGCAACCTATCGGCGGTGTCGATGCCGCTGCTCGACCGGCTGACGGCGCTACCTCCGCGAGCGCGGGGCGAAGCTCACGGCGCTGCCGGTCGCAGAGGTCGGCTACCTGTTCGTCTTCGGCATCGGCCTCGGCCGGCACATCCCCGAGCTGATCGCGACGACGCCGGCCCGCCACGTGGTCCTGATCGAACCGGTCGCGGAGTTCGTCCGCCACGCCTGCGCCGTCCTCGACTGGCGCGAGGTGTTCGCCGCCGCCGAGGAGCGCGGCATCACGCGTCCACGTCTGCCTGGAGAGCGATCCAGAGGGCATCTGCGGCTTACGTCGAGACGCTGGTCTCCAGCCAGGGCAACACCTTCCTCGACGGCTCCTTCTTCCACCCGCACTACTATTCCTGGGCCTTCAAGCAGGCGGCGGCGCTCTTGCGCGAGCGGCTGAAGGTGCACGCGCTGTCCAGCGGCTTCTTCGAAGACGAAGTGGAGATGGTGCGCAACTGCCACGGCAACCTCGCCCGCTGGCCGTTCCACCTGGTCGAGAGCCGGCCGTTCCGCGCCCAGACGCTGCCGGTGTTCATCGTCGGCGCCGGCCCGTCGCTCGACGCCGACCTCCCCGTCATCCGCAAGTGGCGCGACCAGGTGCTGCTTGTCTCCTGCGGCACGACGCTCGGGATCCTGCTCAAGAACGGCGTGCGCCCGGACATCCACGTCGAGCTCGAACGCGGGGCGCTGGTCTACGACCTGCTCTCGGTGGTGGAGAAGGAGCACGGCTTCGCCGGGATCACCCTGCTCGCCTCGACGACGGTCGATCCGCGCATCGGCGAGCTGTTCGAGAAGCGCTGGTTTTTCTTCCGCTCCGGGCTCAGCCCCGCCGTGGTGTTCCGCGGCGGCGTCGCCACGCTGCGCGGCGCCGACCCCTTATGCTGCAACGCCGCTTTCGCCGCCATTGCCGCCATGGGCTTTCACGAGATCTACTTCTTCGGCCTGGACCTGGCGCAGAAGGAGGCCGGGCGCCACCACGCCAAGGATTCGCTCTACTTC
This sequence comes from uncultured Alphaproteobacteria bacterium, assembly GCA_963746275.1. GTDB lineage: Bacteria > Pseudomonadota > Alphaproteobacteria > Rhodospirillales > Defluviicoccaceae > JAEULH01. The sequence goes on from CAVVAX010000011.1 coordinate 55,340, forward strand.
GAGGACGAGCACGCTGACCTCGACGAGGTGTACCGCAAGCGGTTCAACCGCGTCGTCCCCGGCAACTTCGGCGGCACCGTCGAGACCTACTGGGCTTTCGACTCCGGCCGGCAGATGCTCTCGCGCGTCCAGCGCCTCTATCGCACCAACCTTTCCAACTGCAGCGACGGCGCCAGGATCGACGGCGCCAAGCCCAAGGCGGCGGCCTCGGTGCGCATCGCGGCCGGCGCGCCGCCGCGGGCGATGGTGCTCCGCAAGCTGGAGGCCGAGTTGCGCCGGTTCGCCGCCGGCGAGATGCTCGCCTCGGTCGATCTCGACGCGCACGCAGCCGGCTGCGAGGCGTTCCTCCCCGCGTTCGCTGCGATGCTGGAGGAGGCCGGCGCCGACGACCGCGGCTTCGTCGATCTCGAAGCCAGGCTCCATACGTTCAGCACCGACCGGCGAGCCGATTTCGCCGGCTTCTTCAGCATGGCCCTGTCCTCGCTGGTTTCGATGCTGCGGGTGGCGGCGTTCTTCTCCAGCCGTATCCCCGAAGACCAGGAGCGCAAGGCCTTCTTCCTGCACTTCCTCGACAGCGTACCTGGAGCGGGCCTCGTTGCTTTCCGCCGAAGCGGCGGCACTGCTTCGTTCGCATGCCGAGATCGCGCCCGCTGACGCCGCGGCCTACGCCTGCGCCTGAGGCAACGCCGCCGCCATTCCTGAGGCCGGTAGGAATTGCTTAAATCTTGCTCGCTATCTTCGGCGCATTGCAGTTGCACCAGCCTTCGCCGGAGCCATGACCAGTACCCAGCCCACCCCCGCCAGCCCGTCCCCAGCCGCCACCGGTTCTGGTAGCGTCAGCAGAGCCAACGGCGGCGATACCGCCGCAGCCTCCGACAGCTACTATCGCCTGCCGCTGTCGAACTACTACGACCTAGCCGTCGATCTGGCGGGGAAGTCGGTCCTCGTGACCGGCGGCACCGGCTCGTTCGGCAAGCGCTTCGTCAAGACGGTTCTCGACCGCTACGACCCGCGCCGGCTGATCGTCTTCTCCCGCGACGAGCTCAAGCAGTACGATATGGCCAACGAGCTGACCGGGCCCCGCTCCGGCTGCCTGCGCTACTTCATTGGCGACGTGCGCGACCGGCAGCGGTTGGAGATGGCGATGCGCGACGTCGATTACGTCGTCCACGCCGCGGCGCTAAAGCATGTCCCGGCCGCAGAGTACAACCCAGGCGAGTGCATCCGCACCAACGTGCTCGGCGCCGAGAACGTCGTCCAGGCGGCGATCTCCTGCGGGGTGCGCAAGGTCATCGCGCTCTCCACCGACAAGGCGGCGAACCCGGTCAACCTCTACGGTGCGAGCAAGCTCGCCGCCGACAAGATCTTCGTCGCTGCCAACAATCTCAGCGGCCGCGTCGGCACCCGCTTCGCCGTCGTCCGCTATGGCAACGTCGTCGGCTCGCGCGGCAGCGTCATCCCGCTGTTCCAGAAGCTCAAGCGCGAGGGCGCAGACAGCCTGCCGATCACCGATCCGCGGATGACAAGGTTCTGGATCACCCTGCAGCAGGGTGTCGATTTCGTCCTCTCCTGCCTGAAGATGGCCCGCGGTGGCGAGCTGTTTGTGCCGAAGATCCCGAGCATGCGCATGACGGATTTGGCGGCCCGCCTGGCGCCAGGGATCCCGATCCGCGTCGTCGGCATCCGCCCTGGCGAGAAGCTGCACGAGGTGCTGATCACCGCGGAAGAGGCGCGCTCCGCGATCGAGCTGAAGGATCGCTACATCATCCGCCCGACGCTGCAGTTCTGGACCGACCTCGACGCCGAAGGCGAGGGGCCTCAGGGCGCTCCGGTGGACGGAGACTTCGTCTTCTCCAGCGACCGCAACAGCGTCTGGCTCGACGCCGACCAGCTCGAGCAGATGCTGCAGGAGGGCGTATGACCGCCGCGGACTGCCCCGTGGACTGCGACGCGGCCGGCGTGCTGCCTTACGGTCGGCCGCTCATCGACGAGGGCGACATCGAGGCGGTGTGCCGGGTACTCCGCTCGCAGTGGCTGACGACCGGCCCCGCAGTGGACGCCTTCGAAGCGGCTTTGGCGGAGAGGGTCGGCGCGGCCCATGCGGTGGCCTGCGCCAACGGCACCGCAGCGCTGCACCTCGCCTGCCTCGCCCTCGATCTCGGCCCTGGCGATGCCATCATCGCCCCGGCGATCACCTTCGCTGCCACCGCCAACTGCGCCCGCTTCGTTGGCGCCGAGGTGGTTTTTGCCGACGTCGATCCCGGCACGGGGCTGATGGAGGCCGAGCACGTCGCGGTTGCGGCGCATCGCGCGGCGGCGCTCGGGCTGCGGACGAAGGCAGTCCTGCCGGTCCATTTCGCCGGCCAAACGGTCGACCTCGATGAGCTCCGCGACCTCGCTGGAAGTCTCGGACTCGCCATCGTCGAGGATGCCTGTCACGCGCTGGGCGCAAAGCCCGCCGAGTCCGAGCGGAGCGGGGAGACGGCCAGTCAAGTCGGTGGCTGCCGCGCCAGCGCCATGACGGTCTTTTCCTTCCATCCGGTAAAGACCGTGACCATGGGAGAGGGCGGCGCGATCACCACCAACGATCCGACCCTGGCGCAGCGCCTCCGGCACTTCCGCGGCCACGGCATCACCCGGACGCCGGCGGCGTTCGCCGACACCGCGGCCGGGCTCGACGCCGCGGGGCGGACCAATCCCTGGTACTACGAGCTCGCCGACGTCGGCTTCAACTACCGCGCCAGCGACATCCACTGTGCGCTCGGCCTCAGCCAACTCGGCAAGCTCGATGCTTTCGTCGCCGCCCGGGAACGTCTCGCGGAACGCTATGGCGCAGCGCTGGCGCCCCTGTTCCCGCTCGTCGCTCCGCTGCGCCGCCACCCCGACCGGCTGCACGCCTGGCACCTCTACGTGGTGCTCGTCGACTTCGCCACCGCCGGGCTCGACCGAGGAAGCCTGATGCGGGCGATGCAGGCGGCCGGGGTCGGCTCGCAGGTGCACTACATCCCGCTCCACCGCCAGCCCTACTACCGCCGGCGCTACGGTCCGCTGGCGCTGCCCGGCGCGGACGAGTTCTATTCTCGCTGCCTGAGCCTGCCGCTGTTTGTGGGCCTCGGCGATGACGGACATGGAGCGCATCGCCGGCGCGCTGGCCACATCTTTGCGGCCGGCGAGAGCGGCATGACCGCCGGCGTCATCGTCCAGGCGCGCATGGGCTCGACCCGCCTGCCGGGCAAGGTGCTGATGCAGATGGCCGGGCGCACCGTGCTCTCCTGGGTTCTGGAGCGCTGCGCCGCGATCCCCGGCATCGACGGGGTCTGCTGCGCCATCCCCGACGGCGTCGCCGACGAGGACGTCGCCCGCGAAGCCCGCATGTGCGGCGTGCCGGTGTTCCGCGGCACCGAGCACGACGTCCTTTATCGCTACTACCGCGCGGCCGGCGCGTTCGGCTTTGACACCGTCATCCGCGTCACCTCAGACTGCCCGCTGATCGACCCTTGGTTGTGCGCCCGGGTGCTCGGCATGTTGAGCGAGGCCGACGTCGACTACGCCTGCAACAACCTTCCGCCCAGTTGGCCGCACGGGCTCGACTGCGAGGCCATGAGCTTCGATTGGCTTGCGAGGGCCGCCAAGGAGGCGGAGGAGCCCTACGACCGCGAGCACGTCACGCCCTTACATCCGCAGGCACCCGCACGCGCTCCGCGCCAACCTGGCGAAGCCGGGGCGCTCGGCCTACCACCACCGCTGGACCCTCGATACCCGCCTGGACCTCTGGTTCCTCCAGGAGATGGCGCTTGCGGCTGCCGGAAGGGCCGGCGGCCTGGGACCATCGCGTGCCCCTCGCCGTGGCCGAGGCCGAACCGGCGCTCGCCGCGATCAACGCCCTGCCACAGCCGCCGCCGGTCGCCGATCTGCTTGCGGACGCCCGATGACGGCCGGCCCTCAGGCGGTCTTTCGCTGCGACGCCGGGCCGGCTTTGGGCGGCGGTCATCTCCGCCGCTGCCTGACCCTGGCCGAGGCGCTGGCGGCGAACGGGTGGCGCATCGCCTTCGCCGTGCGCCGCGAGAGCCTCGGGTCCGTGCCGCGCGATCTCGCGCTCACGCCCGGCTGGTTCGTGCTCGACGGGCCTGCGGCAGACGAGCCCGCGGAGATTGCTGCCGGGCTTGGGGCGGCGCGCGCGGATCTCCTCGTCGTCGACCACTACCGCCGCGACCGGCGTTTCGAGGCCTTATGCCGGCGCTTCGCTCGCCGGATCGCGGTCATCGACGACCTGGCCGAACGGCCGCACGACGCCGACCTGCTGCTCGATCAGACCTTCGGCCGCTGCGAGAGCGACTACGTCGGGCTGGTCCCTAAGCGCTGCACGATCCTCTGCGGCAGCCGGTACGCCCTGTTGCGCCCGCCTTTTGCCGAGATGCGCGAGGTGGCGCTGGCCCGCCGCCTCGCCGGCCAACCGGCGACGCGGATCCTGATCGGCATGGGGGCAGCCGATGCCGAGGATCTCACGACCATTGCCATCGCTGCGGTGATCGTTGGTGAGCGAGCGCCTCGGGCGGCCGTTCGCGCTCGACGTCGTGCTCGGCGCCGGCGCGCCCCACCTCGATGCCGTCCGCCGCCGGCTGAGCGCGCTTCCCGCCTGGAGCATCCACGCCGACGCCTCCGGCAGGACGATGGCCGGGCTGATGGCGTCGGCCGATGTCGCCATCGGCGCCGCCGGGACCACGTCATGGGAGCGCTGCTGCCTGGCGCTGCCGACGGTGACCGTGATCGCCGCCGACAACCAGGCGAAGATCGCGGCGGAACTCGCGGCCACCGGCGCCTGCCGGCTCGCCCACGCGAGCAGCCCCGAAAGCATCGCCGCAGTCCTCGAGGAGCTGTGCCGGGACGCTACGGCACGGCTGGCCATGGCCGAAGCGGCGGCGGCCGTCTGCGACGGCGCCGGTACAAGGCGCGTGGTGGCGGCCATCGAGGCCATGATCGCGGCCGCGCCGGCCGAGGCGGTGCCGGCATGAACGTGCTGGTGCTTTGTCCCCTGCCGGAAGCGGGACTGGCGATGGAGATGACCGAGCCATGAGCAAAGCGACGAATGCTCCCTCGGACGGCGCGGCAGGCATCGTCATCGACGGCCGGCGGGTTGGTCCCGGAGAGCCGCCGTTCATCGTCGCCGAGCTGTCCGGCAACCACAACGGCGACCTCGGCCGGGCTTTGGCGATCATTGACGCGGCGCATGCCGCCGGCGCCGACGCCGTGAAGCTGCAGACCTACACCGCCGACACGCTCACGCTCGACTGCGACGGCCCGCACTTTCGCATCGAGCGCGGGCCCTGGGCGGGACAGCGCCTCCACGACCTGTACGCGTGGGCCCACACGCCCTGGGACTGGCACGAGCCGTTGTTCGAGCGCGCCCGCTCTCTCGGCATGAGCATCTTCAGCACGCCGTTCGACGCAACGTCGATCGACTTCCTCGAGCGGTTCGCGCCGCCGGCCTACAAGATCGCCTCCTTCGAGGCGGTCGACCTGCCGCTGATCGAGCGCGTCGCCGCCACCGGCCGGCCCTTGATCCTCTCGACCGGGCTCACCACCGCCGACGAGGTGGACGAGGCGATCGCCGCGGCATTCCGCGGCGCGGGACCGTTAGGCCGTAGCGGCGGGCCGGTCCTGCTCCACTGCGTTAGCGGCTACCCGAGCGCGCCGGAGGAGGCGCGGCTCGCGCGATGGCGGCGCTGGCTGCCAGAACAGGCCTTGCCGTCGGCCTCTCCGACCACAGCCTCGGCACCGCCGTGGCCGTTGCCGCGACCACGCTGGGCGCGGTGATGATCGAGAAGCACCTGACGCTCAGGCGCGCGGACGGCGGTCCCGACGCCGCCTTCTCCATGGAGCCGGACGAGCTTGCAACACTTTGCCGCGACTGCCGCACCGCCTGGCGGGCGGCCTATGGCTCCATCGGCGCCGGCCTCGCCAAGAGCGAAGAGGCCAGCGCCATCTTTCGCCGCTCGCTGTTCGTGGTGGCGGACATAGCGGCCGGCGAGCCGTTCACCGCGGTTAATGTGCGCTCGATCCGCCCCGGCGCGGGGCTCGCGCCCAAGCACCTGCCCGATATCCTCGGCCGCCGCGCCGCCCGCGCCATCGCCCGCGGGACGCCGCTCGCCTGGGAGATGATCGCGGGCTGAGCAGGCACCGCCAGTCAGCTCTTGCCGGTCAGCTCTTGCCGGTCAGCTCTTGCCGGTCAGCTCTCGGCGGCGCAGAGCCGGCGGTAGGCCGGCTCGGTGAGGAAGTCGACGAACGCCGGCCCGGTCGCGACGTCCAGGAACAGGTTGACCGCCTCGTCGAAGTGCCCTGAGCAGAAGCGCTCCTCGCCGAGCGTCTTGCGCAGCTTCGCCATCTCCTCGTCGACGAGGCTTCGCACCAGCGCTTCGTCGACGCCGCGCCCATCCTCCAGACCTGGCGCCGTGGCGCAGCCACTGCCAGATCTGCGAGCGGCAGATCTCCGCCGTCGCCGCGTCCTCCATGAGGTTGTAAAGCGGCACGCAGCCGTTGCCGCCGAGCCACGCCTCCAGGTACTGGATGGCGACGCGGATGTTGTTGCGCACGCCCTCTTCGCTGATCGGGCCCCCCGGCACCGCCAGCAGGTCGCGCGGCGTCACGTGCACGTCCTCGCGCATCTTCTCGAGCTGGTCCGGGCCCGGCATGTGCGCGTCGAACACCTCCTTCGCGATCGCGACCAGGCCCGGATGCGCCACCCAGGTTCCGTCGTGGCCGTCGCCGGCCTCGCGCTCCTTGTCCTTGCGCACGTTCGCGAGCGCCGCCTCGTTGGCCGCGGCATCCGCCTTGATCGGGATGAACGCGGCCATCCCGCCCATCGCATGCGCTGCGCGCTTGTGACAGGTGCGGATGAGCAGCAGGCTGTAGGCGCGCAGGAACGGCGCGGTCATGGTCACCGCGTTCCGGTCGGGCAGGACGAAGTCCGACCGGTTGCGGAACTTCTTGATGTAGCTGAAGATATAGTCCCAGCGGCCACAGTTGAGCCCGGTGGCGAAGTCGCGCAGCTCGTAGAGGATCTCGTCCATCTCGAAGGCGGCGAGGATCGTCTCGATGAGAACGGTGACGCGCACGGTGCCGCGCGGAAAGCCGAGGTGTTCCTCCGCGGCGGCGATGAGCTCGGCCCACAGCCGCGCCTCGCGGTGGCTTTCCAGCTTCGGCAGGTAGAAGTAGGGGCCGCTGCCCCTGGCCCTGAGCGGGTTGCCGTTGTGGAACAGGTAGAGGGCGAAGTCGAAGATCGAGGCCGAGACCGGCGCGCCGTCGACCAGGACGTGCGCCTCTTCCAGATGCCAGCCGCGCGGGCGCACGACCAGCGCCGCCGGCCTCTCGCCGAGCGCGGTACTCCTTGCCGGTCGCCGGATCGGCGTATGAGATCGTTCCGGCGACTGCGTCCCTGAGGTTGATCTGGCCCTCGACGATGTTGCTCCAGGTCGGCGACGAGCGAATCCTCGAAGTCGGCCATGAAGACGTTGGCGCCGGAATTCAGCGCGTTGATGATCATCTTCCGCTCGACCGGGCCGGTGATCTCGACCCGGCGGTCGCGGAGGTCGGCGGCGCTGGGCGGACCTTCCAGTTGCCTCGCCGCACCCGCTCCGTCTCCGGCAGAAAGGCTGGCAGCTCGCCCCGGTCCAGCCGATCCTGACGATCGGCCCGCGTGGTCAGCAGGCGCCGGCGCTCGGCGCCGAAGCGGCGCTCCAGCAGGCCGACAAACGCCAGCGCATCCGGGGTCAGCACCGTCTCGTAGCCCGGGCGCATCGGCGCGATGACGCGAACCCCCGGCGCGACCTCGATCCCGGTCGATGCCGAATCCGCTTCAGCTTGCGCCATCTGCGTTCTCCCCATGTCCGCGGCAGCTACCGACAGCCCGGTCGGCCGCTCACGTGGCCTTGGGCTCGCGCCGTGCAACGTCGTGGGGCGCGCAACGGCAGCAGCCGGATTTCCGTTTGACATGTGCGGGAATTCGCGACGGCCCGCTTGACAAGAAATCAACACACTAGCGAGCGATGCAGCTACATGTCGGCCCGGCGCTGGCGGCCGGCTCCGACGATGCGGCACGGCCAGCGCGCTTGCGACGGACGGCTGTGCCGTCGCACGATACGTCTCGCTGCAGAGGCAGGAAACGACGCTGACCATGCGCGGTCGGTCGATCCGTGCGAGCCGTGATCGAGACATCTGCCGCCGGCGCGGGCGGCGCGCAGCATGACCGCTGATGCTCTGTTCCAGGCGGGATCTCGAGCCTGGCTGCGGCAGACGGATCGCGCGGCGGCTCGGGCTCTTCGCACGCGCCGCGTGACCGTAAAGCCTGCAGCTGAACTGCCGCCTCCGCTGGCGGCCGGCCGGACGAGTCTGCGGCGCGGATCGCTGTGAGCTCGAAGCGCAGCGGCGACGCCGGAGGCTCGAGCGGTCTGCGCCGACTTGGCGGCGCGGCCTGAAGGCCGAACGACGGTCGGAGCGGGTCGACCTTGAGTCCGACAAGCGTCCTCGTCGATGCCGCGGCGCACTGAGAAGCGCTGCGCGCAGACGGAGGAAGAGAAGCGGCTACACGCTACTCCGAACGCTCGCTACGGCGCCCTCGAGCCGCGGATCCCGCTGGACGCCGAGATCCTCGGCGACCGCGTCGGACGGCCAAGTCCGCCGCACGGCTCGCGACGCCGTGACTTCCGAAGAACCCGCGACAGCCGCGTGCCGATCGCCCGCCGGTCCCGACCGGGCGCGGCGGCGACGAGGACCGCTCGGCCCAGGCATGCGCCGACTGGGCCGTCGTGACGCGGCGCCGAACGCGGCTGTGGAGTCAAGCGCCCGCCGCAGGCCCGTGGGGCCGGCTACGCGCCGGCCCTTTGCTGGCTGGGTCGCGAAGCTTTCGCCGCTGCCGTCAAGAGCAGAACGCCACCCGTACTCCATGCTGCCATCACGCGCCACGATCAACGGCCTGATCGTCGAGCCTCAGCAGGTTGTTAACGCTTCTTCTTGCACATCGTACCCACTTGGGTAATATGCGCCCACTTTTACCACGCCGCCTTGCTCATGTGCCGGGCGGCGCGCCCGTCCCGGGGAGTGGCAAGAAACGGCAGCCGGCGCTCCACGCCGGCAGGCCCTCGCAGGGGCTCGCTGACAACTGTCGACTGAGGAGTAGCACGTATGGCTCTGGTCACTTCCCACAAGACGAACGGCTCCGGCGCACCACATCCGGCGCGTCGCCGCCAAGGCCACGGTCGGCGATCCCGCCAAGCGCGGCGCCGATCAGAAGCGGCAGCAGGCGCGCACGCTGGCCCGCCAGCAGCAGGCGGCGGAGCGCATCGCCTCGGCGGCGACGCAACTCGCCAGCGGCGTGACGCAGGCGTCGTCTGCCGCCGAGGAACTCGGCAAGGCCATGGTGCAGATCTCGAAGGGCGCCGAGCAGGCGGCCTCGGCGAGCGAGGAGAGCACCACGGCGATGGCGCAGATCGCCTCGCGCGTCAAAGTCCAGCAGGAAGCGGCTGAGGCCTCGCGGCGCAAGACCGAGACGCTGCAGTCCGTCGTCGATACCACCAGCGCCAGCGTCGGCCGGCTGGTCGATAACGTCAGCGCCGCCTCCGAGCGCCAGACCGAGTCGGTGAGGATGATGGCGCAGCTCGAGCAGCAGGCGCACAAGATCATCGAGGCGGTTAACCAGGTCATCCGCATCGCCGACCAGACCAACCTGCTGGCGCTGAACGCCGCCATCGAGGCGGCCCGCGCCGGCAAGCACGGCAAGGGCTTTGCCGTCGTCGCCGACACCGTGCGCACCCTGGCCGAGGCCTCGGAGAAGAACGCGACCAACATCGACGGCCTGATCAAGCAGATCCAGGAAGGCGCGCAGAAGATCTCCGAAGGCGTGAAGACGTCGGCGGACGATGCCCGCGCCGAGGCCGAGAAGGGCAGGGTGGTCACCCAGCAGCTCGGCCAGGTGAAGGACGACATGGCCGTCATCATGGATGGCGCGAACGATATGGAAAAGGCCGCGCTGGAGATGCAGACGGCGGCAGGCCAGGCGCAGAAGGGCGCGGAAGAGGTGGCCGCCGCCGCCGAGGAGCAGTCCTCCGCCGCCGAGGAGGCGCGCAAGTCGGTCGAGCAGCAGGCCCAGGCGCTGGCCGAGGCCGAGCGCGCCGCCAACGAGCTCGACACGCTGTCCGACGAGCTGAAGAACTCCACCGACATCGCCAAGAGCGCCGAGGAAGTGGCCGCCGCCGCCGAGGAGCTGTCGTCGGCGATCCAGGAGATCAACCGCTCGAGCACCGAGATCCTGACCGCCATCGGCCAGATCAGCGACGGCGCCACGACGCAGGCGGCGGCGGTCGAGGAGGGTGTGGCCGGCATCAATCAGATCGAGAAGGGCGTGCATCTGGCGGAGCAGCGCGCGAGCGTCGCCTTGGAGAAGGGCGAGTGCGATGAACACGCTGCTCGGCGCCAACAAGACCAGCGTCGAAGAGATGATCCGCGGCATCGGCGCGGCGATGGAGGCCGGCAAGAAGAGCGTGGCGGAGATCCAGGAGCTCGACGTCATCAGCCGCAAGATCGACAAGATCGTCGACGCCATCGCCAACGTCGCCATCCAGACCAGCATGCTGGCGGTCAACGGCGCCGTCGAGGCGGCGCGGGCCGGCGAGTTCGGCAAGGGCTTCGCCGTGGTCTCGACCGACATCCAGAACCTGGCCAACGACGCCGCCGAGAACGCCGAGCAGATCAAGGACCTGGTGAAGGCGATCCAGGACCAGATCGCCATCGTCCGCAGCGACCTGATGAGCATCGCCGAGAGCTCGATGTCGGAGGTGGAGAAGGCCAAGGCGTCGACCGACGCGCTGGTCGTGATCGCCCGCGACATGGGCATCGTGCTCGGCAACAACAGGAAGATCGCCGACGCGGCGCAGGAAATCGCCACCGGCGTCGTCCAGGCGAAAGCCGGCATGGAGCAGATCGCCGCCGCCGCCGAGCAGGCCAAGACGGCGGCCGGGCCAAGCGTCGACCGCGGCCAAGCAACAGGCCCAGGGCGCGGAGGAGCTGTCCGCCGCCATCGACCACATCGCCTCCACCGCCGACGAGCTGCAGAGCGCGGCCTAGCGGCACGGGCCGCCGCCCACGGCGGGCCGGCGGCCCTGTCTTCGCCAACAGGCGCTCCCACGCTGGAGGACCATTGATGGCTACTACCGCAGACGCCGGGCCGAGCCGCGAGGGCGGCCCCGCCGCCGGCCCCGCCGGCGATATCGCCGGCACGACCGAGGACGGCTTTTCCCAGTTCGTCACCTTCCACCTCGGCGGCGAATGCTTCGCCTTTCCGATGGAGTCGGTGCTGGAGATCATCCGCGTCCCTAACACCGTCAGCGTGCCGCTGACCCCGACCGCCCTGGTCGGCCTCGCCAACCTGCGCGGCACCGTGTTGCCGGTCGTCGACCTGCGCCGGACCCTGGCGCTGAAGGACCGCAGCTACGACGATGCCACCCGGGTGGTCGTCGTCGATTGCGGCCAGCCGGTCGGTCTGGTGGTCGACCGGGTCGCAAGGGTCATGAACGTCGAGCCGGACAACATCGAATCCGCCCAATCCGTGCAGGAGACGGTGCACGTCGATCTCTTAACCGGCGTGGTCAAGAACGTCGACGGCCACGACCTGATCCAGCTCCTCGACGCGCCCAAGCTGGTGTCCCTGCAGTTCAAGACGATGGCAGGGAAGGTCGCCGGCGAGGCGGCCGCGGAGGCCGGCGGCTTTGCCGCCGCCGCGGCCAGCGCCGCGAAGCAGCGCGACGAGGACGACACCATCCAGCTCGTCAGCCTTGTCGTCGATGGGCAGGAGTATGCCTTCGCCATCCACGAGGTCGACGAGATCGTGCGGGTGCCAGAGCAGATCGCGCATGTGCCGCACACCCAGTCGCACGTGCTCGGGCTGATCAACCTGCGCAACCGGCTGCTGCCGTTGGTCAGCCTTCGCCGGATCTTCTCGCTCAGTGAACTGCCGCTCAACGAGAACAACCGCGTCGTCGTCGTCCGGCTGAAAACGGAGGGCGGCGACAGCCAGCGCGTCGGCATCGTCGTCGACCAGGTCCGCGAGGTGCTGCGCGTCTCGGCCAGCGTCCAGGACCGGCTGCCTAGCATCCTCAGCCGTGGCGAAGTCGACGAGATCGGCGCGGTGTGCCGGCTCGAGGGTGGCAAGAGGCTGGTCTCGATCCTTTCGGCAGGCGCGCTGTTCCAGCAGAAGGCCTTCCAGGACGCCCTCGAGCTGCAGCGGCAGCATGAGACCAGCGAGATCGCGGCCGCAAGCGAGGAGGACGCCGCCGTGCAGGGCGAGACCGACGAAACCCAACTCGTCGTCTACCAGTTGGCGAGCCAGGAGTACGGCGTCGACATCCATTCGGTGCAGGAGATCATCCGCGTCCCGGAGACGTTGAACCGGGTGCCGAAGACGCCGGAGTTCGTCGAAGGCATGATCAACCTGCGCGGCATGGTTCTGCCGGTGGTCGAGATGCGGCTGCGCTTCGGCTTCGCCCGGGAGGAGCGCAATGACCGGCAGCGCATCCTGGTACTCAACGTCAGTGGCGTGCGCACCGGCTTCATCGTCAACTCGGTAACGGAGGTCCTGCGCGTGCCGCGCTCCGCGGTCGAGCGTTCGCCGAAGCTCTCCGAGGAGCAGGACAAGCTGATCGGCGAGGTCGCGAACCTCAACGAGGGCAAGCGCATGATCCTCGTGCTCGACGCCGAGCCGCTGCTCGATCACCACGAGCTGGCGGCACTGAAGGGCCGGGCGGCCGATCCGGATGCGGATCCGTTGGCTGCGCCGCCGCCGAAAGCTGCCGGCCGCAAGGCCAAGGCGGCCAGAACCGACGCGACCAGCGCCGCCTGATCCACGCGGGGCTCTGGTTCGGACATGAAAACACCTGTGAGCGGTCACAGACTCCATGGGCTTGTGCCATGCGTCTGCTGATTGTTGACAATTCGGCGCTGATGCGCCGGTGCCTGTGCGAATGCTTCGAGGGAGAGGCCGACATCGAGCTGCGCACGGCACGCGACGGTCAGGACGCGCTGGAGCAGGTCCGGAGCTTCGATCCGGATGTCATCACGCTGGATATCAACATGCCGGTGATGGATGGCTTGACCTGTCTCAGTCACATCATGGAAGAGATGCCGCGGCCGGTGGTGATGGTCTCGTCACTCACCGACACCGGGGCACTCGCAACCTTCGAGGCGCTCGAACTCGGTGCGGTCGACTACGTGACGAAACCGGGGGCACCGTCTCGCTCAACTTGCGAGCGGTGTTCCCGGACCTGATCGCCAAGGTGCGCTCGGCCTCGCGGGCGCGCTCTCGAAGCCAGCCCCTGTGCACAGCGCCTGCGGGCGGAGCGGACGCGGATCGAGGCCACCCGCACCGTCCGCCCGCACATGCCGACGTCGGGTGTCCAGACAGCCGAGGCCTCGGCCGAACTCGTCCTGATCGGCGTGAGCACCGGCGGGCCGCGGACGCTGGAGGATCGTTCTGGTCGAGCTGCCCCAGCGACTTCCCGGCGCCCATTCTGGTGGCACAGCATATGCCCGGCGCGCTTCACCAGCGTGTTCGCCGCGCGACTGAACGAGCGGTGCGAGATCGCCGTGCAGGAGGTCGTCGGCGCCGACGCCGCTCGAACCCGGGCGAGTCTACATCGCCCGCGGCGATGCCGACGTCACCCTCTCGCTCCGGCTCAACCGGCTGACGGCGCTGAGCACGCCCGCTGACGCCACAGTTCTCCTGGCATCCGAGCGTCAGCCGGATGGTGGCCTCGGCGATGACCGTGGTCGCGCCGACGCGGCTGATCGCCGTGCAGCTCACCGGCATGGGCGACGACGGCGCCCGCGAGATCACCGAGCTGCGCCGGCAGGGCGGGCGAACAATCGCCGAGGCCGAGGAGACGGCGGTGATCTTCGGCATGCCGAAGGAGGTCATCAGCCGCGGCGGCGCGACCAAGGTGCTGCCCGCACACAAGATCGCCCAGCAGCTTCAAGGCTGGATCTTCGAGCCGCCCTCCCGACCCTGATCCGTGGAGCTCAATTGCCATGCCGCTGAAAAGTGCGTCCTCGCCGCTGCCGGACGACCGCGGGATGATCATCGACCGGTGGAGCGGCAGTACCCGCGCGACCGCGACGGCCTCATCGCCCAGCTCGGCGACGCCGATCCGGGCACCCGCCGCTGGGCGGCCCGCGATCTCGGCCGCCATCCCGACGCCGTGCCGGCGCTCGCGGCGCGGCTGTCGGTGGAGGCCGCGCCGGCGGTGCGCGAGGCGATCCTCGACGCGCTGCTCGCCATCGGCAGCGACGAGGCGGTCGAGGAGCTGCTGGTGTTCCTGCGCAGCGAGGATGCGGCACTCCGCAACGGCGCCGTCGCCGTGCTGCAGCAGCTCCCCGATCCCGTCAGCCGGCACATGCAGGACCTGCTCGCCGACGTCGATCCCGACGTGCGCATCATGGCGATCGACATCCTGCAGACCCTGCCGCATCCCGAGGCGCCGTCTGGCTCGCCGACCTGCTCCAGCGCGAGCGGCAGGTCAACGTCGTCGGCACCGCCATCGACCGGCTGGCGGAGATCGGCACCGACGACATGCTGCCGTTGCTGGACGAGGTGCGCGATCGTTTCGCCGACGAGCCCTACATCCAGTTCGCGATCGACACCGTCGTCCGCCGCATCCGCGGTGGCTCGGGCGTCGCCTAGAGCCGGCCGGCGCCGTGCAGACATCGCGGAACCGGAGCTGTCGGTCGACGACTTCGAGAAGTTCAGGGACTTCTTCTACCGGAAGACCGGAATCTACTTCGACGAGTCGAAGCGGTACTTCGTCGACAAGCGCGTCCTCCAGCGGATGGAGGAGACGGAGAACAAGACGTTCCGCGAGTATTTCTCCTTCATGCGCTTCCAGGCCTCGCAGCAGGAGTACCAGCAGGTCGTCAACCTGATGACCGTCAACGAGACGTACTTCTTCCGCGAGGAGTATCAGCTCAAGTGCATGGTCGGCCCGGTGCTCGACGAGATCGTCCGCCGTTCGCGCGGCGGCGGGCCGGTGCGGATCCTCTCGATCCCCTGCTCGACGGGTGAGGAGCCGTACTCGATCGCGCTCTACCTGATCGAGTTCTGGCCGAAGATCGCCGACGTCGACGTCCAGATCTATGGCGCCGACATCGACACCAACGTGCTCGCCCAGTGCAAGGCCGGCGTCTTCTTCCAGCCGCTCGGTCCAGTACCTGCCCAGGGCCATCCTCGGCAGGCATTTCCAGCCGCTGACGCAGGAGCGCTTCCTCATCTCCACCGACATCCGCGGCTGCGTCGAGTTCACCCACGTGAACCTCGCCGACCCGCTGCAGATGACTGCGGCTGCGCAACTTCGACCTGATCTTCTGCCGCAACCTCCTGATCTACTTCGACGATGCGTCGCGGCGGAAGGCGGCCGAGTCCTTCTACGACGCCTTGAAGCCGGGTGGCTTCATCTTCCTCGGGCATTCCGAGTCGATGAGCCGGATGTCGTCGCTGTTCAAGGTGCGCAAGTTCGACGACGCCATCGCCTACCAGAAGCCCCAGACATGAGAGATGAGGACGGCACGCCGATGAGCCCCCTCGACCCGACGCCAGCGGCCGGCCGGCCGCGCGTGCTGATCGTCGACGACGCGGTCACCATCCGGATGTACCACCGCCAGCTGGTGGAGGCCGCCGGCTGCGAGGTCGATGCGGTCGACAACGGGATCGAGGCGCTGGAGCACGCGCTGCGCCAGCCGTTCGACCTGTTCCTGGTCGACGTCAACATGCCGAAGATGGACGGCTACCGCTTCATCGAGGAGGCGCGCCGGACCGAAGAGCTGCGGTCGATCCCGGCGATCATGATCAGCACCGAGGCCGAGGGCCGCGACCGGCAGAAGGGCTACCGCGCCGGCGCCAACCTCTACCTGGTCAAGCCGGTGAAGCCGCCGCTGCTGCAGGCGTGCGTGCGGCTGATGACCGCGGGAGCGGGCCGATGACGCCGACGCTGCTGAGCCAGTTCCTCTCCGAGTGCCGCGAGCTCCTGGAGCAGGCGAGCCGAGGCTTCCTCGCGCTGGAGAAGACGCCGGACGACCCGGCGGTGATCAACGACCTGTTCCGCTCGGTGCACACCATGAAGGGCGCGTCGGGCCTGTTCGACATCGCCCCGTTCACCGCCGTCGTCCATGCCGCCGAGGATCTTCTCGACGCGGTGCGGGCGGGTC
Organism: uncultured Alphaproteobacteria bacterium; assembly: GCA_963746275.1. GTDB lineage: Bacteria > Pseudomonadota > Alphaproteobacteria > Rhodospirillales > Defluviicoccaceae > JAEULH01. The sequence goes on from CAVVAX010000011.1 coordinate 71,579, forward strand.
GGGTCGTTCTCGCCGCCGAGATGACCGACCTGTTCCTGGAAGGTCTCGACCAGATCGCCCAGTGGCTGGACGAGCTGGAGGCAGGCGGCGCCTTGGGTGCCGGCGCCGCCGAGATCGGCAAGGCCCTGAGCGGGCGGCTGAGATCTTCCTGACCGACGGCGCCGCGGTCGAGCGACCGGCAGCGGCCGCGCCGGCGCGCCGGCCGACGCCGTCGGACGCCCGCCGCTTGCCTGGCTCGTCGCGCTTCCCGCCGACGTGCGAGGCGCTCTCGCCGCCGAGCTCGCCGCCGACCACGGTCCGTTCTGCGCGGTCGAGTACACGCCGCACGAGCAGGCCTTCTACTCCGGCGACGATCCGCTGTTCACGGTGCTGCAGCTTCCGGGCCGACGCTGGTTCGAGGCTCACCCGGTGACGCCGTGGCCGGCGCTGGACGATTTCGACCCGTTCCGCTGCAATCTCCGCTTCCGGGCGATCCTCGCCGCCCAGCGCGCCGATCTTGCCCACCAGCTTCGTTACGTCGAGGAGCAGATCGACGCTGGCGGAACTGCAGGCTATGGATCTCGCCGAGGGTCGGCCGACGTGCTGCCGCCGGCGGCGCTGGCGGCGCTCGCGGCGCTGGCCCCGGACCTGATCGCCCCGGCGCTCGACATCCTCGACAGCCAGCGGCAGATGCTGGAGACGCCGGGCGACCCGGAAACGTGGCCCGGGAGGATCGGGTCCATCGGCGCGGTGCTGGCCCGGCTGCTCGCGCACCTGGGCGAGGCCGCGGCGGACCTGAACCCGCGGCTGGAAGCCGCCCTCGCCGAGGCCGGAAAGACCCGCTCGGTCGCGCCGCTGATCGAAGTCATCGCCGCCGCTCGTGCCATGGTCCAGCCGGCGCCGGCGGGCGGCGCCGACACGGGCGTGGGCGCCGCCGCGGGCGAGCTCCCCCGCCGCCGCTGGGACGATCCGCCGCCGGCGGCGGACCCCGGCAAGGAGGCGCGCAAGCCGGCGGCGATCAAGGTCGATCAGGAGCGCATCGACGCGCTGATGAACCTGGCCGGCGAGCTGATCGTCGCCAAGAACAGCCTGCCGTTCCTCGCCCACCGGGCCGAGGACGTCTACGGCTCGCGGCCGATGGCGCGCGAGATCAAGGCCCAGTACGAGGTGATCAACCGCATCGCCGACGACCTGCAGACGGCGGTGATGCAGGTGCGCATGGTGCCGGTGGCGCACGTCTTCCAGCGGTTCAACCGGCTGGTGCGCGACCTCGCCCGCCGCCTGGAGAAACAGATCCGGCTCGAGATCGAGGGCGAGGAGACCGAGGCCGACAAGACCGTGGTCGAGGAGCTGGCCGATCCGCTGGTCCACCTCATGCGCAACTCCATCGACCATGGCCTCGAGACGCCGGCAGACCGCCGCCTCGCCGGCAAGCCGGAGGAGGGTGTGCTCCGTCTCTCCGCCCGGCAGTCGGACGACCGGGTGATCATCGAGATCTCCGACGACGGCCGCGGCATCGACGTCGAGAAGGTGAAGCGCAAGGCCCTGGAGCGCGGCCTGATCGACGAGGCGCGGTTCGCCAGCATCAGCGACGAGGACGCGCTGCAGCTCATCATGGAGGCGGGGCTTTCGACGGCCGAGCAGGTTTCCGACCTCTCCGGCCGCGGCGTCGGCATGGACGTGGTCCGCACCATGGTGCGGCGGACCGGCGGCACCATCACCGTGCACAGCGAAACCGGCCGCGGCACGCGGGTGACCATCTCGCTGCCGCTGTCGATGTCGGTGCACCGGGTGATGATGATCGACGTCGATCACGACGTCTTCGGCGTGCCGATCGAGAGCATCGTCGAGAGCGTCCGGGTGCCGGCCTCGGGCATCCACCGGCACAAGGCGCACGAAACCATCGTGCTCCGCGACCGGCTGATCCCGCTCTGCCGCCTGCGCCAGGTGCTCGACCTCGGCAACGGGGCATGGCAACGGCCATGGCCGGGCCGTGCCGAGGAGAGTCGGTGCTGGTCGTCACCGTCGGCGGCGCCGAGGTCGGCCTGGTGGTCGACAACTTCCGCTCGGGCATAGATACGATTATTAAACCATTGGATGGCATCCTCGCCGGGTTACGACAGTACTCTGGCGCCGCTCTCCTGGGCGACGGCAGCGTGCTTCTCGTCCTCAACCTGCGGGAGCTGATCCAATGCCGATGGACCTGAGCGAAACCGCCGCCGTCCTCACCGGGATCTGCGAGGTCGCCGAGGCGGAGACGCTGCTGGCCTGGCTGCAGGCCCATCCGCAGGGACCGGTCGACGTCTCGCGCTGCGAGCATGCGCACACCGCCGTCGTGCAGGTGCTCATGGCCGTGCGCCCGACGCTGATGGGCGAGCCGGCCGGCGACGACGGCCCGGCGGCGTGGCTGGGCGCGCTGCGGCCCCAGGGAAAGGCTGTCTGAGCGAGCAGGCCCGACCCCGGACGCGGCAGGATACTCCTTGATGACCTCGATACTTCTCGTTGACGACAGCGCGACGATCCTGATGAGCATGTCCTCCATCCTGGGCCGAGCCGGCTACCAGGTGGAGCAGGCCGAGAGCGGCGAGGCGGCGATGAGCAAGCTCAAGGGCGGCATCGCCCCCAAGCTCATCATCACCGACTTCAACATGCCCGGGATGAACGGCGCCCAGTTGATCGGCGAGGCGCGCAAGCTCGCCGCGTTCCGCTTCGTCCCGATGCTGGTGCTGACGACGGAGTCGCAGCAGGCCAAGCGCGACGAGGCGAAGGCGGCCGGCGCGACCGGCTGGCTGGTCAAGCCCGTCGACCCCGGCCAGCTGCTGGCGGTCATCAAGCAGCTCATTCCCGGAGCGTGATCATGCGCCGCGCCATGGTCACGGGTGGCGAGGCCGCCACCGAGCCCGCGCGCACGGGCGGCGCCCTCCGGCTGCGTGCCGGCCGGCGCGCTGGCGACGGCGCTTGCCGGCGCGGCGGCTGCGTTCGGAGCGCTCGCCATCGTCGAGAATGCGGCCACGGCGGCGACGGCGGCGGCGGTCGTCGCCTGCACCCTGCTCGTCTCCGAGGGCCTGCTGCGGCGATGCGCGTCAGGAACCGCGCCGCGGGGCAGCCCTGCTGCCGCTGCCTGCGCCCGAGGAACCGGCGCCGCCGAGGCCGTCGAAGCCCGGCGACATCGCGAGCGCCAGCGCCGGCACCGCGCGGCCGCGACCGAGGCCAAGCTCTCGGCGCTCTGCGACTACGTCGAGAAGCTTCCCGACCTGTTCTCCATCATGAAGGAGCACACCCGCAACGTCATCGCCGACACCGAGCGGGCGAGCTACAGCTTCGTCGACAACCTCGGCGAGATCGACCGGAAGATCAAGGCGCTGAAGGACTTCCTGCTCGCCTCGCAGCAGGACATCTCGGCCATCGATCTGAAGTCCAGCGAGAGCGACGCCAGGAACGACCAGCTGATCGACCAGATCCGCCAGTCCTTCGCCCAGAACTCCGACCTGATCGCGTCGATCATCGACGAGCGCAGCGGCTTCTCGCAGCGTGGTCGAGACCATGCGCCGGCTGCACCAGGAGCTCGCCGTCATCGGCGAGATCGCCCGCCGGATCAAGCTGCTGGCGCTGAACGCCAGCATCGAGGCGGCGCGGGCGTCGCAGTACGGCGCCGGCTTCGCCGTCATCGCCAAGGAGATCCGCGAGCTCTCCGAGCAGACCAACACCGCGACGCGCACGCTCTCGCCGCTGATCGCCGCGGCCTGCTCCTCGGTGGAGGCCTTTGCCGCCGACGCAGGGCGTCGAGCGCCGGTTGCGCGCCCAGCTCGACCTGCTGGAGACGATGCAGGCCCACCTCGCCGGGCTGTCGAAGACCTACAACGAGATGCTGGCGCACGAGCGGGCCCTCACCGCGCACACCGGCGAGCACGGCGCCGAGATCGAAACCGCGATCTGCCGGACGCTGGCCGACCTGCAGTTCCAGGACATCGTCCGCCAGCAGCTCGAAGGCGTCATCGGCGCCTATGACAGCCTGCACGGCGCCATCGGCGGCGCGGTCGCCTCCGTCCGTGGCGGCGGAGGAGGAGGGCCGGCCCGATCCCGGCGCTGTCGAGGCGCTGATCGCTGAGATGCACGACCGCTACGTCATGGCCCAGCAGCGCACGGTCCATGCCCAGGCCAGCGGCGAGACGAACGCGGACGCCGCACCCGGGCCGCCCGCCGGGCTGGCGATCGAGCTGTTCTAGGCGGGGCCGCCGGCGGCCCGCCGCGCCGCGGGCGTGCCTGGCAGGCCAGTGGCGCCGCTATTGCCACCTCGGCGAGCTCGACATTGCCGCCGCACGCTCCTACGCTTTCCTCTGTTTCGAGCGTTCTTCCTGTTCGAGGCGCGGGGGAGGGGGTATGCAGATGCTTCGCTCATCACAGGCTTTCCGCCCGGCGGCGATCGCCGTAATGGTCGCGGCTGCGTGCCTGGCGCACGCGCCATCCAGTGTGGCGGGGCGGCCCTATGTCGCCATCGACGCCGGCACCATCATCGACGGCAGCGCCGACATTCAAGCCGGCGACGAGCACCTGCGGGCCGACCTCAAGTCGATGGAAGGCACATTTGATGGCTCGGCCGGCTACGACTTCGGCCCGGTCCGCCTTGAGGGCAGGCTCGGCTTCACCCGCGTGGAGACCGACAACCTGTACGGCGGCAGCATCGACAACAACGGCTCGGTGCAGCTTTGGAACGCCACCGCCAACCTCTACGTCGACCTGTCGCTGTTCGACGCCCTGACCCTGTATGCCGGCGGCGGCGCCGGCGCCGCCTATGCCGATATGCATGACTTCGCGACAACGAACGGCAACGACGTCGGCTTCGTCTGGACGCTGCAGAGCGGTATCAGCTACGGCCTGACTCGACACCTCGCCATCGGCGCCGCCTACCGGTTCCTCGCCGTGCGCAACATCGGCGACGTAGGCGAGGAGCCCGGCGAGCCCTCGACCGAAGCGGACATCGACGCGCACATCGTTCTCGCCACCTTCCAGTACTCTTTCTGACCCCCTTCGACCCTGGCGGGCATGGCCGCTGGTGGAGCGGCCACCCAGCCTGCTGCCGGCGCGGACGATGCGCGAGGATCGGCTGTGGACGAAGCCTGCCTCTCGCCATAAAGTTCAACGCGAACGGCGGGGATTTGTTCCGCGGCACGAACCTCGGGACCTTAGACCATGAGCGAACAGCGGGGTCGGGCGCTCATCGCGCGGCGGGCGATGATCGTCTTGGGCTACTGGCTGTTGTGGTTCGTCGGCTGGCGGCTGGCGATCCCCTTCGAGGTCGCGCCGAGGATCAGCGTCTGGTGGCCGCCGGCCAGCATCAGCCTCGCCTTCCTCATCGTCTTCGGGCTGCGCTTTCTGCCGGCCGTGGCCGTGCCCCAGCTGGCGCTGATGGCGCTGGTGGCGCCGGATCGCCCACTCCTGTGGGTCATCATCACGGCGTCTCGTCTGCACCTGCTACGGCGCCGCCGCTGCTTTCGTGCGCCGGTTCGCCGGCGCCGGCCCCCTTCGACAGCGTCCGCAACGCCTGCGTCTTTCTCGCCACTGCCTGCGGTGCGGCGGCCGCCGTCGCCATATCGGGCTCGGCCGTCCTCGTCTCTTGTCGGCGGGGACCGCCATGGACCGACGTCGTCCGCTCCAGCCTCGCCTGGTGGATCGGCGACCTGGCGGCGATGAGCATCGTCACGCCGTTCCTGGTTCTCACGCTGGAGCCGCTTCGCCACTGGGTTGAGAGGCGCGCCACAACCGCCGGCGCCGGCCCCGAGACGTACCGGGCGCCGACGATCGTCGCGGCGCTGCTCCTGTCGTGGTGGCGCTCGCCATCGTCGTCGTCGGCGCCCGGACGACCGGCTACACGTGGTTCTTCGTGCTGTTCCTGCCGGCGCTGTACGCCGGCTACGCCCTCGGCCCGCGCGGCAGCACGGCGACGGCGCTGGTCGTTGCCCTCTGCTCGCTCGGGCTCCTGCACACCGGCTGGTGGATACGCGTCCGCTCGACCTGCAGTTCTTCATGATCGGGACGGCGGTGGCGAGCCTGCTGTTCGCCATCGTCGTCGAGGACTGGCGGCGGGTGCACCAGACGTTGCTGGCCGAGCAGGCGCAGCTCGAGCAGCGGGTCGAGGCGCGCACGGCGGAACTCGCAGCAGGCCAATGCCCTGCTCGAGGTCGAGGTGCGGGTGCGCCGCGAGGCGGAGAACGAGCTCATCGAGGCCAAGGAAGCCGCTGAGGCCAGCTACTTGGAACTCGAGACCATCTACCGCAACGCCCCGGTGGGCTTGGCGCTCTTCGACCGCAACCTGCGCTACCTGCGGATCAACGACACGCTGGCCGAGTTCAACGGCGTTCCGATCGACGAACACCCGGGCCGGGCCCTGCAGGATGTCGTTCCTTCGCTGGCGCCGGAGGTGGCGCCGAAGATGCTGCAGGTGATCGACACCGGAGAGCCCGCCGAGCGTCGAGGTGGTGGGAGAGACGGCGGCCCGCCCTGGCGCGGAAAGGGTCTGGATCACCGACTTCTACCCGCTGAAGCGGGCCGACGGCACGGTCGATGCGCTCTGCGCGGTGGTCAGGGAGATCACCGATGAACGGCGGGCGGAGGAAGAGCTGCGCCGCTCGATCGAGGTGGCCGAGCAGGCCAGCGCGCTGAAGTCGCGCTTTCTCGCCGCCGCTAGCCATGATCTGCGCCAGCCGCTGCAGACCCTGTCGCTGCTGCAGAGCATCCTCGTCGAGCGGCTCAAGGATGAGGACGTGGCGCGCCTGATTGGGCAGGTGGGCGTCGCCATCGACGTCATGACCGACACCCTGAACGCCCTGCTGGACGTCGACGGGCTGGAGAAGGGGCGGATCGAGCCGCGGATCACGGACTTCCCGGTTCAGCTTCTCTTCGATCGGGTGGCAAGCGAATTCTCGTCGCAGGCGTACGCCAAGAACCTGGTCTTCAAGCGCATCGATTGCCGGGCGACCATCCGCAGCGACCAGCGCCTGCTCGAGCGGTTGGTGGAGAACTTCGTCGCCAATGCGGTGAAATACACGACGCGCGGCAAGATCCTGCTCGGCTGCCGGCGGCGCGGCCAGATCCTGCGCATCGAGCTCTGGGATACAGGGCCGGGCGTGCCCGAGGCCGAGCGCGAACTGATCTTCGAGCAGTTCTACCGGGGCCGGACCCCCGGCGGGGCGGGCGAACGCGGCCTTGGCCTCGGCCTCGCCCTGGTGCGCAGCCTCGCCGACATCCTCGGCCACCGGGTCGGCGTTCGCTCCGTCGAAGGCAAGGGCTCGATGTTCTTCGTCGAGGTGCCCGTGGGCGAGAAGCCGGCGCTACCGCTTCCGCCACCGCCGCCGCGGCCGGTGACGCCCGCCGCCGAGGCGCCAAGCGTGTTGATCATCGAGGACGACCCGGCGGTCCGGGGCTCGTTGGAGCTACTGCTCGGCGGCAGCGGATACGAAGTCATGGCGGTGGGCAAGGGCGAGGAGGGCGTCGCTCTGGTCGAGACCGGGCAGGTCTCGCCGGCGCTGGTCATCGCCGACCACACCCTGCCTGGCGTGCTCAGCGGCGTCGAGGCCGCGGAGCGCATCCGCGGCCGCGGTGGCAACGCCGCGGGCCTCATCCTCACCGGCGAGCCTTCCCGCGAGAAGCTCGACCGCTACTCCAGGCTCGGCTTCGCCTGGCTGCAGAAGCCGGTGAGGGCGGAGGATCTGCTTGCGCGCGTGCGCGATCTGCTGCCGGCGGCTGCCGAGCCGCAGCACGCGCCGGCCGACTCCGGCCCGATTCTCATACCGTCCCTCGCAGACGGTGGCGACGAAGAGGCGGAGGGAGAGGGGATGGCGACCGTCTTCGTCGTCGAGGACGACGACGGCCTCCGGACGGCCCTGACGATGGTGCTCGAAAACGAGGGCTTGCACGCCAAGGCCTACCCGACGGCCGCCGACTTCCTCGCCGCCTACCGGCGGGGCCGAAGCGGCTGCATCCTGATCGACATCGGCCTGCCCGGCATGAACGGTCTGCAGTTGCAGCAGCGGCTGAAGAGCGAGGCGATCGACCTCCCGGTGGTCATCGTCTCCGGCCGCGGCGAGGTGGCGCTGGCGGTCCAGGCGATGCGCGACGGCGCGGTCGACTTCCTGCAGAAGCCGGTCAACGACCGCATGCTCATCGACACGGTGCACCGGGCGCTGTCGCCGTTCGGAGCTGCTCGTCCGAGGTCGAGGCCGAGCGCGACCACGTGAAGGAGTGCGTCTCCCGCCTCACGCCTCGGGAGCGGGAGATCATGGCGATGGTGGCCTCAGGCCTTGCCAACAAGGAGATCGCGGCGAGGCTCAAGATCAGCCAGCGGACGGTTGAGAACCACCGGGCGAGGGTCATGCACAAGATGGAGGCGCGCTCGCTCGCCGATCTGGTCCGCGCCACCGGCATTGCCGGGATCCCTCTGGCGCCAGGACGATCCCCGGCTGGCGCGCCGCTGTCCCGATGAGCCGTCGCCCGCCGTCCTGAGTAGAAACCCCTACGTACAATCCGAGGCTACTCGCCGCCCTGACCCCGTCTTACCCTGTGTTCATGACGAGGCCGGTGAGGCGGTCCAGCCGCAACGCCAAGGCTCAATGACTGGGCTGCAGAAGAACGCAGCGGGACAGAGATAGGGACGGAGAGGACGATGACCCTCCAGACGATAGACGGCGCCGGGCGCTGAGTCCGCAGGCAACGTGAACCGCGACTTTCTGAAGCACATCAGCAAGCTGGCCACTGGGTCGGAGAACGAGATCGGCATGCCAATCCGGCTGGAGACCCGGCGGATCCCCAAGAACCACGATATCTTCGCCGAGGGCGATACCCTTCGCGACGTGATGTTCCTTCGTCAGGGCTGGGCGTTCCGCTACCGCCTGCTGGGCGACGGCCGGCGGCATATCGTGAACTTCCTGATCCCTGGCGACTTCGTCGGCCCATATTTCCCGACTGCCGCGCACTTCTGCGGCACGCTGACCGACGTCGTCATCTGCCAGGCGCCGCGCAGCGAGTTCGCCAAGGCGAATCGCGACTACCCGGCGATGGCCTCTGCGCTTGAGGCGATCATGGCCACCGAGTACCGGCTGCTGTCGGAGCGCCTGGTGAGCCTGGGCCGGCGGAACGCCCGGGAGCGGATGGCCCACCTGCTGGTCGAGCTCTACGAGCGGATGCGCCGAGTCGGACTGGTCAACGACAACTCGTACGAGTTCCCGGTTACCCAGGAGATCCTGGCGGACACCCTTGGCCTAAGCGTGGTTCACGTGAACCGCACCCTGCGCAGCCTGCGCGAGGACGGCTACGCCACCGTCGGCTTCGGCCGGGTCTGCATTCGCGACCTCGACGGGCTGATGGACGTAGCCGGCGCCGAGGACTTGCCCGAAGGCTACTGGACGGGCGCTGTATCGCGCCTGCCGGTTGCCGTGGCATCCTGAGCCTCCGCGGCATCCTGAGCCTCGCCTGAGGCGACCGCGCCGGCTGCGACGAGGGATAGGTACTCCCCGACCATCGTCTCGCCGGCAAGCGCGGTAATCTCTGAGACTTCATACGCCGGGAACCGGAACGGCCGCGGCCGGCGCTCAAGCCAGCAAGGCATAAACCAAGCCGGCGAGCGCCGACACCCGCGAGCACGACTCAGCATATGCGCCCTGAACACCAGCATCGCAACGAGGGCGGCGAGCGAAAGCACCGCCGCCGCGACATCGATGCTGCCCGGCCGCGGGACCAGGAGCTGCAGCCAGCCCAGCCGGCGCTCGTCGATCTCGGCGAAGACGACGTGCAGGGCGAACCACAGCGCCAGGTTGGCGATGACGCCGACGACGGCGGCGGTGATCATGCTGAGCGCCGCATTCAGCCGGCGCAGGCCGCGCAGCCGCTCCACGTAGGGGGCGCCGAGAAAGATCCACATGAAGCAGGGAACGAAGGTCACCCAGACCGTGAGCGCCGCGCCGAGGATGCCGGCCGCGAGCGGCGGCATCGCTCCTGGGGCGCGGTAGGCGCCGAGAAAGCCCACGAACTGCACGACCATGATCAGCGGCCCCGGCGTCGTCTCGGCAAGCCCGAGGCCGGTGATCATCTCGCCCGGCTCGAGCCAGCCGTAGGCCTCCACCGCCTGCTGGGCGACATAGGCCAGAACCGCGTAGGCGCCACCGAAGGTCACGACCGCGACCTTGGAGAAGAACACGCCGATATCGGCGAAGGCTGGGGACAGCCCCGGAAGCATCGCTGCGGCCAGGGTCGGCGCCCACCAGAGCGCCATGCCGATGGCGAGCACGCGGAGGAAGAACCCGCCGCTAGCCCGCGAGCCGCACCCGTCGGCGGCGGTTGCGGTGGCCTCTCCCGGCTTCAGGATGAAGCCGAGGACGGCGGCGGCGGCGATGACGAGCGGGAAGGGCGCGGCGAAGAAGAACAGAGCGACGAACGCGGCCGCGGCGACGAGGCGGGCGATGGGCGTCTTCAGCGCCTTCTTGCCGATGCGGGCCACGGCATCGACGACGATGGCCAGCACGGCGGCCTGTATCCCGAAGAGGATGCCGCGAACCTCGGCGATATGGCCGAGGCTGACGTAGAGGATGGACAGCGCCAGCATCACCAGGGCGCCGGGGACGATGAACAGCAGGCCGGCGATCAGCCCCCCCGTCACCCGGTGAAGCAGCCAGCCGATGTAGACGGCGAGCTGCTGGGCCTCCGGGCCCGGCAACAGCATGCAGTAGTTGAGCGCGTGCAGGAACCTGGCCTCGTCGATCCAGCGCTTTTCCTCGACGATGAGGCGGTGCATCAGCGCGATCTGCCCGGCGGGGCCACCGAAGCCGAGCAGGCCCACCTTTAACCACAGCCGCGTTGCCTCGCCTAGGGAGACGGGAGCCGCGTCCGGCGTTCCGGCTGCCGCGTTCGCTGCTGGCCTGTCCATGCTTGCCCGCTGTGACCTGGAAGCACCGTTACGGCCGCATCATCGCGGCGTCAACGCTCCTGGTGCGCCGATGGGACCGCCGCGCCATTTGTAGCCTTTTCAACCTCCGGGCCCGTGGCTACGGTCGGCGCCTGCCCGAACGCGGCTTGGCACGTCGTGCATCTTGGGGGCGACGGCAATGCGCGACTTGAAGGCTGCCCTGGCGCAGCATTTCCTCCTCAAGGACCTCTCGCCCGGCGACCTCGATCGGGTCGGCGAGCTGGCGACGACGCGGTGGTACCGGGCCGGCCAGCCGGTGTTCATGAAGGGCGATCCGGGGACCGCGATGATGGCCGTGCTGAGTGGCCGCATCCGCATCTGCGCCTACTCGGCGGACGGCCGGGAGGTCGTCCTCAACGTCATCAATCCCGGGGAGGTCTTCGGCGAGATTGCCCTGATCGACGGCGGCGAGCGCACCGCCGACGCCTTCGCCATGGAGACGACCGAGCTGTTGAGCCTAAGCCGGCGCGACTTCCTGCCGTACCTGGAGCGCAACCCCACCGTCTGCATCAAGCTGTTGACGATCATCTGCCAGCGGCTGCGCTCTACCAGCGAGCAGCTCGAGGATCTGAACTTCCTCGACCTGCGCTGCCGGCTGGCCAAGCGGCTGCTCTACCTCGCGGCGCTGCACGGCGAGCATACGGCGAAGGGCATCCACATCGGCGTGCACCTGCCGCAGCACCTGCTCGCCAGCATGATCGGCACGTCGCGGGAGGCGGTGAACAAGCAGCTCCGCGACTGGGAGGAGAAGGGCTTCATCGACGTCCGCCGCGGCTCGATCACGATCCTCGACCGGCCAAGCCTGGAGGCGGTCGTCACCGACACCAGTTGCGCCCCGGTCGCGGTCGCGGCGACCCGGGAGGTGTAGACCTTCGCCGCCGGGAGGGAGAGCGGCCCTAAAGCCAGATGTGATCAAGTTTGAATTCAGAATGAACACGCCGTCATTGCGAGGAGGCGAAGCTGACGCGGCAATCCAGGTCGTCTACTTCTGGATCGCCACGCCGCTTCGCGGCTCGCGATGACGCGCTTTCAAGCCAAGTGCATCGATCCAGTCACAAACGCTCCAACGCAAAGGGCTGGCCCAAGGCCAGCCCTCCGCTTCGTCGCAACAGCCGCGATGTCTACCGCATGTGCTCGACGTCGACGTCGTGGCTGCGCTTGCCGTAATGGTCGGTCCACTGCGGACCCGCCGGGATGTGATCCTCGCGGGCGTGCAATTCCTCGGACCGCCGATGCTCGTGATGTCCGAAGAGCGCGTGCTCACCCTTCATCAGCCGCATCCAGTTCGCCGCCACGATTCCAGTCGCGCACAGGGCGGAGGTCATCGCTGCTTGCTGCATTTTCAGAGAGAAGTTCACTGCGTCTAACATCTTCGTCCCTCCCTCTATACGCTCCTGGTAATTTCACAGGATATGCGCCGTAGTTGCAGTGCACAACAGATATCTTGGCATGGCAGCCACGTGGCCGCGCAGATGTTGATGCCAAGCCGATGGCACGGCCGCCGGTCACTGCACCCGCATCGGCTCTTCGGGCTCGGTTTCGGCCGGCGGCGGCGAGGTGCCGGCCTGGTGGTGGACGAGCCGCCACCATCCGTCTTCGCGGACGAAAATGTTGGTCGCCGCCAGCACCGCATCCGTCAGGTGCTCATAGCAGACGACGTAGGCGACCTCGCCCAGCAGCAGCATGGCCGCGGCGCCGCTGATGGCGACCTGCGGCGACTGCGGGTTGGTGAGGATCGCCCGCCAGCTCTCCATCACTGCTTCGCGGCCGAGCAGCGCCGTCCAGCCGGGGTGGATGCAGGTGATGTTCTCGCGCTCCGACCAAACCTTCTCCATGGCCTCCAGGTCGCGGGTGGTGAACGCGGCGTAGAAGGCCTCGTTCGCGAACAGCACCGCCACATCCATGAAGCGTCCCCCTCTCGGTCATGTCCGCCGGCCATGGCGAGCCGCGAGCCGCCGGCGGCGCCACTCTAGCCGACCGGACATCGCCGTGATACGACGGACGCACCCCGTCAACGCACCCCTCAACGCACCCTGGGGCTCGCCGTTGCACGAGCAGGCGTCATGAGCTTCGACCGCTTCCGGCTGGCCCGGCCAATCCTGCACGCGATCGATCCCGAGCGCGCGCATGACCTGACGATCGCGGCCCTGCGCGCTGGGCTTGCCGGGCGGGCGCGCGGCGCGGCCGATCCGGTGCTCGCGACCAGCGTCTTCGGCCTGGATTTCGCCAACCCGCTCGGCCTTGCCGCCGGCTTCGACAAGAACGCTGGCGTAGCGGATGCCATGCTCGGCCTCGGCTTCGGCTTCGTCGAGACCGGCACCGTGACGCTGCGGCCGCAGGCCGGCAACCCGAAGCCGCGGCTGTTCCGGCTGCCTCAGGACCACGCCGTCATCAACCGCATGGGCTTCAACAACGGCGGCCTCGACGTCGTCCGCGAGAGGCTGCGGCGGCGGCGGGAGAGGGGCCGGGAGAAGGGCAGGCGCGGCATCGTTGGCGCCAACGTCGGCCCCAACAAGGATGCGGTCGATCCGGTGGAGGACTGTGCGCGCTGCGTCGAGGCGCTGGCGCCGTTCGCCGACTACCTCGTCGTCAACGTCTCCTCGCCGAACACGCCCGGCCTGCGCGGCCTCCAGGCCAAAGACGCGCTGCTTCCGCTGCTCGCGGCCTGTCTCGCCGCCCGCGGACCCGGGCGGGGGCGAGGGCGGCCGCCGCTGCTGGTCAAGATCGCCCCGGACCTGACCCCGGAGGAGCTGCAAGGCATCGCCGCGGCGGCGGTGGCGGTTTCGGTTGACGGCCTGATCGCCACCAACACCACGCTCGCCCGGCCGCCGTCGCTTCGCGGTCCCCATCGCGGCGAGGCGGGCGGGCTCAGCGGCCGGCCCTTGTTTGCCCCGTCCACCGAGATCCTCGCCGACCTATACCGTCTGACCGAGGGCGCCATTCCGCTCATCGGCGTTGGCGGGATCAGCAGCGGCGCCGATGCCTATGCCAAGATCCGCGCCGGCGCCTCGCTCGTGCAGCTTTACACCGCGCTGGTCTATGAGGGGCCGCGGCTGGTGGGACGCATCCTGAGCGAGCTAGCGGCCCTGCTCCGCGCCGACGGCTTTTGCCGGATCGAGGACGCGGTGGGCAGCGGCATCCACCAGGTCAGCGACGCCGAAGATCCCGCCGACCATCGCGGTTGACTTGCTGCGGACCCGTGGCATACTCCCGCGCTCGTTCCGCACGGGAGCGAGCGCCCGTTCCCCCTGTGCCAAACTTGAGTATGGCAACACCGTCGGATTCTCGCGGATGAAAACCTATTCGGCCAAAGCGGCAGACATCGATCGCAAGTGGTTCGTCATCGATGCCGAAGGCCTCGTCCTGGGGCGACTGGCCACGGTCGTCGCCGACCGCCTGCGCGGCAAGCACAAGCCGATCTACACGCCCCACGTGGACACCGGCGATCATGTCATTGTCGTCAACGCCGAGAAGATCGCTTTGACCGGCCGCAAGCGCGCCGACAAGGTGTTCTACTGGCACACCGGGCACCCGGGCGGCATCAAGGGCCGCAGCATGGGCGAGATCCTCGACGGCAAGTTCCCGAACCGCGTGGTGGAGAAGGCGGTCGAGCGGATGATCCCGCGAAACCCCCTCGGCCGGCAGATGCTGCGCAAGCTCAAGGTTTACGCCGGAGCGGAGCATCCTCATGAGGCGCAGCAGCCGATTGCCCTCGACGTCGCGGCGATGAACCCAAAGAACAAGAGATAGACTGATGATGGCCGAGCAGACCGGGACACTGGAGGATCTGAAGCGCCTGGCCGAGGGCAGCGGCCTCGCCGCCGCCGTGCCGGCGCACGAACGCAAGGTCGACGCGCAGGGCCGCTCCTACGCCACGGGCAAGCGCAAGGACGCTATCGCCCGCGTTTGGCTGAAGGCCGGGCGGGGGCAGATCACCGTCAACGGCAAGGCCGCGGATGCCTACTTCGCCCGGCCGACGTTGCGCATGGTCATCAACCAGCCGTTCGCCGCGACCCAGCGGGTGGGGCAGTTCGACGTTTACTGCACCGTCTGCGGCGGCGGGCTGTCCGGCCAGGCCGGCGCCGTGCGCCACGGGATCAGCCAGGCGCTGGGCCTGTTCGAGCCGGAGATCCGGCCGGTGCTCCGCTCCGGCGGCTTCCTGACCCGCGACCCCCGGGTGGTGGAGCGCAAGAAGTACGGCCGGGCCAAGGCCCGCCGCAGCTTCCAGTTCTCCAAGCGCTAGAAGCACTTTGCTTGTAGGTGATCATCAGAAGATCCGTCATCGCGAGCCGCGAAGCGGCGCGGCGATCCAGAAAGAGCGAAGGTACTGGATTGCCTCGTCGGCTTGCCTCCTCGGAACGACGGCGCGAGTAAATCCTTAAGCCTGCTCTAAGGTTGGCGGCGCTCTTGGACGGCGCCGTCTTCCTTCTATTTCTAACGAGGCTCTTGCCATGGCTCACGTCGACCGCAAGGTCCGTGTAGCGATCGTTGGCGCCAGCGGCTACACCGGCGCCGAGTTAGTGCGGCTGCTGTCGCGCCACCCGGCGGCGACCATCGTTGCGCTCACCGCCGACCGTAAGGCCGGGCAGAACTTGGCTAGCGTGTTCCCGCATCTGGCCGGCGTCGCGGCGGAGCTGGATCTGCCGGTTCTGACCACGCCCGATGAGCTCGGTTGGGACGGGATCGATGTCGCCTTCTTCGGCCTTCCCCATGGCACGACGCATTTGGTCGCGGCGCGCGCACCGGAGCGGGTCAAGCTCATTGACCTCTCGCCCGACTTCCGCTTCGCCGACACCGGCACCTACTCGCGGTGGTACGGCCTGCCGCATGGCGCGCCGGAGCTTCAGCGCCAGGCCGTCTACGGCCTTACGGAGCTCGCGCGCGGCGAGATCGCCAAGGCCCGGCTCGTCGGCTGCCCCGGCTGCTACCCGACGGCTTCGCTGCTGCCGCTGCTGCCGCTGGTCCGAGACGGGCTGATCGCAGCCGACGAGATCATCATCGACGCCAAGTCCGGCGTCACCGGTGCTGGCCGGGCATTGAAGGAGGCCTCGCTGTTTTCCGAGGTGGCAGAGGGCGTGCACGCCTATGGCATTGCCGGCCATCGCCACGCTCCGGAGATCGAGCAGGCGATCGGGCTCGCGGCAGGGCAGCCCGTCGTCGTCAACTTCACCCCGCACCTGATGCCGATGAACCGGGGCATCCTCGCCAGCATCTACGTCCGCCTGAGCGATGGGGCGGAGGTTGCCGATCTGCGCAGCAACCTCGCTGCCGCTTATGCCGGCGAGCCGTTCGTGCGTGTCCTGGGCGAAGGCCTGGTTCCGGCGACGCGGCATGTCCGCGGCTCGAACCATGCGCTCATCGGGGTCTTCCCCGACCGCCTGCCGCGCCGCGCGATCCTGCTCTCGGTCATCGACAACCTGGTCAAGGGCGCGTCAGGTCAGGCGGTGCAGAACATGAACCTGATGTGCGGCATCCCCGAAACTGCCGGGCTCGATCAGGCGCCGCTGTTTCCTTAAGATCGGCCGCCGCCCCAACTGGGGCCGGGGCCCCAAGTGGGGCCTCCGCCCCGGATGCGGCCTCGGCCCCGGATGCGGCCTCCGTCCCCTGCGCTGCCGCAGGATTAGGTGCATTCCGGGGTGCGAGCGGCTATGATGCGCTTGCTCAACAGCAGATCCCTCCTGAGGCGCTCCCTCAGGACCCCTCCGACGGCACCCGATCGCGAAAACACGAGGATACGGCACGTGCACTGGCGGAGCCCTTCGCCTTGAGACTCCTCGTCTACGGGATCAACTACCTTCCCGAACTCACCGGCATCGGCAAGTACACTGGCGAGATGTGCGAGTGGCTGGCGAAGCGCGGCCACGAGGTCCGCGTCGTGACCGCCGTTCCGTACTACCCGGAATGGCAGGTGCCCGAGGCTTACCGAGGCGGGCTCTACCGCACCGAGACGGCGCGACGGCGTCGAGGTCTACCGCAGCAACCTGTTCGTCCCACGGGCGCCGACGACGGCGACGCGGCTGTTGCATCTCGCCAGCTTCGCCCTGGCCAGCCTGCCCCCGGTCCTCCGCCAGCGCTCCTGGCGCCCCGACATCCTGATCACCGTCGAGCCAACCTTGTTCTGTGCGCCCGGCGCGCTGGCAACCGCGCGTCTGGCCGACGCCAAGTCGCTGCTGCACATCCAGGACTTCGAGATGGACGCGATGCTGGGGCTCGGCATGGGCAAGGCCGGCGGCGATCGGCGCGGCCGTCGAGCGCTGGCTGATGCGGCGCTTCTCCGCCATCTCGACGATTTCCTACAGCATGGGCGAGCGCGCCGAGGCCAAGCTGGGCAACGGCCGCAAGGCGCTGTTCTTCCCCAACTGGGTCGACATCGACTTCGTCAAGCCGGGGCCGACGGGTGATCTCTACCGCCAGCTGTGGGGCATCCCGGCGACGACCAAGGTTGTCCTCTATTCCGGCAACATGGGCCGCAAGCAGGGGCTGGAAATCGTCGCTTTCGGCGGCAGCGGCCTTTGCGGCCGAGGCGGACGTCCTCTTCATCCTGGTCGGCGCCGGCGCCGCTGCCGAGGATTTGAAGAAAGCCGCCGAGGCCAAGGCATTGCGCAACGTTCGCTTCCATTCGCTCCAGCCCTACGAGCAGCTGCCGGAGCTGATGGCTCTCGCCGACGTCCACCTCGTCGTTCAACGCCGCGGCGCCGCGGATGCCGTCCTGCCGTCGAAGCTCACGACCATCCTTGCCGCCGGCGGCAACGCTCTCGTCACCGCCGAGCCCCACACCGAGCTCGGCAAGCTGTGCGAGAAGCACCCGGGCATCGCCGTCCGCGTCGAGCCGGAGGACGCGGCCCGGCTGACGGAGGCATTGCAGGGGATGCTCGCCCTCGTCGATCCCGAACACAGGCGGCATAATGCCGTCGCCCGCGCCTATGCGGAGCAGAACCTCGACAAGCAGCGGGTGCTGGAACGCTTCGAGGCGGACCTCATGACCCTCATCGACAGCGGAGCGGACCATGGCTGAAGCCAACGGGCGGGCGAAGATCTACGTGGCCGGCCATCGGGGCATGGTCGGCGCCGCCATCTGCCGCAGGCTCAAGCAGCAGAACATCGAGGCCGACATCGTCGTGCGCGGCCACGCGGAGCTTGACCTCATCGACCAGGCGGCGGTGGATCGCTTCTTCGCCGAGGAGCGGCCCGACCAGGTGTACCTGGCCGCGGCCAAGGTCGGCGGCATCTGGGCCAACAACGAGTACCCGGCCGAGTTCATCTATCAGAACCTGATGATCGAGGCGAACATCATCGCCGCCGCCCACCGGCACGGGACGGAGCGGCTGTTGTTCCTCGGCAGCTCCTGCATCTACCCGAAGCTGGCGCCACAGCCCATGCGTGAGGACGCGCTGCTCACGGGCACGCTCGAGCCGACCAACGAGCCCTACGCCATCGCCAAGATCGCCGGGATCAAGCTCTGCGAGTCCTATAACCGGCAGTATGGAACCGACTTTCGCAGCGTCATGCCGACCAACCTGTACGGCCCGGGCGACAACTTCGACCTGGAGAAGAGCCACGTCATCCCGGCCTTGATCCGCAAGTTCCACGACGCCAAGGAGAAGGACGCAGCCGCGGTCGAGGTCTGGGGCACGGGAACGCCGCGGCGCGAGTTCCTCCACGTCGATGACATGGCGGCCGGCGTGCGTGTTCGTCATGCAGCTCGACCGCGAGGCCTACGACCGCCACACCCAGCCGATGCTCTCGCACATCAACGTCGGTTCCGGCGAGGACGTCACCATCCGCGAGCTGGCCGAGACCGTCCGCGATGTCGTCGGCTTCGAAGGCGAGATCCGCTTCGATGCGACGAAGCCGGACGGCACGCCGCGCAAGCTGCTCGACGTGTCGCGGCTGAAGGCGCTGGGCTGGCAGGCGGGCATCGGCTTGCGCGACGGGCTGGCGGAGACCTACAGGTGGGTCCTCGAGCACCGCGACACCTTGAGGGTTTAAGACGGCGAGGGTTTGAGACGGATTTGAGACGGCGGCCGGCGGTCGCACCGGCGCCGAGACTGGTCACCTCAACGGCGGATTGGGCATGAAGAAGGCATTGATTACCGGCGTCACCGGGCAGGACGGCGCCTACCTGGCGGAGTTCCTGCTGGAGAAGGGCTACGAGGTCCACGGCATCAAGCGGCGCACGTCGCTGTTCAACACCGACCGCATCGATCACCTGTACCAGGACCCGCACGACCCCAACCAGCGCTTCGTCCTGCATCACGGCGACATGACGGACTCCTCCAGCCTGATCCGGATCATCCAGCAGGTTCAGCCGGACGAGATCTACAATCTTGCCGCCCAGAGCCATGTGGCGGTGTCGTTCGAGGAGCCGGAGTACACGGCGGAGTCCGACGCCCTCGGTACGCTCAGGCTGCTCGAGGCGATCCGCATCCTCGGGCTGGAGAAGAAGACGCGCTTCTACCAGGCCTCGACCTCGGAACTCTACGGCAAGGTCCAGGAGATCCCGCAGACGGAGACGACGCCGTTCTACCCGCGCTCGCCGTACGCGGTCGCCAAGCTCTATGCCTACTGGATCGTGGTGAACTACCGCGAGGCCTACGGCATCTACGCCTGCAACGGCATCCTCTTCAACCACGAGAGCCCGATCCGCGGCGAGACCTTCGTCACCCGCAAGATCACCCGGGCCCTGGCGCGCATCAAGCTCGGCCTGCAGGACCGCGTCTACCTCGGCAACCTCGACGCCAAACGCGACTGGGGCCACGCCAAGGACTACGTGCGCATGCAGTGGCTGATGCTGCAGCAGGACGCGCCCGACGACTTCGTCATCGCCACCGGCGAGCAGCATTCGGTGCGCGACTTCGTCGCCGTCGCCGCCCGCGAGGTTGGGATGGACGTGCGCTGGGAGGGCGAGGGGGAGGACGAGAAGGGCTACGACCGGGGGACCGGCAAGTGCATCGTCCAGGTCGATCCGCGCTACTTCCGCCCGACCGAGGTGGAGACGCTGCTGGGCGACGCCTCGAAGGCCAAGGCCAAGCTCGGCTGGTCGCCGGAGATCAGCTTCGCCGAGCTGGTCCGGGAGATGATGCGCGAGGACCTGCGCGGCGCCGAGCGCGACGACATGTGCCGGCGCGAGGGTTACCAGGTCTTCAGCCGGTCGGCTTGAGGGGCACACGCTTCACTCGATGCCTCTCCCTTCCGTCACCCGCGGACTTGATCCGCGGGTGCCAGCACCCGGCTTGGATTGCCGCAACAAGTGCGGCAATGACGGAAAGAAGCGACCCCCGTGGGCCCGCCGGAGACGGGCCGTCGAGGAAGTGCAGCGAGCGGGAAGCCGCGCCTAGATTGCGGCTGCCGCGGCCTCGTTCGCCGCCACCGCATCGGGCGAGTTCCGGGCGATCCCGCGGGAGGTCTCGATGCCGCGCGGCAGGCCACTGCGGTCGGAGTAGTCGCGGCGCGGCTCGTCGCTGGCCCGCCGGCCCGGGGCCCGCTCCGCCCGCAGCAGGCTGAGGCAGGCCAGATCCAGCACCGTCAGCCCGGCGACCGCGGCAAGCGCGACGTCGACGTTGCGCTCCTTCCCCTCGCTCGCCCCGCGCGCCGCCGCCAGCGCGGCCAGATCCGCGGCGTCGCCCGCAGCCCGCATCGCCAGGCCCAGGCCGGGGTTGACCGAGAGGCACACCACGCCGCTCGCCAGCTCGCGGGCGCCGCAGGCGCGGATGACGCCTTCCTTGCCCTCGATGCCCAGCGCCCGGGCAAGCGCCGGCGCGGCCATCAGCCCCGCCAGCCCCAGGCCGATGGACACCCAGCCCAGGGTCCGGGCGCCGCGGTCGCCGGCGCTGAGCGAGCTCGGACCTCCGGCGACCACCGCCGGATCGCCGGGGGAGCGGGCGATGTCGCCGAGCTTCGTCATCATGGCCATAGCAGCAACCTCACGGCTTCAGAACAACCTTGACGCAGCTGTCCTGCTTGTTGCGGAACAGCTTGTACATCTCCGGCCCGTCGGCCAGGCCGGCCTCGTGGGTAATGACGAAGGACGGGTCGATCTCGCCGTCCTCGATCCGCCGGACCAGCTCGCCGGCCCAACGCTGGACATGCGTCTGCCCCATCCGGACGCTCAGCCCCTTGTTCATGGCCATCCCCAGCGGGATCTTGTCGACGAGGCCGCTGTAGACGCCGGGGATGGAGATGATGCCGCCGGGTCGGCAGACGTAGATCATCTCGCGCAGCACGTGCGGCCGGTCGTTTTCCAGCAGCATCATCTGCTTCGCCCGGTCCAGCAGCGTGTCCGGCTGGCTCGGCGTGACGTGCGACTCCATGCCGACGGCGTCGATGCACTTGTCCGGGCCCTTGCCGCCGGTGAGCTCGTTCAGCCGCTCGATGACCGGTTCGGCCTCGAAGTCGATGGTCGTGGCGCCGCCGGCCTTGGCCATGCTGAGGCGGTCCGGCAGGCGGTCGATGGCGACCACCTGCTTTGCGCCGAGCAGGAGCGCGCTACGAATGGCCATTTGCCCGACGGCGCCGCAGCCCCAGATGGCGACGGTGTCGGAAGGCTCGATGGCGCAGTTCACGGCCGCCTGCCAGCCGGTCGGCAGGATGTCGCCGAGGAACAGCGCCTGCTCGTCGGTCATCCCGTCGGGAACCTTGACGTGCGTGGTATCGGCGAATGGCACCCGCAGGTACTCGGCCTGCCCGCCGGGATAGCCACCGGTGAGATGGGTATAGCCGAACAGCCCGGCAGTCGGGTGGCCGAACACCTTCTCGGCGAGGTCACGCCTGCGGTTGCTGACCTCGCAGATCGAGTAGTTGCCGCGCCGGCACTGGTCGCATTCGCCGCAGACGATGGTGAAGGGGACGACGACCCGCTCGCCGACGCGCAGCTTCCCGTTGACGCCTTTTCCAACCTCGACGACCTCGCCCATCATCTCGTGGCCCATGATGTCGCCGGGGAGCATCGCCGGGATGAGGTTGTGGAACAGATGCAGGTCGGAGCCGCAGATGGCGCAACTCGTCACTTTGACGATGGCGTCGCGGGGGTGTTCGATCCCGGGGTCGGACACGGTGTCGCAGCGGATGTCCTCCTTGCCGTGCCACACGAGAGCCTTCATCGCGCCGCTCCTCACGCCATTGCCTGCCGGCACTAATGCGGCCACGCCACTGCGGTTCCGGGCCAGCGCGGCGGGCCAGCGCCCGCCTGCCGTTTCTCCGCCGCCGGCCCGCCGTCGGCTCAACGCGTCAGAATTTCCAGGATGTGGCCGTTCGGGTCGCGGAAGTGGACGCCGCGGCCGCCGTTGCGGTGATTGATGTGCATGTCCTCCAGACGGTAGGGGCCGCTGCCTTAGCGCAGGCCCTCGGCCTGGACGCGGCCGAAGATGGCGTCTGAATTCCTAGTCGCCGACCTTGAAGGCGTAGTGGAGGCTGTCGAAGCTTTGGTCGTCCATGAAGTCGAGCGTCAGCCGGTCGTTGACCTTGACGGGCGCGAACCGCGGCGACGTGCCCCCATAGTCCAGGCCGAAGATACGGGCGAAAAACCGCGCCGAGGCTTCCTTGTCGTGCGCGGGAACGATGGTGTGGTCGAGCATGGCGTGGATCCTCCAGCCGGAGGCGGCGGAAGCGCCGTCTGCGTGCGCTTGGAGGTGATCATCGAGCGAGCCGACACAAGGAGCGCCAGGCGGACCCGGGCGCACCATCGTCCGGTCCTGCGACGGGCGCTGCTGACCTGCAACGCTGGCCGCGGACCTGGGAGCGCGGCGAGGCTCGGGCTTGACAGCCGGGTGCATCAGGCACAAACTATAGTTATCGGTTAAGGCAACGTGGAGGTGCGCAATCGGCAATACTCCACCGGACAATCAATAGGTCGCCGGCCCCTTGGCACCGGCAGCCCTTCTGAAAGCCCAAGCTTATACTCGGCGCAGCCGAGTACAGCAGAATGATATTCTGCTAATCGGACCCCCGCCCGCCTCGCATAGGCATAGCGCGGGGGTCTTCATTTGTGGCGATCTTCCTCCGCGATTTTCGTCCGATACCTTTCGCCGTCGCCAGGGCCGGCGCATCCGTTTGCCCCAGCGCCCGCCAGCAACTGGCGGCGCGCCTCTCCGCGGCCTCATCGCCCGGTCGCGGGAACGGGCTCGGCCGGCTCGGCGGGGGCTGCGGTCATGGCGCCGATGCGGCCGTTGACGAAGAAGACGGCGGCCGCCGCGACCAGGCTGGGGATGGTCAGCGCGGCGAAGTTGAGGTGGTGCGGCAGCGCCAGCGCCAGCAGGCCGCCGCCGAGCAACGGGCCCGCGATTGCCCCATTGCGGCCGATGCCCGACGCCCAGCCGACGCCGGTCGAGCGGATGGCGGCGGGGTAGAACTGGGCGGCATAGGCGTAGAGCAGGGTCTGCGAGCCGATGGTGGTGGCGCCGGCGATGGCGATGAGCCCGGAGACCAGCCACGGCGGGCTGTCGAAGCCGAGCAGCCCGAGCGCGAGCGCCGCTAGCATGAAGTAAGCCACCAGCACAACGCGGAGGCTGGAGCGATCGGCGAGCCAGGCGCCGCCGATGGCCCCGACGATGGCGCCCATGTTCAGCACCATCAGGAACGCCAGGCTGGACTTCAAGCCGTAGCCGGCAATGGTCATCAGCTTTGGCAACCAAAAGCCGAGCGCGTAGACCATCAGCAGGCACATAAAGAAGGCGCTCCAGAACATCAGCGTGCTCACTGCCCGGCGCTCCCGGAAGAGTTCGCCCAGCGGCGCTGGGCCCGGCTTGTCCGCCGGCAGGACCAGGACGTCGCCGGCCGAGATGGCGCGGTGCGGATCGATGGCGGCGAGGATCCGGCGCACCTCGGCGTCGCGCCCCGGCGGATCAGGAAGGCGGCCGACTCCGGCAGCGCCCGCATCAGCACCGGCAGCAGCAGCAGCGGCACGACGGCGAGGTAGAACATCACCGGCCAGCCGAACGTCGGGACGATCCAGATGCCGAGGCCGGCCGAGGTCATGCCGCCGATGGCGTAGCCGCTGAACATCACAGCGACCATGGTGCTGCGGCTTCGCTTCGGTGCGTACTCGGTCAGGAGCGCGACCACGTTCGGCATGACGCCGCCGATGCCGAGCCCGGCGATGAAGCGCAGGACGCCGAACTGCCAGGGCGTCGCCGCCAGGCCGTTGATCACGGTGACGACGCTGAACAACACCACGCAGACGACGATGCCGGTCTTGCGCCCCAGCCGGTCGGACAGCATGCCGAAGCTCATCGCCCCGATCATCATCCCGAACAGCGCGGCGCTGCCCAAGACCCCGGCTGCCACCGGGCCGAGCTGCCACTGCTCCATCAGCCGGGGGAGAACGACGCCATAGATGACCAGGTCATAGCCGTCGAAGAGGATGATCAGCGTGCACCAGAACAGGATGGTGGCGTGAAAGCGGCCGAAGCGCGCGGTCGCGATGACGGCGTCGACGTCGATGGTCCGCATGATCGGGCTCCTCAGGGACGAAGGCCTGCCGCGACGGCGCGGGAGCTCGTGACGACCGGCGAGCCGGCGGGTCTTAACGTCTTTCGCGCGCCCGGTGTTACCTCAATGTGCATTGCCGTGCGCCAGCCTTAACTTGCGGGCGCCGGCGGGCTTCCCTAGCTTGCGTTAACGACACCGGGTCTCGGCAATGGAAGATCCGGTTCCAACGCACGGGAGCCGGCCCTTGGATAGTCTCACCCTGGCGACGCCGCGCAACGAAGCCGCGCGAGAGGCGTTGACGCGCGCCTTCGCCCGCGTCCGCAGGAACTCGCTTGCGCTGGCCGAACCGCTGTCGGCGGAGGACCAGACGGTCCAGTCGATGCCGGACGCGAGCCCGACCAAGTGGCATCTGGCGCACACCACCTGGTTCTTCGAGACCTTCATCCTCGGCCGGCACGCGCCCGGGCTACCGCGTCTTCTCCGAGCCCTACGGCTATCTCTTCAACTCCTACTACGAGGCCCTGGGCGCCCGCCACCCACGTCCGGAGCGGGGCCTGCTGACGCGGCCGCGGGCAGACGAGGTCGTGGCGTACCGCGCGCACGTCGACGCCGCCATGGCCGAGCTGCTGGCGCATCGCCGACGAGCCGCTGTGGCGGGAGATCGCGCCGCTACTGGCGCTCGGCGTCGCCCACGAGGAGCAGCACCAGGAGCTCCTGCTGACCGACATCCTCAGCGTCTTCGCCCGCAACCCGCTGCGCCCGGCCTATCGCCGGCGGCCGAGGCAGCCGCGACCCAGGGGCCGGACGCGGGCGCGGAGCAGGGCCGGGTCGTCTTTGCCGGGGGCTTGCGCGAGATCGGCCATGACGGCCCGGGCTTCGCCTTCGACAACGAGGGGCCGCGGCACACGGTCCATCTCGAGCCGTTCGCGCTTGCCCGCCGCCCGGTCAGCAATGGCGACTGGCTGGCGTTTATGGCCGACGACGGCTACCGCCGGCCGGAGCTGTGGCTGTCGGACGGCTGGGCCGCAGTCCAGGCCGAGGGTTGGTCCGCGCCGCTCTATTGGGAGCGGGCGGCGGACGAGGACGGCTGGGCGCAGATGAGCCTTCGCGGCCTGCGGCCGATCGACGCGCGCGCCCCAGTCTGCCACGTCAGCTACTACGAGGCCGATGCCTATGCCCGTTGGGCCGGCAAGCGGCTGCCGACGGAGGCCGAATGGGAGGTGGCGGCCGCCGGGACTAGACCCTTGCGGCAACACCGTCGGCTCAGGCCGGCTGCAGCCATGCGCCGCTGGCTCGGGCGGCGGGTTGCGGCAGATGTTCGGCGACGTTTGGGAGTGGACGGCCAGCGCCTACGCGCCCTATCCGCGCTTTCGCGCGGCCGTCGGCGCGGTCGGCGAGTACAACGG
Organism: uncultured Alphaproteobacteria bacterium; assembly: GCA_963746275.1. Taxonomy (GTDB): domain Bacteria; phylum Pseudomonadota; class Alphaproteobacteria; order Rhodospirillales; family Defluviicoccaceae; genus JAEULH01. The sequence continues at coordinate 97,343 of CAVVAX010000011.1, forward strand.
CAAGTTCATGTGCAATCAGATGGTGTTGCGTGGAGGATCGTGCGCGACTGCGGACGGCCACGTGCGGGCCACGTACCGAAACTTCTTCTATCCACACCAACGCTGGCAGTTCAGCGGCGTGCGCCTCGCCGAGGACGCGTAAGGAAAAAGGCCAAGTCATGGACGGACCCTCCGAGCACCATCACCGGCCGGTTTCACCGGAGCCGGACCTGTCCTTCCGCGAGGCCGTCATCGAGGGCCTTGCCCGGCCGCAGAAGGCCATCCCCAGCCGGTACTTCTACGACGAGCGGGGATCGACGCTGTTCGAGCAGATCTGCTCCCTGGAGGAGTACTACCCTACCCGGACGGAGATCGCGATCCTGGAGGCCTGCTGTGCCGAGATCGGCCGCATCCTGCCGCCGGCCGCCGCCGTCATCGAGATGGGCAGCGGCTCGAGCACCAAGGTCAGGGCGCTGCTCGACTGCCTGCGGGCGCCCTCGGCATACGTCCCGGTGGACATCTCCCGCGAGCACCTGATCGCCTCGGCCCGCTCCCTGGCGGAAGCCTATCCGCAGCTCACGGTCGTCCCGGTGTGGGGCGACTTCGCCCGGTCGCTGGCGATGCCGGTCCTGCCCGAGGCGCCGCGGGTCATCTTCTTTCCCGGCTCGACCATCGGCAACTTCACGCCGGACGGCGCGGTGGCCCTGCTGGCCGGCTGGTCCGGCCATATCGGCCTCGGCGGGCACCTGATCATCGGCGTCGATCTGAAGAAGGATCCGCAGCGGCTGGAGGCGGCCTACGATGACGCCGCCGGGGTGACGGCGGCGTTCAACCTCAACCTGCTGGCGCGCGCCAACCGCGAGCTCGGCGCCACCTTCGACCTCGACGCTTTTGCCCACCGCGCCCTCTATAACGCGGAGAAGGGCCGGGTGGAGATGCACCTCGTCAGCGGCGCCGAGCAATGCGTGCGGGTCGAGGACCAACCTTTCGACTTCACCGCCGGCGAAACCATCCACACCGAGAATTCCTACAAGTACACCATCGGCGAGTTCCAGGAGCTGGCGCGCGCCGCGGGCTATCATTCCCTTGCGGTTTTCACCGACAGCGATACGCTGTTCAGCGTGCATGTATTGCAGGTTCGCAGGATCAGCCTCTGCGGTCCCATGCGTTAGAGGGAGGGAATGGCCATGGCGACGGATGTTCGCGAAGAGCAGCGCGGCAGGGACATCGAGACGCTCAAGGTCGAGATCGACAAGCTGCGCGCGGACGTCGCGGCGACCACGCGCACGCTGAAGGATCTCGGCGGATCACTCGGCGCGCAGGCTGCTGCGACGCTGCGAGGTTCGGCCGACAAGGCGCGCACCCAGGTGCACAAGGCCGCCGACGACGTCAGCCATCAGATCGAGGAGCGGCCGCTGATCAGCATCATCGGGGCCTTCCTGATCGGACTTGTGCTCGGGACCATACTCAGCCGCCGCTGATGCTGGGCGAGTCGCCGCGTCCCGTCGGCCGCGCCATGAATGACCTGATCTCGCGGCTCGTCGGCGGGTTCGCGCTGATGGTGCCGGCGCTTATCCTGATGCTGACGGGGCTTGGCTTCGTCTTGGCGGCGATCTACTTGGCCTTGGTCCGGATCGTCGATGCCGCCGGTTGCCGCTCTGGCCACCGGCGGAGCGGCCTTCGCCGCCGCGATCCTCCTGCTGCTGGTCGCGAAAGTTCGTGGCTCCCGCCGCCGGCGCCCGGTCGCGCGCCCGGCGGTCGGGCCGGCGGCTGCCGATGTCACTGGGGGAGCGGCAGAACTGGGCGTTGTTCTTGCCGATGAAGGCCGCCGGCTGCTCGCCGGGCACGCCAAGGGCGCGGCCGCCACCGCGCTTGCTGCCGGCCTCGCCGTCGGCATAAGCCCGCGCCTGCGTCGCACCCTGTGGCGGCTGCTCGGCTAGGCTATCCGCGGCCGTGAACTTCGTCGGCGACGCGGTCGATGATCGCGAGCAGGCGGTCGATCGGCGCCGGATCGCAGAGCAGGCCAAGGGCGACGGAGAAGTGGCCCTGCGGGCGGAGGAACAAGTTCTCCGCGGGGACCTGCCAGCGGCGGGCCAGCGCACTGCCGCCGGCGAACGGGGTGAGGTCATCGGCCTCGCCCAGCACCATGACGATCCGCTCCGGCGCCATCAGCGCCGGTCCATGCGGCTCCAGCAGCGCCAGCCACGGATCCAGCGCCGCCTTCGTCCAGCCGGCCGCGGCCAGCCTCTGCGGGATGGCCAGCGACTTCGCCAGGCTGCCGTCGAAGGCGACGTCGGTCATCGACCCGGAGGTGGCGATGAGGAACAGGATGTCTGGCTGCATCGCTGCCGGCCAAGCCTGGCAGGCGCTCGCTGTAAGCTGTGCCGTGAGCGAGCCCAGCGAGACGCCGCTCAAGACGACGGTGCAGCTGCCCTGCTCACGCGCCCACCGCGTCAGCACCGCGATCTCGGCCAGCGCCGCCTGGAAGACGTCGAGCATGCCGAGCAGGCCGTGGGCGATGATCGGCTCGCCGCCATAGTAGCCGTGGAGCATCCTCCGGCCGTGCCAGGGCCCGGTCGGGCGGATGATCCGGATGCCGCGCTCCAGCAGCGCGGCGAAGGTGTCGCCGGCCTCCGGCCACATGTCGCCGTCGACGGCGATGCCGTGGAGGAAGATCATCGTCGTCTTCGCTCGAACCGCCGCCGGTTCGTAGACGTGCGCCCAGACGGTGTCGCCGATGACCGGGGAAGGAAATCGCAGCCAGTACTGCCGCCCGCGGAGGGTGCCCAAAGCCCCGGAGATCTCGACGTTCGGGTATGCGGGTGCGGGATAGGCGGGCTCCTCACCATTTGCCCGCCGTCCGTGCCGCGCCCGGACCGCGTCCGGGGTCGCCACCTCCCAGCGCACCGGCGGCACCTGCCGCAACCACGGCAGGAAGCTGCGGCGTGCGAGCATGAAGCGGAAGGCGGCGCGGTCGCGGCGGCGGGCGATGGCGGTGAGCTCGTCGCGTGAGGACCCGGCGGCGAAGAAGGCCTCCCGCCACAGCGCCTCGGCGCGCGCGTAGAGCTGGGCCAGCCGGCCGACGCCCCGCACCCGGCGCAGCAACACCGGCCCCGGCCGGGCGATGCCGAGCATATGGCCAAGCGCAGCGGTGTCTTCGCCCGCGGCGGCTGCCGCGGCCCAGGCCCGCGACAACGGGAAATAGACGCCGGCGACCAGCGGCACGCCGAGCGCGTCCCACCATGGGCGGAAGAACACCTGGCCGACGACCCGGGGAACGAGCGGGTCGAGCGGCGTGAGGTGGAGGCGGGGGCGCGTCGGGTTGAGCATCAATTAGCGGTCTTCGCTTCGCTTTTGGGGCGACGGCTAGGCGCCGGACCAGCGCCGGCAGACGTCATGAGCGATGCCGAGCTGGTCCAGGGCGCGGCCCACGCCCTGACGGATCACGTCGTCCAGGGTCTCCGGGCGGTGGTAGAACGCCGGCATCGGCGGCAGGATGATGGCGCCGATCTCGGCGGCGCGCGTCATCAAACGCAAGTGTCCGAGGTGCAGGGGTGTCTCGCGAACCATCAGCACCAGCGGCCGGCGCTCCTTCAAGGTGACGTCGGCGGCGCGAATAAGCAGGTTCTCGGCATAGCCGTTGGCGACGCCGGAGAGCGTCTTCACCGAGCAGGGCGCGATGATCATGCCGGCGGTCCGGAACGAGCCGCTGGCAATGGCCGCAGCTAAATCCTTGTTGCTGTAGGAGACGGCGGCGAGGGCGCGCACGTCGCCCGCTGTCATGTCGAGCTCGAGGCTGAGGGTTCGCATCCCGGTCTCGCTCATGACCAGATGCGTCGGGACGGCGAGCGCCTTGAGCGCCTTGAGCAGTTCGACGCCGTAGACCGCGCCGGTCGCCCCGGTGATGCCGACGACGATGGGCAGGGTCATCGGCCATCATCCTTTTGTGCGCGCGTGATCGCGCTATGATGCAAAGCCGCTCTGGCGTGCACAAGGACGCCGGGAGGCCACGTCGGGCGACCGCCGCGCCGGCGCAACGTTCGGGCTGTGAGGCGAATCGGTGCGCTCGAAGAACGTCAGGCTGTCGGCGACCGCGGTCGTCCTTGCGGCTGTGCGGGCGTGTCGCCGGATGCGGACACCCAGAGCCGTACGTTTATGCATATCGGGAGTTCGACCGCTCCTCGTCGGAGTTCCGCCGCGAGCCTCCCGATCGGACATGGGTCACGGTCTGCGCACCGCCCTTCCGCCAGCCCGATGCCACCGTCGCAGCGCTCGCCGAGCAGGCCTGCCAGAAGCACGGCAAGACCGCGGTGCAGGCCGACCGGCAGTTCGGCGTCTGCCCGTTGCTGCTCGCCTCCGCGGTCGTCTACCGCTGCACCAGCCCGACGTCGTAGGGGCGCTCTTTGGGGCCCGGAAGCGATCGAAACGTCCTCACCCTGACCCCTCCCACTTGCGTGTCCCGCGCCCGGGAGAGGGAGAGCAGCGGCATCATCGTCGCGCGACACCCCTATAGCCCGCGCAAGCGGAGGGTGAGGCGGTCAGACGCTGCCGGCGACGGGGAAGGCCTTGAAGGCGACGGTGGTGAACGTGTCCTTGATGCCGGGCAGCCGCTGGATGCGCTCGGTGACGAAGTGGCCGATGTCGACCTCGTCGTCGAGATAGCACTTCAGCAGCAGGTCGTACTCGCCCGAGGTCGAGTAGATCTCGGAGGCCGCCTCGACGCACTCGACGATGCGGTCGGCGACCTCGTAGGCCTCGCCGAGCTCGCACTTGATCTGCACGAAGATCGTCTTCATCCCCCGGCGCTGCCCGCTGCCATGCTCAGCTCTTCGAGGTGATCGTCGGCTCGCGCAGCAGGAAGGCCGGCACGTGATCGCCCATGCCGACAACGGTCCGTTCGGTCTCGCCGCGGGTCGGTCGTTGGGTTCGCCGCTCGCCGCGCCGTTTGCCGTTGCGGGGTGCAGCGGCCGCGGCCTGCTCCGACTTCCGGCTCCGGCTTTCTCTCCGGCGCCCGTCGCTGCGGCTGCGGCGCCTCGGTTGGAGGCCGCGGCGCCCGCGGTCGGGCCGTCTCCCCCCGCGGCTGAGCGGAACCACCACCAGCGTAGTCGCTCCGCGGCTGAGCGGAACCACCACCGGCGCGTGCCTGCGGCTTGCCGCGCCGGCGCCGCCGCGCTGCCGACGTGGTCAACTCGGCGGCCTCGAAGCCGGGGAGGGCCCGGCGGGGGATCGCGACGCCGATCAAGGTTTCGATGTCATGGACGTAGACGCCATCCTCGGGCAGGGCGATGGAGATGGCCCTGCCGGCCCGCCCGGCGCGGCCGGTGCGGCCGATGCGGTGCACGTAGTCCTCGGGGCTGGACGGAACGTCGAAGTTCAAGACGTGGCTCATGTCCTGGATGTCGAGACCGCGGGCGGCAACGTCGCTGCAGACCAGCAGCGTGACCTCGCCGCGGCGGAACGACTCCAGCACCTGGGTGCGCGCCGACTGCGCCATGTCGCCATGCAGCATTCCGGCGTTGTAGCCGTGCCGGGTCAGCGAACGGGCGACGACGCCGACGTCGCGCTTGCGGTTGCAGAAGATCAGCGCGCTCTTCACGTCCTCGCTGTCGATGACGCTGCGAAGCGCCGCGCGCTTGCTCTTATGGGTGCCGTCGCCGTTGACGACGATCAGCTCCTGGACGACGTTTTCAGCCGGCGTCGACGGCGGCGCGGTGACGATTTCCTTCGGGTTGCTCAGGAACGCATCGGCGAGGCGGCGAATGGCCGGCGGCATGGTCGCCGAGAACAGCAGCGTCTGCCGGTTGCGCGAGACCACGGAGACGATCCGCTCGACGTCGGGGATGAACCCCATGTCGAGCATCCTGTCGGCCTCGTCGATGACCAGAATCTTGACGTCGTTCAAGAGCAGATAGCCGCGCTCGAAGACGTCGATCAGGCGGCCGGGCGTCGCGATCAGGACGTCAGCGCCCCGCTCCAGAACGCGGATCTGGTCGTTCATCGACTCGCCGCCGATCAGAAGCGCCTTCGCCAGCTTGTGGTACTTGCCGTAGGTGTCGAAGTTCTCGGCGACCTGGGCGGCGAGCTCGCGTGTCGGCTCGAGGATCAGCGAGCGCGGCATGCGGGCGCGGGCGCGGCCGGCGGCGAGGATGTCGATCATCGGCAGGGTGAACGACGCGGTCTTGCCGGTCCCCGTCTGGGCGGAGCCGAGAATGTCGCGGCCCATGAAGATGTAGGGGATGGCTTCGCGCTGAAATCGGCGTCGGCTCGGTGTAACCGGAGTCGGCGACAGCGCGCAGCAAGCCCTCGCTTAGCTGGAGATCCGCAAATGTCATGTCTTAGAAACTGGGCAAGCCCCGGGGATTAACGGCAATGACTATCGGCCGTGCACTGACGGTAGAAGTAGGCGCAAGCGAGCGCAAGTCAATCCCGCCCCCCTGGCGGTGACGCAACCGCCGCTACGGGAGAGACTTCGGCGGCCCCATACGCTTCTATTCCGCCCACAGTCCCGTCCGCGCCCACCGATCCTCGCCCGCCGACCTTGCCCGCCGACCTTGCCCGCCGACCTCGCCCGCGGTCGGAGCTCGCGGCCCGCGCCGCGTTTGCAGCCGTGCGCATGGACACCACGGTCTGCGGCGCTGCCGCTGCCGCGCAAGGTGCTGCCGCGCAAGGTATGTCCTGTTCCTTGCCCCAATAAGCGCATATGATCAATTTTAAAGGTATCGGTGCGCCCAAGAATGTGAAAAAAGTTTGGCAGACTTAATATTATACACACCCAAAGAGGTTAATCGTGGACGAAGAGGGGCCGGATCCGATCGACAGGCATGTCGGGACGCGCATCCGCGGGCGGCGCGTAGGAATGCGGGTTAGTCAAACCAAACTCGGCCAAGCGATCGGAGTGACTTTTCAACAGATTCAAAAGTACGAGAGCGGCACGAACCGGGTGGGCGCGAGCAATCTTTTCAAGATCGCCCAGTCGCTGGAGGTCGACGTCTCGTTCTTCTTTCAGGGAGTAGCGCAGGAAGGCGACGGAGGGCCACTCGGAGCGGGGCTGGGTCTGGCCGACCAGCCGCCGGCCGTCGTTCTATGACAATCCGATGAACTCCCGCGAGGCGTTCGAGCTGATGCACAACTATTACCGCATCGCCGACCCGACGGTCCGCAAGCGGCTGTTCCAGTTGGTGCGCACGCTCGCCTTCAGCGACGTCGCGGAAGGCGACGACCGCGGAGCGGGGGACGAGGGGCTGGAGGCTCGACGCAACGGCACGGCGTAAGCGGCGCTGAGCCAGCTGGCCGCGGCCGGCGCCTGCCGAGCCGCCGCGCGCCCAACCGGGGGGACCGTGCCAGCGTCTCCGCCGCGTTGCGGCAGCCCGAGCCGGAGTGCCTACACAGCGCTGCAGACGCCTTAACCCCGGATAACGCCCGGCCTTGTCGGCCTGTTCAAGATCCGGTCTGCCGTGCGGAGCGTCCCGCTCGCCGGATGCGGCGGTGGCTACGCGGATGAGAGGCACTCTGGCCGGGCTGCCCTTGCACCGACTTGTGGAACGGGCGCACTCTCTCGCTCGCGACCGCCTGCGGCAACGATGCCGGGGTTGCGGATGATGCAGGCATGCACCTGAACGCGGCGCGCTGCGGCGCCGGGACTGGGGGGGAGAGGGAGCGGATCGCACGGGTCCTGCGCACGAACCGGCTCTTCGCCCGGGTGCCCGCGCCGGAGTTGTGCCGTCTCGCTGCAGAGGCGGTCGACGTGCCCTCCCCGAACGGCAACATCGTCTTCCGTCAGGGAGATCCGGCGGACACCCTGTTCATCGTCGCCAGCGGTCACGCCGGTCTCTTTCTCGGTGCGCCTGGGGACTATGCCTGCCTCGCCGGCACCGTCGGCGCTGGAGACGTGATCGGCGAGGCCGGAATCATCGGCGTCGCCACCTATCCGGCGAGCGCGCAGATGCTGGCTGCCGGCGAGCTCGTCGCCATTCCGACGGCGTCGATGCGGCGGCTGATGAGCGAGCGCTTCGATGCGGTGCTGGCGCTGATGGGCGAGATGTCGATGCGGATCCGCCGGCAGGTTCGCGAGATCATGGACCTGAAGATGAAGACGGCGCCGCAGCGCCTTGCCGGCCACCTGGCGATGCTCACGCTCGGTCCAGGAGGGCTCGGCGGAGGTGCGCCTGCCCTACGAAAAGAAGCTTCTGGCGAGCCAGCTGGGCATGCAGCCGGAGACGCTGTCGCGGGCGCTGATGCGGCTGCAGGGCCTGGGCGTGAGCAACGGCAATGGCGCGGCCGTCTTCCGCTTGCGCGACGTCGCTCTGCTGCGCCGCTATGCCAGCGAAGACCCGGGCGGCGACTAGATGATCGCTCGGCTCCAGGCCACGGACGTCGACTGCCTGCTGCGCCTGCCGATGCTGGCGGAGCTTCGTCCCGACGAGGTCCGGGCGCTGACGGCCGAGGCGGCGGTGACCACCTACGCCGATGACGGCCTGCTGTTTTCCGCCGGCGACCCGGCCGACCGGTTCTTCGCCGTGGTCGACGGCTACGTCCGCCTCTTCGCGCTGAACAACGACGGCCACGAGACGACGATCGAGGTCATCGGCGCCGGCTCCTCCTTTGCGGAAGCCGCGATCTTCGCCACCGGCCGCTACCCGGTGAACGCCGAGGTCGCCGCCGGTTCTCGGCTCATCAGCCTGCGCGACACGGCGCTGATGCGCCTCCTGCGCGAGGACCCGGACCTGGCGCTTAGGATGCTGGGCTGCCTGCACCGCTGGCAGCTCCGGCTGATGCAGGAGCTGCTGCAACTGAAGGCGCAGACGCCCGGGCGGCGGCTGGCCTGGTACCTGCTCGACTTGCTCGACCAGACGCCAGGAGCGACGAGCGTGGCGCTGCCCCACCGCAAGGGCGTCATCGCCGCCCGCATCGGCATCACCCCGGAGAGCCTGTCGCGGGCGCTGGCCCGGCTGGGCCGGCTCGGGGTCGAAAGCGAGGGCAACGTCGTCAAGATCCCCGATCCCGCCGCCTTGCGCCGGTTCTGCGAGCGCTGAGCGCAGGCTGGGTCATGCTGTTCATGTCCTTGATAAAGGTCAAAGCCGCTGCCTCGGCGCCGTGCCACTGTGCCCGCCCCACTGTCGGCACTGGCGAGGCGGCTCCCGCCGACAGGGCAGTAACCATGGGCGAACGTGTTCAGTCCGCCCGCGCCGATAGGGACACATGCGATGTGGGAAGCACTCACCAAATCGAAGGCGAGGAATATTTTCTACGGCGGGTCGCTGTTCTTCCTCGTCGTCTTCGTCGCCCTGACCGCGCACAGCCACTACTACATCGTCAACACGTCGACGGATAAGCCCGGTCTCACCGCGAGCGTGGCCCGCGGCAAGCACGTGTGGGAGAAGAACTCCTGCATCAACTGTCACTCGATGCTCGGCGAGGGCGCCTACTTCGCCCCGGAGCTCGGCAACGTCTGGGTGCGCTACGGCGGCAGGGACGATCCGGAAGGCGCGCGCGAGGGCCTGAAGGCCTGGATCCTGGCGCAGCCGACGGGCATCGAGGGGCGGCGGCAGATGCCGAAGTTCGCCTTCGACGGAACCGAGCTCGACGACCTGATCGACTTTCTCGAGTGGACCAGCCGAATCAACACCCAGGGCTGGCCGCCCACGGACGCGGGCTGAAGCCGGCCCGAGGGAGGACGAGACATGAAGTACGAAACGCAGCGCATCGCCCTTGTCTATTTCGTCGGGGCGCTCGGCCTGTTCGCCCTGCAGGTCATCGCCGGGGCCATCGCCGGCTACATCTATGTCGATCCAAATTTCCTCTCCGAGATTCTGCCGTTCCACGTCATCCGGATGATCCACACGAACGCGCTGGTCGTCTGGCTGCTTCTCGGCTTCTTCGGCGCCGCCTACTTCATCATCCCGGAAGAATCGGAACGCGAGATCCACAGCCCGATGCTCGCCTACGTGCAGTTCGCGATCTTCGTCGGCGTCGCCGTTGCCGCGGTGGTGGGCTACCTGTTTCGCATCCACCAGGGCCGCGAGTTCCTCGAGCAGCCAACATGGGTCAAGCTCGGGATCGTGGTCGCGGCGCTGATCTTCCTGTTCAACATCACCATGACCGTGCTGCGCGGGCGGAAGACGGCGATCACCAACGTGCTGCTGCTCGGCCTGTGGGCGATCGCGGTGTTCTTCCTGTTCGCCCTCTACAACCCGACGAACCTTTCGCTTGACAAGATGTACTGGTGGTACGTCGTCCACATCTGGGTCGAGGGTGTGTGGGAGCTGGTGATGGCCGCGATCCTGGCTTTCCTGATGCTGAAGCTCACCGGCGTCGACCGCGAGGTGATCGAGAAGTGGCTCTACGTCATCGTCGCCCTGGCGCTGTTCTCAGGCTTGCTGGGAACCGGCCACCACTATTACTGGATCGGCACGCCCTACTACTGGCAGCCGCTCGGCAACATTTTCTCGACGCTCGAGGTCGTGCCCTTGTTCGCCATGGTGCTGTTCACCTTCTCCATGGTGTGGAAGGGCGGGCGTGATCACCCCAACAAGGCGGCGCTGATCTGGAGCCTCGGCACGGCCGTGCTCGCCTTTTTCGGCGCCGGCGTCTGGGGCTTCATGCACACGCTGTCCAACATCAACTACTACACCCACGGCACCCAGGTGACGGCGGCGCACGCCCACCTCGCCTTCTTCGGCGCCTACGTCTGCTTGAACCTCGCGATCATCACCTACGCCATGCCCTACCTGCTGCGCCGCGAGGTCTACAATCAGGTCCTCAACATGGCGAGCTTCTGGATCATGGCCAGCGCCATGGCGTTCATGACCTTCACCCTGACCTTTGCCGGCGTCGTCCAGACGCATCTGCAGCGGGTTCAGGGGCAAAACTACATGGACGTTCAGGACGAGCTCGGGCTGTTCTTCCTGATGCGGCTCGGCGCCGGGCTCGTCGTCGTCGTCGCCGTGCTGATGTTCATCTACGCGACGCTGGTGCCGCGGCGTGAGCTGATTTCGCCGAAGTCGACGGAGCGGCCGGCGGCGACGGGGATCGCCGAGTGAGCCCCGCCGGCGACCAGGTCGCCGTGCGGTTGGCCGATGACGCCATCCCCTACTACGCGCCGACGGGCGAGGAGTGCGCGGTGTTTGCCGCCGCGCACCGCCTCGGCCTGCCGCTGCTGCTGAAGGGGCCGACCGGCTGCGGCAAGACCCGGTTCGTCATGCACATGGCGGCGCGCCTCGGCCTGCCGCTCTTCACCGTCGCCTGCCACGACGACCTGACCGCCGCTGACCTGACCGGGCGCTATCTGCTGAAGGGCGGCGAGACCGTCTGGGTCGACGGTCCGTTGACCCGCGCCGTGCGCAGCGGCGGGATCTGCTACCTCGACGAGGTGGTGGAGGCCCGCAAGGACGTGACCGTCGTCCTCCATCCTTTGACCGATGACCGTCGGATCCTGCCTCTGGAGCGCACGGGAGAGGTGCTGACGGCGCCGCCCTCGTTCATGCTCGTCGTCTCCTACAACCCTGGCTACCAGAACATCCTCAAGTCGCTGAAGCCCAGCACGCGCCAGCGCTTTCTCGCCCTGGAGTTCGGCTTCCCGCCGCCGGACCGGGAAGTGGAGATCGTCGCCGCTGAAAGCGGGCTCAAGCCGGACAGGGTCAAGCCCCTGGTGCTGCTGGCCAACCGCCTGCGCGGCCTCGCGGGCCAGGATCTCGAGGAGGGCGTCTCCACGCGCCTGCTCGTCTACTGCGCCAGCCTGATCGCCGCCGGGATGGCCCCGGCGCTGGCGGTGGAGACGGCGCTGGTCGAGCCCTTGAGCGACAACGCCGACGTGAAGACCGGGCTGCACGAGGTCGTTCGCGCGATCTTGGGCTGACGGCCATGGGTCTGTGGAAAAAGCTGCTGGAGCCGGAGGAGGCGGTCGGCAGCGCTTGGCACGGACTGGTCGGCGATCTTGCCAGCTGCAAGCGTTTTCCAGAGGCGGCGGTGCGGCTGGAGGAGGTCGTGGAGCCGCTGGGCCTCGTCTTCCGCGCTCTGGGTGGCGACCGCGGGATCACCATCCGGCCGGCCAGTGTGTCGATGTCGCGCCACCGCCGGCGCCTGCGCCAGCGACTGGGCGCCGAGGCGGAACCAATGCTCCGCCCGCAGATCGACGGCGACTCTCTGTTCCTCCCCCCGGTCCTCGACGTCTGCGCCAGCGTCCAGGCCAATCGCGATCTCTATGTTTGGCTGGCTGCATGGTCGGCCGCGGCCGATCTCGCCCTGGAACCGCTTCCGGAGGATCCGCTGACGGCGGAGCTCGCCGGTTTGCAGCGGGCGCTCAGGGCAACGGAGCGGACGCTGGCCTGGCACCCCGGCCTTGCTGGGATCTACCGCAACCTCTGCCGGAACGTCCTGGCGACCCGGCCTCGGCTCTCGCTGCCGGAGGTGGAGGCCGCGGTCGAGGCCTGCATCGTCGAGCTCCTCGGCGGCGCCCCGGCGCGGGCGGCGCTGAGCGAGGGCATGCTCGCCGCCATCCGCAGCCACGAACCGATCTCCCCCAACTGGCGGGCGCCGAAGGGCTATCGGCGGCATCTGCCCGTCCCGCTGTGGGGGGACATCCTGCCGCTGCCGGCGCGCAGCGGCCGCAAGGACGAGGATCCGTCGGCGGAGGAGGGGGCGCCGGCTTCAGCGGACGACGGCAGGACGCGCAAGGGCCGGCGCGAGGACGCCCCCGACGTGGACCGGAACGACCCGCTGATCCTCAACCGGTTCGAGAAGATCCTCTCGTGGGTGGAGTTCCTGCGCATCAACCGTGGCGTCGACGACGAGGACGAGGAGAGTGCGAAGCGCGCCGCGAACGACCACGAGCAGATTACCCTGGTCAAGAGCAAGCGCCGCCCGGCGACGAAGCTGAAGTTCGACCTGGACCTGGCGCCGGCCGACGTCGATCGCGATCGCCTCTCCGGGCGCTTTCTCTACCCGGAGTGGGACTACCGCCGCCGCGATTACCTGCCCGAGCACTGCCGGGTGCTGGCTGCCGTCGCCGAGGAGACGGGATCGGCCGAGCCGTGGTCGGCGGATAGCGGCGACGCGCAGGCGCATCGAAGCCGTGCGCCGCCAGTTCGAGGCGCTGCGCCCGCGTCGCGAGATCGCCAAACGCCAGGTCGACGGCAGCGAACTCGACATGGACGCGCTGATCCGCGCCCGCTGCGATCTCGCCGCCCGCGGCGACGCCACCGACCGTGTCTACCAGCAGGCGCGCAATGCCGCGAGGGACCTTGCCGTCGCCGTCCTCATCGACGTCTCCCGCTCCACCGAGGCCTACGTCGAGAACCGGCAGGTGCTCGAGATCGCCAAGGAATCGCTGACCGCCCTGACCCTGGGGCTGACCGCCTGCGGCGACGAGCATGCGCTCTACAGCTTCTCCTCCTGCAAGCGCGACCGTGTGTGGGTGCAGACCATCAAGTCGTTTGCCGAGCCCGTTGGGCCCAGCGTGCACGCCCGCATCGCCCACCTCCGCCCCGGCTACTACACCAGGCTTGGCGCCGCCATCCGCCACGTCGCAGCCAACCTGCGCGAGCGGCCGAACCAGCGCCGGCTGCTGCTGGTGCTGACCGATGGCAAGCCCAACGACCTCGACCATTACGAGGGCCGTTACGGCGTCGAGGATACGGCCAAAGCCGTTCGCGAGGCTCGCCGGCTGGGCCACGCGGTCTTCGGCATCACCATCGACCGCAAGGCGCACGCCTACTTCCCGCACATGTTCGGGCAGAACGCCTTCGCCATCATCGCCCACATCGGCGCCCTGACCCGCGCCCTGCCGCTGATCTACCGGCACATGGTCGGCTGACGCCGGCCGTTCCTTCGGCCCTTCCGCTGCGTGCGCTGCACTCGGCGCCCTGGGGGCTACCGGCGGTCCCGGTTGCGCCGCCCCTGTGGCGGCACTGACACGCGTCCGCGCCGCGTCTCGCTGTGACCATTCTGCGAACTGCTTGCACCTTTCGCCAGATCGCGCTATAAATAACCAACAAATGAAAATGAGTGCTCTTGGGGCCAACGAAGCCTCAAGTCGGGACAAAACAGGGAACGCGTATATAAGCATCATCTAGAGAGAAGTCGCGCGCCAGGAGTTTGAGACTGTCTTGGCCGTTACGGCCAATTGCCCATAGGGTGGGGCGAAGCCAGCTTTCGCGGGAGAGAGTCTTCATGCCGCTTCGTAGCTTCTATGACAGTTTAACCGTTGCGGGGACAGTAACGGCCATTGACGCGAACGCACTGAAGTTTTCCATCCGCACGCGCAGCGACGATTTGTTCGACATCGATGTTGGCGTGACGACTTACTACCAGGTCTTGACCAACCTGGATGGCCTGAACCGGGACCGCGCTGAGGCGCCCGCGAACATGAACCGGGGCGACGCCCCGGTCGCCTTCGATCTGCTGAAATACATGAAGGAAGGCTGCCTGACGTTCGTCGAGGGCATCCGCTCGGAGAACGGCGCAGAGGAGCGCTTCGAGGCGCGCACCGTCTATCTGATGCACTCGCTGCCCGGGAAATACCTGTTCGAGGAGACCCACTGGTGGCTGGTGCAGATCTCGCAGATGGCCGACCGCTGGCTCAACACCCTGTTCGACGTCAAGCGCAACTATGAGATCGACGACTTTTCTAAGCTCTACCGCACCAACCTGGGCATCACCGGCGCGCCGACTGACGACAACATCCAGGAGTGCGCGACGCTGTCGCGGCTCATCTACGGCTTGTCCTCGGCGTATCTCCTGACCGGCGCCGAGCGTTACTATCTCGCCGCCAAGGCCGGGGTGGACTACCAGCGCGAGGCCTTCCGCAGCCTCAGCCATGACGGCCAGTACTGCTTCTGGGCGTTCGGCCGCAGGCGGACCGCGAACGGCGAAAAGCTGATCGTGTCGTCCGAGAACCCCGACGATTACGGCACGATCCCACTCTACGAGCAGATCTACGCGCTTGGCCGGGCTCGCCCAGTACTACCGGATCACGCTCGATTGGGAGGTTCTTGAGGACATCCGCCGGACCGTCAACTCGTTCCAGGGCTACTACCATGACGTCAAGGGGCTGCGGGAGCCGGAGTTCCCCGGCGAGGGCGGTTACTTCTCCCATCTCGATTATGCGACCATGCGCCCGGACAGCCCGGCGCTGGGCCACAACAGCTCGCGCAAGAACTGGAACTCGATCGGCGACCACATCCCGGCCTACCTGATCAACCTGATCCTAGCGCTCGACCCGGTGCCGGAGAGCCCGAACGGGCGCAAGCTCGACGAGTTCCTCGATGTCTGCCGGTCGATCCTCGACGAAACCTCGACGCTGATCATCGACAAGTTCCCAGACCCGGACTCGGATTACGTCAACGAGCGGTTCCACGCCGACTGGAGCGTCGACCACGAGTGGGGCTGGCAGCAGAACCGGGCGATCGTCGGGCACGACTTGAAGATCTCCTGGAATCTAACCCGCTGCGCCTACTACTACCAGACGCAGGAAAAGCATTTCCGCGACCGGCGCGAGAATGCTGCCGCCGACGAGTACAAGGCAAAGGCCGACAGAGCCCTGGCCATTGCCCGCAAGCTCGCGCGGAGGATGGCCGACGTCGGCATGGACCGGATCCGCGGCGGCGTCTTCGACGCGGTCGAGCGTAACCCCAACAACGGCATGCCGACCCAGTTCGCCTGGGGTTGCACCAAGGACTTCTGGCAGCAGGAGCAGGGCATCCTCGCCTATCTGATCCTCCACGGTGCTGAGCAGGGTGAAAAAGAATTCCTGTCGCTGGCGCGCGAGAGCATTGCCTTCTGGAACCTGTTCTTCCTCGACCGCGACCGGCAGGGGATCTTCTTTCGCACCACTGCCGACGGCCTCCCCGTCATCCAGGGCGCCTATGGCCAGATGGGCGGGCACTCGATTTCAGGCTATCACGCCTTCGAGCTCAACTTCCTCGCCCACCTTTACACGCGCAGCTACGTCATTACCGATAAGGACGACGACAACGGCTTCTGCCTCTACTTCAAGCTGTCGCCGCACCGCGACCAGACGTCCATCAACGTTCTGCCGGACTTCTTCCCTCCGGGGCTGGTGCGTATTGCTAGTGTCCGCGTCAACGGGGTCGACAGGTCTGACAACTTGGTCCCGGACAACCCCAACGATTTCCAGATCCAGGTCGGAGCGGCCGCCGAGACTGTCGAGCTCGCTGTGGGGTTCGTCACGCTTCCCGGCTGAGCTGAGCTGCCCCGCACCGCGCCAGCGCTATCAGGATAAAACCGATGGCCGATCAAGCTCTTGCCGGCAAGAAGATCGCGGTTCTCGTGGAGAGCCAGTACATCGCCCACGAGATCCGGACGTACCAGGACCGCTTCGCCGCCTACGGCGCCAGCGTCGAGCTGATGTCGCGGCTGTGGGGCAACCCCTCGATCACCTTCATTAGCGAGCTCGAGGACGCAGGCGGCAGGCCGGAGACGCTGGAGGTGCGTGTCGATTTCGACAGCGTGAACGCAGCCGACTACGCCGCCATCATCATGGCCGCCAACTATCCGAGCGTGCGGCTGCGCTGGGTCGAGCCGCCGGCGGGGCAGCCGATGAGCGCCGGGATGGCCCGAACCGCCCCCGCCGTCCAGTTCTTCCATAGGGCGATGAAGGACCGGAGCATCGTCAAGGCCGCGCCCTGCCACGGCCTGTGGTTGCTGACCCCGGTTCCGGAGGTCCTGGCGGGACGCAACGTGACCTGCAATCCGGTGGTGCTGGCCGACGTCGTCAACACCGGCGCGACGTTCGTCCCGCCGCCGGCGGGGAGCGACTGGGCGCGGCACATCGTCGTCGACAACGACCTCATCACCAGCACCTCCGCGCACAGCGTTGAAATCGTCGAGCTGTTCGTCGACGCAATAAAGGACCGCGTTCTCGCCATGGCCGGGACGCCCTCCGCTGCGGCCGCGGGGAGGGGTTGATGGCAGAGCCGACGGGTCATCGTAAGCTTCTCGAGCAGCTCCAGGCCGACGGCGTCGAGTACATGTTCGGCAACCCCGGCTCCAGCGAGGAAGGGCTGCTGGACGAGGTCGCCCGCTTCCCGGACCTGACCTACGTGCTCGGCCTGCAGGAGGCGGCGCTCGTCTGCATTGCCGACGGCTACGCCCAGGCGACCCATCGCCCGGCGGTTGTGCAGCTTCACTGTAGCGTGGGCTTGGGCAACGCCATCGGCAGCCTGTTCCACGCCCGCCAGCGGCGCACGCCATTGGTCGTCCTCGCCGGGGAGGCCGGCGTCGCCGCGGGGTCGCTGGAGGCGCACATGAGCGCCGACCTCGTCGCCATGGCCCGGCCGGTGACCAAGTACGCCACCCGCGCCGAGCATCCGGGCAGCCTGCTCCGCCTGTTCAGGCGGTGCTACAAGGTCGCGGCGACGCCGCCGTTCGGCCCGGTGTTCCTCTCGATCCCCCAGGACGTGCTCGACGCACCGAACAGCGAGCCGGTGGTGCCGACGCAGGTGCCCTCCACCCGGGTGGTGCCCGAGCCGGCGCTGATCGCGGCGGCCGCGGAGATGCTGCGCACGGCCGAGCGGCCGGTGATCCTCATGGGCGATGGCATCGCCCACTCCGGCGGCACCGACGAGCTCGCCCGCCTTGCCGAGGTGCTGGGCGCCGGCGTCTGGGGCGCCATGGCCGCCGAGGTCAACATCGGCTGGGACCATCCGCTCCACTGCGGTCTCACCGGGCACATGTTCGGCCGCGACAGCGCCAGGATCGTCGAGGACGCCGACGCCGTGCTGATCTGCGGCACCTACGTCTTCCCCGAGGTGTTCCCACTCCTGGAGAGCCCGTTCGCCGACGGCGCCAAGGTCATCCACGTCGACCTCGACGCCTATGCCATCGGCAAGAACCACCCGGTCACGCTCGGCCTGGTCAGCGATCCGAAGCTGACGCTGCGCGCCCTGGCCGACGCCATCGCCGACGGCGCGCAGCGACGCGGAGCGGCAGGCGGCGGCCCGGCGCGCCGAAGAGATCGCCCGGCGTAACCGCGAGACGCTGGCGCGTGGGCGCGCCGACGACGAGGCGCGGGCCACAGCCGTGCCGCTCAGGATGGCGACGTTCGCCATGGAGCTGGCGAAGCAGCTCCCCGACGACGCGATGGTCTTCGACGAATCGCTGACCCACTTCCCGGAGCTGCTCCGCTGGGTGGTGCCGAAGGCGCCGGGCTCGTTCTTCCAGAGCCCCGGCGGCACGCTCGGTGTCGCTATCCCCGGCGCCGTCGGCGTGAAGTTGGCACACCCGGACCGCACCGTCGTCGGCCTCACCGGCGATGGCGGCGCGATGTACACCTACCAGGCGCTGTGGACCGCGGTGCACCTCGGCATCGGCGCCAAGTTTGTGGTCTGCAACAACAGCAGCTACCGGCTGCTGAAGTTCAACCTCGTCGACTACTGGCGCGAGCGCGGGCTCAGCCCCAACGAGTACCCGGCCGAGTTCCCGCCGCCGTTCGACGTCCACGAGCCGAAGGTGGATTTCGTCACCCTGGCCCGCGGCCTCGGCGTCCCTGGCGTCCGGGTGGAGACGCCGGACGAGATCGGCCCGGCCATCAGCCCGGATGCTGGCGAGCGACGGGCCGTTCCTGATCGACCTGATCCTGGAGCGGGAGGTGCCGCGCGGAGCCGCGTGAGGCGATCGGCCATGGTCGCAGCAGGAGGACAGAGTTGCCGCACGACGATCTTGGCGCAGGACGCGATCACCATCGAGCAGGCGAGACGCCTTCGCAGCGGCTGGTTCCTCGCGCTCGACGAGCATGTTCCGATCGAGCAGGCTTATGGCTTCCTGGCGGACGACGGGCTGAACATGCAGTTCCCCGACGGCGATATCCGCGACTATGCCAGCTTCAAGCGCTGGTACGACCGCGTCACCCGCTTGTTCTTCGACGAGATCCACACCGTCCACAGCGTCGACGGGACGGTCATCGACGACCGCGCCGAGCTTCGCGTCGTCGTCGGCTGGCAGGCGAGCTGGTTCGAGCCGCCGGCGGCGAAGAGCAAGCGAACCTCGATGGACGCGACCCAGGACTGGACCGTGCGGCGCTCTGTGAAGAACGCCTACGGCCTGGAGATCGTCACCTACAACGCGACCGCCGAGCCCTTCGCCTACGCGCCCGGCTTCGCTCGCCTATAGCGCCAACACCGTCGTTCACAGGAGGCAGACAGACATGAGCAATGGAAGCAGCCCGCAAGCCAATCTCGACCTGGTGACGCGCATGTACGCGTGCTTCAACAGCGACGACATGGACACCATCCGCCGCGAGATCTTCGCGCCGGACCTGGTCTGGAACCTGCCCGGCCATCATCCGCTGTCCGGCACCAAGAACGGCAGCGAGGAGGTGATCCAGTTCTTCCTCGCGCTGCGCCGGGCGAACATCCGCGTCACCCTCGATCCGGCCGCCGATCCGGCGACGGGCATCGACACCTTCGGCGACAGCACCGTCGTCGAGGTGCATCGCGGCCAGGGCGAGATCACCGTCGAACGACGCCAGCGGCGGCTCGACCACCTACCGGCTCAACGCGCTCAACTGCACCCACTACCACGTCGCGGGCGGCCGGATCGACCGGGTCCAGGTCTACATCAGCGACCAGCACACGGTGGATCAGTTCTTCAACGCCGTCTACCAGTTGAAGCCGATCCCCGATCGTCTGGCGTCCTGAAGCACAGGAATTGAGTGCAGCGCGCATGTCTTTGGTCGACAGCTCCAAGTCGTCATCGCGAGCCGCGCAGCGGCGTGGCGATCCAGACGAACTGAACTCTGGCTGGATTGCTTCGTCGGCTTCGCCTCCTCGCAATGACGCCGGGGGTCATCAGAAGCACATGACGCTGTGGTGTTAACGAAGCATACAACTAAGGACGTGCGGATCATGGCACTGATCACGGCGGAACAAGTGGCGGCGGCCTATGCCGCTCTCGCGACGGGCGATCGCAACCGCATGCTGGAGATGTGGCACGAGGACATGCGCTGGCTGGTCCCGGGCCACAACCAGCTCTCGGGCTGGAAGAACAACGTCGACGAATTCATGCAGTTCATGGCCAACGTCGGTCGGCTGTCCGACAACAGCTTCCGCATGGACACGATCGTCGTGAACCTCGCCGAGGACTCCTCCGCCGACGTGACCAACAACACCGGCTACCGCGCCGGCGAGCCGGACCGGCGCCTCGACATCGACGTCATCCACTGGATGCGCTGGCGCGACGGCAAGGTCTACGAGGCGCGCGGCGCGATCTTCGGCGACGGCACGGCACAGTACGACGAATTCTGGTCGTAGCGGTGCGGTCGACCATGCGCACAGGCGGAGCCGTCACCCTTACACTCTCGCTGCGCGGGTCTCCCTCTCCCGCGGGCGGGACAGGGTTGGGGTGAGGGTGCGCTGACCCCTCCACGCAGCTCCAGCCCAACCAGCAGTATCGGAGGCGAAGGCAATGCCCATCATCAGCGTGAAAGTCATCAAGGACTTCTTCACCGAGGAGCAGAAGGCGGCGCTGTTGCCGGCGCTCACCGACGCCTTCTGCAAGGCGACCATCGAGGCGGCCAGGCCCTACGTCTACGTCACCATCGAGGAGGTGCCGCAGGGCAAGTGGGCCTTGGGCGGGCGGGCGCTTCCCGATCCGGAATTCCTGGTCAACGACCTGGTGCCGATGTTCGAGGACGCCGCCGACGAGTTCGTCAAGGCCTACGGCGTCGAGCGGCGCCGGCCGCGCGGGCCGGACGCGCCGCCGCGCAGCGATCCGGAAAAGAAGAGCTAGGGGGCAGCGGCCATGGACGTTCGCCAGGTCATCGACAGCTACTACGACTGCGTCAACCGCGGCGACTGGCAGCAGTGGCTGACGCTGTTCAGCGACGACGTCGTCGGCGACGAGCAGCTCGCCGGCCACTTCTCCGGCATCGACGTGCTGCGGGGCGCCATCGACGCCATCTCCACCGGCTACTCGCGGTTCAACATGGTCCCGCAGCGGATCGTCGCAGAGGGCGACGCCGCCTGCGTCGTCTGGCGCTGCGATGCCGCCAACGCCGCGGGCGTGCCCATTGCCTACCCGGACAACCCGCAGCGGCAGGTGATCGGCGCCAACTTCTTCCAGGTGCAGAACGGCAAGATCGTCTACATGCGCACGATCCACGACAGCCTGCCGTTCCAGCCGTTCGTCAACCAGACGCCGGCTTGAGGCGCGGAGCAGGGGGAGCGGGGCCATGGACAGCTACGACTATGTCGTCGTCGGCGCTGGCACGGCGGGATGCGCCGTCGCCGCCCGGCTCAGCGAGGATGCGGACGTCACCGTCGCGGTGATCGAAGCCGGCAGCCGGAACGTGCCGCCGGACGTGCGCGAGAACATCGCTATCCCCTGGCACTGGGCGCTGGTCCAGCAGTCTTCGGTCGATTACGGCTACGAGAGCGTGCCGCAGGCGCACCTCGGCGGTAGGCGCGTGCCGGAGCCGCGCGGTCGCCTGCCTGGCGGCACCAGCGCCCTCTACATCCTGATGCACATCCGCGGGCATCGGTCCGACTTCGATGCTTGGGCCTACCAGGGCTGCCCCGGCTGGGGTTACGACGACGTCCTGCCCTACTTCCAAAAGTCCGAGGATCAGGAGGACGAGACCAGCCCCGTCGCCGGCCACGGCGGACCCTTAAGCGTGATGGCGGTGAGGCTGCACAATCCGAACCCTGCCTCGCAGGCCTTCTATGACGCCTGCCGTGAACTCGGCTTCCCCGAGAGCCCCGACTTCAACGGGCCGCAGATGGAAGGCGTCGGCTGGCATCACCTGAACATCAGGGACGGCAAACGCCACGACATGGCGACGGCCTACCTGTACCCGGCGCTGCAGAGCCGCCAGAACGTGACGCTCGTCGATGCGGCGCAGGCGACGCGGCTCACCTTCCAGGGCCGTCGCTGCAATGGTGTCGAGGTCATCAGGACGGGGGAGTCGATCCGCATCGGCGCCGGCCGCGAGGTCGTGGTCTGTGCCGGTGCGATCGATTCACCGAAGCTGCTGATGCTGTCGGGCATCGGCGACGGCGGGAAGCTCGCCGCCTTCGGCATCCCGGTGCTCCAGCACCTGCCCGGCGTCGGCGAGAACTTCCACAACCACGTGCTGATGCCGGTGATCAGCGTGGCCAGCCAGCGCATCCCCGATCCGACCATGGCGATGAGCGAGGCGGCGCTGTTCTACAAGTCAGAGCCCGGCTGGCCGGGGCCGGACATCCAGATGGGCTTCGTCCACGGCGACCCGCGGCAGGTAACCAACCCCGACCGGCCGAGCGTGATGGTGATGCTGCCGGGCGTCGTCCGGCCGCTGTCGCGCGGCTCGCTGCGCCTCGGCGGCCCGGACCCGCGGACGCCGCCGCTGATCGACCCCAACTACCTCGGCTGCGAGGCCGATCTCACCCGGTTGACCAACGCCGTGCGCATGGCGAGGCGGATCAACGCCACCCGGGCGCTCGGCGCCTGGGTGCAGACCGAAGTCGTGCCAGGCCCCGACTTCCCCGACGAGCGGCTGGAGGATGCCGTTCGCCAGTTCGCCGAGTCCTACCACCACCAGGCAGGGTCGTGCCGGATGGGAATGGACGCGTTTGCCGTCACCGACCCGACGCTGAAGGTTCATGGCATTGCCGGGCTGAGGGTGGCCGATGCCAGCGTGATGCCGGCGGTCGTCTCCGGCAACTGCCACGCCGCCATCGTGATGATCGGCGAGAAGGTCGCCGACATGATCAAGGCCGAACGTCGCGGCTGACGGCCGCGGCGCAAAACGAGGAGGCCGCGCATGGCCGGGATCCAGATCCACCACATCTCGCTCACCTGCCGCGATCCGCTGGCGGTGGAGCGGTTCTACAGCCGGCACTTCGGCTTCGTCCGTGGCCGGGTCGTCGACATCGGCGGTGGCAACCAGATCGTCTTCCTGCGCGGGCCGGGCATCCGCCTCGAGCTGTTCCAGGCGAGTGCGGAGCGGCCGGTGCCGGCACCGGAGAACGACGGCTATCCCTGGCCCAGCGTGCGCAATATCTCCTTCGAGGTCGACGACATCGACGCGCACGTCCGGGCCATGGGCGCGGACGCGGTGGTCGCCTTCGGCCCGCTCGATTTCAGCGCGTTCATTCCGGGCTGGCGGTCGGTGTGGCTGCGCGATCCCGAGGGCTACCTGGTCCAGCTCACCCAGGGCTACGTCGACCAGGAGAACCCGCCGCCGCCACCCCAGTAGAACTACGCAAGGGCAGCCGGGATGCACGAGGACCAAAAAACGGCGTCATCGCGAGCCGCGCAGCGGCGTGGCGATCCAGACCCACGGATGGATTGCCGCGGCGGCTTCGCCGCCTCGCAATGACGGGGCTCATCACATTCCCGCAAAGCGCAAGGTGCCTTAGGGCGGAGCCTGCGCGACAGGCCGCGCGTTGGCGGCTCATCGAAGAACGGAAGGACAAGGCTGATGGCGTTACTTCCGGTGCGGTTCGAGTATCTGACGGGGCTGGCGCAGCCGCTGTTCGCCAACGCCAGGCTGAGCGGCAGCTGGGACGCCCAGGGCCGGCCGTCGTCGACGTGGTCCGAGACGGCGATGGAGCCGTTTGTCGCCGACGACGGCTGCCCGGCCTTCCGCGCCACGGTGCAGCTCGACGACAGCCAGATCGGCCAGGCGTTCCGCTGGGGCGTCTACGTCGACGCGCCGGCGCAGCAGCGCGCGTGGACGATGCCGATCGAGGTCAACGATCCTCGGTCGACGGGAGCGCTACGCGTCCTTCACCCTGCGCGGCGCCGACCAGGTCGAGCGCTACCACTTCACCACCTGCCGCCGGCTCGGGGCCAACAAGCTGTTCCGCAATGGTGGGGCGCCGGCGGTTCGCTTCGCGGTCTGGGCGCCAAACGCCCGTAGCGTCGAGCTGGTGCGGGGCGAAACCACCGGCGGCTACATCTGGAACGACGGCCGCGGCGTCACCGCGACCATCCCCATGCGCCGCGGCGAGGCCGGCATCTGGAGCACGGACGTGGCCGACGATCCGTCGCTGGCCGAGTTCGCCGGCTTCGACCACACGCCCTACATGTTCCGCGTCACCCGCGAGGACGGCTCGATCGCCTATCGCACCGACCTCTACGCGCGCTGCCAGATCGGCGGCGGCGACGTCAACCCGGAGGCGCCGGGCGCACAGTGGAGCGGCCGCCGCCAGGATCTCGACGGCGGCAAGAGCTGCTCGGTCGTGATCGATCCCGACCTCGTCGCCACCCAGTTCCGCGAGGACGTCTGGCCGGAGACCCAATGGTCGAGCGCGGAGAACTTCTGGCGGAACGAGTTCGACCCGAACCGGCCGGTGCCGCGCCGGCTCGACGATCTCGTCATCTACGAGCTCCACGTCGCCGGCCTCGACCTCGGCGCCAGCGCCGGCGAGGGGACGCTGGACGACGCCATGCGCCTACTCGACTACCTGGTCGACCTCGGCGTCAACTGCGTCGAGCTGATGCCGATGTCCGAGTTCCAGGTCCGGCTGAACTGGGGCTACAGCACCTCCCACTACATGGCGGTCGAGTTCTCCGGCGGTGGGCGCGATCAGTTCAAGCACTTCGTCCGCGCCTGCCACCAGCGCGGCATCGCCGTGCTGATCGACGTCGTCTACAACCACTACACCTTCGACGCCGAGCGGGCCGAGTGGGCGTACGACTCTGCCCGCCCACGAGAACAACATCTACTACTGGTACGAGGGCCGGCCCAGCGACTACGCCAGCCCGGACGGGCGGCTACATCGACAACGGCTCCAGCGGCTGGGGTCCGCGCTACTGGGAGGAACCGGTGCGCCGGCTCTTCATCAGCAGCGCCGCGGCCTTGCTCAGCGAGTTCCACTTCGACGGCTTCCGCGTCGACCTGACCACGGCCATCCACCGCGACGCCGTGATCCACGCGGACGGCCGCCGGCCGAGAACGCGCGGACTGTTCGGGCAGAAGTTCCTGCGCGAGTGGAGCCGGACGCTGCACCTGATCAACCCCGACGCCTTCCTCATCGCCGAGGACCACTCGCATTGGGAGGCGGTGCACCAGCCGCCGGACGAGGGCGGCCTCGGCTTCGACGCGTCGTGGTATTCCGACTTCTATCACCACCTGATCGGTGATGCGCAGAACGACCCGAGCCGCGCCCGGCTGATCAAGCTCGCCGGCTATGGCGACAATCGCGAGCTGCGCCTGTCCTGGTTTGCCGGCGTGCTCGCCGGCAGCGGCGGCGAGGTCGTCTACCACGAGTCCCACGACGAGGCCGGCAACTCCTACTACATGGAGAACGGCCAGCGGCAGTACTCGGCCAGGACCATCATGGTTGCGGTCAACGACGCGCTGAACGACCAGACGCGGGCCTACGCCGAGGCCCGGGTGCACGTGGCGGCGGCGCTGACGCTGCTGTCGCCGGGCATCCCGATGTTCTTCATGGGCGAGGAGGTCGGCGCTTCCCGGCCCTACCGCTTCGCCGATTTCGCCACCGCCCGGGAGGATTACCTGGCGCTGCGCCAGGGCACGGGCGCGCGGCTGTTTCGCTTCTACGCCGACATCATCCGCCTGCGCCTTGCCCGGGCGGCGCTGCGCTCGCGCAACGCCTCGGTGGTCTACGTCCATGACGCCAACCGGATCCTGGCGTTCCGCCGCTTCGACGGCGGCGAGGACCTGCTGGTCGTAGCCAGCCTGAACAATGGCCCGTTCTCGGACGGCTACGTGCTCCGCAGCGCCGGGCTGAGCGACGGCCGCTGGCGGGAGATCTTCAACAGCGACGCTGCCGCGTATGGCGGCAGCGGGCTTGGCAACGACGGCGCGCTCACCGCTTTGGGCGGCGCGTTGACGCGTGCGGATGCCAGCCAATGCCGTCGTCGTCCTGCAGCGGCAATGAGATTCGCGCTTCTGTGGCTTGCGCAGGGATGCGGCGCAGCATAGGAGGACCGAAGTCAGGCGGAAAAGAGGACAAGTAGAGGCCGAAGGCAGCGCAGCCTAATAACGTCTGTGTCTTAACCTTGTTTGGCGTCTTGCCTACCTCATGAGATCATATGAGTCCTGTGAGACGTAATGATTTGCATGTTCATTCTTGTCGAGTTGTGGTAGAGTTTTTCTTTCCAGATTGGCTTGGATGTACGGCAGGAATTCGACGTTTCATTTGGAGGACAACACCATGGCAAACGAGATGATCGAGCGGAACCGGGCCATCGCCCAGCGGTTCGTCGACTTCCTCCTGCGAGGAGGTGACCCGACAACAGTGTTTTCTTCCGACTACGTATATTTCGACGCGCAGGGGAACCCGAACGACCTCAACGCGACGATGGCGCGGATCCAGCCTATCCTTGTCGCCATTCCGGACCGCGGGATCCAGGTCGAGGACCAGATCATCACCGATGACCGCGTCGTCTTGCGCTGGCGGCGGTCCGGCACGTTTCAGAATGATGCCTGGGGACTGAGGGCCACAGGAAACCGCGTGTCCGATGTCGGGGTGACCATTCTGGGCATCAATGCCGACGGCATGATCTCGCAGACCTGGGAGTTCTGGGACATGTTCAATTTCTTCACCCAGCTCGGTGTCATCCGCGAGTTCGTGGCCCTCAACGTGCCGGAGCCCGCTCCCGCCAGCTAGGCGCTTCCGCGAGGCGAAGAGGGAGATGAGGGGATGCGCCGCGACATCACCTTCGAGAGCGACGGGCTTCAGCTGGCCGGCTGGTTGTTCCTGCCGGATGCGGCTGCAGACCAGGGGCCTTGGCCAGCGGTGGTCTTCGCCAACGCCTTCAGCGCGGTGAAGGAGATTTACCTCACCAACTACGCCAACCGGTTCGCCGCGGCCGGCCTGGCGGTGCTTGCCTTCGACTACCGCAACTTCGGCGCCAGCGAGGGCGAACCGCGAGGCCAGCTCTTTCCACACCAGCAACTCGACGACCTGCGCAACGCGATAACGTGGCTGCGGCGACAGCCAGAAGTCGACCCCGAGCGGATCGGCGCTTGGGGAGTCTCACTCGGCGGCGGACACGTCATGTTCCTAGCCGCGTTTGACAGGCGCATCAAGGCCGTCGTCGCGATGATTCCGGCGATCAACCAGTGGGAAAACTTCGCGATGGCGATGCCGCCAGAAGCGTTCTTGGGCTTTCTCGGCTCCCTCACCCAGGACCGGGAAGCCCGGTACGGTACGGACCGGATCACGTATCTCCCGCTTGTTGCCCCGCCCGGACAGGGGGGCCTGATGCCTCAGGAGGCGTACGACTTCTACACCCGCGCGCAGCAAACAATCGCGCCGCGCTGGGAGAACCGGATCACGACACGGTCGATGGAGACGTTCGCATCGTATAATCCGACCGGGCCGATCCACCTTCTGGCGCCGACGCCGCTGCTCATGATCGTTGCCGAGCAGGATCAGATCATCCCTCCAGCGTTGACGCGCTCGGCCTTCGAACGCGCCGGTGAGCCCAAGCGACTCCTGTCACTGCCGTGCACGCACACGGCCGTCTACGACACCGAGCCCTTTCTGAGCCAGGCCGCGGCGGCCGCCATCGACTGGTTCGGCGGCAGTTTGGCCCGCACGAATGCCTCGGCGAGATCTTCGCGGGGTGTTGCATGAGTATTCATCTACCGCTCTGAATGTCGGCGGAGATCGACCTTCGCTGGCCGTACAGAAGGGATCCGAACATGCCAATCATCGAGATCAGGTTCATCGAAGGCGTTGTGGCGACGGAACCAGAACAGAAGCGTCGGCTAATCGAGCGGCTCACCGAGGACTTCATCGAGATTTGCGGCGAAGTCACACGCCCGTTCGTGTACTGCATCATCAATGAGACGCCGGCGCTGCAATGGGGAATCTCCGGCGTGCCGATGCCCGACTTGGCCTACTTGACGGGCGAACGACGCCAAGCGGAGATCGGACGCGCCAACGAACTCATGGCCGAGATGGAGGCGCAGCAGGCACCGCAGCCGGCTCGGGACGCCGGACAGGGGGGCGGCTGATGGCTCATTATCGCCAGCTCTCCGTGCGGGTATCCACGTCCGGGCGGGAGCAGGATCATGTCGTCTCCTGAGGAGAATATAGCGGTCATCCGCCGCTGGCTGGACGAGGGCTGGAGCAACGGCAACCTCGCCTTGGCCGACGAGGTCATTGACGCCGGGTTCGTCGTTCATGGTGCCGGTGGGCAAGTCGTCCAGTCGGGGCCGGAGGGTGTCAAGCAACTCGTCGCTGCGTGGCGCGCCGCATTCGCCGACGGCCGGATGAGCGTCGAGGACATCTTTGCGGAAGGCGACAAGGTCGTCATCCGGATGCGCTGGACCGGCACGCACACGGGAGAGTTCAACGGCCGCGCCGCCACCGGCCGACCCGTGTCGGTGACTTCGATCGGCATCGACAGGGTCGTCGACGGAAAAATCGTAGAAGGGTGGGGAGAACTCGACATGCTGGGCTTATACCAGCAAATCGGCGCCATCACTCTTCCAGCACAAGCACAAGCCTGAATAGAACTGCCGGAAGAACGGTATGAGCAGGCGAGGAGGACGGCATGGCGATTGAAGAAAACAAGGCGCTAATGACGCGCTTCATCGAGGAAGTATGGAACAACGGCAACCTGGATGTCGCGGACGAGATCTTCGCTCCGCAGGCGACGACGCCGGGTATCCCGCTCCCGCCCGGGCCTGAGGGGGCGAAGGTCATCGCCCGAACCTTCAGGTCGGCCTTCCCCGACTTTCATATCACAATCGAGGATCTGGTCGGGGATGGCGAGAGGGTGGCCGCGCGCTTCACCCAGACCGGCACCCACCAAGGCGTGTTCATGGGCGCCGCGCCGACCGGCAGGCCGATCCGGGTCACGGAGATCGCCGTCATTCGCGTGATCGACGGAAAGGTGATGGAAAGCTGGTACGAGACCGACACGATGACGCTCTACCAGCAGGTCGGTCTCATCCCGCAGCAGGTGTGATCTTCGTACACCCTGAACCCTCTCGCCGGAGCACGGGGTTCTGACTGCGGCGCAATCTCGCGCCCGTGAACCGGGCCCACTTCACCGGCATCGTCCGCCGGATCTCGGACTGGGGACGCGGCCACACGAGGAGCGCGGCGATGACCAACCCGACCATGATCCAGTACTTCCACTGGGACTATCCAGCGGACGGGCGGCTGTGGGACGAGGTCGCTCGCGACGCGCAGGCCCTCGCCCGCGCCGGCATCACTGCGCTGTGGCTGCCGCCGCCGAACAAGGCGCAAGGCGGCGCCAGCGACGTCGGCTACGGCTGCTACGACCTGTTCGATCTCGGCGAGTTCGATCAGAAGGGGACGGTGCGGACCAAATACGGCACCCTCGAGCAGCTCCGCGCCGCCCGCCAGGCCGCCCGCGACGCCGGCCTCGCCATCTACCTCGACACCGTCCTCAACCACAAGGGCGGCGCCGACTTCACTGAAACCGTGCTGGGCACACCGGTCTCGCATGAGAACCGCAACATCGAGATCGGCCCGCCGCGCGACATCGACGCCTGGACGATGTTCACCTTTCCCGGCCGCGGCGAGACCTACTCGCGTTTCCAGTGGCGCTGGCAGCACTTCGATGCCGTCGACTACGACCAGCGCACCGGCGACCGATCGATCTTCCGCCTGAGCGACAAGTCCTTCGAGACGCCGGTCGATCCGGAGCGCGGCAACTTCGACTACCTCTTGTTCTGCGACCTTGACATGAACGTGGAGGGCGTTCGCAGCGAGCTGCACGCCTGGGGCGAGTGGATCATGTCGATGCTCGATTTCGACGGTTTCCGCTTCGACGCCGCCAGGCACATCCGCTTTCCGTTCTTCAGCGAGTGGCTGGATCGCATCCGCGCGCTGCGGCCGGACCGCCAGCTCTTTGCCGTCGGCGAGTACTTCACCGGCGACGTCGCGACGCTCCGCTGGTTCATCGAGCAGACCGGCCGGCGGATGACGCTGTTCGACTTCCCGCTGCACTTCAACATGCGCTCGGCCTCGCGGGCCGGGGGCGGCTTCGACATGCGCAGGATCTTCGACGGCACGCTGGTGGCGCAGGATCCGGAGATGGCGGTCACCTTCGTCGACAACCACGACACCTTCCACGTCGGCGGCGGCGAGCCGGTCGGAGAGGCGTTCCTGGCGCAGGCGTATGCCATCATCCTGCTTCGCGCTGCCGGCTACCCCTGTCTGTTCTACCCCGACTACCGGGCCAACGACGCCCGTGCGCCGCTGCAACCGCTGCTGGACACGCTGGTGGCGGCCCGGCGCGACTTCGCCTATGGCCCGCAGACGGACTATATCGACGACCCGGACGTGATCGGCTGGACGCGGCAGGGGGACGCGGAGCATCCGCGGGCCATGGCCGTCGTGCTCACGGACGGGCTGCCTGGGGTCAAGCGCATGGCTACCGGCCGGCCGAACCGCACCTTCCTCGACGTCACCGGCGCGAGCCCGGGCAGCGTTATCACCGGGGAGGACGCCGCCGGCGACTTTTCCTGCCCCGCCGGCTCGCTTTCGGTCTGGGTCGAGCAGTAGCTCAGCTCGCTAGCGGGCGATCCGCCGCCATCGGAGGCAGGCGGGACGCAACCCTTGGCCTTGGCAGGGCGCTGCCCTGGTGTATGATCCGCCGCCTACCGGTGATCGCGAGGTGGCATGCAGATCCAAGAGGCACTGGCATTCGACGACGTCCTGCTGGTGCCCGCCCGGTCCAGCATCGTCCCGGCCGAGGCCGAGACCCGCACCCGCCTCACCCGCACCGTCGAGCTGCGCATTCCGATCATTTCCGCCGCCATGGACACGGTCACGGAGAGCGCTCTCGCCATCGCCATGGCCGAGGCCGGCGGCATCGGCGTCATCCACAAGAACATGGAGCCTCAGGCGCAGGCGGGCGAGGTGCGCCGGGTCAAGAAGTACGAATCGGGCATGGTCGTAAACCCGATGACGATCGAGCCCGGCGCGACCCTCGCCGATGCCCTGGCGCTGATGCGCGATCATCATTTCTCCGGCCTGCCGGTGGTGGAGAACGGCGGCGGCCGGCTGCTCGGCATCCTCACCCATCGCGACGTCCGCTTCGCCACCGACATGCGCCAGCCGGTCGGAGAGCTCATGACCCGCGACCTGCCGGAGAAGCCGCTGGTCACGGTGCGCGAGACCGTCGGCCGCGAGGAGGCGAAGCGGCTGCTGCATAAGCACCGCATCGAGAAGCTCCTCGTGATCGACGACGACTACCGCTGCATCGGCCTGATCACGGTGAAGGACATCGACAAGGCCGAGCGCTTCCCCAGCGCCTGCAAGGACGAGCGCGGCCGGCTGCGGGTCGCGGCGGCCACCGGCGTCGGCGATGCCGGCGTCGCCCGCGCGGAGATGCTGCTCGACGCCGACGTCGACGTGATCGTCGTCGACACCGCCCACGGCCACTCGGAAGGGGTTCTCGAGGCCGTCGAGCGGATCAAGAAGCTCAGCAACTATGCCCAGGTGATCGCCGGCAACATCGCCACCGCGGACGCCGCCCGGGCGCTGATCGATGTTGGCGCCGACGCGATCAAGGTGGGCATCGGCCCCGGCTCCATTTGCACCACCCGGGTCGTCGCCGGCGTCGGCGTTCCCCAGTTCACCGCGATTATCGATGTGTCGGAGGTGTGCCGCTCCGAGCAGGTGCCGCTGATCGCCGACGGCGGCATCCGCTACTCGGGCGATCTGGCCAAGGCCATCGCCGCCGGCGCCGACGTCGCCATGATCGGCTCGCTGTTTGCCGGGACCGACGAGAGCCCTGGCGAGGTGTTCCTGTTCCAGGGCCGCTCCTACAAAGCCTATCGCGGCATGGGCTCAATCGGCGCCATGGCCCGCGGTTCGGCGGACCGCTACTTCCAGGCGGAGGTCAACGACGCGCTGAAGATGGTGCCGGAGGGGATCGAGGGCCGGGTGCCCTACAAGGGGCCGCTCGCCACCGTCATCCACCAGCTCGTCGGCGGGCTGAAGGCGGCCATGGGCTATACCGGCAACCGGACTATCGGCGAGATGCAGCGCAACTGCACCTTCCGCCGGACGACGCTGGCGGGCGTCGGCGAGAGCCACGTCCACGACGTGACCATCACCCGCGAGGCGCCCAACTACCGCACGCGGGATTGACGACTCAGAATTTGTTGGTTCATTATCTGTTGGTTCATTGCGGGAAGGCGTCGCCGACGCGGCCGCAGGGCGGATCGAGGCGAAGCCGGACCCCGCCGTCCCTCGCAAATCCGCCCGCAGCCATCCCGCCAACCTCTCTACCTGGCAGGCCGCTACGCGGCTCGGGATGCTGGGTGGACGGCCCCCTGACGGCATTGGTGTGCCAGACCTGGGGAACGCGGCAGCGTTGTCCACAGGTGTAGCCTTAGGCCGTCGCGACCTTCGGCCTCCGGTAGGGCTCCCCGGAACAGGCGCAACAGCCTCAACAAAAACCACGACCACCCTTATCTGCTGAAACCGGAACAAACCACCCCATGATCGGCAAGGAGCCAAACGCAGCGACGGCAAAACGGTCAGGACCTGGGCTGGGACACTCCGTTACGTCATTGCGCAACGCAAAGCGCGCCGCGATGCTTGGAGACCCAGCCCGCGAAACCCCTCGTGGCCAGCGGTCAGCGAACCGCATCAACAGGCCAGATACATGACCGCTCCAGACCCGACCGCCGAAGCCGCTCGAAAACCCTTGCCAACACGGGGCCGTTCATACATGGAGGCGATGCATACCGCTCGCCTTACCTCCTTGTCCGCGTGAGCATCAAAATGATCCATCCAGCAGCAGAACTGCGTTTCGTGAACTCCAAGATCGGCTACGGCGTCTTTGCACGCGAGCCGATCTTAAAGGGAACCGTCGTGTGGGTCCTGTGTCAGCTGGACATGATCTTCACGCGTGCCGAGGCAGCCGCCTTTCCCCCGCCGTATCAGCCGATCCTGGAGCGTTTCGCCTACACAGACGCCCAAAACCAGCTCATTCTCTGTTGGGACCACGGCCGGTATGTAAACCACAGCTGCGACCCGGTCATGGTGGACGTTGGCAACACCTTCGAGATCGCCGTTCGCGACATCGCCGTGGGTGAGGAACTAACCTGCGAGTATGCGACGCTCAATCTTTCCGAGCCCATGGAGTGCCGCTGCGGCGCCCCGGGCTGTCGCCGGCGGATTGGGAGCACGGACCTGTCCACCTTATGGCGCGACCTTGACCGCCGGGTGGAGGCGGCGTTGCCCCACGCCCGCGGCGTGCGACAACCGTTGCTGCCCTACACCAAGGACGCGGAGCAGTTCTGGGCCTGGGTCGACGGGAGAGAGCCACCCCCCAGCTGTCGGACCTTCTTGGCCTCGGCCGGCTGACCGCCGGGCGCATCGGCGCGCTGTCCATGGGCGGCCTCCTGGCGGCCGGCGCGCGGCGAGGGCAAGGGAACGAGGGACGAGTCCTTAATCGCGGCAAGTGAACCCAGAGCCGCTTACAACAGCGCTAAGCTCGATGTCGCGCGGTGCACGCTCGCGCTCCTCGGGAAGGCCATTGCTGCATATTGAAGATCGCGGCCCGTTCTGGCGGCGGTAGCGAAGCGGGACGCGGTTGGGCAGATCTAGGCGGCGGCGCGGCTCTCGTCGCGGGCGACGCGCTCCAGTTCGCCAAGCTCCGTGTCGCTCAGTTCGCCGAGGCGGCGGACCGACTCGGCCCATCGCTCTACACTCGGCCAATCATGGCGACAGATAATTTGGTTCAATTCCTCCAGCTCGGTCATGCGACCCTCCGTGCAACGGCAGCGAGGGATCCCTTCGGCGGCGGCTACTCTTGAAGCCGCAGGGACCCGTTGTAGCGAACGCTCGTCCTACTCCACGACCAGCCGTCCTGTAGACGGCTTCACTTCAACAAACCTTGCTTCAATCTCTGCTGTGTACTACGGCAGGACTGAGTTGCTGGATCCAACGCCTCTGCTGCACTTACTTACAGTTTTGTCGGCTTCTAAATCGTTGTCAAGGGATAAGAAGGCGCTGGACACAAGATGTCGACCGAGGAGCTGGCACCGGTTCTAAATGTAGCTCTAGAGCGTGTATCGGCGCGAGAGAGTCGCATTTAGGTCGCACTTCCGCGGCCTCCGAGTCACGCCTCGTCGGCGTAATTCTGCCCCAGATTTCCGCCCGGACAGGCCCAGATGCCGACCGGCCGCGTCCGGCCGCGAATCGGCTGTGGCGGCAGCTCGACGAAGCCGGCCAGCGCCTCGGAACCGCCGGCGGCGCGCGCGCAGTCGACCAGCGCGTCCGAGGCGATGATGACCACGCCGAGGGCGCGGGTCATGGCCTCGAGGCGGCTCGCGACGTTGACGGTATCGCCGCTGACCGTGAACTGGCGCTGGGCAGCGCCGCCGAGATCGCCGACGACGACCGGGCCGTAGTGCAGGCCGATGCTGACCGCGGGCGGCGGCCGGCCGGCCGCGGCGCGCTCCGCGGCCCAAGCCTGAACGTCCGCGGCGAGCTGGCGGGCGCAACGCAGCGCCTTCGCGGCGTCCTCGAGGGACGGGGAGGCGAGGCCGAAGGCGGCGGAGGCGCCGTCGCCGACGAACTTGTCGATGACGCCGCCATGCGCCGTCACCGCCGCCTCGATGCGGGCGTGGAAGGCGCGCAGCAGGGCAAGCTGCTCGGCCGGCGACAGATGCTCGCCGATGCGGGTGAAGCCGACCATGTCGACGAACATCACCGCCGCCTGCTGCACGGTGTCAGTTCCGTACGGTGTGTCGGCGCCGCCTAGGGCATCGGCGACCGCGGGGGGCACGTAGCGCGACAGGTTTGCCCGCCGGCGCTCTGTGTCCTTGAGCAGCCGCCCCTCGCGAACGAGCCGTATCGCGCTCACCAGCGCCAGGGTGAGGATGACAGCGAGCGTGGGAAAGACGCCGTTGAGCCAGATCCGTGCGTGGGCGAAGGCGGCGAAGGCGATCGCGCTCCAGCCTGCAAGCAAGGCGCCCGCTGTGGCGAGCGCCAGCATCGGCCGGCGCAGGCTTGCGGCGAGGCTGGCGACGATGGCGCCGAGGATGATCGCGAGCAGGTCGAGGGCGAGCGCGTCCGGCCCGTGGACGAGCGAACGTCCGTGCAGAATGTTGTCGATGACGGTGGCGAAATGCTCGGGACCGGGGAGGGTGCGGCTGAACGGGGTAACGAAGTTGTCGCCGACGCCCGTCGCGGTGGCGCCGATCAGCACGATGCGCCCGGCCAGCGGCCTCGGCCGGCACCGCGCCGGCGAGCACGTCGGCCACCGACACGGTAGGGAAGGTGCCGCGTGGGCCGTAGTGGTTGACAGCAAGGCGCATGTCCTGGTCGACGGCGAGGCGGAGATCGCCGATCGCGATCTCCTCGCCCACCCGGACGGCGACCGCCTCGCGCTGAAGCCCGAGGAACAGCCGCACCGCCTCGATCGGGAGCGACGGATACAGGTCCTCGCCATAGACGATGGCCGTTCGGTCGAAGCGCAGGCTGCCGTCGGCGTTGAGGACGACCGACACGTGGCCGGCGGCCGCGGCGGCATCGCCGATCGCCGGCACCGGCGCGATCAGGCCGCTCGGCGCGAGCGTGCCGGTGAGCCGGGACTGGTCGGGGAGGCGATAGATGCGGTAGGCCGACCTGGCCACGAACCCGGGCGGCGGCCCGCCCTGGGCCTCGGGCGAGAAGATGAAGGCGAACGGCACGACGGTCACGCCCGCCTCGCGCAGCGCCGCAGCCAAGTCGCGATCGCCGTCCGCTTGGCCGCGCTCGGGATCGGCAAAGAGGAGGTCGAAGGCGATCACCCGCGCCCCGCCGCGCGCCAGCACCCGCACGGCATCGGCGAGGGCCGTTCGCGGAATGGGCCAGCGGCCGATCGCGGCAATCGTGCGATCGTCGACGACGACGAGCAGAACCTCGTTTCCCGGCGTCCGCTCGCCGCGCAGGCGGAAGCGCCAGTCGAGCGTCTGCCCGTCCAGCGCCGCGGCGGCCGGCGCCTCCCGCCAAGCCAGATACGCCAGCGACGACGAAGACGGCGACGGCGAGGGCGACGAGCAGCGGGACCCGCATCGCGCCGCGGCCGGCCCCGCGGCCGGTTTCACTCGCCGGTCAGCCGCGTCCTGGCGACGAAGTCCTCGACGCGCGCCTTCCCCCAGAGCTTGGGCGGCGTCGGCGCCGCGCCGCGCGGCACATCCGTGCCCATACCGGGAGTGAGCTCGACGATGGTGTTGGTTCCCAGCGCCTGCACGGCGACGACCCCGGCGGCGGCAAACACCGCCGATCCCGCGCCGGTGGCTTCCATCAGCCATTCGGTGGACCGCGCCGAGGCGACGGCGGCGCGCGAGGTGATGTCGAAGCTGCCGTCCGGTTCGGCGACGAGGGCCCGGACGATGCCCGAGAGCAGCGAAAGCACCGCGTTCAGGCGGCGGCCATCGCGGGCGACGGTGTAATCGGCGACGAACACCTCCGTGTCGCTGCCGATGGCGACGAGCGAGCGGTCAAGGAACTCGATCTTGACCCGGCCGTCGTGCCCAGAGACGATCCGGTCGCGGCGCAGCACCTCCGCGCCCACTGCGAGCGGCGCCGTAGCGGCGGCATCCCGCACCACCCGGACATCACCCTGCTGCTGAACCACGCGGCCGACGGCCGGTTCGGCGGCCCGGGCAGGCAGGGGCCCCGCAAGCAGGAAGATCCCCAGCGCCAAGGCAACGCTCGCAAGCGCCGCCCGCAGACCGTCCCTCATGACCATCGCCTCCCCGACACGCAGCTGGGCCCTCCCGAGCCGATCTGGTGAAGGCGATGCTAGTCGCGGCGACCGGCCGCCGCAATGGCGCCGAAGGGGAGCGCCAGCCCGTGCTAGCTCGGCCGGAGGCGCTCGACGATCCGGTCGTAGCTTTCGAGCTTGCCGATCGGGCCAAGGCCGGCGACCGTGGGCTTGGACGCCACCACCCTGCGGGCGACGCGCTCCACCGCCTCGGCATCGACCGCCTCGATCTTTGCGACGGCCTCGGCGACTGGGATCGGCCGGCCGAAGACCATGAGCTGACGGGCGAGCTGCTCGCAGCGCGACGATGTGCTCTCCAGCGACATCAGCACGCTCGACTTGAGCTGCGCCCGGGCGCGGGCGATCTCGTCGTCGCCAACCCCTTTGGTCACCTTGACCAGCTCCTCGCAGACGAGGGGCACGAGCTCGCCCACCTCGTCTTCGCCGGTGCCGGCATAGATGCCGAAGACGCCAATGTCCGAGTAGGAGGCCGGGAACGTGTAGATGCTGTAGACGAGGCCGCGCTTCTCGCGCACCTCCTGGAACAGCCTGGACGACATGCCGCCGCCGAGCAGGGTGGACAGCACGGACAGCGCGTAGAAGTCGGGATCGCGGTAGCCAACGCCGGCGAAGCCGAGAACGAAGTTGACCTGCTCGAGGTCGCGTTCATCGCGCCAGTCGCCGCCTTCGTAGCTCGCCTTCTTCCGCGGCTTACCGGCGCCGGCGGAGAGCCGCGCGAACGCCGCCTCGGCCAGCGCCACGACCTGATCGTGATCGACCCGGCCCGCCGCCGCCAGCACCATGCGCGGCGCGGCGTAGTGGTCCTCGCGGTAGCGCAGCATGACCTCGCGGGCCATGCCGCGGATCAGCCGCGGCGAACCCAGAACCGGCCGGCCCAGGGCCTGCGCCGGGAAGGCGGTCTCCTGGAAGCGGTCGAAGATCAGGTCGTCGGGCGTATCCAGCGACTGCATGATCTCCTGGAGCACGACCGAGCGCTCGCGCCCAAACTCAACCGCGTCGATCGCCGGCTGTTGGAGGATGTCGGCAATGATGTCGACGGCGAGCGGAACGTCGTCCTTCAGCACCTTGGCGAAGAACGCGGTGTATTCGCGCGAGGTGTGAGCGTTGATGTGCCCACCCACCGCTTCGATCTCCTCGGCGATGGCGCGGGCGTCGCGCCGGGCCGTGCCCTTGAACACCATGTGCTCGAGGAAATGGGAAATGCCGTTCATGCGCGCCGCTTCGAAGCGGCTTCCGGCCTCGACCCAGACGCCAACTGAGGCCGTCTCCACGGTCTCGACCGGATCGGTCGCGACCCGGAGCCCGCTGGGCAAGGTGGTGACGCGGATGCCGTTCACGTCCGCGCCTCGTGCGCATGGACCCGCTCGGCAGATGTGCGCCTCGATGGCGGCGAGGTCGGCCGGCAGCGTCACGCAGTGCTCCGGCTTGTTCATGAGCTCGGCCAGTCGCGGCGGCAGCGGCGGGCGGATCCCGG
Organism: uncultured Alphaproteobacteria bacterium; assembly: GCA_963746275.1. GTDB lineage: Bacteria > Pseudomonadota > Alphaproteobacteria > Rhodospirillales > Defluviicoccaceae > JAEULH01. The sequence continues at coordinate 135,480 of CAVVAX010000011.1, forward strand.
TCGCCGCCTCGACGGCATCGGGAAACTTGGCCGGATGCGCGGTGGCCACGGCGATCACCGGGATGCCGTCGTCGGTGCGGATCGACCGCGCGGCAGCGACGCCGATGGCCGAATGCGGGTCGAGCAGCTCGCCCGTCTCGGCATGAACCGAGCGGATGGTCTCGGTGGTCGCCTCGTCATCGATGCGGAAGGCCGAGAACAAGCCTCTCGCCCGCTCCCAGTGCGCCGGGTCGATCTGGAACGCCCGCCGGGTCTTAAAGGTGTCCATCAGGCCGGCGACGGTCTTGCCGTCGCGCTCGTAGAGCTCGAAGAGCAGCCGCTCGAAATTGCTGGAGATCTGGATGTCCATGCTGGGGCTTAAGGTGGGGAACACCTCGCCCATTTCCATCCGGCCGGTGGCGAAAAACCGGGTGAGGATGTCGTTGCGGTTGGAGCCGACGACGAGATGGGCGATGGGCGCGCCCAGGCAGCGGGCGGCGTAGGCAGCGAAGACGTTGCCGAAGTTGCCGGTCGGCACCGCGAACGCCACCGGCTGGCCGGGCCCACCGAGGGCGAGCGCGGCATACACGTAGTAGGTGATCTGCGCCAGGATCCGCGCCCAGTTGATGGAGTTGACCGCAGCCAGGTTCATCTCGTCGCGGAAGGCGGCGTCGTTGAACATCGCCTTCACCAGCTCCTGGCAGTCGTCGAAGGTCCCCTCGACGGCGATGTTGTGGACGTTCGCCGCGTCCACCGTCGTCATCTGCCGGCGCTGCACCTCCGAGACCCGGCCCTTGGGGTGGAGGATGAAGATGTCGATGGCGTCGCGGCCGCGGCAGGCCTCGATGGCGGCCGAGCCGGTGTCGCCCGAGGTTGCGCCGACAATGGTCACGCGCTGGCCGCGGCGCTTGAGGATCAGGTCGAACAGGTGCCCCAGGATCTGCAGGGCGAAGTCCTTGAACGCCAGCGTCGGCCCGTGGAACAGCTCCAGCAGCCACAGCCTGGGCGCCAGCCGCTTCAGCGGCGCTACCTGCGGATGGTCGAAGCCGGCGTAGGCGGCCACGGCGATTTCGCGCAGTTCGGTCTCCGGGATCGTCGGCGCCGCGAACGGCGCCATAATCCGGGCGGTCAGCGCGGGATAGTTGAGCTGGACCATGGCGCGGAGGTTCTCATCCGACAGCCTCGGCCAGAACTGTGGCACGTAGAGGCCGCCGTCGCGGGCGAGGCCGGCGAGGACGACGTCGTCGAAGCCGAGGATGGGCGCGGCGCCGCGGGTGCTGACGTACTTCACTCCCGTTCGCTCGTCTCATGGGTGATTGGGATGAGAGGCACTCTAATCCCGGCAGCGGCGCCGGAGCAAGGGAACCGGGCGGGGACGTCGGCACCGCGGGGGATAGAGCAAGGTGCAGCCGGGTTGAACCACAACCTGTAGGGCGCCATCGCGAGGGTCTTCTCCGCCCGTCATGGCCGTGCTTGTCACGGCCATCCAGACCCAAGGTGGACCCCCGGAACAAGTTTGGGGGTGACGAACGTGGGGTAGGGAGACGGCAAACCGGTTTGATGACCATCCTTGCGTCTGGTGCGTCAACCAACTCGCAAGTTGCTCTAAGCCAGATAGCGGCGGCGGAGGTGCGCCTCGAAGACGCCCGGGTCAAGCGGCCGGCCGGTGGCCTGGTGGAGGAGTTCGGCCGTGGAGAGGAGCGAGCCCTTGCCGTGGACGTTGCAGCGCAGCCAGGCGAGCAGGGCGGTGAAGTCGCCCTTGGCGATGCCGGGCTCGATTGCCGGATCGGCCGCGTCGGCGGCGGCGAAGAGCTGTGCCGCGGTCATGGCGCCCAGCGTGTAGGTCGGGAAGTAGCCCCAGGCGCCGTCGTACCAGTGGATGTCCTGCAGGCAGCCCCGCCGGTCGTCGGGCGGCACGAGCCCGAGCAGCCTCTCGTGGCCCTCGTTCCAGGCGCCCGGTAGGTCGGCCACCGTCAGATCGCCCGCAATCATCGCCCGCTCCAGCCGGTAGCGGAGGATGACGTGGGCGGGGTAGGTGACTTCGTCGGCATCGACGCGGATGAAGCCGGGCTCGACCCGGGTGTAGAGCCGATAGAGGTTGTCCGCCTCCCACGCCGGACCTGTGCCTTCGAACGCCGCGCGCAGCAGCGGCGCGACGAAGTCCAGGAACGGCCGCGACCGGCAGACCTGCATCTCGACCAGCAGCGACTGGCTCTCGTGCAGCGACATGCCGCGGGCCTGGCCCACCGGCTGGCGGCGCCAGCGCTCGGGCAGGCCGCGCTCGTAGAGCGCATGGCCGGTCTCGTGGAGCACGCCCATGAGCGCCGAGGTGAAGTCGGCCTCGTCGTAGCGGGTGGTGATGCGGACGTCGTCCGGGGTGCCGCCGCAGAAGGGATGCAGGCTGACGTCGAGCCGGCCGTGGTCGAAGTCGAAGCCGAGCCGCTCCATCAACCTCACGCCGAGCGCCCGCTGGCGGTCGATGGGGAAGGGGCCCGCGGGCACGATCACCGGCGGCTGGCGGCGCTGGTGCTCCAGCACCTCGGCAAGGAAGCCGGGAAGGAAGGCCTCCAGGTCGGCGAACACCCGGTCGATCTCCTCCGCGCGGCCGTCCGGCTCGTACTCGTCGAGCAGCGCGTCGTAGGGGGAGAGGCTCAGCGCCTCGGCCTTCGCCGCCGCCGTCTCGCGCACCAGCGCCAGCACGGCCTCGAGCTTGCCGGCAACGGCGGCGAAGTCGCTGTCGGCGCGGGCGTCGCGCCAAGCCGCCTCGCAAGCCGAGATTGCCCGTGACAGCGCCTCCACCTGAGCTTCGCTCAGCGCCGTCGCGTGCCGCCACAGCCGCCGCATCTCGCGCAGGTTGGCCTGCCGCCAGAGGCCGTCGTCGTCGGCTTCGAGGGCCTCGCTGTCCGCCTGAGCGAGCAGATCGCCGACCTCGGGCGCGGTGAGCAGGCCATGGCGAAGGGCGCGGAGCACGGCGAGCTGGTCGCTGCGCGACGCGGCGCCGCCCTTCGGCATCATCGTCGCCAGGTCCCAGTGCAGCATGCCCTCGGCCTCGGCCAGGGCGTTGATCCGGGCGAAGCGCGCCTCCAGGCGGGCGTAGGCGGAGCCGGCGTCGATGCTGGTCATGGGCGAGGCGTCAGATGACGCCCATCAGCGCCCGGTCGGCGAGCAGGGCGACGAAGATCAGGAACAGATAGAGGATCGTGAAGAAGAACATCGCCCGCTCGGCTTGCGGCGTCTCCCCGCGCCAGACGCGGATGACGTGACGGAACAGGCCGACGCCGAGGGCTGCGGCGGCGATGGCATAGGGGATGCCAGACAACCCGATCGCATAGGGCAGCAGCGTGGTCGGCACGAGAACGCAGCTATAGGCGAGGATGTGCCGGCGCGTCGACGCCTCGCCGGCGACGACGGGGAGCATCGGCACGCCGGCGCGGTCGTAGTCGCTCTTGCGAAAGAGAGCCAGCGCCCACGAGTGCGGCGGGGTCCAGAGGAAGATGATGGCGAACAGCACCACCGCGCCGAGCCCGATCTCGCCGGACGAGGCGGCCCAGCCGATCATCGGCGGGAAGGCGCCGGCGGCGCCGCCGATGACGATGTTCTGCGGCGTCCGCCGCTTCAGCCACATGGTGTAGATCAGCACGTAGTAGACGATGGTGAGCGCCAAGAGGCCCGCGGCCATGGCGTTGACGAATGCAGCCATGACCGCGACCGCCGCCGCCGAAAGAACGAGCCCGAAGGCCAGCGCCTCGACCGGTTGCAGCCGCCCGGCGGGCAGCGGCCGGTTCATGGTCCTGGCCATCACCCGGTCGATGTCGCGGTCGTACCACATGTTGATGGCGCCGGCGGCGCCTGCCCCGATGGCGATGCACAGGACGGCGGTGACGGCGACGAACGGCGAAGGTTCGCCGGGAGCGAGGATCAGGCCCACCATCGCGGTGAAGACCACCAGCGACATGACCCGCGGCTTGAGCAGCAGCGCGTAGTCGCGAAGCCGGAACCGGGGCTCGGCGCGCTCGGCCGCGGCCGGTGCCGAAAGTGCTGCGCCCCCCGCATGGGCCTGTGCTTCGGGCACGTGCTCTCTCCTACCTCGGGCGGCTACCGCCAGAACCGTGTCTCGACCGGCGCCGGTTCGCCCGTTCCGGGTCTTATCAGCGCCCTCGCGACCAGCCAAACGAAAAGGATGCCGCCGACGATGGCGATCAGCCCGCCGATCCCGTTCATCCCCATGCCGATCCTGGCCGCCATCACCTCCAGCCCCTGCGCCTCGCCCGCGACCTTGCGTGGGGCGCCGTGGCCGCCGGCGAGGAACAGGCCGATGCAGGCGGCGAGCTGCCCCCAGGCGAAGAGGTGAAGCTGGATCCGCATGGCCCGCTCGCCGCGGCTGGGCCCGGCCGAGCGCGGGCAGGATGAGGGCGTAGAACAGCCCCATGAAGGCGAGCGTCACCGAGGCGATGACGCCGTGGTAGTGCGCGGGCGTCCGGGTGTCGGCGCCGTCGACGAACAGGCCGAAGGCGCCGCCTATGGCGAACAGGACGAAGGAGAGGGCGAGGCAGGCCATTTCCGGCCGGCGCCAGGGCCAAGGCCGCGGCAGCCGCAGCGACGAGGCGGCGCCGCGACGATGAGCGCCGCCGGGCCCAGGCCGTACTGCAGCGCGGTGAAGGCGCGGGTCTGTTCGGCGGAGAAGGGCGCGAACAGCAGATAGAAGAGCGGTGCGGCCACGGCGAGGAGGAGGAGGACGCCGGTCGCGGCGAGGAAGGCCGAGCGGGGAACCAGCGGTTCGCCGGCGACCCGGGCGCCGAGCCAGGCCCAGGCGACGATCAGGAGCAGCGTGTTCAGGATCTGCAGCACGTGCCCGCCGCCCCAGAAGAGCTGCTCGTTGAAGGCGAAGGTCGCGGCTTCGTGGCGTTGCAGCGCCCAGGCGGCGGCGAAGCAGACGAGCGACAGGCCGTAGATCACCGCGGCGACGGCAATGGCGAACGGGAACGGCTCTGCCAGCGCGCGGCGGCCGGTTCGGGCTGCTTCGGCAAACAGACCCACCGCCGGCTGCGCCACGGCCACGGCCAGCAGGACGAGGCCGGCGTAGTACAACGGGTCGATGATCGCCGGGATGTAGTTGTTGAGCGTCGCCTCGCCGCGGTCCAGCAGCGCCGGCACGAACAGCAGCGGCATGGCCAGGCGTCGCCGCGGCCACCGCGGCCACCGAGCCGCCTTCGGCGCTCCCGTGGCCGGTAAGCGTCCGCCGGGCAAGCGCGGCGAGCACGGCGAAGACGGCCAGGAACCAGACGACGAACGAAAAGACGACGTGGATCACCAGCCCCTTGTGGAAGAAGCCGACCGGCCAGGCGATCACGCGTTCGGCGCCGGGGATGCGGGAGAACGCCAGCAGGAAGGCGAAGGCGCCGGCAATGGCCAAGGCGCCGATGCCGAGGCCGGCCCAGCCGAGGACGGCGCGCCCGGCGAGCGGCGCCGAAGCCGCCATGGCCGGCGGCAGCGGCCGCCCGGGAGCGAGGGGCGCCGCGTCACCCGCCGGCATTGGCGGCGCCGTAGGGGAACAGGTGCACGGCCATGACGTAGACGACGACGCCGGAGACGGCGACGTACATCCACAAGGGCCAGGTCCAGCGGGCGATGCGGCGGTGGTGGTCGAAGCGGCCGGCCAGCGCCCGCACCACGGTGATCGGCACCATGACGGTGATGACCACGGCGACGATGACGTGGACGATGAGGATGGTGAAGTAGACCGGCCGGATCCAGCCCTCGCCACCGAACCGGGCGAGGCCGGAGTTGAAGTGGTAGATCAGGTAGGTCACCAGGAACGCCGCCGAGACGGCGATGGCGGCCAGCATGCAGGCCTTGTGCTTCTGCCTCTGGCCGCTGCGGATGAAGTAGTAGCCGGCGCTCAGGAACACGATGGTGATGGCGTTCAGCGCGGCGTTGACATGCGGCAGGTCGGCGATGGCGATCATGGCCGGCGCCTCATCCGCCGCCGACCTTGAGGAAGACGCTGACGTACATCGCGGCCGAGGCGAGCGCGAGGACGATCGCCAGGATCAGCTTGTTGCGGTTGCGCACATTCACTCTTTGCATGACCCCGCGTTCTTATGGTTGTGCCCGCACTGACGGCAGGCTAGAGTGACCGCGCGCGCCGGCCCCGGCGCCCGCGGACGGCGGATTGGTATCGCAAAAGAAAGTCCTTTGCATTCAGTTTTTCGCATGTTAGCTACCGGCAGTTCCACATCCAGGGGGCGAACAACTGCGGCGGGCTCCGGCCCGGCGCCGCGACGGACGAAAACCGGCTCGTGCGCCGACGCCGCCGAGCGGTTATAGTCGGGGAAAATACGAAGGGTGGATAGGGCCATGCTGAAGACAGTCCTCGCGTTCGCGATTGCGGCTGGCGCCGCGCTGCTGACCGGAGCCGGAAGCGCTCTCGCCCAACCGGTGGTCGCGGAACCGAAACCCTGGGAATTCAACCTTCAGCCGGCGTTCTCGCCCGTGATGGAGAAGGTGCACGATTTCCACAATCTGCTCCTTGTCATCATTATCGGCGTCGTCGTCCTGGTCCTCGGGATCCTCGGCTACGTGATGTTCCGCTTCAACGCCAGCCGGAACCCGGTGCCGTCGAAGACATCGCATAACACGCTGCTCGAGGTGGTCTGGACCGCTGTGCCGATCATGATCCTGGTCGTCATCGCCATCCCCTCGCTCAGGCTTCTCTACTTCTCGGCCAAGGCCCAGGATCCGGAGATGACGCTGAAGGTCACCGGCCATCAGTGGTACTGGTCCTACGCCTACCCCGATCACGGCGACCTGACCTTCGACAGCATTCCGGTCGCGGACGACCAACTGCAGCCGGGCCAGCCGCGGCTGTTGGCGGTCGACAACCCGGTCGTCCTGCCGGTGGACACGAACGTGCAGGTGCTGGTGACCGCCGACGACGTCATCCACAACTGGGCGGTGCCCTCGCTCGGGCTGAAGAAGGACGCGACGCCGGGCCGGATCAACGAGACCTGGGTCCGCATCACCCAGCCCGGCACCTATTACGGGATGTGCTCCGAGCTGTGCGGCGTGAACCATTACTTCATGCCGATCCAGATCGAGGCGCTGTCGAAGGAGGACTTCGCCGCCTGGACCGAGAAGGCGAAGGAGCAGTTCGCGTCCAAGGACAAGCCCGCGGCCACTTTGGCCGGCGTCGGGCAGGCTAACTGAGCGCGCCAAGCGTTCGAGGAGGAAGAGCGATCATGGCATACGCAGCGACTGCGGGACATGGCGAGCACGAGCATCACCCGACCGGGTGGCGCCGCTGGGTGTACTCCACCAACCACAAAGACATCGGCACCATGTACATCATCCTGGCGCTGGTGGCGGCGCTGGTCGGCTGGGGTGATGTCGTGGATCATCCGCCTCGAGCTGGCGAGCCCAGGCATCGAGTACGTGACGGACATCCAGTTCTACAACGTGCTGGTGACCGCCCACGGCTTCCTGATGGTGTTCTTCGTGGTCATGCCGGCGATGATCGGCGGCTTCGGCAACTGGTTCGTGCCGCTGATGATCGGCGCCCCGGACATGGCCTTCCCGCGGATGAACAACATCAGCTTCTGGCTGACCGCCGCGGGCCTGGTCCTGATGGTGAGCTCGGCGTTCGTCGGCGAGGGTCCGGGAACCGGCTGGACGGTGTATCCGCCGCTCTCGTCGATCGCCTACCATCCGAGCGCCGCCGTCGACTTCGGCATCCTGGCGCTGCATCTCGCCGGCGCCGGCTCGATCCTCGGCGCCATCAACCTGATCGTGACCATCTTCAACATGCGCGCGCCGGGCATGACCATGCACCGGATGCCGCTGTTCGTCTGGTCGATCCTGGTCACCGCCTTCCTGCTGCTGCTGGCGGTTCCGGTGCTGGCCGGCGCGCTGACCATGCTGCTCACCGACCGCAACTTCGGCACGACCTTCTACTCGGTCGCCGGCGGTGGCGATCCACTGCTGTGGCAGCACCTGTTCTGGTTCTTCGGCCACCCAGAGGTCTACATCATCATCCTGCCGGCCTTCGGGATCATCAGCCAGCTCATCTCGACGTTCTCGAAGAAGCCGGTGTTCGGCTACCTCGGCATGGCCTACGCCATGTCGGCGATCGGCTTCGTCGGCTTCATCGTCTGGGCGCACCACATGTACACCGCCGGTATCGGGGTCAACGCTCGGGCGTACTTCACCGTCGCGACGATGATCATCGCCGTGCCGACGGGCATCAAGATCTTCAGCTGGCTTGCGACCATGTGGGGCGGCTCGATCGAGTTCAAGGCGCCGATGCTGTTCGCCATCGGCTTCCTCTGGCTGTTCGTCATCGGCGGCGTCACCGGCGTGGTGCTCGCCAACGCCGGCATTGATTTCGCCCTGCACGACACCTACTACGTCGTCGCCCACTTCCACTACGTGATGGCGATCGCCGCGATCTTCGCGATGTTCGGCGGCTTCTACTACTGGATCGGCAAGATGAGCGGCCGGCAGTACCCGGAAGGGCTGGCTAAGATCCAGTTCTGGATCTTCTTCGTCGGCGTCAACGTCCTGTTCTTCCCGCAGCACTTCCTCGGCCTCGCCGGGATGCCGCGGCGCATCCCCGACTACCCGGACGCGTTTGCACCGTGGAACATGGTCAGCTCCGTCGGCGCGGCCATCACGATGGCGGCCACGCTGATGTTCTACTACATCATCTGGCACACCTTCCGTTACGGCAAGGCCGCCGAGGCCAATCCGTGGGGCGAGGGGGCAACCACGCTGGAGTGGAGCGTGCCGTCGCCGGCGCCCTTCCACACCCATGAGGAGCTGCCGGTCATCGGCGGTGGCGGCCATGGCCACGGCCATGTCCATGGCGGGCTGAAGCCGGCGGAGTGATCGCGGCGCGCGGGAGGAACCAGAGCGGACGAAGGAGAGCAGCCATGGGCGCGAGGGCAGGTCGGACCAGAAACAAGGCGAGCGCGGCGGTGCTCTTCGCCCTGGTCGCCGGAATGGTCGGCCTGTCCTTCGCCTCCGTTCCGCTCTACCGCCTGTTCTGCCAGGTGACCGGCTACGCCGGAACGCCGAAGACCGAGAACGTCGCCGCCTCAACCGGCGTCGTCGAACAGACGGTCACGGTGCAGTTCGACGCCAACGTCAACTCCGACCTGCCATGGCGGTTCAAGCCGGTCGACCGCGCGGTCGCGGTAAGGCTCGGCGAGGAGACACTGACGCACTACACCGCCGTCAACCTTTCCGATCAGCCGGTCACAGGGACGGCGACCTTCAACGTCGCGCCCGATGGGGCGGCGCAGTACTTCAGCAAGATCGAATGCTTCTGCTTCACCGAGCAGACGCTGGCACCGGGTCAGGAGGTTTCCATGCCGGTGCTGTTCTACGTCGATGCGGCCATGGCCGACGACATCGACGCCCGGGACATCCGCAAGATCACCTTGTCCTACACCTTCTACCGGACGGATGGGGATGATAAGAACAAGGCCAAGACCGTCGGCGTCACCGCTGCGGTGAAGGCCGGCGGCAACGGCTAAAGGAACGCGGCGAGGAGGAAAGGGGTAGCGGGGCGATGGCGACGCATACGACGAAGACCCATCCGTTTCACATGGTCGATCCGAGCCCGTGGCCGATCGTCGCGACCATCGCGGCGCTCACCATCGCGATCGGCGGCATCTGGTTCATGCACGCGGGGCCGCCGTGGGTCCTGATCGCCGGGCTGGCCATCCTGGTCGTCTCCTTCTTCGGCTGGTGGCGCGACGTCGTCCGCGAGGCGGAGGTGGGCCACCACCACACGTCCGTCGTGCAGCACGGCCTGCGGGTGGGCATGTTGCTGTTCATCGCCTCCGAGGTGATGTTCTTCTTCGCCTTCTTCTGGGCCTACTTCAACGCCAGCGTGCCGCTGATCAACAGCGCCGCCCATGAGGCGTGGCCGCCTGCGGGCGTCACGCCGTTCCACACCTGGGGCCTGCCCTTCCTGAACACGCTGATCCTGCTCACCTCCGGCGCGACGGTGACGATCGCTCACCACGCGGTGCGCGCCAACGACCGGGAGAAGATGGTCTTTTGGATCGGCCTCACCTGCCTGCTCGGCTTCATCTTCCTCGGCCTGCAGGCGTTCGAGTACAGCCACGCCGCGTTCGGGTTCAAGGACGGGATCTACCCCTCGACCTTCTTCCTCGCCACCGGCTTCCACGGCTTCCACGTCTTCGTCGGCGCGGTGTTCCTGACGGTGTGCTTCTTCCGCGCCCGCGCCGGCCACTTCACCCCCAACCAGCACGTGGGCTTCGAGGCCGCCGCCTGGTACTGGCACTTCGTCGACGTGGTCTGGCTGTTCCTGTTCGTCTGCATCTACTGGTGGGGCAGCTCCGGCTACGCCGGGCCGGCACACTAAGCGAGGCGACGGGAGGACCCGCGGGCCAGATGACGGATACGGATGCTGAGAAGCCACCGGCGCCGTCCATGCTCTCCACGGGTCTGCGCGGCCGCTGCCCGCGCTGCGGCCGCGGCGCCCTGTTCAAGGGCTTCCTCACGATCGCCGACCGCTGCCCCGAGTGCGGCCTGAACTTCACCGGTCATGACGCTGGCGACGGCCCGGCGGTGGCGGCCATCTTCATCCTCGGCTTCGGCGTGACCGGCCTCGCCGGCCTGGTCGAGTACTGGTTCATGCCGCCGATGTGGCTGCACGCGTTGTTGTGGCTGCCGCTGATCGCCTTCGGCACGCTCGGCTTGCTACGGCCGCTGAAGGGGCTGACGGTGGCGCTGCAGTACCGCTACCGGGCGGTGGACGAGCCGGAGCGGTTGGGAGGGCTGTAGCGCCTCCCGCCACGGGACGAAGCAGAAAAGACAGGCGGGGAAACCAGCCAATGAACGCGCAAGTCCGGAAGGGCACCTATCGGCTCCCGGTTACCATCAACGAGATCCCGGAGGTCGATCGCTCCGGCCGCTGGCTCGCCGCCGGCTGGCGCGATTTCCTGAAGACGCCAGGCGTCAGCCTTGCCTACGGTGGCGCCTTCGTGGTCATCAGCTTCCTCCTCGTCTACGGTCTGATCTCGGCCGGCCTGGGCTCCCTGGTCCTGCCGCTCGCCGGCGGCTTCATCATGCTCGGACCCGATCCTCGTCGTCGGCCTCTACGACGTCAGCCGCAGGCTGGAGAAGAACCAGCCCGCGCGCCTGGCCGACGTGTTCAGCGCCTTCGGCGACAGCGCCGGCCAGCTTGCGGCCATGGGCGTCGACCCTGCTCATCGCCTTCCTCGTCTGGGTCGAGGTGGCGCTGTTCCTGTTCATGATGTTCTTCAATCTCACGCCGCCGCCGCTCGACCGCTTCCTCGAAGACGTCGTCTTCTCCATGAACGGCGCGCCGCTGCTCATCGTCGGCTCGCTGGTCGGGGCCGTGTTCGGCCTGGTCGTGTTCTCCATCTCGGCGATTTCGGTGCCGCTGATCTACGACCGGCCGATCGACGTGATCACCGCCATCAGCGCCAGCCTCCTCGCCGTACGGCGCAACTGGCGGCTCATGTTCGGCTGGGCGGCGATGATCGTCGTCGTCGTCATCTGCGGCTTCGCCACGTTCTTCGTCGGGCTGGCCGTGGCCCTGCCGGTGCTGGCCTACGCTACCTGGCACGCCTACCGCGACCTCATCGCCGTCGAGGACAGCCTCGCGCGCGAGCCGGTGGCGGCGCCGGCCTAGAGCGGGTTCAGCCCGCCGGCGGCAGTCGGGCCGGGCGGGCCGCTGGCGCGCCGTCGTCGCCGCTGCCACATGATCATAAAAGCAGGACCCGCATCGACCGGGTCCGAGGGAGGATAGCCATGGCCAACGATACGATCGGGCTTGCCCCCGAGTGGCAGGCCCTGCTCGAGCGCAGCAAGTCCGTCACCGAGGCCTATCAGGAACGCCTGAAGACGGAAGACGTTTTCAGCGCCGTCAATCCGGCGCTGCTTGGGCAGCTTTTCGTCCAGGTCGCCGAGCAGCTCATGGCCAAGCCGGAAAGCCTGAAGCAGGCGCAGGAGAGTCTGGGCGAGGATTACGCCAAGCTGTGGCAGGCGACGGCGGCGGCGCTCCAGGGCGAGAAGGCGGAGGCGGTGATCGAGCCGCAGCCCGGGGACCGGCGCTTCAAGGACGAGGACTGGACCACCAACCCGACCTTCAGCGCGATCAAGCAGTTCTACCTGCTGGCGACGCGCTGGCTGGAGTCGATGGTCGCCAACGCCGAGGGTCTCGATCCGCGGACGCGGCAGAAGGCGATGTTCTATCTCCGTCAGTTCCTGAGCGCGATGGCGCCGACCAACTTCGTCGCCACCAACCCGAAGGTCCTCAAGGCCACCGCCGAGAGCAACGCCCTGAACCTGCGCAAGGGCTTCGCCAACCTGCTGGACGACATGGAGCGCAGCCGCGGCCCGCTGCAGGTGTCGCTGACCGATACGCGCGCGTTCAAGCTCGGCGAGAACATTGCCACCACGCCTGGCAAGGTCGTCTACCAGAACGACCTCATTCAGCTCATTCAGTACACGCCGTCGACGGAGACGGTTTACCGCCGGCCGCTGATGATCGTGCCGCCGTGGATCAACAAGTACTACGTCCTCGACATGCAGCCGAAGAACTCGTTCATCCGCTGGGCGGTGGACGAGGGGCACACGGTGTTCGTGCTCTCCTGGGTCAACCCGCACGGCGCGCTGTCGGCGAAGACCTTCGACGACTACCTGCTGGAAGGTCCGCTGGCGGCGCTGGACGCGATTCGCGATGCAACCGGCGAGACCGAGGTCAACGCGCTCGGCTACTGTATCGGCGGGACGCTGCTTGCCTCCGCCATGGCCTGGCTGGCGAAGGAGGAGGACAAGCGGATCGTCTCCGGGACCTTCTTTACCACCATGCTCGATTTCTCCGACCCCGGCGAGCTTGGCGTCTTCATCGACGACGAGCAAATCGGCCTGGTCGAGAAGCACATGGAGAAGAAAGGTTTCCTCGACGGCTCGCAGATGGCGCAGGTGTTCTCCATGCTGCGCGAGAACGACCTGATCTGGTCGGCGTTCATCAACAACTACCTGCTCGGCAAGGACCCGCCGCCCTTCGACCTGCTCTACTGGAACTCCGACTCGACGCGGATGCCGGCAATGATGCACGGCTTCTACCTCCGCGAGATGTACCTGAACAACAAACTGATCCAGCCGGACGCGCTCTCGCTCGCCGGAAGGCCCATCGACCTGCGCCGGATCAAGGTTCCGGCCTACCTGCTGTCGGCGCGCGAGGACCACATCGCCCCGTGGCACTCGACCTTCGCCGCGACGAAGCTGTTCGGCGGGCCTGTGCGCTTCGTCCTCGCGGCGTCCGGCCATATCGCCGGGGTAATCAACCCGCCCGCCGCCAACAAGTACCACCACTGGACGAGCACCCGGAAAGGCCGCAGCCCCGAGGCCTGGCTGAAGACGGCCGAGCGACAGGAGGGCTCGTGGTGGCCTGACTGGAGCGCCTGGATCGCGCGCAAGGGCGGGGGCAAGGTGCCTGCCCGCGAGCCCGGCGGCGGCGGCCTGCCGGCGCTGGAGGACGCCCCGGGCGCGTACGTGAAGATGCGGCTGTAGCCGCTACGGTTTTGGCAGGCGCCGGCGAGCGTCTGGCGCGTGGCGCCGCATCCCGGCGTTGTTGGCGCGCCTTGCCGATTGACACGTTGTATCGGTGACGGATCGGGCTAGCCCGGGGCGTCCAGCCGGTGTAGCGTGCGCGGCGGAGAGTGCATGGCACGTCCACCCGCACCACCCGCCGAGATCCGCTGGAGAGGCTCGTCGCGGCAGCGGGTCGCCATCGACGTCGCCGCCGTCTTCTTCTTCGTCGGCGTCGTGATCGTGGGCTTCGGTGCGGCCATGCTGTTGCCGGCGCTCCTCGACCTCATCGACGGCAACATCGACTACGCCGTCTTCCTCACCTCGGCGGGCATCGTCGTCTTCGCCGGCCTCAGCCTTGCGCTGGCCTGCCACCGCAGCCGGCACAGCATGGGCGGGCCGCGAGGTCACCCTGGCCGTCGTCGGCGACCTGGCTGTTCGCCGTCATCGTCGGCGCCTTGCCGTTCATGTTCTCCCAGTTCGGGCTGTCCTTCGTCGACGCAGTGTTCGAGACCATGTCGGGGCTCACGGCCACTGGCTCCACCGTGATCGTCGGCCTCGACGGCGCGCCGCGCGGCCTGCTGCTGTGGCGGTTCCTGCTGGTCTGGATGGGCGGCTTCGGCGTGGTCACGTTGATGGTGCTGGTCCTGCCGTTCCTGCGGATCGGCGGCCAGCAGCTGTTCACGGTCGACCTGTCGGCGCAGACCGGAAAGATCCTGCCGCGAGCGACCGCGGTCGTGGTCAAGGTCGGCGCCGTCTATGTCAGCTGACCCTGGCGCTGTGCGCGCTGGCCTTTCGTCTCGAAGGGATGAGCGTCATTCGACGCCATCGGCCACGCCATGGCCGCGATCGCCACCGGCGGCTTCTCCTCGCACGAAGCGGCATCGGCTATCTTCAAGAGCCCGGCGATCGAGTGGACCGCCAGCATCTTCATGCTGCTGAGCGCGTTGCCGTTCGTTCTCCATGCGCGCATCTTCGACCGCGGCCCGGCGGTCCTGTTCAGGACGCGCAGGTGATCCTGTTCGGCGTGATCGTTGCCGCGGTCGGCCACCGTGACGCTGTGGCTGGTGACCCACCTGCAACTCGACGGTCTGGAGGCGACACGGCAGGCAACGTTCAACGTCATCTCCATTATCTCCACCACCGGCTTCACCTCGCAGGACTTCGTCCAGTGGGGCGATTTTCCGCTGCTGGTGCTGCTCGCCTGCATGCTGGTCGGCGGCTGCACCGGATCGACCGCCGGCGGCATCAAGATGTTCCGCCTGGTCATCCTGCTGCGTGCGGTTCGCGCGCAGATCCACAGGCAGATCTTCCCGCACGTCGCCATGACTGTGACGTACAACAAGCAGCCGGTCGCCGACCAGATCCGCGCCGGCGTCGGGCTCTACTTCTTCGTCTACCTCTCGACGTTTCTCGCCTTCGCCCTGGCGCTTGGCTTCACCGGCCTGTCCTTCGTCGAAAGCCTCGGCGCGTCGGCCACGGCTCTGGGCGGCGTCGGCCCCGCCCTCGGCGATGGCGATCGGCCCCTGCTGCACCTTTAGCCCCATCCCGGATGCGGCGAAGTGGCTCCTCACGGTGGAGATGCTCGCCGGGCGGCTGGAGATCCTGGTGCTCGTCGTGCCGATGACCCGCACCTTCTGGCGGAGCTGAGGCGGGACATCGTGATCGCGAGCCGCGACCCGGTGCGCAAGAAATCCCTCGCCCTTCCGCTTCACGGGCCCCTCCCTCTCCCGCGCGCCGGAGGCGCAAGTGGGAGAGGGTCGGTGAGGGGCAAACTGGGTAGATGGGTAACAGATTGGACCGGCCAGATGGTTGACACGCCTGCCTGCTCATCAGGCGGCACGATGGCGGAACAGGCACGGGGCCGCCCTGCCGGGGCGGCGTAGACGCCGCCCCTGACGCGAGCGGCCGCTTCAGGTGGTGTAGTACTTCTTCACCGGGCCGTAGTAGTAGGCCGAGTTGCTGAAGCCGTACTGGGCGTGCTTCTTGGAGTTGACCATGGTCAGGACGACGCCGATGAGCCGCCCGCCGCTTTCTTCGATCTGCTTCGCGGCAAGGCCGGCGACGTCGCGAGGCGTCTGCGCCCAGCGCACCACCAGGATGGTCGCATCGACCTGCGGCGCCAGCAGCCTCGGATCGGAGACCGCCACCACTGGCGGGCTGTCCAGGATCACCAGCTCGAACTGCTGGGCCAGCTCGTCGAGGAGGTTGCGCATCCGGACCGAGGCGAGGAGCTCGGCCGGGTCCGTCGTCACCTTGCCGGCCGGGATAACGTAGGCGCCGGAGCGCTCGTCACGGTGCAGCACGTCCTCGAGCTGCGCCTCGCCGCTGAGCAGATCGACCAGGCCGGGCGTGCGCGGGACCTCGAGCTTGCGGTGGACGGTGGGCCGGCGCAGGTCGGTCTCGACGATGACCGTCCGCTTGCCGGAGAGCCCGCGCATCCGCGCCAGGCACACCGCCAGCGTCGTTTTCCCCTCATGCGGCTGCGCGGAGGTGATGAGGAGGGTCCGCGGCGGGGCCCCGTCGGGGGCCAGAAGCACGCTGGTGAAGACCGAGCGGACCGCCTCGCCGAACATCGACGTCGGGTTCTTCAGCAGGAACGTCTCGGGATGCTGGCCGCGGCCGGCCGATCCGCGGATCATCGGCACGAGGCCGAGGGACCGGTGGCCGAGGCCACGCTCGACCTGCTCGCCGCTGCGATAGCCGCGGTCGAACTGCTCGATCGCCAGCACCGCGAGCACGCGACAGGACGCCGGCCATGAGGAACACGGTCGCGACGATCAGGCTGCGGGGCGGGTAGGAGGGATTGTCGGGCACGTCGGCGCGGGAGATGATCCGGGCGCCGGACTGCTGCACAGCCGAGTCGGTTTGCGCGCTGGTCTCCTCGTAGCGGCTGAGGAAGGTCTCCAGCATGGTCCGCTCGGCCGCGGCCTCGCGCTCCAGCGCCCGCAGCTGCACCTCGGAGCTGTTGGATTGCGACATCCGCGCCTTGAGTTGATCGAGGCCGTCCTGCATCGCCATCTCGCGCGCCCGCGCGACGCCGACGTCGTTCTCCAGCTTCTGTACGACCTTGGCGATCTCGCCGGAGATCTTGCCCTGGATATCGCGAAGCGCAGCGCGGGCGCTGATCATCCTCGGATGGCGATCGCCGAACTCGTCGTTGAGCGCGGCAACCTCCCGCTTGACGGTGCTCTCCTGCTCGACCAAGGCCTGGATGATCGGCGAGCCGAGGACGTCGGCCGCGGCGCTGGCGCCACCCTGCAAGTGGACCAGTCGGCGGACCTGGCCGAGCTTTGCGTCGGCTTCGGCCCGCGCCGTGCGGGCGACGATCAGCTGTGCGCTCAGCTCGGAGATCTGCTGCGAGATCAGGCTGTTGCCGTCGGTGCCGACGAGCAGACCGGCCTGCCTGCGGTATTCGGCAACTGCTTGTTCCTTCTCGCCGACGTCGATACGCAGCGCCGCGATCTTCTCCGTCAGCCACTGCGTCGCCCGCCTGGCCGCCTCGTATTTGGCGTCGAGCTGATCGACTAGGTAAACCTCGGCGAGCTTATTGGCGATCTGCCAGGCCTTGACCGGATCTTCCGAGGCGTAGGTGACGCGGAGTACCCGCGATTGCGCCTTCAGCCGGACGTCGAGGTTCTTCAGGAAGGCATCGATGATGTTGGACCGCTCTTGGGCCCGGCGGATGTCCTCGGGCAGCGGCCGCGGCTCGGCGCCGGAGACGGCGCCCTTCAGCCAGTTGATCGACCCGCGGATCGACTTGCGCGAAGGACTCAAGCACGCCCTCGGGCTTCAGCAGCTCGTTGAACTCGGGGTCGCCGTCGAGGCCGAGCGCGGCGATGACCTTCTCCGCCACGCCCCGGGAGCGCAACACCTCGACTTGGCTGTCGACCGCCTCCTGATCCGGCAGGGCGTCGGTGAGAACCGCCTGAATGTTGACCACCTGCTGCTGGGCGGTGTCGATCATGACCTCGGTGGTCGCGCTGTAGCGCGACGCCACCAGCAACAGCAGGAAAGCGGCGAGGACCGTCGCCGCCAGCGTCGGCAGGACGACGAACCACTTGCGCCGCTTCAGTGTCTGCAGTACCCAGGCGGCGTCAATCTCGCGGACACTGTCGACCCAGCGCGGCGCGCTCGACGACCGCGTGGTTGACCGTGTGGTCCCGGCGCTCGTGCGCGCCGGCTCTTCCAGTGGGCGATCCACGGCATCTCCAGGCACCTGCCGGCGAGGCTCCAGGTGGCGCATCGGCAACGCGATACGCGGTGACGCCACGTGATTGCCGCCCCACCGACAATCTGTGCACATGCTGTTGAGCAGGTGACGCGCCGAAGGCCTCAGCCAACGGCGCGCCGCCAATCACATTACACGTCATCCTGTTGGGTCACGTCAGGGACCCTGGACGGGCACGCAGCTAAGGCGGCTGACGCGGCGACTGCACCAGGGCAGGCGGCCGCACCAACCGTCAATACTTGTCGTGCGCCGCCTCGACCTGCGGTTAGTGGCCAGCCATCGCCAGCGCCCGCATGTCCTTGTGGGTGCTGATAGAACTCGATGGTTTCGCGGATGAGCTCGTCGAGGGTGACGCGGGGCTCCCAGCCCACCGAGCGGGCGGCGTGCAGCACCGGGATCTTGTGGATCGACAGCGCTTCCTCGTACAGCTCGCCGTGGATCTTCTTCGCGTCGGCGTACACCACTTCAGACTTGCTGCCGGTCATCTCCTTGATCCGGTCGGCGAGGTGGCGGACCGAGATGGTGTTGTCGGGGTTGCCGACGTTGAAGATGAAGTACTTGCTGGCGATCGCCTTGTCCATGAACTCGACGAGGAAGCGGCAGAGGTCCGTCGCCGACAGGAACGCCCGGGTCTGCTCGCCGCCGGCGAAGACGGTGAGCGGCTGGCCCGACTGGGCCTGCTGCACGAATGTCGGCATGACGAAGCCGCCGGCGCTCGACTGACGCGGGCCGGTGACGTTGAACGGCCGGATGATGATGCCGCGCAGCCCGCGCTTGCTGCTGTTGACGACGAGGCATTCGGTCAGCGTCTTGGCGATCGCGTACTCGATGCGCGAGTTGTAGTCGACCGGCACCTGGATCGTGTCGGTCTCGGCCAGGTTGCCGCTGCGGCCGTACACTTCTGCCGAGCTGAACGTCACCATCGGCTTGTCGTACTTGATGCAGGCCTCGACCATTTCCTGGGTCGCCTGCACGATCTCGAAACCGAGCTTGCCGACGTACTTGAGGATGCCGGCGGGGCCGACGTGCGAGGCGGCATGGATGATGCGGTCGTAGGGCTCGAGCGTGTGGCCGGCGCGGAAGAAATCGTCGACGCTGAGCTTGATGATCTCGACGTCGGGATTGCCCTTGTACCACTCGCCGTCGGTGACCGCGGCGACCATGGAGTCGAGCAGCGTCACCTTATGGCCGGCAGCGAGGTAGCCGTCCGCCACGTGGGTCCCGATGAAGCCGAGACCGCCGGTGATCAGGACGTGCTCCTTGCGCCCGCCGACCGGCGACGCCCCCCCCTGCGAAGCATTGACATTGACATCAGGCATATTCGACAACCCTCTCCATCAAAGTAAGACTAAAGAGCCTGGCGTGGGGCAGACGCACTCTCGCTGCGATGTGTCGCGGCCCTTTCCGGGCTCGGCAACGTGACGCATGTTTTCGGGAAGTGCCGGGGACCGCGGCCCAGGATCGTCATGGGCTTTTATTTTACGCAAAGCGGGGCAATCAGCAAAGCCCTACCTTAGGTGCCACATTGAATATCGTGCTTCGGCGCTGCAAATGCGCCGCTATTTGCGGGCCGCGAGGCTTTCGCTACGATCTCTTCCGTATTGCGCAACAGCGTGAAAACGCGGCGGAGCCGACATGCCGGGACAACCGGCCGGGCCGCCAACGGCTGTTGCGCGCGCCGAGGAGCGGGATGGTAGCCGCGGGCACGGGGCGCTATATCAGCGACCATGCAGGGGTTGTCCGCACTGTACGACCACGGCCGGCTTATCGCCGCGCTCGTTCTTGGCGCGAGCGTCGCGGGCTTGGCGACTGCGTTCGTTGGCGAGCATGTCTTCGGCCTGGAGCCCTGCATCCTCTGCCTCTACGAGCGGGTGCCTTACGGCGTCGCTGCGCTGCTCGCCATGGCTGCCATGCTCCTGGCGCCGGCAGGCCGGTGGCCGGCAATTCTCCTGGGTTTGGCGGCGGCCGTATTCGCCCTCGGCGCGGCGCTCGCCTTCTACCATGTCGGCGTCGAGGAGCACTGGTGGGGATCGGTCGCCGCTTGCGGTGGGGAGCTTTCCACCGACGTCGACGGCCTGGACCTGCGTGAGATCCCCGCAAGCGACCTGAAGCCATGTGACCGGGTCGACTGGCGGCTGTTCGGCCTGTCGCTGGCCGGCTACAACGCATTGTTCTCCCTCTTCCTCGCCGGCGTTTGCCTGGCCGGCGTCTTTGCCGCGCGCAGAAGGGACTGACCTTGTGACAGAGAACGCGCCCTCCGACCTGCCGGGCCGTCCCCGCCGCCTTCCCGGCGACCTGTCCAGGGAGGCGATGGTCCGGCGGATCCTTCGCGTCGACCAGGCTGGTGAGTACGGCGCGGTGCGGATCTATGAGGGTCAGCTTGCCGTTCTGGGCAGCTATGAGCGTCGGCCCGGTGATCCGGGAGATGGCGGCGGCTGAGCGTGAGCACCTCGACACCTTCAACACGCTTCTCCCCCGCAGGCGCGTTCGCCCGACGCTGTTGCATCCGCTGTGGCACGTCGCCGGCTTTGCTCTGGGCGCCGGGACAGCGCTGCTTGGGCCGCGGGCGGCAATGGCCTGCACCGCGGCGGTGGAGGAGGTCATCGACGACCATTACGCAAAGCAGGTGGCAGCGCTCGGTGACGATGAGCCGGAGCTGCGCGATCTGTGCGAACGTTACCGGCAGGACGAGGTGGAGCATCGCGAGACCAGCCTCGACCATGGCGCCGAGCAGGCGCCGGCCTACCGCGTGCTGACGGGCGCGATCAAGATTGGCTCCCGCGCCGCGATCTGGCTCTCCGAGCGTATTTGAGCACCTCGCGCCGGACGGGCCTCGCCCGCGCTCACGACTCCGAAGGCCGGGCGGCGAGGGGCTGGCTCTGCTGCCGGGCCATGCGCCGCCAGAGCCATAACAGGCACGCCCACTGGCTGAGCGCGAACAGCGCAAGCGAGATCAGCATTCCCCATGCTGCCCCCGTCAGCCCGTAGGCCAGCACCAGCGGGATGCTGACGCCGAACGTGCCGACGGCCGAGAGCACCTGGCCCAGAAAGCGGAGGTTCGCCCGCTGGAGCGCCGACAGGACGACCCCGGCCGGCAGTGGGAGGGCGCGCATGAGCGGGACGAACGCCATGATCTGGACCAGGGGAAGCGCGTCCTCGATCCCCGACCCGAACAGCGTCCTCAGCGCGTACTCGCCGCCGAGGAAGATGGCGACGCCGTAAACGACCGACAGGCCTAGGAGCGGCAGCCCCATCCGGATCGCGTGAGCCTGCTGTGCGCGCAGGGACATACTCTCGATCCCCCGGGACGTCATCGGGACGAGCATGAGGGTCAAGCCTATGGCCACCTGGGCGAACGGCGCGACCAGCGTGTCGATGGCCTTCAGGTGCCCCGCCGCCTCGGCGGAGATCAGCGAGCCGACGATGAAGAAGTAGCCCTGGTAGGTGAGGATCGCCAAGGGCACGCCGAGCAGCACCCAGCGGCCGTAAGTCCAGTGGTCCTCGTGGTAGCGGCTGACGTCCCCCCGCGTCGGCCGTGCCACCCGCCGCCAGAACCGGCCGCCCTGGACCACACATACGCCGAGGCTGCTGATCGACAGCATCACGTAGACGTCGACTACGCTCCAGCCCGCGAACCACCACATCACCGCCAGGCTGGCGATGACCAGCACCAGGTAGGACACCGACTGCACCGTCGCGAGGTACTGGCGCTGCTCGATGTAGAACTGGCGGCGGAGGAAGTACTGGAAGGACAGAAGGTTGGCGTAGACCGCCGCGGCGAGAAGGGCGTAGAGCAGGTTGCGGTCGATGTACCCGCCGGCGTAGGCCGCGGCGGAGCCCATGCGCGAGGAGCAGTGTGGAGCCACCGACAGTCGCGCCCTCCAGGGCGAGGAGGAAGCCGAAATAGGTCGGCATCTCCTGCACGGACTTCTTCGCCCCGAAGACCGACATCGGCTCCAGCACGAGGCTGTTCTGGAACGCCCGCACCAGAAGGACGAAGACGTTGGTGATGGCGTAGATGCCAAGCGCCTCGGCGCCCATGTGCCGACCAATGAAGACGCTGGCCACGAAACTGATGGCGGCGGCGGCGCCCTGATCGGCAATGCTGGCCATCCCCTTCGCTCCGAGGGAGGTCAGCTTCGCAAGCTTGCTCTTTCCCAACCGCGTCGACTTTCCAGTCGGGGTCAGCCGGCGCCCTCCGGCAAGACCGGATGCCCGCTGCTTCATGCCTGCTGCTTTGGCGGCGGGCGCGGGGACGGCGGGCGCGGGGACGGCGGGCGCGGGGATGCCGGCGGGGCGCCATCCGCCCCGCCACATCCAGCGCTAGGAGGTGTAGTACTTCTTGACCGGCTTGTAATAGTAGGCCGAGTCGCCGTAGCCGTATTCGGCGTGCTTCTTGGAGTCCACCTGAGCGAGCACCACGCCGCTGACCCTTGCCCCCGTCTCGAACAGCTTTTTCAGGCCGAGGCTGACGACGTTGCGATGGGTTTTTCCCCAACGGACCACCAGCACGGTGCTGTCAACCTGCGGTGCGAGGATCCGCGAGTCGGCCACAGCCATGAGCGGCGGCGAGTCGACGATGATCAGGTCAAAGTTCTTCGACAAGGCGTCGACCACCGATCGCACTCCGGGGGAAGCCAGGATATGCGTCGGGTCGGCGGCCGGTCCGCCGGCAGGAATGATGTAGGCGCCTGACTTGTCGTCCTTGTGCAGGACGTCGGCCAGGTCGGCGCGGTCGCTCAGCAGCTCGACCAGCCCCGGCTGGGCCGGGACACGCAGCGCGTCGCTGGCCCGCGGCCTGCGGACGTCGGCCTCGATCAGCACGACCTTGCGTCCGGACGCCGCAAACATCCGCGCGACGCACATCGAAAGCGTGGTCTTGCCCTCTCCCGGCTGGCACGACGTGATCAGGACGCTGGTTCCGGTCTTCTCCGCGCCGGCGGCCATCAGGATGCTGGTGTAGACCGACCGGATCGCCTCGCCGAAGGCCGAGGCCGGGCGCTTCAGCACGTAATCGACCGGATCGCCGACCCGGCGGCGCGAACCTTCCAGGGTCGGGACCATCCCCAGCGAACGCACGCCGGTCTGCTCCTCGATCTGCTCGCCGCTGCGGAAGCCCCGGTCGAACTGCTCGAGGAGGAAGACGAAGCCGATGCCGAGCAGAGCCGAGCCGAGGAACACGACGACCAGGACCAGGGACTTCTTCGGCCACGACGGCTCCTGCGGCCCGATCGCGCGCGACAGGACACGAACCGTCGACTGCTGGTTCAGGTCGAGCTGCGCGCTCATCTCCTCAAACCGGTTCATGAACGACTGCAGCATGGTCCGGTTGGTCTCGACCTCGCGCTCGAGCGCACGAAGCTGGACGTCGGCCGTGTTCGTCTGCGCCATCGTCCGCTTGAGCTGCTCCATCCCCTGCTGCAGCGAAGCCTCGCGGGCCTGGGCCACGCCAACGTCGCTCTCGAGTTTCTGGACGACCTTGGCCACCTCAGCGCCGATCTTGCTTTGGATATCCCGCAGCTCAGCGCGGACGCTGATGATCCTGGGGTGGCGCTCGCCGTATTCGTCGGCGAGCTGCGCCGCCGTGCGCTTGATCTCCGCCTCCTGATTGAGCAGGGCGATGATCACCGGCGAGCCGAGGACGTCGGCCGCCGCTGCCGCGCCGCCGGGCCGCTGAGCCATACGGCGGATCTGCGCTAAGCGGGCCTCCGCCTCCGCCCGCGAGGTGCGGGCGACGATGAGCTGAGCATTCAGCTCGGAGACCTGCTCGGTGACGAGGGTGCTGCCGCCGACGCCCGCCAGCAGCCCGGATTCCCGGCGGAACTCCTCGATGACCCGCTCTTTCTGGCTCAGGTCGACGCGCAGATCGGCGATCTTCTGCGACAGCCAGTCGGTTGCCCGGCGCGTCTCCTCGTACCGCGCCTCGAGGCGGTCGATGATGTACGCATCGGCCAGCGCGTTGGCGACTTGCGCCGCCTTCTCGGCCTCTTCGGACATGAAGGAGATGAAGAACAGGCGCGAAAGGCCGAGCTGGCTGACGCTGAGGTTCGCTGCGAAGGAGTCGATGACGCCCTCGCGCTCTAGCGCTTTCTTCCGTTCCTCCGAGATGATGCCCGGATCGGGCTTCGGCATCACCAGCGCCACCAGCCGCATCGGGTTCAACCAGCCGACGATCTGCGACATCGTGCTCGGCTCCACGAGCGAGCTGTTGAACTCCGGATCATTGATGAGGTCGAGGTCGTCGACGACCTTGGCGGCCAGCCGCCGGGAGCGCATGACTTCCAGCTCCGTGACGACGTCCTCGCCGGGGGTTTGGCCCCCGTTGAGGGCAGCCTCTATCACCGCCAGCTGCTGGAACGTGTCCTCTTTGTTCTGGATAAGCAGACTGACGGTGGCGCCAAACTTGGGCGTCGCCGTCATCAAATAGGCGAGGGCGATGAGCAGTGACACCAGGATGGTGCCGAGCACCACTGCCCGCCGCCGCCACAAGATCTGTAAGAAGTCGGCGAGGGTCGTCATGATCCCGCGCGCCCTGGTTTCCGACGCGACCATGGCCTGCCTTGGGGAGGACACATTGGGGACGATGGCGGGATGCATGATTATCCTATTCGGTTCATCCAGGACCGGCCACTGGCCGATCCTGGATCCAAGTGGTTGCCTTGGCTAATTACAGAACTTTGACCGCGCGTAGTTCAGGCCCACGGCGGACTTCGGGGCGAACGTACCCTGGCTTGGCTTGCCGCCGCAAACCTTGCCGTCGATCTTGTGGACCGGATCGAACGTGGCGCACCCGTCCGCGCCCGGCTTCGGCTGCACCGTGACCTTGGTGTAGTAGGCCGCGTTGCGCAGCGAGCCGTCGACGTAAACGTTCGACAGCACGGTGCCTTCCGGCGCCGTGTAGTCGAGCATGCCATACCTGTTCGCGCTCGGGCTGCCGCTGCCCAGGGTGAGCAGCATCAACGCCTTCTGCGTGGACGGCATGCGCGGGTCGTAGGCCAGGTAGAGGTTCTTCATGACGATCCGCTTGGCGCCGGTGCTGCCATGCTGCGGCAGGCGGAACGGAGTGAAGATGCCCTGGTAGCTGGTCAGGCCGCTGACGTTCTCGAGCCTGAACTCCTTGAGCGGGCCGCCACCCTGGGTGTGGATGACGTCGCCGTGGGTTCCCTCCGGGATGCCGCCGAGACCTTCGATCAACGTGTTCTGAATGGTCAGGGTCGCGTTCGGAGAGTTGTAGATGCGGATGCCGTCGGCAGGCCGGTTCAGGACGTCGATGTGCATGCCCTCGATATGTACCTGGCCACTGATCGACGATAACGACACCGCCCGCTGAACATCGGCGCCCAGATCGATCCGGCCGCCGAGGACGTGGACGTTTCGGGCGTTGCTGATGTTGAGCTGCGCAGTGCAGGCCTTACTGGGCATCTTGACCAGAAGATCGCGGCCTTTCGCGTCGATGTCACCGGGGCAGGTGTCCTGAACTACCATCGGGCTGGAGAGCGTCGGCGGGGCCATGCACGAGCCTTGGTTCGCGGTGTTGCTGGCCACATCTGCGAGGGCTTGCATCTGCCACTGCTCATCACCGCATTCCTGGTCGCTGCAGCCGCACTTCCACTGGCCGTTGTCGCGCTGACAGACGTAGCCGAGGACATAACGCGGCGTCTCGCCAAGCGGCATCGAAGCGGTTGCGCTGCCCTTATACCACGTATCGCTCACCAACGTTGAGCCAGATAGTGGTAGCTCCTGCCATGCCGACCCGGTCCAGTAGAGCGCGTTCTTGTAGACGTACTGGTCGGCGGAGCCGCTGCCGACGCTGATCTGCGCCGTGCTGCCGGCGCACTCGGTTCCCTGTATCAGGAACTCCTTGGCTGCGGTCAAGAGGTTATATGCGGCGCCAAAGCCACGGGGCGTCGCACTGGAAGGATTGAGCATGTTGGTGCAGGCCGCGGCCGAGGCTCCATCGGCGGCGGCCAGCGAGGCGACAAGAGCCACGGCGCCCCAGACCATCTGGGTACGCCGGCGACGCGTTACTTCCGAAACGCTTAGAAAATTACTTAACTTCATTTTTCACCACAAGAAAATGATACACTTCAAATGCGCGAGTAAGGCGAGTTCTTGAAGGCCGCCGCATGGCCGTAATTATGCGGCGGCGGCAGACGTGTTGGCGTGCCAACGTAG
This sequence comes from uncultured Alphaproteobacteria bacterium, assembly GCA_963746275.1. Classification (GTDB taxonomy): domain Bacteria; phylum Pseudomonadota; class Alphaproteobacteria; order Rhodospirillales; family Defluviicoccaceae; genus JAEULH01. Next base: position 161,455 of record CAVVAX010000011.1, read on the forward strand.
GAACGCTTCCGCATGGCCCGAAATTTGGGCCGCTATAGGGCGACTGCACTGCGCCGCCCCGCCCCGCCCGACCGGTCGCCAAGCTGCCGGCGCTGCGGGTTGCGGCAAAGCAGCAGGCGGCGCTTGTATATCCGCGCCGCACCGGCCTGACGAAGCGGCTCGCTAACCCCACGAGCCACCACTGGCCCATTAAGGGTAGCAGAGCCCGCTGGCCATCACGCCAAGCGAGCACGGGCGGTCGCAGCACGGCGGCGAGGGTCGCGGCGGCCGGCTCCCGTCGGCATGATCCGCCGTCGGGTTATGACGGGCTTTGCGGGCGCATGTCCCGCCATCGCGCCGGAGCATGGCGCGCGGATCGCGAAGATCGCGCGGGACGCCGGACGGCGGCAATGTCGATGCTGCGACCGGTCGCGACCGGGCGTCTGGCGAACGCCTCAGATCATAATCCGCGTTCCAATGCCGTCGGGATACGCTCGCGGCCGTGCGGGGTCGTGAAGTCGAGCAGTGGGCCCTTCGGCACGACCCCGGTGGGGTTGATGGTCTTGTGGCTGCCGTAGTAGTGCGCCTTGATGTGGTCGAAGTGCACCGTCTCGGCGACGCCCGGCACCTGGTAAAGCTCGCGGACGTAGCCCCAGAGGTTGGGGTAGTCGACGATGCGGCGGAGGTTGCACTTGAAGTGGCCGACGTAGACGGCGTCGAAGCGAACCAGCGTCGTGAACAGCCGCCAGTCCGCCTCGGTGATCTGCGTCCCCGCAACGTGGCGCTGCCGGCCCAGCCGCTCCTCGACGGCGTCGAGGCTCGCGAACAGCGCGGTGACGGCCTCCTCGTAGGCGTCCTGGCTGGTGGCAAAGCCGGCGCGGTACACCCCGTTGTTGACGGTGCGATAGACCCACTCGTTGACGGCGTCGATCTCGGCGCGCAGCGGCTCCGGGTAGAAGTCAGGCCCGGTGGCCCCAATCGCCGCGAACTCGCTGTTCAGCATCCGGATGATCTCCGGCGGACTCGTTGTTGACGATCGTCCGCCGTTTGCGATCCCAGAGCACCGGCACGGTGACGCGCCCGGAGTACCCGGCGTCGGCCGTGCGTGTAGACCTCGTGGAGGAAGCGAGCGCCGTTGATCGGATCGGCCCCGGCAGCCAGCGTCCAGCCGTGCTCGAGCATCAGCGGCTCGACCACCGACACGGAGATCGTTGCCTCCAGGCCCTTCAGCGCTCGAAAGATCAGGGTGCGGTGGGCCCACGGACAGGCATAGGAGACGTAGAGGTGGTAGCGCCCGGCCTCGGCCTTGAAGCCGGACGAACCATCCGCGGTGACGCGGTCGCGGAAGCGGCTGTCGGCGCGGACGAAGCGGCCACCGGTCGAGGCGGTGTCGTACCAGCGGTTCTGCCAGACGCCGTCGACGAGAAGGCCCATGTTTTCCTCCCGTCCTCAGGCCGACAGCTTGGCGGCAATGCTGGCCACGTGCCGGCCCTGGAAGCGGGCAAGCTCGAGCTCGTTGGCGCTCGGCATGCGTGAGCCATCCCCGCCGGCGATCGTGGTCGCGCCGTAGGGCGAGCCGCCGGTGATCTCGTCCATGGTCATTTGCCCGGCGGCGGCGTAGGGGAGGCCGACGATCACCAAGCCGAGATGCAGAAGGGTGGTGTGGAACGAGGTAAGCGTCGTCTCCTGGCCGCCGTGCTGGGTCGCGGTGCTGGCGAAGACGCTGCCGACCTTGCCGTTCAGCGCGCCTCTCAGCCACAGCCCGCCGGTCTGGTCGAGGAAGTTGCGCATCTGCGCGCACATGTTGCCGTAGCGGGTCGGCGTGCCGAAGACGATGGCGTCGTAGTCGGCAAGCTCGGCTGGCTGCGCGACCGGCGCCCTCTGGTCGAGTTTCATGTTCGCCTTCTTCGCGACCTCCTCGGGCACCAGCTCCGGGACGCGCTTGATGTCGACCTGGGTGCCTTCGACGCTGCGTGCGCCTTCGGCCATCGCCTCGGCCATGGCTTCCACGTGGCCGTAGCTGCTGTAGTAGAGAACAAGAACTCGGGTCATGATGGCTCACTCCTCCTCTGTCGTTGCGCCCAACACGCGGCGCCGGGCTTCATCCTCGCAGGTGGGAGGCCGGCGGCGCGTGACAAATGACGTCGGCGGAACTTTATCGTCGCTGCCCTGGCGACAATGCGGCGCAGTCGAGCTCTGAGGCGTCAGCGGCCTTCGCGCCACCATGCCGCCGCCAGCGGTGCCAGTACCGCCGCCAGCACCAGCAGCGCCGGAAGCAGAGGAACCTCGCGCACGCCGGTGACGGTGTAGGCGTTGTTGCGGCGCAGGCCCATCCAGCCTCGGCCGGCGGCGCTCTGCCCGGGCTCCACCTGGCGGAAGCGGGGCAAGCCGTCGCGCAACCACGCGGCGCCGCCCCCGGTCGCTTCGGCGACTGGCGCCAGCACATCCGCGGTGGCCCGCAGGTCGGCCAGTTCGGGCGGATCCACCGCCCCCGCGGCCGTCCACGTCGCCTGCGCCGGATCCTCGATCCGGTAGAGCCCGGCCTCGCCCGCCTCGACCTCGGCGCGCGCCACGCCGTCCGCACCGGGCTCCAGCATGACGCTCTGCTGCGCGCCGGTGGGGCTCGTCACCGTCGCCGTGATCGGCTCCGTCCCCAGCGTCCGCCGCTCGATGCCCAGCCGGCCGTCGGCGAAGCTTCCCGACAGTCGCTCCGCCTCCAGCTCCGGCTCCTTCATCAGCCAGTGGACCAGTCGCCGCGACAGCTCCCCCTGCGGGCCGCCGCCGTCGAAGCCGCGGCCCCACAGCCAGATCTGGTCGCTGGCGAGCTGCGCCAGCCTGCCCTCGCCGACCTGGTCGACGACGAGAAGCGCCCGACCTTCCGGCCCTTCAAGAAGCACCGAGCCGCGCCTGACCTCGGTCTCGATGAGCCTGAACCAGCGCCCCCATGTGGGTCCGCCACCCGCCTTGTCGGGCTCCGCATCGCCGGACACCCGCTCGCCCGGCAACCCCGAGGTGATGGGATGACGCTGCCCGAGCTCCGAGACCCGCGGCCGGAACGCCTGCTCGACGATGGCGCCGGTCGGAACCGCCGCCATGGCCTCGCCGAGCGTGGTGTAGAAGAGGCTCTGCGGCCCGGCGAACTCCGGGCCGGCGGCGACCAGGACCGCGCCGCCACGCCGCAGGTAGTCCGCGACCCGGGTCAGGTACTCCGGCGCAAGCACGCTGCGGGCGACGAAGCGGTCGAAGACGACCAGATCGAAGTCGTACAGCCTGCGCTCGAACAGCTCCTGGACCGGAAAAACGATTAACGACAGCTCGCGGAGCGGCGTCAGCTCTTCCTTCTCCGGCGGGCGGAGGATGGTGAAATGCACGAGGTCGACCGCCGCGTCCGACTTCAGGAGGTTGCGCCAGGCGCGTTCGCCAGGATGCGGCTGCCCGGAGACGAGAAGAACCCGGAGCTTGTCGCGGACGCCATTCACCGTCACCGCCGCCTGGTTGTTGAGCGTCGAGATCTCGCCCGAGGCGGCGTCGACCACGACCTCAATAGCGGTAGGCCCGGCGCGGTCGAGGCGCACGGAAAAGGCTTGACGCTCGCCCACCGCGACCTCGCGTTCGCCGGCTGGCTCGCCGTTGATGCGGAACGCAACCTTGACCCGCGTTGGCTGCCCGCCCTCGGGCGCAGCGCCGGTATCGACGACGCTGTAGGCGAGGTTGACGGTGCCGCCGACGATGCCGTAGGCCGGCGCCTCGTCGATCCTGAGCCGTCGGTCACGTTCCCCCGGCTCGCCGGTGAGGAGGCCATGGAGCGGAACGCCCGCGGGCAACAACTGCGGCTTCGGCGCGTCGTGGAGCTGGCCGTCGGTGATCACGACGACCCCGGCTAGACGCTCGCGCGGGATATCAGCGAGACCCTCCTCCACCGCCGAGAAGATGCGGGTCTTGTCCTCGGCCGGCCCGCCGGCGGTCACGAACCTCACGTCGAGGTCGCTCAGATCCGCGAGCGCCGCGCGCACCGCTGCCTCCGCCGCGCTCGCCTCCGCGGCCCTGTCGCCGATGGACTGGCTCAACGAGCGGTCGGTGACGACGACGGCGACGTCGGGCCGGGGCTCGCGCTCCTCGCTGACGAAGCGGGGGTTGCCGAGGGCGGCGAGCAGCCCGGCGATGGTGAGGCCCCGCGCCAGCCAGCCGCGGCCCCGCTTCCAGGCGACCACCGCGACGAGCAGGGCGCCGACGATGCCGGCCGCGAGCAGGAACGGCCACGGCAACAGCGGCGCGAAGGCGATCCCGCCGCTCACTGCCCAAGTCTCTCCATGATCGCCGGAAGGTGGACCTGGTCGGCCTTGTAGTTGCCGGTGAGCACGTGCATCACGAGGTTGATGCCGAAGCGGTAGGCCTGTTCGCGCTGCTGCTCCCCGCCGGGGCTCACCGGGAACAGCGGCCTGAGCGCGTCATCGGCGGCCCAGGCCCCGGCCCAATCGTTGCTGCCGGCGACGATCGGCGTCACGCCGTCGTTGATCTGCTCGGCGCGGTCGACGATCCAGACGGTCTCGCCGGTCCGCCGGCCGGGCAGGTCGGAGAGGAGGTAGTAGGCGCGGCGGACGACGTGGTCCGCCGGCACCGGCACCAGCGGCGGGATGTCGAGCCGGCGGGCGAGGTCGCGGAGCGTGGTTCCGCGGCCGCTGTCGCCCTGGCGAAGGTCGAAGAGGATGGTGCCGCCGTCGCGCATGTACTTCACGAGCGGGGCCACCGCCGCGCGCGCCAACGCCGGTTGGTCGCCGCTCAGCGGCCAGTAGAGCAGGGGATAGAAAGCGAGTTCGTCCACCGCCGGGTCGACGCCAACCGCTGGCCCCAGGGTCGCCGCGGTCCTTCGCGAGACCATCATCGCCAAGGCATCCAGTCCCGCTTGGCTCACCGCGTCGACCTGCCCGTCGCCGGTGATCACGTAGGCGAGGCGGGTGGTCAGCGCCGCGGGCTCGGCGCTGCCGTCCGCCAGCACCGTCTCCGCCCGGCCGTCGCCTGGAGCAACCACAGCCAGCAAGAGCACCACACCGGCGATGGAGGCGGCAGGGATCGGCTGCCGGGGGCGGCGCATCAGGCCCCGCAGAACCGCGCTCAATGCCAGATCAACGAGCAGGAGCACGAGCGCCGCCGCGAGCAGCCAGCCGCGGAGATCGCGCTCGGCGGCGTCTCCGTAGCCGGAGACGGTTGCGCCCGCGGGCAGCGGCGCCAGCGGCGCGATCTCGGCGATCCCGGCGCCGAGGTTGAGGGCGAGGCGCTGATCGCCCCGGCCATAGAAGCCGGGCGGATGCCGCGGCCCGGCGGGCGTCTCGGCGAGGGCCTCAGCCGGGATGGCGCGAGCGCCGGGCGGTGGCGCGCCGAGGGTGCCGAAGCCGTCGAGAGTAGCGAGCGGCGTCAGCGGGCTGCCACCGTTCCCCTCACCGCCGCCGTTCCGCTCGCCGCCACCGTTCCCGTCGCCGCCGACACCGCCGCTGTAGGCGGTGAGGCGTTGCAGCATGTCCACGAACAGGCCCGACAGCGGCAGGTTCGACCAATCGGCATTGGCGGTGGTGTGGAACAGGACCAGCCAGCCGCCGCCGGTCCCGCGCGCCGTGACCAGGGGCGTCCCATCCTCCAGCCGAGCCCAGATCCGCTCTTGCGGAGCGAACGCCGGTTCGGCCAGCACCTGGCGATGGACGACCACGTCCTCGGCAGAGTTCACGCCGGCGAACGGGGTCCCCGGCTCGAACCCGCCGAGCCGCGCCGGCGCCTGCCATGATAACGCACCGCCCATGGCGCGGTCCCCGGGGCGGAGGCGAACCGGCAGGAGCGGGTCCTCCTCGCCCGAGCGTTCGGCGAGGCGCGGTCCGGCAAACCTGACGAGCATGCCGCCGGCTTGCACCCAGGCAAGGACGCGGTCAGCCGTCGTCGCCTCGAAGGGCCCGTGGTCGGGCACGACCAACACCGCCAGCTCGCGGGCCAGCAGGTTGACGACCTCTCCCTGCCTCACCTCGGCGAAACCGCCGAGCGCCCGATCGAGGTAGTAGAGCTGGCCGAGCAGGGGCGGCTCGCCGTCGCCGCCGTCGCGCCCGGCAGACGCCAGCCCCACCGGCCGTCGCCGCCAGCGATCGTCGCCGAGCACCACCGCGCCGGCTGTCTGCTCGCCCTCGATCTCCAGGCGGGCAAAACGCTCGCTGAGTTCCGCCGGCAGCGAGAAGCGCAGCTCGGCGGCGTCCGCCTCTTCGCCAAACGCCGCCGTCTCGCGCGCCACGACCATGCCTGCTTCCGACCAGGCCAGCACCTCGACCTCGCGTTCGTGGCGTGTTGCCGCCCGACGCAGCGTCAGTGACAGCCCGCCGGCGCTGCCCGCCGTCGCCTGCAGCAGCAGCGCCGTCTCCGCCGGATCCGGCACGACGACGCGCACGGGCCCGAAGCGCTGCAGCCGCGCCACGAACGTGGCGAGGCTCGCGGCTCGGGGTTCCTCCAGCCCGTCACTTGACCAAATGATCTCGCCGCTGCCGGAGCGATCGGTCCAGACCGCGTCCAGAGCCGCCAGCGCCGCCGCCCGATCCGTTGGCCACGGCTTCGGCCGCAGCGCCTCCAGGGCGGCGAGGGCCTCGGCAGGGGGCAGAAGCGTTGCCGTCGGCTGGGGGCGCTCGGCGCTCTCCGGCGCGGTGGTGACGACGACGAGTGGACGGTCCTCGCGCACCGCGCGCTCGCCGGTCGCGAGCATGAAGGCCTGCTTTTGCGGCCAGCCCTTGGCGGCGGCCCAGCCGTCGTCGACGATGAGGACGACCGGCCCCTGACCGGCAAAACCGCTCTCGGCATTAAGCAGGGGCTGGGCGCAGCCGAGGATCAGGGCGAGCACGAGGATGAGGCGAAGAAGCAGAAGCCACCAGGGCGTGCGGGCAACGCTTTCCTCGCTGGATGCGAGCCGGGCGAGAAAGCTGACCGGGGGGAAGCGGATGCGCCTGGGTGCCGGCGGCGTCATCCGCAACAGCCACCACAATGCCGGAAGGCTCGCCAGGGCGGCGAGTGCCCACGGCATCGCGAACGTGATCGGCCCAAGGGTCAGCACCGAGTGCTACCGCCCGTTGCTGGACAACGCCGCGAACAGGGCGAGCAGCGCCGGTTCGGGCGGCTGATCGGTATGGTGGACGGCCAAGGTCCAGTCGACGCTGCCGGCGAGGGCGCTCAGGCCGCGCCGATGCGCGGCGATTGCGGCGCCGT
>CAVVAX010000012.1:0-87713 GCA_963746275.1 uncultured Alphaproteobacteria bacterium
ATGGTAGAAGCGGACCGCAAGCGGAAGAGCGGCGGCCGCGGCTGACGAAGCGGTTTCAGATCAAATTCCTTGTCTAGGTCTGTATACCTATCGACGGTAGCAGTCAAGGAAAGGGCCGCGCGCCTACGAAGTTTCCAGCCGGCCAGCCGGTCGGACGGGGTGACGGAGGAGCACGAAGGACATGGTCAAGGTCTACGCCATCGACGGGGTCATCCCGGTGGTGCATCCAAGCGCCTTGGTGCACCCGTTTGCGGTCTTGATCGGCGACGTGATCATCGGCGCCGACTGCTACATCGGCGCCGGCGCCGCCCTTCGCGGCGACATCGGCCGGATCGTGGTCGAGGCCGGGGCCAACGTGCAGGACCAGTGCGTGCTGCACTGCTTCCCGCAGGCCGAGTGCCGCATCGGACCCTGGGGACACATCGGCCACGGCGCCGTGCTCCATGGCGCCAGCGTCGGGGCCCATGCCCTGGTGGGGATGAATTCCGTGCTGATGGATGGCTCGGAGATCGGCGACTACGCGTTCGTCGCCGCCATGTCCTTCGTCGCCGGCGGCTTCGTCGTGCCGCCGCGCTCGCTCGCCGCTGGCATTCCCGCCAAGGTCAGGCGCGCACTGACGGACGACGAGATCGCCTGGAAGCGGCGCGGCACCGAGGAGTACCAGCGGATCGCCCGGCGCAGCCGCGAGGGCATGCGCGAGGTCGAGGCGCTGAGCGAGCTCGATGCGGACCGCCCGTCACTGCCGGTCGACGCCCACCACCCGCTCCACGTCGTCCGCGGCCGGTGACGCGGCTGGCACGGGCCGGGCTAGCCGTTCAGCTCCTCGATCTTGCGCACCATGAACTCGCGGAAAACAGCGATACGGTTGGAGTTGCGCAACTCGTCGGGGTAGACGAAGTAGACGTCGACGTCCGGCCCGCGCAGCTCGGGGAGGACCTCGACCAGGTTGCCCGTCTCCTGGTTAAGGTAGTGCGGCAGGGCACCGATGCCGATGCCGCTCTGTACCGCCCGAAAGATGCCGTAGGTGCTGTTCACCTTGAGGTAGGCCTTGCGCTTGGTGCCGTCGCGGGCGCCTGCGTCCAGCAGCCAATTCAGGTTCGGCAGCGGCGGCCGCGCGTCCTCGCCGAAGACGATCAGGCGGTGATGGTCGAGGTTCTCCGGCCGGCGCGGCATGCCGAGCTTCTGCAGGTAGCTGGGCGCGGCGAAGACGTGGTAGCGCAGTACCATCAGCCGCCGCTGGACCAGATCGGACTGGGTCGGCGCGGTCAGGCGAATGGCGATATCGGCCTGGCGCATCGACAGGTCGAGCTCGTTGTCCGACAGCACCAGCGAGACCTCGATGTCCGGGTAGTCCTCTAGGAACTCCTTCAGCCGCGGCGCCAGCCACACCGAGCCGAAGGCGATGGTGGTCGTCACCTTGAGCGGGCCCTGCGGCCGCTCGCGGCTCTCGATGATCCGCGCCTCAACCATGTTGAGCTTGGCCAGGATCTCGCGGGCCGCCTTGAACAGGATCTCCCCTTGCTCGGTCAGGACCAGCCCGCGGGCGTGGCGGTGAAACAGCGGAACCTGGAGGTTCTCCTCCAGCGAGCCCACCTGCCGGCTGACCGCCGACTGGCTCAGGTTCAGGGCGTCGCCGGCGTGGGTGAAGCTCCCCGCCTCGGCCACGGCCTGAAAGATGCGCAGCTTGTCCCAGTCCATGAGCTCCCAGGTCTCCCCTCATGAGCGCCCGCTCTTGCGGCGGGCTTCGTTCGGCCCTTCGGCCATGGTTATTGTCTGCCCGCCGGGCCTCAGGCCGCGGCTTCCGCGGCTGTTTCGTGCTCGGCAAGAAACCGCTCGGCCTCGAGGGCGGCCATGCAGCCCGTTCCCGCGGCCGTGACCGCCTGGCGGAAAACCTTGTCCTGCACGTCGCCGGCGGCGAACACGCCGGTCACGCTGGTGGCCGTGCTGTCCGGCGCCGTGATGATGTAGCCATCCCCGTCCATGGCGAGCTGGCCGCGAAACAGCTCGGTGTTGGGCGTGTGGCCGATGGCGATGAAGACGCCGTCAGCCGCGAGCTCCTTCTTCGCGCCAGTGCGGGTCGAGCGCAGCACGAGGCCCGTTACACCCAGCGGCATCTCGGTGCCGGTGATCTCGTCGACCACGTGTTCCCAGATGACCTCGATCTTCGGATTGCGGAACAGCCGCTGCTGCAGGATCTTCTCCGCCCGCAACTGGTCGCGGCGATGAACCAGGGTCACGCGCTCGGCGAAGTTGGTCAGGAACAGCGCCTCCTCGACCGCTGTGTTGCCGCCGCCGATCACGGCGACGCGCTTGCCGCGAAAGAAGAAGCCGTCGCAGGTGGCGCAGGCCGAGACGCCGAAGCCCTGGTAGCGCGCCTCGCTCGGCAGCCCCAACCAGCGGGCCGAGGCGCCGGTGCAGATGATCAGTGTCTCGCCGTGGTAGGTGGCGCCGCTATCGCCCGTCAGCGCGACCGGCCGGCGCGATAGATCCGCGGCGGTGATGGTGTCGTCGACCATGCGGGTGCCGACCTTGGCGGCCTGCCGGTCCATCTGCTCCATCATCCACGGGCCCTGCACGGTCTCCGCGTAGCCCGGGAAGTTCTCGACGTCGGTGGTGATGGTGAGCTGGCCACCCGGCTGCAGGCCCTTGATCAGGACCGGGTCGAGGTTCGCGCGCGCCGCGTAGATGGCGGCGGTATAGCCGGCGGGGCCGGAGCCGATGATCACCACCTTGCCGGGCTCTCGCTCCGCCATCGCATTCCCTGAGAACGTCGAGATTCTGTCCGACCCGCCCTGCCCCTACGGGTTGTCCGAAGCATAAGAATGCCGGCCTGCCCATACAAGAGGCTGAACCGTGCACCCCCTTCGCCGCCCGGCGCCGGCCCTTCCGGAGCGATACGCGCACGGTCGGCTCATCGGCCTTCCGGCGCTCGTGCCGGCTGTGTAATATTGTTGCGCGGAGAGGGGAGGACAAATGGAGAGATTGCACGTGCGCCGGGTGAAGCTCGACAGGATCGACCAACGCATCCTTCACGACCTGCAGGCCAACGGCCGGATCACCAACGTCGAGCTGGCCAGGCGCGCCGGGATCTCGGCGCCGCCCTGCCTGCGCCGGGTGCGGGCGCTGGAGGAGGCCGGCTACGTCCGCGGCTACCACGCCGAGATCGAGCCGAAGGCGCTGGGCTTCAACGTCTCGGCCTTCGTCCAGGTGGGCCTCGACAGTCAGGCCGAAGCCGACCTGGAGGAGTTCGAGCGGCTGGTGTCCGGCTGGCCGGAGGTGCGCGAGTGCTACATGCTGGCCGGCGAGACCGACTTCCTGCTCAAGGTGGTTGCCGAGGACTGGGACGCCTACCAGAAGTTCCTGACCGAGAAGCTCACCCCGGCGCCCCACGTCGCCCATGTCAAGTCGGCTTTATCGATCCGCACCTCGAAGTACAAGCCGGGCGTGCCTATCCCCGCAGAAGGCGACGAGGTCCCGGCGAACGGGATGGGCTGAGGCCGCGGCGGTCGACCTTGCAGGTCCGCATGGGCCTCTCCTTCAAGAGCATGAGCAGACGCAGCGGCCCCATCGACGCCGTCGTTGTCCTCGGCGCGCCACCGCTCGGGCCCAGCGTTCCGGGGCCGGCGCTGGAACGGCGGCTGGAGCACGGCGTCGCCGTCTTCCAAAGCCGTGGCGCGGGTGGCTGGTGCCGTCCGGCGGCATCGTCGGGGCGCCGCCGGCGGAGGCGGAGATCATGCGCGACCTGGCGGTCTCGAAAGGCGTTGCGGACGACCGGATCGTCGTCGAGGACAGGGCGAAGAACACCTTCGAGAACGCGCTCTACACCGGCTTGATCATCCGCCGGCGCGGCTGGCAGCGCGTGGTCGTCGTCACCGACGCCTTCCACATGCCGCGCGCGCTCTACGTCTACCGGCGCCTCGGGCTCAGGGTCATGGGCGACCCCGTCCGCATCCGCCAGCCGGGCAGCCTGCCCACCCGCCTTCGCCTCTACGCCCGCGAGGCGCTCGCCTTCGCCCGCTGCGCCTGGCTGTTCCGGGTCGGCCGGCACAAAGCCTTTGTCGCCGCGGTTTGGGGGGAATAAGACGGGCCATGGCCCAACCGAGCCTTCCGCTCTGCAAGATCCGCGTTCTCGACGCCGCGACCTTCATCGCCGCGCCGCTGTGCGCGACGCTGTTCGCCGAGTTCGGCGCCGAGGTGATCAAGGTGGAGCACCCCCGCGGCGGCGACCCGTTCCGCCGCTTCGGCACGCCGACCGAGCGGCCGGACTCGACCCTCGCCTGGCTGTCGGAGGCGCGCAACAAGGCCTCGGTCACGCTGGATCTCGGCAAGGCTGAGGGCGCGGCGCTGTTCAAGCGGCTGGTGGGCCTGTCCGACGTCGTCTGCGAGAACTTCCGCCCGGGGACGATGGAGCGCTGGGGGCTTGGCTGGGACGAGCTCTCCGCGGTCAATCCGGGCCTGATCATGGTCCGCATCAGCGGCTATGGCCAAACCGGACCCTACCGCGACCGCCCTGGCTTCGCCCGCATCGCCCATGCGGTCGGCGGCCTTGCGGCGCTGGCCGGCATGCCGGGGGAAGCGCCGGTAACGCCGGGATCCACCTCGCTCGGGGACTACCTCGCCGGGCTGTTCGCCGCCTTCGGCGCCATGGTCGCCCTGCACCATCGCAACGACGGCGGCGGCGGCCAGGTGATCGACATCGGCCTCTACGAGGCGGTCTTCCGCGTCCTCGACGAGCTTGCCCCGGCCTACGCCCGCGCCGGAATCGTCCGCGAGCGCGAGGGCGCCGGCACCCGCAACGCCTGCCCGCACGGCCACTTCCCGACCCGCGACGGCAACTGGGTGGCCATCGCCTGCACCACCGACAAGATGTTCGCCCGCCTGGCCCAGGCCATGGGCCGGCCGGAGCTCGCGGGGGACGACGCCTTCGGCCGGCAGGAGCGGCGGCTCGCCGCGCGCGAGGTCGTTATCGCCATGGTCGGCGCCTGGACCGGCTCGCTGGACCGTGACGAGGTCATGGCCCGCTGCCTCGCCGCCGAGGTCCCGATAGGGCCGCTGAACACCATTGCCGACATCTTCGCCGACCCTCAGTTCGCCGCCCGCGGCAACCTCGCCACGATCGAGGAGGGCGAGCTCGGTCCGATCGTCGTCCCGGACGTGCTGCCCCGCCTTCTGGCGACGCCCGGGCGGATCGAGCATCTCGGCCCGCCGCTCGGCAACGCCAACGAGGCGGTCTACCGCGGCCTGCTGGGGCTGAGCGAGGACGAGTTCAAGGCCCTCGCGCGCGACGGCGTGATCTGAGTCTTCAGGTTCAGCCCCCCGTCACCAAGGCGGCGAGGCCGGTCAGGGCCGGCAGCGGCTGCATGATCACGTAGGTCGGCACCGCGGCGAGGAAGTCGCTGAACCGCCCCTTCTGCTCGAACCTTGCGCGGAAGCCGGAGCTTGCGAACCACGGCATCAGCCGGGGGACGACCCCGCCGGCGATGTAGAGGCCGCCGCGGGCGTTGAGCATGATTGCAAGGTCCGAAGCGGCGGTGCCGAGCATGCTGGCGAAGACGTCGAGGGTCTCGACGCAGAGCGGGCAGCTGCGGGCGAGGCCGCGTTCGCTCACGTGCGCCGGCAGCAGCCCCGTCTCAACCTCCCTGTCGGCAAGCTGGGCGATGGCGGAATATAGGTTCGCGAGGCCGGGCCCGGAGACGACGCGCTCCGCCGAAACGTGCCCCAGCTTGCGCCGCAACACCGACAGGATCTCCGCCTCGCGGTCGTTGGCGGCGGCAATGGTCATATGCCCGCCTTCGCTGGAGAGCGGCATCCAGTGCTGCCCGGTCCAGACCAGGGCGGCAGCGCCGAGGCCGGTACCGGGCCCGAGCGCCCAGATGGGCGCGCCGGGCACCGAGTCGCCCCGCCCGATCTTGACCAGGCCCTCGGGCGTGAGCCGCGGGATCGCCAGGGCGGCAGCGACGAAATCGTTGACGACCTCGAGCTTGTCCAGCCCGAGGCGGGCGCGGGTTGCCTCGACCGAGAAGCTCCAGTGCAGGTTGGTGAGGCTGATCTCGTCGCCGAGGATGGGCGAGGCGACGGCCAGCGCCCCATAACGCGGCTTCTCCTTGTGCGCGATGCGCGTCAGGTAGTCCTCGCAAGCCTCGACCAGCGTCGGATAGTGGCCACAGGTCAACGGCAGGATGCTGTGGATGCTTCCGTCCGCCTCGACCAGCGCGAAGCGCGCGTTCGTCCCGCCGACGTCGCCAATCAGCCCGACCATCTCGACCAACCTCCCACGAACGCATGACCTGCCGGAGCGCGGTCCGGCGGCTGCTTATACCGGTGCTTATACAAAGGCGAGCTGGGGCTCGCATCTTCCCTGCACCATCGGCGGAAACACCATGGCCGCACAAGAGGATAAAGCCTCCCTGCTTCGCGGTGCACCATAGGCTTGACCAAACCTGGCCCCCGTGCCGCGCGACGCTAGTTTGGCAGCGTGATCCGCGCAGCCCTGCCATGCGCCGCCCTGGCCGCGGCGATGTTGCAGTTTTATCCATTAGGTTTCAGTGGCTTGCCCGAGCATGGCGCGGGCGGCCGCCGGCTCCGCTCTGCCCCGGGCGGATTTTCCGATTTGCCATTTGAATTTCACCTTGCGATCCATTATCTCTCCAATTGTGCGGTGCAGCACAAACGCCTGTCAATTGTGGTGCGCCGCGCTTCTTGGACGTTTCCTCCCAAAACTTGGGCCGCAGCGCGCGGCCCTTTTTTTGGGGTCGGGCTCGCCGAACCCTTACCAGGGCCGCTTCGCGCAGTCTCCCAGTCTGGCATAATCCTGAGCGGCGGCAAGGCGAAGTCAGAGATGAGGCTTGCCAGATGAGCGAAGGGTGCGGTTGCGGCACCAGGTTCGACGGCATGTCGGATGCCTACCGGCGGGCGCTCGGCATCGTCATCGTCATCAACGCCGCCATGTTCTGCATCGAGATGACCGCCGGCCTGCTCGCCGGCTCGCAGGCGCTGAAGGCGGATGCGCTCGACTTTTTCGCCGACACGCTGACCTACGCCATGAGCCTCGCCGTCATCGGCCGGCCGCTGCGCGTGCGCGCCACCGCGGCCCTGATCAAGGGCGCGAGCCTCGCCGGCGTCGGGCTGTGGGTGCTGGGCACCACTGCATACAGGGTGCTGGTCCTCGGGGTGCCCGACGCCCCGGTCATGGGAGCGGTCGGCCTCCTCGCCCTCGTCGCCAATCTCACCAGCGTGCTGGTGCTGCTCCGTTACCGCGACGGGGACGCCAACGTTCGCTCCGTGTGGCTCTGCAGCCGCAACGACGCCATCGGCAACCTCGCGGTCATCGCTGCCGCCGGCGCCGTGGCGCTGACCGGCACCGCCTGGCCAGATCTGCTCGTCGCCGCCGTGCTGGCCGGGCTGTTCTCGTGGTCCGCGCTGCACATCATCCGCCAAGCGGTGGAGGAACGGCGGGCCGCAGCCCTTGGCGCCGCGGCGGAGTGAAGCCGTGGCGGGCGTTGCCTGGGCTCAGGGCCGGTCCGGGCCTCGCCCGGCATTCAGGGTCCGCTGCATGAACACCGCGTCCAGCCAGCGCCCGAACTTGTAGCCGGCATCGACCAGGGTGCCGGCGCGCACAAAGCCGTGCCGCTGGTGCAGCCGGATCGACCGCGTGTTCGCCGAATCGCCGATCACCGCGATCATCTGCCGCATCGCGCGTTCCTCGCAAGCCGCGATAAGTTGGCCGAGGAGCAGGCTCCCCAAGCCCCTGCTCAGGGCCTCGGGGGCGACATAGATCGAGTCCTCGACGGTGAAGCGATAGGCCGAGCGTGGCCTGAACGGTCCGGCGTAGGCGAAGCCTTGCACCCTGCCGTCCTCGCCCGCCACAAGGTAAGGCAGCCCGCGCTCGGCAATGGCGCGCCAGCGGGCCTCGATCTCGCCGATTCCGGGCGGCACCTCCTCGAAGCTGCCGGTGCCGCCGAGCACGTGCGCGGCGTAGATCGCCTGTACCGCCGGCAGGTCGGCCTCGCCCGCCGGGCGCACCAAGAGCACGCCCGCGTCCGTCTGCGGCCGCTTCGCGACCGCCCCCCGCCGTGAGACCGGTGCCGTCATCGCTGGGTGAACAGGGCCCGGTTCATGCCGGCCAGGGCCGCGATCAGCCGGCCGATGCGCTCCGCCGTCTCGGCGAACGTCGCCAGCGGCGCGATCCGCCGCTCGTCCATGTAAAGCGCCCGGTTGATCTCGATCTGCAGGGCGTGGACGCCCTCGCCGGGCCGGCCGTAGTGGCGGGTGGTGAAGCCGCCGGCGTAGGGCACGTTGCGGCGCACGGCGTAGCCGAGGTCGCTGAGCACTGCCTCGGCGAAGGCGGTAATCGCTGGCGAGCACGAGCTGTCGAAGCAGTTGCCGAGGACGATGTCGACGCGGCGGCTGCCGGGATCGGCGTCCATCGGCCCGCCTACCGACGGCATCGAGTGGCAATCGATGAGCAGGCAGACGCCGAACCGTTCCTTAGTCTCGTCGATCAGCCGCTTCAGCGCCTGGTGGTACGGAACATAGTGCTCGCGGATCCGCGTCAGCGCGCCCTCGAGCGCAAGCCGGCGGCGGTAGACCTCCTCCCCGGTCGCGATCACCCGGGCGATCGTGCCGAGCCCAGCGGCCACCCGCGGCGAGCGGCTGTTGACGTAGGCCGGCAGCGGGCCCTCGAACATGCCGGGGTCGAGCTCGTAGGGCTCGCGGTTGCAGTCGAGGAAGACGCGGGGAAAGTGGCTTTGCAGCAGCGGCGCGCCGAACGCGGGTGCCGCGGCGTAGAGGTCGTCGACGAAGGCGTCCTCGGAGCGCCGCAGCGCCAGCGGCTCGAGCGGCGAGGCGGCTAGAAGATCCTGCGGATAGCGGCGGCCGCTGTGCGGCGAGGCGAAGACCAGCGGGACCGTCTGCTCCACCGGCGCCGCGACCGACCACGACGGCGCATAGGCCTCGACGATCTCGCCAGCGGGTCGAGTGATCTCGTTGGGAGCCAAGCGAACGCTACTCCTCGGACGACCGGATTGCGCCGCCCGTTGAGGATGATCAGCGCGGCCGCCGGACTGTAACAACTCCTTGCCAATTGGGCTACGGGCCACGGCGCGGCAAGTCGCGCGAGCGGGTCGCGATCATGGCGCGATCAGGCTATGGCTTGCCAAGGCCGGCCGGCATCGACTAAGAAGTTCGTCCCCTAGGACGGCACCGCATTCCGGGCCCGGGCGCGTAGCTCAGCGGGAGAGCACTACGTTGACATCGTAGGGGTCGCTGGTTCAATCCCAGCCGCGCCCACCACTTCTTTGCAGGCCGCTCGGAACTTGAACCCACGAGGGATAGCACGCCTGTAGCACCATCCCTCGGTTTCCGTTGAGGGAGCGACCGGTGCGGCAGATATACCCGCCGGTTTCGAGCATCAACTCGTCCAACCAGCCATGACGTTAAACGCGGTCACCCTTAACGGGCATAACGTGGCTGTGGAGCCAGTACTGTCGCCCGGCCGAGGAATCCCCCGGTGTCCTCTTAATCAGCCAGCTTCGCCCCCATGTACTTTTTTGCCCAGTGAGGCTGATTGATCCAGAACTTATAATCTTGCTCGGCGTTCGTGAAGGTGAACAGGATGAGACGGCGGGCGAAGTCGTCGTCAAGCTTTGCCTCTACGACGGGGGCGACATACGTGGAGAAGAACCAGTCTCGCGGCTGGTGCGGCCGACAATCGACGTTGACCCTCTTGCCGTTTCCGAGATTGGAGGTGACGGTGCCGATGGCCTCGATCCTCATGCGCGACGCCAGGGCGCCGTTGATGTCGAACGGAAGACTGTCTCGGACGTTAGAGGTCCTCTTGATGGGGTCCGGTCGCCGATCTTCATGCGCCTAACGTGCCTGAAATACGCTTCGCTGTAGCCATACTCGCAGATGCCCTCGGCAAGAAAGCGCGAGGACTGGTCATACCTTTCATTCCACAGGGGGCCGACGAACCAGAAGCTGTGCGCAGGATCCCGGAGGAGCTTTTTCCCAGGGTCGACCTCGTAACCCGATACTTCCTCGCCGGCCTAGACCAGAGCTCTTTCGAGGTCCAAGCTTATCGGCATTGGTGCCTGCTCCTTGGTATGGGGACCCACAGCGGCAAGCGCTTGCGGCAGTCGGCCGCTGCAGCGAGGGTCTCTACAGGTTTGGGCAGGGTACGAGATCCCCGAAGCCTGGGCAGTGACACACATCACAACAGCCAGGCGGCCGTGACGAAGCGACTAGCCGAGCGCTTGGCTGCCGCAACGGCAAGAGCCCGCGAGAGGGAAGCGGCTCTCGCCGTACGCTTCCCTACGCCACCGCGGGTGCGGCTTGGGGGAGGACCTGGCCGGTTTCCGCGGCGTAGGCGGCGAGCAGGGTGCGGGTGATCTCGCCGGGTTGGAAGCGGTGCTGGTCGATCTCGCGCACCGGCGTCACCTCGGCGGCGGTGCCGGTGAGGAACACCTCGGTCGCCTGCGCCAGCTCCTCCGGGCGGATCGGCCGCTCCACCACCTCGATGCCCTGGTCGCAGGCGAGCGCGATCACGGTCTGGCGGGTGATGCCGTCGAGGAAGCAATCGGGCGTCGGCGTGTGCAGCCGGCCGTCGCCCATGACGAAGAAGATGTTCGCCCCCGTCGCCTCGGCGACGAGCCCGCGCCAGTCGAGCATCAGCGCGTCCTCGTAGCCCTCCGTCTCCACCGCGTGCTTCGACAGCGTGCAGATCATATAGAGCCCGGCCGCCTTGGCGTGCACCGGCGCCGCGTCGGGCGGCGGGCGGCGCCACGGCGCCGTCTTCAGCCGGATGCCGCGAAGCCGCGCCTCCGGCGAGAAGTAGGACGGCCAGGTCCAGGCGGCGATGGCCAGGTGGATGCGGGTGTTCTGCGCCGAGACCGCCATCATCTCGCTGCCGCGCCAGGCGATCGGCCGAAGGTAGCCGTCGACGATGCCGTTGGCGGCGAGCGTCTCCATGCACGCCCGGTCGAGCGCGTCGACGCCGATCGGCAGCGCAAAGCCCATCATCCGTGCTGACGCCGCCAGCCGCTCCGAATGCTCCCGCAGTTTGAAGATCGTGCCGTTGTACGCCCGTTCGCCTTCGAACACGGATGAGGCATAGTGCAGGCCATGGGTCAGCACATGCAGCTTGGCGTCGCGCCAGGGAACGAGAGCGCCGTCGTACCAGATGAAGCCGTCGCGGTCGTCGTAGGGAGCCTTGATCATGCGGGGACCTGCCGGGGCGGAAGGAGAGCAAGCCGGAAACAAAGTTGTCGTCGCGGCCGCGTTAACGTTGCGTTTGCTACCATCGCCGCCGATATATGTCAATGATGCTGCCGTAGTTTACTCATAGTCCATCGCCCCCATGCCCGCTGCGCCGGACACCCACGAGAGCGGCCTCGATGCAGCCGCTGCCGCACCACGGGAGGCCGCAGCGGCCGGGCCGGCGGCGGAGGTTGCGCTGCGCAACGGCGAGCGCGGGCTACGCCAGGCGATGGAGCTCTTGTTCTTCGCCTACCGCGATTTCACCGGCGATGCCGACCGGCTGCTCGCCCGCTACGGCTTCGGCCGGGCGCATCACCGCGCCATCTACTTCGTCGGCCGCAACCCGGGGATTACCGTTGGCGACCTCCTCGCCATTCTTAAGATCACCAAGCAGAGCCTCGCCCGCGTGCTGAGCGAGCTGATGCGCGGAGGCTTCATCGTCCAGCGCGCCGACAGTCACGACCGCCGGCGCCGGCGGCTATACCTCAGCGACGAGGCGGTGGCCATGGAGCGGATGCTGAGCGAGGCCCAGGCGGAGCGCCTTCACGCCGCGCTTCAAGCTGCCGGGCCGGGGGCGGCGCAGGGTTTTCGGGACGTGCTCAGGGCAATGATCGACCCGGAGGATCGCAAGCGCTTTGACCAGATCTAGCCGGTCCGCGTCGTGATGGAGACCGCGGCGCACATCCTGGTGGTGGACGACGACGGCAAGCTGCGCAAGCTGCTCGCCCGCTACCTCGCCGAGAACGGCTTCATCGTCGCCACCGCCGGCGACGCTGCCGACGCGCGGAGCAAGCTCGCCAGCGCCGCCTTCGATCTCGTTGTCCTCGACCTGATGATGCCGGGCGAGAGCGGCCTCGACTTCGCCCGGACGTTGCGGCGAACGAGCGAGGTGCCGATCCTGATGCTGACCGCCATGGCCGAGCCCGAGGACCGGATCAGCGGCCTGGAGCGCGGCGCCGACGATTACCTGACCAAGCCATTCGAGCCGAAGGAACTCGTGCTCAGGATCAACAACATCCTCCGCCGGGTGCCGCCGGCGGTGGCCGCGGCGAGCGAGCTCCGGCTGGGCGGGCTGACCTTTGCGCTGGACCGCGGCGAGCTCTACGACGGCGACAGGCCCGTCCACCTCACCTCGGCGGAGGCGGCGCTGCTCGCGGCTCTGGCGGCGAGGCCGGGGCATGACGCTGAGCCGGGAGGACCTGATCGAGCTGACTGGCTCGCCGGTGGGCGACCGGGCGGTAGACGTGCAGGTGACGCGGCTCAGGCGCAAGATCGAGCCGGACCCGCGCGAGCCGCGCTACCTCCAGACCGTGCGCGGCAAGGGCTACGTCCTCAAGCCGGATTGAGGCCGATCCGACATGCTGAAGAGCTACTCACCGCGCAGCCTGCTGGGCCGCAGCCTCTTGATCGTCGTCACCCCACTGATCGTGCTGCAGATCGTCACCGCCTACATTTTCTACGAGAACCACTGGGACCAGGTCAGCAAGCGGCTAGCCTTGGGCGTCGCCGGCGACATCACCTTCCTCACCGATCTTCTCCGCCGCTTCCCCGATCCGGCGACGCAGGCGTGGCTCTTGGAGACGGCGGCGCGCGACATGGAGATTGAGGCGAGGCTCCAACCGGAAGCAATTCTTCCCAATGTCCACTCGCCGCAATCGGCAATCGAGGGCGAGCTCCGCCGGGCGCTCTTGAGCAAGGAGCTGGGCAAGCCGTTCCGCCTCGATACCCGCTCCAGAGCCGGCAAGATCAACGTCCTGATCCAGCTCCCCGACGGCGTTCTCGACGTCACCGCGCCGCTGGCCCGGCTGTCGAGCCAGACGACCTACGTGTTCATCCTGTTCACCATCGGCACGTCGCTGATCCTGCTGGGGGTCGCCACCATCTTCATGCGCGCCCAGGTCCGCCCTGTCCTGCGCCTCGCCAGCGCCGCCGAAGCCTTCGGCAAGGGCCGCGAAATGGAGACGTTCCGGCCGCAAGGCGCTAGGGAAGTGCGCCGCGCGGCGCTGGCCTTCATCGCCATGAAGACGCGCATCCAGCGGCAGATCGCGCAGCGGACGGCGATGCTCGCCGGCGTGTCCCACGACCTGCGCACACCGCTGACGCGCATGCGCCTGGAGCTGGAGATGATGCCCGAGGACGAGAGCGTCCGGGCGCTGAAGGACGACATCGTCGAGATGGAGCGGATGCTGAACGGCTACCTTGCCTTCGCCCGCGGCGAGGGCAGCGAGAAGCCGCAAGCCTGCGACCTGGGCGAGCTCATCGAGGACGCCGTTCGCCAGGCGCGCCGGTCGGGCGCGCGAGTCGAGTTCCATGCCCAGGGCAAGCTGACCATCCCGGTGCGCCCGCACGCCTTCATGCGCTGCATGACCAATCTTTTGGAGAATGCGTTGCGCTACGGCAGCCGCGCCGCGGTCCAGGCGAAGCGGCGGGGGGGGATCATCGAGATCCTGATCGACGACGACGGCCCCGGCGTGCCCGAGGACCTGCGCGAGGAGGTGTTCAAGCCGTTCTTTCGTGCCGAGGGCTCACGCAACCCGGAGACCGGCGGCGTCGGCCTCGGGCTCACCATCGCGCGCGACCTGGTGCGCGGCCATGGCGGCGAGATTCTCCTCGGCAACTCGCCGCTCGGGGGCTTGCGGGTGCAGATCCGGCTGCCGGTGTAGGCTTGCGGATACTGCTCCCGACCCTCTGCCTTGCCGAGGTGCTGACCATGATCGGCGTCTTCGCCTTCCCGGCGCTGCTGCCGACCTTCGCCGCCCAGTGGCAGCTATCCAACACCCAGTCCGGCTGGATCGCCGGGATCTACTTCGCCGCTTATGCCGCGGCCGTGCCCCTGCTCGTCGCCGCCACCGACCGCGTCGATGCGCGCCGCATCTACGTCTTCGGCGCCGCCGTGGCCGCCGCCGCGGCCGCCGGCTTCGCCGTCTTCGCGTCGGGCTTCTGGAGCGCGCTCGCCTTCCGGGCGCTGGCCGGGATAGGGCTTGCCGCGACCTACATGCCCGGGCTTCGGGTGCTGGTGGATCGCTTCCACGGACCGCGGCAATCGCGCGCCGTGTCGTTCTACACCTCGAGCTTCTCCTTCGGCACGGCGGCCTCCTTCTTCGCCGCCGGCGCGCTCGCGCCCCGGTTCGGCTGGCAGGCGGTGTTCGCGCTCGCGACCGCGTGCGCCGTCGTTGCCGCAATCATGGTGGTGATGCTGCCGAAGGTGAAGCCGCAGCCGGCCGAGCCCGGCCGCCGCCTGCTCGACTTCCGGCCCGTGCTCGACAACCGCAGGGCCATGGGCTATGTGCTGGGCTATGGCACCCACTGCTTCGAGCTGTTCGCCTTGCGCTCCTGGCTCGTCGCCTTCCTCGCCTTCAGCCTGTCAGCCTCTGCCGTTACCGGCGCCTCCGGCGGCGGCTGGCTCGAACCGGCCCTCCAACCGGCCAATGTCGGCATGTACAGCGCGCTGCTCGCGGTCGCCGCCAGCATCGGGGGCAACGAACTCTGCGTTCGCTTCGGCCGGGTGCGCACCATCACCATCGTCATGCTGGGTTCCGCGGCCATGGCCGCCGGCATCGGCTTCTCTGCCTCGCTTGCTTATGGTCTGGTGGTCGCCATTGCCCTCGTCTACAGCGTCGCCGTGCAGCTCAATTCGGCGGCGCTCACCGCGGGCGCCCTCGCCGCCGCCGAGCCCGGGCGGCAGGGCGCGACCATCGCGGTGCATGCACTGGTGGGCTTCGGTGCCGCCGCCATCGGCCCGATCGTGCTCGGCGCCGTCCTCAATTCGACTGGCGGCGGGGCACAGCCGTCCTCCTGGGGCGCGGCGTTCGCCTCGGTTGCGGCCGTAGGACTCCTCGGCCCCCTCGCCCTGCGCCTGTCTGCGAAGAGGTAGCGGCTGCGGCCAGTGCCAGGGTCAGCCGTGGGCGCCGGGTGGGTGCGGCGGTGGACGGCGGCGAGGCGGGACGGTCGGCCTGGCGTAGTATGGAACTCGATGACATGCGGCGGATCCGGCTTCGCCTTGATCCGCTCTATTGTTGTCTTGGGCTTGGTTGTCTTGGGCTTGGTTGTCTTGGGCTTGGGTCCGCTGCCCAACGCCGTCTCGCAAATCATCCGCAAGCCTGGCGCGCCCGACAGGATTCGAACCTGTGACCTTCGGCTCCGGAGGCCGACGCTCTATCCACTGAGCTACGGGCGCGTCGGCGGCACGATAGCGCATCGGCGCCGGCAAGCAAGGTGCAAGGCCAAAGCAGGACCGCCGGATGCGCTCATGCCGTCCATTCGGCTGAGTACGCCTGCGACTACGCTGCGTTAGTGCCATGCCTACCCGCTGCCGGTCGCCAGCGAAGGCCCTTAAGCGGCACGGCAAAACCTTCTAGCCTAGCCGCCGGATCGGGGACGGCGGAGCCATGAACACCTTTGCCGGCGAAGCTCTGAGTTGCGTGCGTGGTGGGCGCGTCGTCTTCGCTGGGCTTGGCTTCGCGCTGGGCCCGGGCGGCGCGCTGGTGCTGGCGGGGCCCAACGGCAGCGGCAAGTCCAGCCTGCTCAGGCTGATGGCCGGGCTGACGCCGGCGGCAAGCGGGCAGCTCTCCTGGGACGGCGAGGCGGTTGCGGAGGATCGGGCGGGTCACCGCGGCAGACTGCACTACGTCGGCCACCTCGACGCCATCAAGCCGGCCCTGACCGCACGGGAGACGCTGGCCATCGCCGCCGGGCTGCGCGGCGAGCATGGCGACGTCGACGCCGCCGCGGCGCGCGCGCTGGCGGTGATGGAAATTGCGAGGCTCGCCGACGTGCCGACCCGCTATTTTTCGGCCGGGCAGCGGCGGCGCTTGGCTCTGGCCCGGCTGTTCGCCGCACCGGCGCCGCTGTGGCTGCTGGACGAGCCGCGGACGGCGCTGGACGCCGAGGCCGTGGAACGCCTCGAAGGCGCCATGGCTCAGCACCGCAGCGCAGGCGGGATGATCGTCGCGGCGCTGCATGGCGGCGGTCATCCTCCCGGCGCCGACGTTCTCGATCTTGCCGCCTTCTCCGGGGGGCGGCGGTGAAGCCGTTCCTCCGCCTCATTGGCCGCGACCTGCGCCTCGCCATGCGCCAGGGCATGGACAGCTTCACCGCCGTCGTCTTCTTCGTCCTCGCCGTCTGCCTGTTTCCCTTCGGCGTCGGCCCCGAGCCGGCGGTGCTTGCCCGCATCGCCCCCGGCGTCATCTGGGTCGCGGCCCTGCTGGCCTCGATGCTATCGCTGGAGCGGCTCTTCCAGCTCGACTACGAGGACGGCAGCCTCGAGCTTCTGGCGCTCTCGCCGCTGCCGCTGGAAGCGGCGGTCACGGCCAAGGTCATCGCCCATTGGCTTACCACCGGCCTGCCGCTGATCGTGGCCGCGCCCCTGCTCGCCCTGCTGTTGCAGATGGAGACGGAAGGCTTTCTCACGCTGGTTGCGGCCCTGGCCATCGGCACGCCGCTCCTCAGCCTCATCGGCGCGATCGGCGCCGCCATCGTCCTCGGCGCCCGGCGCGGCGGGGTGCTGCTCAGTCTGCTCATCCTGCCGCTCTACATTCCGGTGTTGATCTTCGGCGTCGCCGCGGTCGATGCCGCCGTCTTCGGCTTTGCCGTCCGCCCGCACCTGATGGTGCTGGCGGGGCTCCTTCTCGGTGCCGCGGTTCTGGTCCCATGGGTCACCGCGGCGGCCTTGCGCCAGGCGCTGGAGTGAGCGGCCACAAGATTTTCCCCGTTCCGTCTTCAGTTCATCCGCCGCCTCCTTTACATCAGGACGAGAAAGGTGCGTCGGCTTGAGTGTCCGCCGGCGCGATCGAGGAAATGCACCGCTACGCCAATCCCAGTCGGGTCATGCGGCTGAGCCGGGCGCTCCAGCCCTGGCTCGCCGTCGCGACCGTGGTCCTGATCGCGGCCGGGCTGTACCTGGCCCTCGTCGTCTCCCCTCCTGACTACCAGCAGGGCGAGAGCGTGCGGATCATGTACGTGCACGTTCCGGCGGCGTGGATGGCGATGTTCTGCTACGTGGCCTTGGCCGGCGCGTCCGCCACCGGCCTGATCTGGAAGCATCCGGTCGCCGACCTCGCCGCGAAGGCGACCGGACCCATCGGCGCCAGCTTCACCTTCCTCGCCCTGGTCACTGGATCGCTCTGGGGCAAGCCGATGTGGGGCACCTGGTGGGTGTGGGACGCGCGACTGACCTCGGTCCTGATCCTGTTCTTCCTCTACCTCGGCTACATGGCCCTGCAGTCGGCCTTCGACGATCCGGCCCGCGGCAGCAGGGCCGCCGCCATCATGGCGCTGGTCGGCCTCGTCAACGTGCCGATCATCAAGTTCTCGGTCGACTGGTGGTACACGCTGCACCAGCCGGCAAGCGTCTTCCGCGCCGGCGGCCCGAGCATTGACGCCTCCATGCTGTGGCCGCTCGGGCTGATGGCCGGGGGCTTTACGACCTATTATCTCTACGTCGTGCTGGTGCGCCTGCGCGCCGAGATCGTCGCCGGGAAGATCCGGGCGCTGCGGCTACGGCAGGTGCATGGCTGACGCCATGGATGCGGGCTCGCTGTCGGCATTCCTGGAGATGGGCGGGTACGGCGCCTACGTCTGGCCGGCGTTCGCGCTCACCGCGGCGGTGTTGGTCGGGCTGCTGGTCGCCAGCGTCCGATCGCTGCGGGCGCGGGAGAAGGATCTGACGCGGCTGCGGAGCGGAGATGAAGTTGCCAAGCGGGGATCCGGCCGGTGAAGCCTAAGCACCGACGCCTCACCTTCGTCGTCATCGGCCTCGGCCTTCTGGGCGTTGCCGCGGCGCTGGTGCTGTCCGCGCTGCAGGACTCGATCGTCTTCTTCCACAGCCCGAGCGAGCTCGCGGCGTCGGACGCTCTCGCCGACCGCCGAATGCGGGTCGGCGGGCTGGTCGAGGAGGGCAGCGTCACCCAAGGCGGGGCAACGGTGACCTTCCGCATCACCGACCTCGCCAACACCCTCTCTGTCGCCTACACCGGCATCCTCCCGGATCTGTTCCGGGAGGGGCAAGGGGTGGTTGCCGAGGGAAGGATGGAGAACGGCGTGTTCGTCGCCGACCAGGTCCTGGCCAAGCACGACGAAACCTACATGCCGCCCGAAGTGGCCGACGCGCTCAAGCAGTCGGGCCAGTGGCAGCACATGCGCGAGGCCATGGAACAGGCCGGCCAGATCCCGGAGGGCAAGGCCCAATGATCGTGGAACTCGGCCATTTCGCCCTGATCCTGGCGCTGGCGGTGGCGGTGGTGCAGGGCATCGTGCCGCTCGTCGGCGCCTGGCGGAACGACCACGCGCTGATGGACGTGGCCCGCACCGCCGCGCTGGCGCAGTTCGGGCTGGTAGCGCTTGCGTTCGCAGCGCTGATGCACGCGCACGCTACCTCCGACTTCTCGGTCGCCAACGTCGTCGAGAACTCCCACTCGGCCAAGCCGCTGCTCTACAAGCTCTCCGGCACCTGGGGCAACCACGAGGGCTCCATGCTGCTGTGGGTGCTGATCCTCACCATCTTTGGCGGGGCGGTGGCGGCCTTTGGCGGTCACCTGCCGGCCGGCCTGCGCGCCCGGGCGCTGGCGGTGCAATCGTGGATCGCGGTCGGCTTCTATCTCTTCATCGTGCTGACCTCGAACCCCTTCGAGCGGATGATCCCCGCGCCGGCCGACGGCCGCGGCCTCAACCCGCTGCTCCAGGATCCCGGGCTCGCCTTGCATCCGCCGTTCCTCTACCTCGGCTACGTCGGCTTCTCGATGGCGTTCTCGTTTGCCATCGCCGCCCTGATCGAGGGCCGGGTGGACGCGGCCTGGGCCCGCTGGGTGCGGCCTTGGACCCTGGCGGCGTGGATGTTCCTCACCATCGGCATCACTCTGGGCTCATGGTGGGCCTACTACGAGCTCGGCTGGGGCGGCTGGTGGTTCTGGGACCCGGTGGAGAACGCCTCGCTGATGCCGTGGCTTGCCGGCACCGCGCTGCTGCATTCGGCGACGGTCGTGGAGAAGCGCGACGCGCTGAAGGGCTGGACCGTGTTCCTCGCCATCGTCACCTTCGGCCTGAGCCTGCTCGGCACCTTCCTCGTCCGCTCCGGGGTGCTCACCTCGGTGCACGCCTTCGCCGTCGACCCGGCGCGCGGCGTCTTCATCCTCGGCCTGCTCGTCCTCATCATCGGCGGCTCGCTGGCGCTGTTCGCCTGGCGCGGCCCCTCCTTGCGCGGCGGTGGCCTGTTCCAGCCGATCTCGCGCGAGGGCACGCTCCTGCTCAACAACCTGCTGCTCGGCACGGCGACGGCGAGCGTGCTGCTCGGCACCCTTTATCCGCTCATCCTCGAGGCGGTGGGCGGCGGCAAGGTCTCCGTGGGCCCGCCGTTCTTCAACGCTGTGTTCATCCCGTTGATGGGGCCGCTCGTCGCCGCTATGGCGGTCGGGCCGTTCCTGGCGTGGAAGCGGGCAGACCTGGGCGCGGCGCTCGGCCGGCTGTGGGCCGCGGCGCTGGTGACGGCCGCGGCCATCGCCGCCGTGGTCGCGATCCACGGCTTCCGCGACCTGGTCGGCATCGTCGGCATGGCCATGGCCGCCTGGCTGTTCGTGGGCACGCTCTCCGAGCTCGCCGCCCGGATCAGACTGTTCTCGGCACCCTTTGCCGAGAGCCGACGGCGGCTCGCCGGTTTGCCGCGTGCGGCCTGGGGGATGACCCTGGCGCATGCCGGCCTCGCCGTCGCCATCGCCGGCATGACCGGCGCCGGGGAGTGGAAGCAGGAGTCGGTGCAGCTGATGACGCCGGGCGAGACGCGGAGCTTCGCCGGCTACGACGTTACCTTCGCCGGGGCCAAGCCGGCCCGCGGCCCAAACTACGACGCGACGCTCGGCACCTTCACCCTCGGCAGCGACGGGCGGACAATCGCGACGCTGACCGCCGAGAAGCGCTTTTACCCGGTCGAAGGCCGGGAAACGACGGAAGCCGCGATACGCACCACGCTGTTTGGCGACGTCTACGCCGTCATCGGCGAGCGCCAGCCCTCGGGCGCCTATGTCACCCGGCTCTACTACAACCCGCTGGTCGCTTGGTTGTGGGGCGGCGCGGCGATCATGGTCGTGGGCGGCCTCTTCAGCCTCTCCGACCGGCGTCATCGGGTCGGTGCGCCGGCGAGGCGCGCCCAGCCGCTGCCGGCCGGCGCGGCGCAGGCACGCACCTAGGGCGCACACCTGATGCGCCGTCTCTTCTATCTCCTGCCGCTCGCGATCTTCCTTGTGCTTACCGGCTATTTCTGGATCGGCCTGGGCAAGGACCCGCACGAGATCCCCTCGGTCCTGATCGACCAGCCGGTGCCGGAGTTCTCGCTCCCCGCGATTGAGGGCCGCGAGCGCGGGCTCACCACCGCCGACCTGCGCGGCCAGGTCTCGCTGCTCAACGTCTTCGGTTCCTGGTGTGTCGCCTGCCTCGCCGAACACCCGTTCCTGATGCGGCTGAAGACCGACGGCGTGGTCCCGATCCACGGCATAGACTGGCGGGAGAAGGACCGGACCGCCGGCCCGGCGTGGCTCGCCAAGCGCGGCGATCCCTACACGCTGATCGGCGACGACCCGGACAGCCGCGCCGCCATCGCGCTCGGGATCACCGGCGCGCCGGAGACCTTCATCGTCGATCGCCACGGCGTTATCCGCTACAAGCACATCGGCCCGATCACGCCCGAGGTGTGGGAGACGCGGCTGTGGCCCATCGTCCGCGAGCTGCAGCGCGGATGAGCGGGCGCCAACGCCTCAGCCGCGCCCTGGCGGTCATGGCGGTCGCGGTCGCCGCAACTTTTGGCGCACTCACCGCCGAAGCGGTTCAGCCCGACGAGATTCTCGCAGATCCGGTGCAGGAGGCCCGCGCCCGGGAGGTGAGCAAGGAGCTGCGCTGCCTCGTCTGCCAGAACCAGTCGATCGACGACTCCGACGCTGAGCTCGCCCGCGATCTCCGCCTGCTCGTCCGCGACCGGGTCACAGCCGGCGACAGCAACGAGGAGGTGGTGGACTACGTCGTCTCGCGTTACGGCGACTTCGTCCTGCTGAAGCCGCCATTCAAGGCCTCCACCTACCTGCTCTGGCTCGGCCCGGCGGTGATCCTCGCCGTTGGGCTGGCCGCCATCGCGCTGTTCTACCGGCGCCGCGCCGGCACAGGCCAGGCCGTCGAGACCGCGGGGCTTAGCGACAGCGAGCGTGCGCGCCTCGCCCGGTTGATGGACGACGAGCCACGGTGAGTACGCTGTGGCTGGCCGTGGCTGCGTTGAGCGGGCTGACGTTGCTGTTGGTGGCGGCACCGCTTCTCCTTCGCCGTACCGGCGCCCGGTCCTCTCGCCGTGACGCGGATCTGCGCGTCTATCGTGCCCAGCTCGCCGAGGTCGACCGCGACGTCGAACGCGGGCTGCTGGCTCCGGCCGAGGCCGAAGCGGCGCGCACGGAGGTGAAGCGGCGGATGCTGGCCGTGGCCGGCGTCGGCGGGGAGGCATCCGCCGAGAACGCAACCAGGGGGCCATGGCGGCTCGTGGCGGGGCTGCTGGGTCTGGCCGCGCCGGCGGCGGCACTGGGCCTCTACCTCATGGTCGGGGCCCCGGCCGAGAGCGACCGGCCGCTGGCGGCGCGAACCGGCCCCGCGGCGCAGGCCAGGGCAGGGGAGATGTCGGCGGAGGAGGCGGTCGCGGCGCTGGCCCGAGCGCTGGAGAGCCGGCCCGACGACGCCGAGGGCTGGGGGCTGCTCGGCCGCTCCTACCTCGGCATGGGCCGCTACGGTGAGGCCGCCGAGGCGCTTGGCCGCGCCCACAGGCTCGACCCGGGCCGCGTGGAGATCGCCGCCGCCTACGGCGAGGCGCAGGTCGCGGCGGCCGATGGCCGGGTCGGCGAAGAGGCGAGAGCGGCCTTCGAGGGCGTGCTCGCCGCCGAGCCGCGCGAGCCGCGCGCCCGCTTCTACCTCGGCCTCGCCAAGGCGCAGGCGGGCGATGTGCGCGGCGCACTGCAGGACTGGGTCGATCTGGTCGCCCTGTCGCCTTTGGAGGCTCCGTGGCTCGCCTCGGTACGAGAGCAGATTGCGCGGGCCGCCGGCGAGCTCGGGGTCGAGATCGCGAGCCTGGAGCCTTCGGCCGAGGCCCGTGCGCTGGGCGCCACTTCGGCGCCGGTCGCGCCTGGGCTTGCTCCCGGCGACGCCGAAGCGATCGAGCAGATGAGCGACGCGGAACGAGAGCGGATGATCCACTCCATGGTCGAGCGCCTGGCAGCCCGGCTCCAGACCAGCCCGAACGACCGCGACGGCTGGCTGCGCCTCGCGCGCGCCTACGAGGTCCTGGGCGAGACGGAGAAGGCCAAAGCTGCCCGCGCCCGCGCCGAGGCGCTGATGAGGTAGAGCAAGCCGCTGTCGGCGTCGATCGCTCAAGCGGTCCTCCGGCCGCCCTCACCCTCCCGCTGCGCGGGTCCCTTCCTCTCCCGCTGCGCGGGCGAGGGCACGTTGGGCGATGCCGCCGGTCTCCCTCTCCCGCGCGCCGAAGGCGCAAGTGGGAGAGGGTGGGGTGAGACCTGCTCGTTCAGGCCGCGAAGGCGCGCAAAGAGCGTCCTCGCAATGGCGCCGACAGGTCCTGATAGAACCGATGGACCTTGCTCTCGAGCAGTTCGTCATAGGTTGATGCATCAGGCAGAAAAGCACCGTCATCGCGAGCCACGGAGTGGCGTGGCGATCCAGAGCTAGATTGCTTCGTCGGCTTCGCCTCCTCGCAATGACGGCGCGTTTATTCGAATCAACCTCACGACAAATTGCTCTACGCGTCGACCTGCAGCTCCAGCATCACCTCCATCACGTCGTCGTCCGGGACCCCATGGCTGGTGAAGCCGATGTCGTGGACCATGTCGAGCATGCGCCTGTTGTCGCGCATGATCATGCCGGAGATGCGCTTGGTGCCGCGGGAACGGCAGTACTCGACCATCTTGTCCATGAGCTTGCGCCCGAGCCGCTGTCCCTTCAGGTCGGAGCGGACGAGGATCGCGTACTCGGCCTGCTCGTTGTTGAGATCGGCGACGGTGCGCACGACGCCGAGCGTTTCCGAGCCTTTGCCGTCCGGGCGTGGCGCCGTGGCGACAAAGGCCATCTCCCGGTCGTAGTCGATCTGCGTCAGCCGGGCCATTTCTGAGTGCGGCAGGGTGCGCACCGTGCCGAAGAAGCGCAGGCGGATGTCTTCCGGCGTCACCTGCGAGAGGAAGTCGTAGTGCGCGGGTTCGTCCTCCGGCCGGATCGGCCGGATCAGCACGCGCCGGCCCGACTCCAGGACGAACTCCTCCTCCAGCTGCTTGGGATACGGGCGGATGGCGAGCTCGCGCGGGCGCGGCGCGTCGCGCGTTGGCGGGGCGAGGCGCATCCAGGCATCGGCGGCGACGATGCCCTCGCTGTCGACGAACAGCGGGTTGATCTCCAGGGCATCGAGCTCGGGCAGGTCGATCACCATCTGCGAGACCCGCACCAGGGTGAGGCACAGGGCGCCGATGTTGGCCGGCGGCCGATCGCCATGGCCATGCAGCAGGCGCGAAACCCGGGTGCGCGAAATCAGCTCGCGGGCGAGGCTCAGGTTCAGCGGCGGCAGGGCCACCGCCTGATCGGCGATGACGTCGGCGAGCGGCCCGCCCTCGCCGAAGGTGATGACCGGGCCGAAGATGGGATCGTCGTTGATCCCGATCCGGATCTCCTGTGCGTCCGGCTCGAGCACCATTCGCTCGACGGCGAAGCCCTCCACCCGTGCGTCCGGCCGCTTGCGCGAGACGGTCTGCAGCATCGTCTCCGCCGCCTGTTTGACCGCTCCCGGCGAATTAACATAAAGCTCCACGCCGCCGACCTCGGCCTTGTGCGGGATGTCGGGGGAAAGGATCTTGACGACCACCGGGTAGCCGAGGTCATCCGCGGCGGTGGCGACCTCCGCCGGCGTTGGCGCATACCGCCGGTGCGTGGTCGGAACGCCGTAAGCGGAAAGCAAGGATATCGCCTCGCGGCCGGTGAGCAGCGTCGTTCCCGCCGCCAGCGCGTCCTGGACGATGCGCTCTGCCGTTTCGACTGCGGGCGAGAACTCCGCCGGCTTCGACGGTGGGGTCTGCA
Organism: uncultured Alphaproteobacteria bacterium; assembly: GCA_963746275.1. Classification (GTDB taxonomy): domain Bacteria; phylum Pseudomonadota; class Alphaproteobacteria; order Rhodospirillales; family Defluviicoccaceae; genus JAEULH01. Next base: position 24,346 of record CAVVAX010000012.1, read on the forward strand.
TCAGCATGTCCTGGTTGCGGCGATAGCGCACCAGATGCATGAACGCGTCCACCGCTTGCGTCGGCGTGTCGTAGGTCGCAATGCCGGCATCTGCAAACAGCCGCCGCGCCGGCCCCATCCGGTCGCCGCCCATCCAGCTGGTGAGCACGTTGCCGCGGATCTCCTTGGCGACCTTGATGATCTCGCGCGCGGCATCCGTGCTCGACGCCATGGCGGTCGGCGCATGCAGCACCATCAGCGCATCCACGCCCTCCGCCGAGAGCAGAGCGCGCGCGGCAATCCCGTAGTGCTCCGGAGGGGCATTGTCGGCGATGGTCACCGGGTTGGCCCGCGGCCAGCCCTCGGGAACGACCTTGGCAAGCGCCCCGGCGTCGGCCTCGCCCAGCGCCGCCAGGCGGCCGCCGTTCAGCAGCAACGCATCGATGGCCATTATCGCGACGCCGCAGCCGTTGGTGAGGATGGCGACGCGCTCGCCGCGCATCGAGCGAGCCCGCGCCAGCGTCTCGACCGCCGCGAACAGCTCGCCGAAGCTGTACACCCGGAGCATGCCGGCGCGGCGGATGGCGGCGTCGTAGACCGCGTCGGAGCCGATGGCGGCGCCGCTGCGGATGGCGGCAAGGCGCTGTCCCTCGGGCGCGCGGCCGGACTTGATGACCAAAATCGGCTTATTGCGGCTGGCGCCACGGCCTGCGGAGAGGAAGGCGCGGCCGTTCCTGCACCAATTCGACATAGAGCAGGATCGCCCGGGTCATCGGGTCGTTGCCGAGGTAGTCGATGATGTCGCCGAAGTCGATGTCGGCGGTGTCTCCGAGTGAGACGAAGTGGGAGAAGCCGATGTTGCGGTGCTGGGCCCAGTCGAGCACGGCGGTGCTGATGGTTGAGGACTGGGAGACGAAGGCGACGCCGCCAGGGCCGGCAGAGATGTGAGCGCAGCTCGCGTTGAGGCCGATGCCCGGCACCATCAGGCCCAGGCAGTTGGGACCGAGCAGGCGCAGGCCGTAGGGCTCCGCCTCGGCGCGCACGGCGGCATGAAAGCCGCACTCGCGGATCTTGGTGTCGGGAGCGAAGCCGTCGGTGACCACCACGGCGGCGCGGGTGCCGCGCTCGCCCAGAGCGCGAACGGTTTCGGGAACCGAAGGCGGCGCGGTGCAGACGACGGCCAGGTCCGGGACGACCGGCAGGGACGCGACGTCCGGATAGGCGAGAACCCCGGCGATGGCCTGGTCGCGGCCGGTCACCGGCATGATCGGCCCCTCGAAGCCGCCATGCAGCAGGTTGTGCATCAACAGGTGGCCCGGCATGCCCTCCTGGTTGCTGGCGCCGATCACAGCCACCGAGCGCGGGTAGAACATCTTGTCGAGGTTGCGGATGGTCATTGCCGGCGTCGCTGTTCGGTCCACGTCGCCGCCCCGGCGCATCCGCGGACGGCTTGAGCCCTGCGCCGCCCGTCGCGATGCCCGCGCTCTGGCGCGGCATGAGGCACGAGGCGGAACCCATCATATCGGCGGGTGGTGGCCGTGCAACAACTTGCGGTGCGCTGCAGCATCGCACGAAGCGGGGAGCGCGAGGATCGGGTCCCGCTTCAGCTCCCGCTTCGGTCCATGGCCGCCCTGCAGGCGTTGAGCTGGCACGCCGCCGCGCGATCGGCCGGGTCCAGGCACAGGCACTCGGCAAAGCCGGCGATGGCCTCGTTTAGCCGCCCCTGCTGCTTGCGGGCAAAGGCTCGGCGGAAGACCGCGAGCCGGCGTTGCGAAACGGAAACCCCGGGGGCGTCGAGGGTGTCGAGGACCTCGAAGACCTCGACCGGCTCGGCTCTGCCGGGAATGGCCAGGGCATCCGCCGGGCGGATGGCGTAGCGGCCCTTCAACCGGCGGACGGTGTGGGCCGTCGCCAGGATGGCGGCGCCGGAGGTCTTGCACGCCTTCTCCAGCCGCGCCGCCACGTTCACCCCAGCGCCGATGACGGTGCAGTCCATGCGCCGCGGCGAGCCAACGTTGCCGGCGACGACGACATCGGTGTTGATCCCAATGCCCATCTCCACCTGGATCAGGCCGCCTGCGGCCCGCGCCTCATTCCAGCGGCGGAGCGCCGCGGTCATGGCAAGGGCGGCCCGCACCGCCCGGTCCTCGTCGTCGCCGGCGGGATTGAGGATGCCGAAGGTCGCGAGCAGGGCGTCGCCGATGAACTTGTCGATCATGCCGCCCTCGGCGTACAGGCACTCCTCCATCAGCGCGAAATGCTCATTGAGGAGCGCGAGGGTCTGGTAGGCGCCGAGGCTCTCGGCGAGGCCGGTCGAGTTGCGCAGATCGCAGAAGAGCATTGTCGCGCGGACGGCGCGTGCGCGCGGGCGGTTTTCGCCGCCGAGGAGCATGCGGCCGGCAAGCCGCGGGTCGAGGTAGCGCGACAGCACGTCGGCCGCCTGCCTCTCGCCGCTGACGTCGTCGAGGACGACGACGGCCAGCATCTTGCCCGTGCGGCGGTCGGCGATCGGAAGAATGCTGGCATTGACGTCGAGGCTGCGCCGGCCAAGCCGCAGGCTGGCGTCCATGGCGACCTCGGCAAGCCCGGTCGCAGCCACGCGCCTCGCCCTGTCGACCACCCAGGCATTGTCGCCGCGAAAGACCCTGCGGCCCGGCTTGCCGATCACGTCCGCCCCGCGCCGCCGCAGCATCCGCAGCGCGGCCGGGTTGCAGCCGACGATGCGCCCCTCTGCGTCGAGGCCAATGACGGCATCTGACGTGGCCTGGACGACGGCGTCGCTGTAGCTCTTCAGGGTCGAGCAGGTCGGCGGATCGCCCGACGGTCTTGAGCGCAATTCCCGCGCCGACGGCGAGTGCCGCCAGCCGCTGCGCCCGCGCCGCGTCGAAGGTGGCGCCGTGTGTGCCCGCCACCTCGAGCACGCCGACCGGCCAGCCGTCGGCGAGGATCGGCACGGCCATCGTCCCGTCTGGACCGCGGACCAGCCTGCCGGCGATCAAGGCTCGCCGGGCGGTGCTCTGCCCGCAGCCGGCAGGTTCTGGCTTGCCGCTCCCGTCGCCGGCAGCAACAACGCGCAGGTGCCCGATCGCGCCCTCGGCCAGGTAGAGGCTGGCTCGCTCGGTCTCGAACAGGCGCGCCGCCTGGCTCGCCAGCGTGCGCCACAGGGACGGGGGTGTGCTTGCGGAGACGAGCGCGGCAAAAACGCAAAGGGCCGCCGCGGCTGCGTCGGCGCTGGGGGCGGCCGCGGCGCGAAGGTCCGGCTCTTCACGGTCCGCCTGCGCCGGAAGGGGGGAGCCGGCCTCAGGCATGGACGCCACCGCCGACAGCGATGCGGTGGCGTCGTTCAGTTCCGGCCGCGCTCGGCGGCCGTATCCGGGGAAGGGCGGGGACCATCCGCTAAGATAGGCGCGGAGTGGTTTCAGGATTGTTTCTAAGGCCGCACTTGGGCGAGGCCGGGACTATTAGGCAGCCACCGTCCGAGGCGTCGACCGCGTAAACGTTTCGCTCGGCCTATGGGGCCGGCGGTGGGGTCCGCTTTGCCCGCGAGGAGGCCTTGCGCGTTGGCCTCGCCGCAGCCTTCGCCGCCGGCGCGGTCGCGCCCGCAGCCGCGGCTGCGTCTGCCGTCGCCGAAGTCGCCTCGACCACCGCTTCGCTGGCTTGGCTGACCGGCTCGGCCTCGCCACCAGCGACGGCAGCGGCAGCGGCGGGCGCAGCCTCGGGCGCAGGAATGGCCTTGGTCGCCTCTCCGCCCTCGACCGGAGCTCCGCTGATTTGGCCCACCGGAGCCGCGTCCGCCATCGCTTCGCCGGCGCCCTCAGCCTGCCCTGGCATCATCCGCTCCGCCGCGGACTGCATGGTCGTGATGACCTCGCGTTCCGCCGAAAGCCAATACTCCATGGCCATGCCGTGCTGGCGCCCCGCGGACTCCCACATGAGGTACGCAACCTCGCGGACGCGATCCTGAATGTCTTTTACCAAGGCCATAATATCCATGTTCACGCGTTATTCCCCCGGGGACGCTCCCAGAAACGCAGCCAATTTAACGAAGATGCAAACGATGCGCATCGGAAAACTTCCCTTGCCTACGCACACGCATGTGGCAAATGAGAGGCGACGACTTGGCGAGCGCCAGTAGAGTCGCACGAGGCCTGCCCGCCCAAGGAACCCTGCAGAAAGCGAACGCCTTGGCAGCGAACGGAACAGTGACGGCAAGGCTGCGCGAGCGCTGGCACACCGAGCAATCGGCGGCATTGCCTTACCGCTGGTCGCGGGCGGGGATCGAGGTGCTGCTGGTGACCTCGCGGACGACGCGCCGCTGGGTGCTGCCCAAGGGCAGCATTGGCAGTGGTTTGACGCCCTATGAGGCGGCTGTGGTGGAAGCCTTCGAGGAAGCAGGCGTGGGCGGGCGGATCGCCCGGACCTGCATCGGCGTCTACGGCTACACCAAGCGCAACGAGAAGAAGACGAAGCGCTGCCTGGTCAAGGTGTTCCCGCTGCGGGTCAGCACCATCCTACCGAAGTGGCCGGAACGGCGGCAGAGGCGTCGGCAGTGGGTCAGCGTCCGGGTGGCCGGCGCCCGGGTTCAGGAGAAGGCGCTGAGGAGGATCCTCTTCGCCTTCGAGCGCCAGCAGTTGCATCGCTCCCAGGTCCCGACGGCCGCGAGCGCTTGCCGATGAGCCATGCGGCTGTAGCGTCGACCGCAGCCGGACCTATATGTGTTGCGGTTCGCCGGTTGCGGACAAGGGGATGACTCAGCGTGATTGTCTGGAAGCAGCCGGACGGGCGGTCGGTGTCCTGCGAGGAAAAGATCAAGGTTCTTAACCAGAATCTTGAGGAGATCCGGCAGTCCTGTCAGGACGCCTTCGAGGACGCGGTGTTGATGGGCTGCGACGAGGAGCAGATCCGCCGGGTGTTCACCGCCGTCGTCGAGTCGCTGACGAACCCCTACACGGAGACGTAGCGCCGGCGCGGCTAATGGGCGTCGTGGGAGGAGAGCTCGTGGGTTGCGCCAGCCCGAGCTGGCGGCCGAGCCGGGGCAGCCGCCTGACGTGCGGCCCACACGGCAAACTCATCGGCGGGCATGGGCCCGCCGCAGTGCAGCCCCTGAACGAGGTCGCAGTCGGTCACCAGGGCAAAGCGGTAAAGCCCTTCGGTGTCGACGCCGTTGGCGAGGACGCGGATGTCAAGCCGGTGCGCCATCGCCACGATCGCGTCCAGGATGCGCGCCTGCTTGGGGTTGGTCAGGGCGCCACGGAAGAATGCACGGTCCAGCTTGATCTCGCCGGCGAGGATATTGCCGAGCTGGGCCAGCGAACCGGAGGCGGCGCCGAACTCATCGACGGCCACGGACACCCCGAGCTCGGCGACCTTGCGCATCACCTCGACCGCATCCGGGCCCTCGCGGAGCAGGCTGCGTTCGCTGATCTCGAGCTCCAGGAAGTCCCCGCTTAGGCCGTAACGCGCCAGGGTTTCCCTCACCACATCGGGCAGGTTCGGCTTTCGCCGATGCCCCCCCGAGACGTCCACAAACAGCCGGCCGATCGCCAGGCCCTCGCGCCGCCAGCAGCTCCACCGCCGGCAGGCGTCGTCGATGGCCCATTGCCGGATCGGCGCCAGCAGCCCCGTCTCCTCGGCACAGGCCAGGAACTGCTCCGGGGCGACGTTCGAGAGCTCCGGGCTCTGCCAGTGCAGCACGGCTTCCGCGCCGGCGAGGCGCGCGCGGACATCGAAGATCGGCTGAAACAGCAGGCGGAACTCGTTGCGCTCCAGCGCGTGGCGCAGGCAGCTCTCAATGCGCATCTGCGCGCTGGCTTGCTCGTTCAGCGCCTCGGTGAAGAACTCGAAGGTGCTGCGGCCGCGCTCCTTCGAGCGGTACATGGCAACGTCGGCGTTCTTCACCAACAGCTCGGAATCGGCACCGTCGTCGGGGAACACCGCAACGCCGATGCTCGCCGAGACGAAGACGTCGTGCTGCGAGACCGTGAACGGCTGCGAGAACACCTGCAGGATCTTCTGCACTACCGGCTCGGCGTGGGCGGCGCTGGAGATGTTCGGCAGCACGACGGTGAACTCGTCGCCGCCGATGCGCGCGACCGTGTCCTCGCCGCGGACGCACCCGCTCAGCCGCTCCGCCGCCTGCTTCAGCACCTCGTCGCCGCAGGCATGGCCGAGCGTGTCGTTGATCCGCTTGAAGTGATCGAGGTCGATGAACAGCACCGCGCCTTTGTGGCCGTGCCGCTCGGCGCTAATGATCGCGCCGCGCAGCCGGTCCATCATCAGCAGCCGGTTGGGCAGGCCGGTGATGGCGTCGAACTTGGCCTGGCGCTCGAGTTGCATCTCGTAGGCCTTGCGCAAGGTGACGTCGGCGACGGTAAGCTGAACCGCGGTTTCGCCCTTCCAGCTGACCCGCTGCGCCTGCGCCTGCAGCCAGATGGCCTCACCGTTGCGCTTCTGCGCGGCGAACTCGCTCAGCTCGCCGTGGCTGTCGCCGGCCAGCAGGGTGCGGCGGATCTGCCTGTAGCGCTCGTGCTCAGAGGGCGACAATAGGGCCTCCACCGTGGGCACGGCGAGGATCTCGTCAACGTTGGCATAGCCGAACAGCCTCGCCAGCGTGTCGTTGGCAAACAGCGGCGTGTCGTCGCGTTCGATGAGGATGCCGAGCACCGACCCCTCGACGAGCGAGCGGAACCGCTGTTCGCTCTCGACGACCGCCTGCTCCTGCAGCTTCCGCTCGGTGATGTCGAGCGAAACCGTCACGATCCCCTCGGGGACATCGGTCCCGTCGCTTAGCGGCGCCTTGGTCGTCAGCAGGATGTGCTTGCCGCCCGAGGCATCGGCAACGCATTCCTCGAAGGCTCCGGGCGGCTCGCCGTGTTCCAGAAGCGTGCGGTCGATAGAGCGGTGCCGCTCCGCGTAGTCTGCGCCGAACAGATCTCCGAGCGTCGTGCCTACCGCCGATGAAGGATCGATGCCGCAGTAGCGCTCGTGCTGGGAGTTGAGCAGCCGGATCCTGCCCTCCCGGTCGGTCGCCGAGATGAGCGCCGGCACCGTGTTGACGACCCGGCGGAGCTGCTCCTCCTTGCGCCGCATCTCCTCTGCGTGCCGGCGCAACGCCGTCTCCAGCTCGCCTTCCAGCACAGCGGCGCGCTTGCGATCGGCGAGCTGGTGCTGCCTGAGGCTGAGCAGGTTACGGGCGCGGATGCAGAACTCGCGGCCGTCGACCGGGCTGAGGAGGAAGTCGCTGGCGCCCGTATCCAGCGCCCGATAGCGGAACTCGCGGTCCTCATACGCGGTAACGACGATGATGGGGACGTCGCTGGCGGCCGGGTGGCGGCGGCAGCGCCGGATGAAGGCCTCGCCGTCCATGGTCGGCATGACGTAGTCGGTGACGATGAGATCCGGCGGCGCTCCGCTGAAAGCGTCGAGCGCGCGAAGCGGGTCGTCGAACGTCAAGACGACGACGTTCTCCTCCACCGCCTGCGCGAAGCGATGGAGAATGCGTAAATTGATGATCTGGTCGTCGACGATGTAAACGACAGTCATCCGATCCCATACCCTCAAACCCCGCGCCTGGGCGCGGGTGCGAGCGCTGAATCCCCCCTGAATCTTCTATCCGGCGGTTCGGTTCGCCTAGAGGACCCACGTTCTTTCCGTTCTATGGCACCGATGCGCGTCAGCGTCAAAGACCTGTGCCGGCGCGCCTGGATGCTCCTTACACGCTGCAAAAGGGAATTAATGTCACATGGCAGCGTCCTCTCCCCAGATCCTCCGCGCCTGTGCTTCCGCCGCAACACATTGACGGCGGCATATGAGGTATAAGATAACCCGTATGGGGCAATAATACCAACCATAATTCACCATAATGCGACATGGAGGACGAGTATGTCTTACGTTGCCACCGCCAATTCAGGGCCCGACTGTTCCCAGACGGGAGCCCGCCCCGATGGGCGGGATCTCAGCGATTTTCTCGCGGGAAGCGCGCCGCTCAACGCTGCCGACTTTCCGGCCTCAGCCGCCGATGTTTTCGATCTCGACAACCTGCGCGTGACTTTTGACCGCAACCAGCGCATCCTCTGGTGGTCGATGCGTCCGCGCCGCCGGCCGAGCTTCACCGGCGAGCTCCTCGCCGACATGAAGGCGGTCGCCGACGGGTTGGAAGCCCTGTTCGCGGTGCCAGCCGATGGTGGTCAGCCTGCCGTCGGCCACCTCGTCCTCTCCTCGCTGATGCCGGGCATCTTCAACCTCGGCGGCGACCTTTCCCTTTTCCTCGACCTCATCGAGCAACGCGACCGCCCCGGCCTGACCCGGTATGCCCATCATTGCGCCGACGGGCAGCACCGCATCGCCACTAACTTCGGCCTGCCCATCAGCACCGTCGCGCTGGTCCAGGGCGACGCGCTGGGCGGCGGCTTCGAGGCAGCCTTGGCCAACGACGTCATCATCGCTGAGCGCTCGGCGAAGTTCGGTCTGCCAGAAGTGCTGTTCAACCTCTTTCCCGGCATGGGCGCCTACAGCTTCCTTGCCCGCCGGATCGGCTCCATAGAGGCCGAACGCATGATCCTGAGCGGCCGCATCTACTCGGCCGAAGAGCTGGCTGCCATGGGTGTCGTCGATGCCGTCGTCGATGACGGCGCTGGGCCTGCCGCCGTCTACGATCATCTCGTCGCCTTCAACCGCATCGGCCGGACGCGCCAGGCGGTGCTGCAGGCGCGCCGGATCGTCAATCCGGTCACCCGCGAGGAATTGATCAGGATCGCGGACGTCTGGGTCGAGACCGCGCTGATGCTGTCCTCGCGCGATCTGCGCCGCATGCGCCACCTGGCCATGGCCCAGGACCGGCGCTGGGCGGCCGTCCAGTCGCGGTAGGCTCCACCAGCAACCCGAGCCGGAAAGGCGAGCGGCCGCTCGCGGGCCAATGAGCGCTCATCCGCAACCTTTTATCCGCCGATGTGCTGTCGGGCAGGTGGAGCGACTCCGGCCGCTTCCCCATAACGATCCACCTCCCGGCGCAGCCGATCCAGTTCCCGCTCCAGACGGGTGACGTAGTCCTTGCCATGGGCGCGCAGCCGCTCCTGGCTCATCCCCTGCAGCGCCTGGCAGTACCGGCGCATCGCATCCGCGCCGACGTTGCCGGCCGTCCCGCGCAGAGCGTGGACCGCCGCGCGGAAGGCCAGCGCATCGATCGCGCCCGCGGCCTCGCGGATCTGCGTCAACAGCGACTCGGAGTTGCTGATGAAGTCCTGAAGGATGGCGAGGGCGAAGTCCTCGTCTGGGCCGCTGAAGGCTTTGAGCGCCGCCAGCGCGCGCGGGTCGAGGACTTCGGCGTCATCGGCCTGGTCGCTTCCCGTGCTGCCGGCAACGACCGGCGCGGCCACGGGTTCTCCCGCCGTGCCTTTCGCTGCGACCGCGGGATGCGGCGATCTTCCGGTCACCGCCGCCTCGATGGTAGCGATCAGCCGGCTCGGCTCGACGGGCTTGGTCAGATAAACATCTATGCCGGCGGCAAGAGCCGCCTCTTTTGTCTCGACCGTCGCGTCGGCGCTCAATGCAATGATGGGGATGCGTGGCTGATCGAGGGCGCCCATGCGGTAGAGCTTGACGACGTCGAGGCCGCTGAGGCCCGGCATGTTGATGTCGAGGAGGACCGCGTCGAAGCTTTCCTGCGCCAGCGCGTCGAGGGCGTCCTCGCCATTCTCGACAAGAGAAGCCTGGAAGCCGGCCCGTTCGAGAAGACGCGCGGTTACTTTCCGGTTCACCGGGTTGTCCTCGGCGACCAGGATGCGGACGTCGCCGCGCCGCTCGCGCGCGGCATCGGCGGCGACGCTTCCTGCCTCGTCGCTGTGCTCGCCGCCGCCGGGCGCGAAACAGGCGGCAGCGTGCAGCGCTCCGACAAGGGCTTCCTCCGCTGGCGGCCAGGGTAGAACCGCAAAGACGTCGGCTCCTGCCGCTGCCCCCGCCGCTGCCTCAAGCGCGCCCACGGCGAGATCGGCCGCGCTGCCGCCGACGCGGAGGAGGACCGTCGCGCCGCTGCGGTGGGCGGCAAGCTCGGCAAGCGGCGTCGCCGCCGCGCCAGTGTCGCCTTCGGCCCGCGCGTCGACGATCACGACCAGCGGCGCAATCGGCGCCACATCCCGCGCCAGGGCGGCCCTTGCCGCCTCCAAGCCGTCGGCGGCAACGACGCTGATGCCGTACGGCCCGGTCCGGTGGCGCACCTCATCCACCAGGACGCCATCGCTGCTGACCACGAGGAGGCGCCGCGGCAGCGTCGGCGGCAGGGCTTCCGGATGCCGCGCTGGCGGGTACGGCATCTCCAGGCAGAACGTGCTGCCGCGGCCAGGCTCGCTTGCGACTGTCAGCGACCCGCCGCCCAGCTCCGCCAGGCTTCTCGATATCGCCAGCCCCAGGCCGGTGCCGCCGAAGCGGCGGTTGACGTCCTCGTCGGCGCGGGCGAAGCGCTCGAAAATGCGCTCGTGCAGGTGGGAGGGAATGCCGATGCCGGTGTCGGCGACCAGGATGCGAACGCTGCCGCCTACCGCCCCAGGCTCGGCGCGGACGATGATGGCGCCCTGCTGGGTAAACTTGAGCGCGTTGCCGATGAGGTTGGTCAGGATCTGGCGCAGGTGCTTGACGTCGCCATGAAGCCGCCACGGCACCGCAGGGTCGATCTGCGCCGCGAGCCGCAGCATCCGCTCGCCGGCGCCGGGGCGGAAGATCGAGAGGACGTCGGCCAGTGCCGCGTGCAGGTCGAAGTCGCTGGCGTCGACGGTCGTGCGATCGGCCTCGATCCGTGAGACGTCGAGGATGTCGTCAATGAGGGCGAGTAGAGTCGTCCCGGCGGTCTTTACCGTGTGCACCATCTCGCGTTGATCGGCGTCCAGCGGCGTCCCTCTCATTAGGTCGCTGGTGCCAATGATCGCGTTCAGCGGCGTGCGTAGCTCGTGACTGACGCCGGCGAGAAAGCGGGTCTTCGCGAGGCTTGCGGCTTCGGCCTGCGCCTTGGCCTCGGTCAGCTTGTGGATCAGCGTCGCGGCATAGCCGGGAAGGACGACCAGCGCCGCGAGCAGGCCCAGCGCCAGCGGCCATTCCTTCATCCAGAACGGGCTCGTGAGCACCACCGCGGAGAAGCCGACGGCAGCCAAGGCGACCGAGCCGGCAAGATAGGGCAACCCGTAGCGGAAGCCGTTGCCCAGAGCGATCCACAGGTAGACGGGATAAAAGGGCGCCGCCGCCGCGTCGCCTAAATGCATGAAGCCGGACAGCACCGAGAAGTCGGTGATCATCGCCAAGATCCGCCGCCAGCGCGACGGCGCCGGTCGGGCGATGATCGCGATGAGAATGACGGCTGAGATCGAAAGGTAGACGCCGCCGAGGGCAACCAGCATCGGGTGGTCGCTGCCGCCGGGTTGCCTGCTGACATGGAACTGAACGTAGAGGAACAGGAGCGCGACGATGGCGACCCGGATCGCCGCCTGCTCGTGCTCGCTGTCGGCGCGGGCGCCGAGGCGGGCGCGAAGCTCGAATAAGCCTCTCACGGGGGGCACATGGCGGGCGGGGAGCGTCCGGCCGGTGCGCCGGCACTCCCTGGGCTTTCCGGGCGAGCGGGTCTGGCCACGACGCCGCGGGGATCTCCTACTGCGGCAACAGCACCCGGTCGATGGGAATGATGACGCCATTGTCGGCGACGATGTCGGCGCCCTTGCCTTTGCCAAGGCCCACAACAGGGCCGCTCATTGCCCGGGCGTTGTAGACCGCGGTGTCGCGCTCATCGATCAGCGAGCTGTCGGCCGGCGTGCCGGCGACGAATATGGTCTGCCCCTGCGCGGTCCTCAGGAACGTCTGCCGCCCAGCCAGGTCGTTCGAGGTGAACTTGCCGGGGACCACGTGGTAGCGGAGGACCTCGGCCAGGATCGCCCGGTTCTCCGGCTGCAGCAGCGCCCGGTAGGTCTCGTAAGGCACCGTGTTGAAGGCCTCGTCTGTGGGCGCGAACAGCGTGTAGGGCCCGGGGCCCGTCAGGGTCTGCGTCAACCCAGCCGCATCGGCGGCAGCGAGAAGGCGATCGAAGCGGCCCGTCGCCGCAGCGGTTTCCACCAGGTTCGCGGCGTTCGCGGGAAGCGCTTGGAGCGAGAGCGGAGCGGCGACGGCGAAGGCCAGGAGCCAGCGTTTCATTCTTGTCCTCCTCTTCAAAAGCGCGCTTGTGGCCACGCACAGGGACCCGTTGCGCCGGGCGCTGTTTCCGGGGCGAATGTCGCTACACTATGCTATCGCCGCGGGTTCGCCCAGCCTCGGCACGCCGCAAGGGCTGTCCGCGGGCCGGAATCGCCAGCTCCAAACGAAAGAGGCGCCCTGAAGGGCGCCTCGCGCAGGCTTTCGTAGACTCGTCGTATGTAAACTTGTCCTGTTACGACTTCGGCATCAGCACGGCGTCGATGGCGTGGATGACGCCGTTGGAGGCGGCTACGTCCGGCTTGACGACGTTGGCGCCGTTGACCGTCACCCCCTTGGTCCCGTCAATCGAGACGGTCGAGCCTTCGACGGTCTCGGCCTCAGTGACCTTACCCTTCACGTCCGCCGCCATCACCTTCCCAGGGACGACGTGGTAGGTGAGGATCTGCGTCAGCTTCTCCTTGTTCTCGGGCTTGAGCAGGCTCTCGACCGTTCCGGCGGGAAGCTTGGCGAACGCCGCGTCCGTTGGCGCGAACACGGTGAACGGCCCCTTGCCCTTCAGCGTCTCGACGAGCCCTGCCGCCTTCACCGCCGTCACCAGCGTGTTGAACTGCCCGGCGCCGACGGCGGTGTCCACGATGTCCTTATCGCTCGCGGCCGTGGCCGGAGCACTCATCACCGCCGCCGCCGAGATCGCAGTGAAGGCCACTGCCATCGTTTGCGCGCGAAGTCTTTGCATCATCTCTGTTGGACCCTTCTCAGGTTGACCCGGTCTCACTCCTGATAGGGCTACGCCCCGGCCCCGTGCGTGGATCAGCTTTGGCGAGCACCGTCCCCGCTTGCCCGGGCCCGGCCGGCACCAACGGGTTCCTGGCCGCGAAGGTGCCGTGGCATGCATCCGTGGCAAGAAAGGTGACCCGAGGGTGGCCGTGACGAGCATGGTCATGACGGCAATACAAGCCAGTCACGTCATGCCCGCACTTATTGGGCATCCATAAAACCATAGGGAGGCGGCCCGAAACCCCGGCCAGCTCTTTACCTTCGCTTTTCCTCTAGCAGGCCGAGCTGGCGGAAGCTGGTATGGCCACGCCGGGAGACGATGAGGTGGTCGTGGAGCAGAATGCCGACACGGGCCAGCGCGTCGCCGACCTCACGGGTCATGGCGATGTCCGGCTTAGACGGCGCCGGGTGGTTGCTCGGGTGGTTGTGCACCATGATTAGCGCCGAGGCGTCGAGGGCGAGCGCCCGGCGGACCACCTCGCGCGGATAGACCGGGGTGTGGTCGATGGTGCCCTGGTGCTGGACCTCGTCGGCGATCAGCACGTTCATGCGGTCGAGAAACAGCAGGCGGAACTGCTCGACCATGGCATGCGCCATGGCCGCGCGCAGGTAGGCGACGAGCTTGTCCCAGTTGTCGAAGACGGGCCGCTCGCACACCTCCTCGCGCACCACCCGCGCGGCCATCGCCCGGACGGCCTTGAACAGGGTGATGGTGTGGTGGTTGACGCCCTGGAACTCGGCAAGCTGGTCGGAGCGGGCGTGGATCACGCCGGCGAGGCCCTCGAACCGCTGTAACAGCGCCTTGGCCACGGGCTTGGTGTCGATGCGCTCGATGGAAAAGAACAGGAGCAGCTCGAGCAGCTCGTAGTCCGGCATCGCCTCGTCGGCGCCGCCTAGGAAGCGGTCGCGGAGCCGCTGGCGATGGCCCCAGTAGTGGGGCTGGGGCTTCGGCGCCAGCTCCAGATGCATGGCGCCGTCCGACAGGCCCGGTCGGTCGCCGGTCGGCTTCTCCTGCTGCAGCTTCTCAGCGATGGCCGCTGCGGGGTTCTCGCCTTCGAAGAGCCAGACCCGCTTGAGCGGGTCCCAGCGGCCGCCCAAAGCCCGCAGGACCCGGCGGTGGCGGTGAGTTTCGCCCTGGACGGCATAAAGCAGCGGGCCGTCGATGGGCGCGTGGCAAGTGACGCTCAGGCCGTGAGGCTCGAGCGTTGCCGCACCGCCGAGGCTCACTGCTTGGCGCTCCGGATGCGTGCGCCGCCCAAGCGCCGCCACTTCCACGGCTCGATGAATGAGCTGCGCCACACTCCCTTGCTGGCGACCCGGGCGCTTTCCTCCTCGCCGACGTAATCCTTGGAATACTGCCGGTAGGCCAGCGCCAAGCCTTCGCGCACCATCATCGCGTTCAGGTCGGTCGGGCCGGCGAAGCAGACGGCGATGATCCGGCCGTAGCGGTCGCGCTGGTCGCCTTTGCAGACGACGGTGCGGCCGCCGGCCTCGTCGGCCAGCGCCAGCGCGGCGCTCTCGCCGCAGCGCCAGTCGCTGCCGCCAACGCTGCAGAGCTGGCGGCTTTCCGGCGCGTCGATGCCGTGCAGGCGAACGCGTTCGCCTGCGACCTCGATGGTGTCGCCATCGACGACCACGGCGCGGCCACTGACGTCGGCCTCGGCGGTGACGCTCATCAAGGTGAGCCAAGCGCCGGCCGCCAGCGCAAGGGCGCTGGCGGCACAACGCAGCGACGGACACAAACCGGCGGCAGCCCCGCCGCCGGCACCCCCCATGGTGCTCATTCTGCCTTTATAGCCCCAAACGGGGTGCGTGTTAACGGGAAACGCTACGGCGCTTCCTGGGTGTTCCGCCTTCCGACACGTCCCGGCCCTTCGGGAGCGGCGGCCCGATTTCACGAGGTCGAGGCGGCCGACACCTTCTCCTTCGCGACCGGCCGCCACACCGGGCCCGGACCTACGGCGGGCGGGGCGGCGCGCACCCCGAGCGTCTCGGCCAGACGGCGCGTGTCCTCGGGCTCGCCTGCGAGCAGCGAGACCTTGCTCCGCCTCTCCAAAACCTCGGCGACGGCGTCGGCGAACCGGCGCGCGTCGGCCCGGGCGGCAACGCGCGGCGAGCCTTGGGCCAGCCGCCGCCACTCGTCCTCGTCCGACGACAGCATCCGCATGAGGTTGGCGAGCCCCTCGACCTCACCGGGCGCGAAGCTGAACCCGTTCACGCCGGAGCGGACGAGATCGTCGCGCGCGCCGCACGGGTCCGAGCAGAGCACGGGGACGCCCATGGCCACGGCCTCGTTGATGACCAGGCCCCAGGTCTCTGAGACGCTGGGCAGGATCAGGGCGAGGGTGGTGGCGAGGGTCTCGCAGACCTCCTTCTCGTTGCCGAAGCCGAGGAAGATCACCGACGGGATGTTCTTCTCGCGGACCATGCCCTCGATGGCGCCTCGCTCCGGCCCGTCGCCGCAAAGCACGAGATCACGGGCCGTCATGCCGTGCTCGAGGCACGCCTCGTGGTAGCGCGCATAGGCGTTGATGGCGGTGGGGAGGTCCTTCTCCGGGATCATCCGCGCGATGATCGTGAAGTGCCGCCTCTCGTAAGCGTAGCCGCCGGGCGCGGGCTCGCTTCCCGACCAGTCGCGAACGCGTTGGACCGAGACGGTGTCCAGGCCGGTGCGGAAGTTATCCGTACGAACGCCGAGGAACTCGAGGTACTCCAAGTGCGCAGCGCCGCTGGTGATGCCTCCGACGTAGGGGAAGAACAACAGAGACTTCAGCACCTCCCTCCAGAGGGAGCGGTCCTTGTCGGAGAACTTGGACCCCATCATGATATAGGGGAACTTCCCCATCACCCGTAAAAGGACGGCGGCGAGGAAGGTATCCGGGTAGCTATAGTTGATCAGAAAAACGTGCTTGGCCTTGATCTTCAGCAGGCACGACATCAGCCCCCACATCCGCCGCAGCGGATGGATGTCCTCCCAGTTCCTGGAAGGGAACAGCGTGATGCGCTTGAAGCCCTGGCTGCTTGCCTTATCCCAAGCGTAGGTCGTGCTCATGTCGGAGAACTCGACGCCGAACAGCTTCAACTTGCCGCCGATCTTGTCGTTGGCCGCCAAGATGCGGTCGACGTGGTAGGGGCCGAACTTGTGAAAGCAGATCGCGACGACCTCCGGCGGCCCGGTTTCGCCAGAACTTGACCTGGCCCGACCGAGTTTAAGCATAGTCCGCTCCCCCGTTTATGATGACGAGCTGCGGCATCCTACAGCCTCAGCTTTTCCCGCAACACGCCGAGCTTTCGCCATCGCGCGAAGTTGCTCGGCTCGACTTCCCGATTATGGCGCCTTGTGGATGGTGCACAAGAGACTCCTAAACAACAACGCAATTGGTGGCATTTTCGGGATCTGACCGACGCGGCGACGGCCGGATCCCCAGCATCCGGAACAACGCGAGGTGCGGGCGAAGACAGCGCGCCCTGGTGCGGCTGCAGACGCCCGGATGCCGAACGCATCCTGAAACTGTCCTGCGCGCGTCTTGACGAGGCATACGCCGTGGTGCATCAGGACCGGCCGCTGGGCCGAGCAAGGGTGCGATGGAGCTGTTTATCAACGCCGACGACTTTGGCCTCTCGCCTGGGGTGAACCGGGCGATCGTCGACGCCTTCGCCCGCGGCCTGATCACCGGAACGACGGCGCTCGCAAATGCGCCCGCGTTCGAGGAGGCCTGTGCGCTCGCCCAGCAGCACGGCCTCGTCGATGCCGTCGGCATCCACTTCGTGCTCACCGACGACGAGCCGTTGACCGAGCCCATCCGCAGGTTGCCGCGGTTCTGCGGCCCCGACGGCCGGTTCTGCTACGTTCGCCCGAAAAACCCGTCGTTCGTCCTCAGCGCCGAGGAACGGGAGGCGCTCGGCAAGGAGTTCGTCGCACAGGTCGAGCGCTGCCGGGCCGCCGGGCTGCCGATCATCCACTGCGACTCCCATCATCACGTCCACAACGAATGGCCGATCTTTGCGATCGTGCGGGAGGTCGCGCGCCAGAAAGGCATTCGGAGCTGCCGACTGGCCAGGAACTGTGGGTCAGGCATTCGTCTTCCTCATCGGCTGTACAAAGCGGCGCTGAACGCGCGGATCCGCGGCAGCGGCCTGGCCCGCACGCGCTACTTTGGCGGCATCGACGACGTGCTCGATCTGGCGAGCGGCGACCGTAACCCATCGGCGGAGGTGATGGTCCATCCCATCTACGACGGCGAGGTGATCTTGGATGGGTTCGACGGCGAGCCGCTGGAAGAGGGCATCGCGAGGCTGATGAGGAGCCTTTCGCCCGCGTAGGCCGCCGCCGGAAGACGTCGCGTGCGACGTCGGCCTGAAGCGGCCGGAGATGCGATTGGCTGGGGGACCTGGATTCGAACCAGGGCTGCTCGGTCCAGAGCCGAGAGTTCTACCGCTAAACTATCCCCCACCGGCGCGGGCTACGCGGCGACGAGGGGCTTCTAACACAGCCGGCGGCGGTTTTGTAGCGGCTTGCGGCTTGATCGCGCCGGACCCGCCGCGCAGAGTAGCGGCAATGACGCCGATCAGGCCGCCCACCGCACCGAAGCCGAAGAAGAAGCGCTCGGCCTCGTCCGCGCGCTGGCTGCACCGTCAGCGCACCGACCCGTACGTCGCCGAGGCGAAGCGCCGCGGCTATCGCTCGCGCGCCGCCTTCAAGCTGATCGAACTCGACGACCGCTTCCGCCTGCTGAAGCCGGGAGCCCGGGTGGTCGATCTCGGCGCCGCGCCCGGGTGGCTGGACCCAGGTGGCGGTCGAGCGGGTGCGCCCCGAAACGTCGCGCGGCGCCGTGCTCAGCGTTGACGTCGCCGCTTTCGATCCGATTGCCGGAGCGGAGACCATCGCCGCCGACATCTTCGCCCCCGAGCTTCCCGACTTGGTGCGCCAGCATCTCAAGGGTCCGGCGGACGTGGTGCTCAGCGACATGGCGCCTTCGGCCAGCGGCCATGCCGGCGCCGACCACCTGCGCATCATCGGCCTGGCCGAGGCCGCCCTGGAGCTGGCCACGGCCATCCTGGCGCCGGGCGGAAGCTTCGTCTGCAAGGTCTGGCAAGGCGGGGCGACGCCCGACCTGCTCGCGGCTCTCAAGCGCCTTTTTGCCACCGTCCGCCACGCCAAGCCGCCGGCGTCCCGCGCCGAGTCCGCGGAGCTCTACGTCGTCGCCACCGGCTTCCGGCCGGAGACGGGCGAGGCCCCGGCACCGACCTCGCGCTAACCTCCCGTTAACCGCTTGGTCCGAAACTTCCCTGGAAGACGCGCGCAGTTTGCGCTCATCGTTGATGGACATTTCCATG
This sequence comes from uncultured Alphaproteobacteria bacterium, assembly GCA_963746275.1. Classification (GTDB taxonomy): domain Bacteria; phylum Pseudomonadota; class Alphaproteobacteria; order Rhodospirillales; family Defluviicoccaceae; genus JAEULH01. Next base: position 42,604 of record CAVVAX010000012.1, read on the forward strand.
GCCAAGCCTTCCTGCCGCGACCGGATCGAAGCGCGGATCGAGCGGATCGCGGCGCTCATCGCCGCCGCCCGCCGGCTGATCGGCGAGGGCCGGCCACTCGATCTCGGCGTCCTCGCGCTTGCCATCGCCGACCTCCGCGACGGCGTCCGCAAGGCGCCGGCGGCGGAGGCGGAGGGGTTGGCGCCGCGGATCATCGCGCTGCAGGCGGACCTCGATGCTCTGGGCGGCGAGTTGGAGGAGGCGAAGCCCGCCGATAGCCCCGAGGCGCGGCGCGCAGCGATCAGGGCCTACGACGGCGGCAGGAAGGACTGACATGGCCTGGACCGACTATCTGCAGTTCGCACTGGCGCTCGGCTTTGTCCTGGCGCTGATCGGCGTGCTTGCCCTTCTCGCCCAGCGCCTCGGTCTCGGCCATGCCCCGCGCCGGGGCACGCAGCGCCGGCTCGCCGTCGCTGAGGTCATGGCGCTGGACGCCAAGCACAAGCTGGTCCTGGTGCGCCGCGACGACGTCGAGCACCTGATCGTGCTGGGCCCAGGCGCCCCCGCGGTCATTGAAATGAACGTGCAGGCCGCGCCGCCGTTCGCGGCCGCGCTGGCGGAGGCCAATCGATGAAGCGCCCGCTCGCCCTCGCCCTGCCGATCGCCCTGGCCCTCCTGGTCGCTTTGGCCGGCTGCCTGCCGGCCGCCCCGGCAGTGGCCCAGTCGCTGTCGCTGGATCTCGGCGGCGGGGGCGGGGACGGCGCCGCCACCGGCCGCATCGTCCAGCTCATCGCGCTGCTCAGCGTCCTCAGCCTGGCGCCGTCGATCCTGGTGATGGTCACCTCGTTCACCCGCATCGTCGTCGTCCTGTCGTTCGTGCGCATGGCGCTCGGCACGCAGCAGACGCCGCCGAACCAGGTGCTCATCAGCCTGGCGTTGTTCCTGACCTTGTTCGTCATGACGCCGACGCTGCAGCAGGCCTACGACGACGGCATCCGTCCGCTGATAGAAGGCGAGATCGAGGAGCCCGAAGCCTTCGCCCGCACCCTTCGCCCGGTGCATGCGTTCATGTCGCGCCACGTCCGCGGCGAGGACCTGGCGCTGCTCGGCGAGCTCGCCGAGGTCGAGCTGAAGCCGGCGGCCGAAGGCGCCGATCCAATGGCCGAGGTGCCGCTTCGCGTTCTCATCCCGGCGTTCATGATCAGCGAGCTGCGCCGGGCGTTCGAGATCGGCTTCCTCGTCTTCGTCCCGTTCCTCATCATCGACATGGTCGTGGCCTCGATCCTCATGGCCATGGGCATGATGATGCTGCCGCCGGTCATCATCGCCCTGCCGTTCAAGATCATCTTCTTCGTCCTGGTCGACGGCTGGTCGCTGGTCGTGGGCAGCCTGGTCCGCAGCTTCGCGACGTAGGAGACGGCTATTCGACCTCCGGCAGCGCCTGCTTGAAGCCGGCGCGCGCGGCCCCACCTGCGGATCAGGCAGGCAAGGGCGGGACGATGGGCCGCTGGCTGACGTTCGTCTTCGGGCTCGTGATCGGGGGCGGCGCGGGCGCCGGCGGCATGTTCGTCGCCTTCCCGTTCCTCTTCCCGCCACCGGTAGTGGCCGAGGAGGCGCCTGCCGTTTCTACGGAAGAAGGCGCGGCCAACCTGCTGGGCACCTTCCGCTTCGACGAGATGGCCGAGGGGCGCGACCTCATCCACTGGGCCAACGGCACCGGCGGCGTCTTTCGCGACGGCCCGATGACGATCCTCCGCTTCGACGACGGCTTCGAGGCGGGCCCGGGTCCCAACTACTGGGTCTACCTCAACACGGTGGCGGTCGGCGAGGAGGAGGCCTTCAACGCCGACGCGGGCCGGCTCAAGCTGGCGCCGCTGAAGGCGTTCAGCGGCGGGCAGAATTACCCGCTGCCGCCCGACGTCCGCATCGAGGACTTCCACACCGTGACCGTCTGGTGCGAAAGCTTCGGCGTCTATATCGGCTCGGCGCCGCTGCCGTCCCTTTGATCCTTGCGAGCACGTGCGCCGCGGCGAGGTAGGCGCGGAAGCGGTCGATGGGCCCGGCGTCGGCAGCAAGCGCCCGCAGGTCCGCGGCCGGCATGGTGTTGGCGACGATGAGCGGGAAAACGTCCTTCCACCGGCTGCGCCCCATCGCCGCACCTTCCGCATCGGCCAGACGCTTTAGGGCCGCCTCATCGCCGGCCAGGGCCAGCGCCACCGCCAGGTGGAGGACCCGGTCGGGACGAGCTTGCGCGGCGGTGTTCGCGGCGGCGGCTTCGCCGTCGTTTGGCGCTCCCTCGCCCGCGTTCAGCACCGTCTCCAGCGAGCGTGCCGCCCGCGACCAGTCGCCGAGGCGCCAGTAGGCATCGGCACGTACCGCCGCGGCCTCCGGCGTGTCCGCCGCCTCGAGCCGCGACAGCGCGTCCTTCGCCCGGCCCAAGCGCGCCAGCGCCCGCGCGGCGATGACCTGGCGGTCGCTCGCCAGCACGGAGGGGAGATTGGCCTCGGCCGTCGCCTCCACCGCCTTCAGCGCAGCCTCAGCCTTGTCATCCAGAAGATAGAGGGAGGCGAGCCTGGCGCCCGCCGCGGCGCGGAGCACCCCGGTCAGGCGGAACCGCACCTGGCTTTCCAGCAGGCTCGTCGCCCGGCCGAGGAGATCGAGCTCGACCATCCGTTCGACGACGGCCTCGATGACCCGGTCGCCGCGGGCGTCGGCGGGGGTGAGTTCGCGGAACTCGTCGTAGAGGGCGATGGCCTGCAGTGGCGAGAGCTTCTCGGCGTTCTCGCCGACGAACAGGGCGGCGAAGGCCTGGGTCATCTTCGCCGGGATGTCGTCGCTTTGCATCGCCGCCGGGAAGCTGGTCGCGGCGCGCTTGAAGGTGCGAAGGGCGCCGGCGAAGTCGTTGCCGCCGAGCTGCAGCTCGGCCATGGCGGCGAAGGATGGCGAGCTCCAGACCGTCGCCACGCCAGGCGAAGCTTAGCGCAGCGAGAGCGTCGATGGCCTCCGCCGGCTCCATCCGCTTGTTCTTCAGCGCCAGCTCGATGCGGCGTATTCGGCGCGCACCTGGCTCTGCCGCTCGGGATCCGGGCCGGCTTCCACCTCCCGCCATTTGCCCAGCGCCCCGGGAACGTCGCCGTTGGCGGCCAGCCGGCGGCCATCGAGAAACGCCACCGCCGCCCTCTGGGCCGGATCTTCGGCCTCCGCAGCAAGCAGCGCCAGAAGCCGTTCGGCGAGCGCTGGCTCGCCGGCATCGATGGCCGCTTCGCCAAGCCCCGGCAGCAGCGCCCGGCGCAGCACGCGCGGGTAGCCGGCAACGACAGCGGCCTGCTCGGCAAGCCGCTCGCGAACCTCGCCGCTGCGGCCCTGCGCCACGCTCAGCGCCGTCCGCCATGCCGCCGCCTCCAAATGCTCGGCAAGGCTTGGGTGGCTTAGGTCGGCGTCCGCCTCGGCGAAACGGCCTAGCAGCAGCTCCGCCGCGCCGCGGAGGAGGCGGAACGACGCCTCATCCCCCATCGCGGGCCGCGTGTCGCGTGCCCGCTCCAGCGCGCCAAGGGCTTCCGCCGCGAGGCCGTAGGCAAGGTTGAGGTTCGCGAGGCGCAGCCAGGCTGGCTCGTGCTCGGTTGGGTCCACCGCGGCCAGGGCGGCTTCCAGCGCCCGCCGCGCCGGGGTGTAGGCGTCCACCGACTGCGTCGCCCAGTCGCCCACCTGCAATAGCCCCCTCCCGGCGGCGGGAGCGCGGAGCCCGGCACGGGCGCGCGTGGCCGGATCGGCCGACGTCAGCGCAAGTCCGCCGGGCCGGGCCAGCTCGACCGCCTCGCGGCCGGGGCGCACCTGGAGGTCATCGACCAGCGGGCGAACGACGAGACCCTGGAGCGAAGCGAGCAGCCGGAGCTGGGGGTAGAGGTGGTCGCGGGCCAACCCGTGGCCGAGGGGAACGACGGGCACGACCACCAGCGTGTCGCCGATCGCCGGGTCAGCGAGCACCACCGGCGTTCCGGGCTCGGCCACCGGCAGCACCAGCGCCGCGCCGCCGGGATCCTGCCGCGGCGATGGCGCGACGCTTGCCGACGGCTTCGCCGGACCGCGCCCGAGGTCGAGGATCCAGGCCAGCCCGTCGCGGCGGATGTCGGCATCTCCGGCGAGCTCCAGGCGCAGCACCGTCGCCCGCGGATGCGGCCGCTGCTGGAGAGTGCGAAGCGCCTCGCCGCCCGCCGCGCGTAAGGCAGCAATGTCTTGGGCCGACGGCTTGTCGAAGATGAGCCACAGGGCCTCGCCGCGGCGGAACGCGGCGGCCGCGACCGGCTCGGCCCACTCGAAGCGCAGCGAGGCGACCGGTGCGCCGCCGGCAGCCTTGTCGGGCGCGCGCAGGGGCGCAGGCTGGGTCCGAGCGGTCCGGTTCGGCGCCGGGGCGGGCGGCTTGATCGCCCCCGCTGACACGGCCGCCGGTTCCGGGCCCTCCTGCGCCGCCACGACCGCCGGCGGGAAGCCGTCGAACAGGTCGATCATCACCCGCGTCTGGTCGGCGAAAGCCAGGGCAACGATGCCGGGCTTCAGCGGGAACGACAGGGCGCGCCCCTCGTCGCTGATCTCCGGGGGACCGAGGAAGCGATGCAGCGGCGCCACCGCCGCGGCAAAGTCCGCCTCGGCTGGCCGGGCAAAGCGCAGCACGTGACGGCCGCCGACCGAACGCGCCTGGAACTCCACCGGCGCCGGCCAAGACAGCGTCAGCCGGCCCACATCGCCACGCACCGATCCGCTCGCCCGCACGACATCGGCGCGAACGTGGCCGGCGGAGGCGGCGAGAAGGCCGGCCAGCAGCAGCGTCAACGGCCCTCTTGCGCCGATCATGTGCTTCCTCGCGCCGGCAGGATCACGATGTCGACCCGCCGCGCCAGCGCGTGCCTGGCCTCCGCCTCACCCGGCGGCAGTTCAGCGAAGCGGCTGTCGGCAAAGCCGCGGGCGACGATGCCCTCCCTCCCGTCCACGGTGCGCAGCACGGCGGCCACCGCCTCCGCGCGCGCCAGCGACAGCTCCCAGTTGGAGGCGAAGTCTCCTGCCGTGACCGGCGCCGGATCGGCGTGGCCTTCGGTGGCGACGTCGTTGGCGATGGTCCTGAGCACCGAGGCGATGGCCACGAGCATCGGCGCCGACCGGTCGGCGAGCTTCGCCGAACCCGGAGCGAAGGCGAGATCGGCGGGCACGGAGATCAGCAGCCGCTCGCCGTCGCGGCCGATCTCGATGCCGTGGGCGAGCGGGTTGGCGCCGAGGTTCTGTTTCAGCACCGATGCCAGGTAGTCGAGATTGAGGGCGCGCCGCGGCGAGATCGTGGCGATGGCGAAGCGCGACGGCTCCGTCGGCGCGATCCCCGCCGCCGGCATGTCGAGCGAACCTGAGAGGGACGCGGCGATGGCTCGCCACCGCTCGATCTCGAGCTGCGACATCGAGAACATCAGCACGAAGAAGGTGAGCAGCAGCGAAACCAGGTCGGTGAAGGTCAGCATCCACGCCTGCCGGCTGATCGCCGGCCGCGCGCCGGGGGCGCAGAGATCCGCTCCGCCGGGGAGGGGCGGCTTGCTCATGACGGCCGCTCCGCCCTGAGCCGATCGTTGCGGGCCCGCGCCGTCGATGGTGAAGGTCAGCCAGACCCCGCCGCCGGCGCCCGGCGCGAGCGCAATGGCGAGCCGATCCGGTGGCGCGCCGCGGGCCAGCATCTCCCGGGCAAAGGCGTCGGCACGGGCAGCGGGCAGCCGCGGCTCTGCCGCTTCGGCCGCAGGCGCCAGCGCGAGCTCCACCCTCACCACCAGCCCGTCCGGCGGGCTGCTCACGGCGGCAACGACCCGGTCGAGCAGCGGGTCGAGAGCCGGACGCAGAGCCGCCGCATCTTCGGCGAAGACCGCTGCCAGGGGGAGGCTGGCGCGCATGACCCGCCCGGGTTTGACGATCTCCACCTCGGCGATGTGGACAAGACTGGCGAAGGCGGCCGTCAGCTTGCGTTCGAGCAGCAGCGCCGGATCGCCTTGGCCCGGACCGACGGACGTGCCCGAAGGCTTGGCGTGGCCAAAGGTTGCCGACAGGCTCTCCATCACCGCCTTCGCCTTCATCTCCTCGATCGTCGACAGGCTGACCAGCAGGATGAAGAAGGCGAGGACCAGCAGGTACAGGCCGAGGAAGATCGACAGCGACGGATCGCCCTGCGCCCGCCGCGCCGGCATCGGCATGGAGAAGGTGGCATGCGGCGGGCCCGCTGCCCCCGTCGAGACGGAAGGAGCCTGTTCCATGGCTCAGCGCGGGGCGCCACCGCCGGCGGCCCGGATTGCCGGGCGAGCCGCGGCCTCGATCTTGCGCGTGCGGACGAGCTCCGCCGTCACATCGCGCGCCTTCATCGGGTTCATCTCCGCCATGATCGCCGCAAGCTTGCGCTCCTTGATCCTTTCGACGACCAGGAGCAACGGCTCCAGCTCGAGCGTCTGGAGGATCGCGGCGGCGTCCTTTGGCTTCATGCTCTCGTAGAGTCTCGCCAGCGACGCGACCTTCGCGTCCTGCTGCTCGTCGTGGCTCTTGAGGAGCCGACTGACCTGCGCCTGCAGCTCCTTCAGCGCCGTCGCCTTGGCATCGATCCGGCTTTCCGCCGCCTTTAGCAGGGCCTCGCGCTTGTCCAGGTCATGCATCCGGGCTTCGAGCTGCTCACGGCGTGCGGCGAGCTGGCGCAGCACGTCGACCTCGGCCGGGGAGAAGGACGAAGCCTCCGCCGATCCGGAAGACGCTTGCCCGTCGGCGGGCGTGACGGGCGGTGGTGGTGGGGTTTCGCCTCCGGCACCGGGGCTGCTGGCGGCCGACGCCGGCGGGGCCGCGGGTGCCGGCGAGGCAGGCGGCTGTTCGGAAGCCGCAGAGCTGGCCGCGGCGCCAGCTATGGCCAGCGGCCCGCGCTGGGGCCAATCCTCCGCGCCCTGCCAAAGCATCCCGATCTTCACCGTGAGAAACAGCGCGGCGAGGAATATTAGCGCCGGCAGCAGCCGCAACCGCCGCAGGCTGGACGCTCCCCCAAGCCGCGGCCGGGACGACTTTTGCTTGTCAGACACTGCGCGCACCTTCCGTTTCATGTCTCTGGCGTCTCATGTCGCTGCACGAGTGTTCTCGAACAGCTACCGGTCAGGCGTCATGGCGAGGCGGGTCGCGGTAGGGCGGGATGGGCATAGGCGTACCGCGCCGAAACCCGCGGGTCCGGCTTCGCGCGACCCGCCATACGGCCTCGTCGACTTCGCCTCCTCGCACTGGCGATCAAGGTTCCGCTTCCACCTCTGCCCTAGCGCTTGAAGCGCAAGGCCTGGAGGAGGTCGCGCTCGGCTTCCGAGCGCGCCGCCGCCGCGGGCGTGGCCGGCTGGGCCGGGACGGGGGTCTGGGCGCGGTCCGGGGTGCGGTCCGGGGCCGAGGCCGGGCCGGGGCCGGGGCCTGGGCCGGCGCGGCCGGGCATCGGCGTGACGTTGCCCTGTGGCCGGGTCGCCCGCACCGCGGCCTCCAGCCGGTCGCAGACGGCTTCGGCCCGCTCAATGAGCTGGCGCAGATCCTCCTCGTGCGTCTCGGCACGCTTGTTCTCTGTTTCGAGGCCCGCCGCAGTCGTCTTCAGACAGGCGACGCTGCCCTCGGCGCGGGCGAGCGCGGCGTTGAACTCCTGCGCCAGGGTTGTGAACTCCAGCCTGTCGCGCCCCAACCCGGCGAACCGCCGATTGAGGCTCATGGCCAGCACGATGGCGACGATGAGAAGCGCCGCCACCAGGCCGTCGAGAAACAGGGTCCAGATCACGGTCAGCGTCCTGATGTCTTGTTCGCGGCGGAACCGGGTGCGCGCCCGTCGATCTGCACGGCGATCCGCTCGCCCGAGCGACCCATGCGCGCCGAATACATCGGCACGCCCGAGCAGCGCATCTCGATCAGCGAGTTGGGTGAAGCCTCGAACATCAGCCGGGAGCCTACTTGAAGGGCGAAGATGTCGCGGAGCGGCACGGTGCGCTCGTCGAGGACGGCGGTGAGCTCGACGTCGGTCAGCCACAGGTTCTCGGCGAGGTGGGTCTCCCAGATGCTGTCGCGGCCGAACTTCTCGCCCATGAACATCTGCAACAGCAGGTCGCGGACCGGCTCCAGGGTCGAATAGGGCAGCACCAGGTCTATCCGCCCGCCGCGATCGTCCATGTCGATGCGCAAACTGGCGGCGACGGCGGCGTTGGAAGGCTGGGTGATCGAGGCGAAGCGCGGATTGGTTTCCAGCCGCTCGATGCGGAAGGTGACCGGACTCAACGGTTCGAACGCGGCCGTGAGGTCGGCCAGCATCACGTGAATCATCCGCTCGACCAGGCTGCGCTCGATGGTCGTGTATGGCCGGCCCTCAATGCGGATGGCGGCGGAGCCGCGTCGGCCGCCCAGCAGGATGTCGACCGCCGAGTAGATGAGCGCCGAGTCGGCGGTGATCAGCCCGAAGTTCTCCCACTCCTCGGCCTTGAAGATGCTGAGCATCGCCGGCAGCGGGACGCGGTTGATGTAGTCGCCGAAACGGACGGTGCTGATCGCCTCCAGCGAGACCTCGACGTTGTCCGAGGTGAACTTGCGCAGGCTGGTCGACATCAGCCGCACCAGCCGGTCGAACACCACCTCCAGCATCGGCAGCCGCTCGTAGGACAGCGGCCCGCGGTTGATGATGGCGCGGACGCCGGTGACCGGCTGCGCCTCCTCGCTGTCGTCGGCAAAGCCGAGGAGGCTGTCGATCTCGCTCTGGTCGAGGACCGCCGCCGCCTTCGGCGGGGTCGGCGTCGCTGGAGCCGCCGGCTTGACCGTCTCGGCCATGGCCTCGCCCCAGCCATCGTCGTCGGCTCCGGGCGGCGTTCCGCCGGACACTGCCGGCTCGTCCGTATCCGCTGGCGTCATTGCGGCGCAATCCTCCTTGGGATGGCTACTGAACGAGGAGATCGACGAAGAGGACGTCGCGGACCTCGGCCGGGGCGATGGCGACGGCGATACGGCGGCGGAGCTCCTGGCGAAGCCGCAGGGTGCCGGCCGACCCGCGCAGGTCGTCGGGGCGCAGCTCGCGGAGGTAGACCTGGCAATGGTCGATGATCCGCGGCATCACCCGCTCGACCGCGGCCACCGCGGCCTGGTCGGGAAGCTCGAGCGAGATCTTCACCTTGAGGAAGGTCGACTGCCGCTCGTTGGTGTTGAGCGAGACGACCAGGTCGGGAAGCTCGTAGAAGACGATCGGCGCCGGCTGGCGGCGGCCTCGGCGGCCGCGTCCGGCGCGGGTTCGGTTCTCAAGACGCCGTCGAGGGCACCGGTGACGTAGGCGATCGAGGCGCCGACGCCCAGAAGCAGCACCGCCCCGGCGGCGATGATCAAGGTCCGCGCCCGGCCGGCCTTGCCCTCGGGCGCGGCTTCGCTGTCGGGCTGGTCCGCGGCGCCGGCCAACGTCGTGATACTCTCGGCCAAAGGTTCCCTCATGCTCGTCCGGCGGAAGCGCACACGCTGGCGCTCCGCCGGGGCCGAAGGTAGGCGCAGGCGGTTAACAAGCGGTTGATCGCCGCCGGCAATCTCGATCGACCCGGCAACATCTGCCCGGCAGGATGCGCCGCCCGGCCACTGCGCCGGACCCGCCGCGCAGTCGCGTCTGGCCCCACAGGGCTGATTTCATTGAATAACAGGTGCTGGCACGGCGGCTGCAGCCACGGCCTCGAGCTGTGGCAGTCACGGCCAAGGAGGTTCCATGGAAACGACGTTGCTCGTTGCCCTCTCGCGGCAGGGGGCTTTGCGCCGGCAGATGGACGTCGTCGCCAACAACCTCGCCAATATGAACACCAACGGCTTCAAGGCCGAGCGGATGCTGTTCACCGACCACGTGGTCAGGAACGGCGGCCCGGCCGGGCCGGCGGCGCCGATCGCCTTCGTCCGCGACATCGCCACGGTGCGCGACGACAGCCAGGGCCGCACCGAGGCGACCGGCAACCCGCTGGATCTTGCGATCCAGGGCGACGGCTACTTCGTCGTCGAAGGCTCGAACGGGGATCTGCTCTACAGCCGCAACGGTCGCCTGCAGCTCGACGGCGAGGGCCGGCTGGTGACGGCGGAGGGCGCGCCGGTGCTGACCAACGCCGACACGCCGGTCTTCCTGGGCGAGACCGACACCGACATCGTCGTCGCCCGCGACGGCACGATCTCCAGCCAGAACGGCGAGCTGGGCCGGCTGCGCATCGTCGCCTTCGACGCGCCCGCGGCCCTGCTCCCGGCGGGGGGAAGCCTGTTCTCGACGGACGCCCAGCCGGTGGACGTCGCCTCTCCGGTCCTCGAGCAGGGGATGCTTGAGCGCTCCAACGTCGAGCCAATCCTGGAGATGGAAAAGATGATCCGGGTCGAGCGCGCCTACGCCTCGGTGCGCGACCTGATCAACCGGGAAGACGATCGGCTTAAGCAAATGCTTCAGGTTTATGCCGCATAAGGGGTAGCGCGTGAGGCGCAGCCCGTAGACGGAGTTGACGAGATGAGAGCCCTCAGCATTGCCGCGACCGGCATGCTCGCGCAGCAGCGCAACGTCGAGGTGGTGTCCAACAACCTCGCCAACATGAACACCACCGGCTACCTGCGCCGGCGGCCGGAGTTCCACGACCTGCTCTACCAGAACCTCCGGCGGCCCGGCTCGACCGCGTCCGACAGCGGCGGCGTGGTGCCGAGCGGCGTGCAGCTGGGCCTCGGGGTGAAGCTCGCCGCGGTCTACCGCATCCACACCCAGGGCAACGTCGCGGCGACGGAGAACACGTTCGACCTCGCCATCCAGGGCAAGGGCTTCTTCCAGGTGGAGCGTCCGGACGGCGAGACCGCGTATACCCGCGACGGCACCTTCCAGCTCAATGCCGACGGCGAGATCGTTACCCACGACGGCCTGGTCGTGCTGCCCGGCATCACCGTGCCGGCGGACGCCATCGACATCAGCATCAACCAGAGCGGCGAGGTGCTGGTGAAGCAGCAGGGCCAGGTGGCGCTGCAGAACGTCGGCCAGATCCAGCTCGCGACCTTCCCGAACGAGGCCGGGCTCGAGGCCATCGGCAGCAACCTGCTCCTGGAGACGCCGGCCTCGGGTGCGGCGAACGTCGGCAACCCGCAGGATCCCGGCTTCGGCAGCCTGCTCCAGGGCTTCCTCGAGACCGCCAACGTCAACGCGGTCGAGGAGATCACCAACCTCATCTCGGCGCAGCGCGCTTACGAGATGAACTCCAAGGTCATCCAGACCGCCGACGAGATGATGGCCTCGCTCAGCAACCGGTAGTTTAGATCGGATTCCACGGAGGGTGGGTCTAGGCGAAGCCGGACCCGCCGAAGGGAAGTCGGCGGATTAGGCCTTCGGCTAATGCGCCCACGCCGCTCCGCGGCTCGCCATGACGATATTGATCTTAAAGAAGGCAGAGAAGCAATTGCGCAGATCTTCCGGCTGGTTGCTTGCGGTTCTGCTGATCCTCGCCGCGACCTCGGCTTTCGCCGCCGAGGCCGAGAACGGGCCGCAGGAGGGCGAGCGGTTCTACACCCAGGCGGACATGGCCCGCCTCGTCGCCGACGCGCTGTCGGCGAAGACCGGCGACGACCCGGAGGCCGTCGCGATCGAGTTCGCGAGCACGTTGCCGACGCTGCGCACACCTCCCGGCGCCGATCCCATCGTCGTCGAGGAGATCAGCACCGACGCGCCCGGGCGCCGCTTCGCCGCCCGCGTCGCCATCCCGGCCGGATCCGGCAAGGTCCACCGCCAGACCATCACCGGCCAGCTCCATCGCATGGCCCAGGTGCCGGTCCCGGTCCGTGCCATCGGCCGCGGCGAGACCATCCAGGCAGAGGACCTGGAGTGGGTCTTGCTGAAGGACAGCCGTGTCGGCAGCAGCGTCGTCGTCGACGCGGCGGGGCTCGTCGGCCACAGCGCCCGCGGCCCGCTGCGCCCGGGCACGCCCGTCCGCGGTACCCAGATCCGCAAGCCCGTCGTCGTCGCAAAGGGCAGCCTGGTCTTGCTAACGCTCGACCGCCCCGGGATGGCGCTGAGCGCCCGCGCCCGGGCGCTCGAGGACGGCGGCGTCGGCGAGACGATCCGCGTCAGCAACCTGCAGAGCAGCACCGTCGTCGAAGGCACGATCAGCGGCCCCGGCCGGGTCGACGTGAGCCCAGGCGGGTCGCCACAAAGGAGAGACGGCCGATGACCGCATCCTGGCCTCGCGCCGCCGCCAGCACGGCGCTGGCGCTGATCCTCGCCGCCGGCCTCGGCGGCTGCAGCCTCGGCACCCGCCTGACGGAGGTCGGAACCACGCCCAAGCTCAGCAAGATCCCCGAAGATCCGCAGAAGGACCCGGCCTATCAGCCCGTCCGCCTGCCGATGCCGGCCCAGCCGCAGGCCGACGACAACCCGGCCTCGCTCTGGCGGCCGGGAGCGAGGGCCTTCTTTAAGGACACCCGCGCCAAGGAAATCGGCGACATCCTCACCATCCGCCTCAAGCTCGACGACAGCGCCAAGCTGAAGAACTCGACCAAGCGCGAACGCGACGACGGCGAGACCGCCAAGGTCGACGCCATGCTTGGTTACGAGGGCGTGGTCCGCAATGCGGTGCCGGCGGTTGGCGTGAGCCCGGCCGTCAGCTTCGGCACCGAGCACGAGACCCAGGGCAACGGCGGCATCGATCGGCAGGAGTCGATCGACCTGACGTTCGCCGCCATCGTCACCCAGGTGCTGCCCAACGGCCTGCTCGCCATCGTCGGCCGCCAGGAGATCCGGGTGAACTACGAGTTGCGCGAACTGATGATCAGCGGCGTGATCCGGCCGCAGGACATCGAGGCCGACAACTCCATCCGCCACGAAAAGATCGCCGAGATGCGCGTCGCCTACGGCGGCCGCGGCACGCTCAGCGACCTGCAGCAGCCGCGCTGGGGCACCCAAATCTGGGACGTCATCTTCCCGTTCTAGCAAACCCTCACCGCGACCCGCTTTCCCACTTGCGCTTACGGTGCGCGAGAGAGGGAGTCCCGTGGCAAGCCCGCGTCGCATCTTCCCCTCGCCCCGCGGCGAAGCCGTAGGAGAGGAAGGGGCCCGCAGCGGGAGGGTGATGGCCGCCGTCGGCGGCGGTGATGGCCGCCGTCGGCGGCGCCTCCTCGCCATCCCGGCGGCTGTGCGCAGCCAAGCCTTGCGCCGGGCCGCGCCTCAGTCGTTGCGGCGCTGCCACCAGGGCAGGATCTGGTAGTCGATGCCGTCTTCGCGAAGTGCCGCGGCGTCCTCAAGGCTGGCCTCGTCGTAGATGCCGCGCGGGTCGGTCTCGCCGAAGTGGATGCGCCGCGCCTCCTCGGTGAACCGGCTGCCTACGTCCTCGCAGTTGGCCTCGATGAGGCCGCGCAGGCGAGTCAGCATGTGTGTCGGACGCTCTTGCTCCTTCCCCGCCGCGGGCTTGCCATTCGCGGGCGCGGGCTCGCCGCCTGCCGATGCCCGGGCCACCCGCGGCGCCATGGGCGCCTTGCTGACGCGCGTGTCGCGGCAGACGGGACAGACCAGCGCGCCGGCTTCGACCTGTTCGTCGAACGCGGCGCCTGAGCGGAACCACACCTCGAACCGGTGGCCGTCGCTGCTGGCGAGGTCGAAGACGATCACGGCGAAGGCGCCGCGAAGGGGCGATCGTGCTCCAGGGCCGGCACCCGCCGGCGGGCCTCCGCCACCCGGGCCGGATCGACCTCGGCGGTGACGATGCCCACGTCCTCGCCGGCGTCGGCAAGCACCGCTCCCCAAGGATCAACGATGACGGAATGGCCGAAGGTGAGCCGACCCTCGGCGTGGGTGCCGCACTGCGCCGGGGCGAGCACGTAGCAGCCCGTCTCGATCGCCCTCGCCCGTGCCAGCACGTGCCAGTGCGCCGCGCCGGTGGTGCGGGTGAAGGCGGCGGGGATGGTGAGGAAGTCCGCCCCTGCCTTGGCGAGCGCACGGTAGAGGTGGGGAAAGCGGAGGTCGTAGCAGACGCTCATCCCGAGCCGGCCCCACGGTGTGGCGGCGATGACGACGCGGTCCCCCGGCGCGATCACCGCGGACTCGCGGTAGCTTTCGCCGGACGAGAGGTCGACGTCGAAGAGGTGGATCTTGTCGTAGCGGGCGACGACGCGCCCGGACGCGTCGAGGAGGAAGGAACGGTTGGCAACCCGGCCATCCTCGCGGCGGATGGCGAGCGAGCCGATGAGCAGCCACACGCCAAGACGTCCGGCGGCCTCGGTGAAGGCGACCAGAGCCGGATGCCCGTCCTCGGGCAGCGCCTTCTCGCGCTGCTTGGCCTGATCGGGCTCGATCATGGCGACGTTCTCGGGAAGCAAAATCAGCTCGGCGCCGCGCGCCCGCGCCACGCCGATCAGCGGCAGCACGGCATCGATGTTCGGGCCGATCTCGCGCCCCGAGTTGGTCTGAACGCAGGCAACGGTGAACTCCGCCATCGCCGCCGTCAGCCCTCGCCGCGGAGCACCGCGTCGAGCTTGCCCGCCCGCTCCAGCGCGACCATGCCATCGGAGTCGCCGACGTAGCGGCCATCGACGAAGATCTGCGGTACCGTCCTCTTGCCGCCCGAACGCTCCTGCATCTCGGCCCGGGCGCCGGGAACGTCGGTGACGTCGTACTCGACGAACTCGACGTTCTTCTTTGCCAGCAGCGCCTTGGCCCGCTGGCAATAGGGACAGAAGGGCGTCGTGTAGATCTCGATCTTGGCCATTCTCACGACCTCCTTCGCAAGGCTGAGCGGGCATTTTGCACGGGCACGATATGGCCGACCAGCGGTAGAAATAAAAGCATCGCCGCAAGGCCAGGAGGCGGACCCGGGCGCGCTCGCTCAGTGCGCCGCGTCCCAGGTGAGCCCGGTGCCGGTATCGACCACCAGCGGCACGGTCAGCCGCGCCACCGAGGTCATCTCACCCACGACCAGCGCCCGGGTCGCCTCGACCTCGGCTTTGGGCACCTCGAAGACGAGCTCGTCGTGCACCTGCAGAAGCATCTGCGCCGACAGCCCGGCGCGGGCGAGGGCGGACGGAATGCGGATCATCGCCCGCTTGATGATGTCGGCAGCGCCGCCCTGGATCGGTGCGTTGATGGCGGCCCGTTCGGCAAAGCTCCGGACCGAGACGTTGCGGTCGGTGATGCCGCGGACGTGGCAGCGCCGGCCGAACAGGGTTGTGACGTAGCCCCGCTCGCGGGCGAGCTTCTTCGTTGCCGCCATGTAGTCGCGGATGCCGGGATAGCGGGCGAAGTAGGCGTCGATGTAGGCGGCCGCCTCGCCGCGCGGGATGCCGAGCTGGCGGGCGAGGCCGAAGGGCGAGATGCCGTAGATGATGCCGAAGTTGATGGCCTTGGCCTTACGCCGCGTCATCGGGTCCATGCCCTCGATCGGCACGCCGAACACCTGCGACGCGGTCATCGCGTGGATGTCGATGCCTTCGCGGAACGCCACCTTCAGCGCCTCAATGCCAGCAACGTGGGCGAGCAGGCGGAGCTCGATCTGCGAGTAGTCAGCGCTGAGCAGCACCGAGCCGGGCTCGGCGATAAAGGCACGGCGGATCTTGCGACCCTCCTCGGTGCGCACCGGGATGTTCTGCAGGTTCGGGTCGGACGACGACAGCCGGCCGGTGGAGGCGACCGCCTGCTGGTAGCAGGTGTGCACCCGCCCCGTGTCCGGGCCGATCTGCTGGATCAGGGCGTCGGCGTAGGTGGTCTTGAGCTTGGAGAGCTGCCGCCAGTCGAGCACTCTCCCCGCCAGCGCCCGGGCGTGCGGGTCCTCGGCCTCGGCGGCGATCGTCTCCAGGATGTCAGCGCCGGTGGCGAACGCGCCGGACTTGCCGCGCCGACCGGTTTGCACCTTCAGCCGCTCGAACAGCACGTCGCCCAGTTGCTTCGGCGAGCCGATGTTGAACGGCCCGCCGGCGAGCCCGTGGATCTCGGCCTCCAGCGCTTCCAGACGATGGCCGAACTCGCCGCTGAGCCGGCGCAGTTCCTGTCGACGTCGACGAGGATGCCGCGCGCCTCCATGGCTGCGAGCACACCGATCAGCGGCCGCTCCAGGGTCTCGTAGACCGTGACCAGACGCTCGGTGACGAGCCTGGGCTTGAGCTGGCGATGCAGCCTGATCGTGATATCGGCTTCCTCGGCGGCGTAGTCGCAGCCGCGGGTAATCGAGACCTTGTCGAAGGTCACCTGGGAGCGGCCGGCGCCGGCGACGTCGGCGAACTTCACCGGCGTTATGCCGAGGTGCAGCTCGGCGAGCTCGTCCATGCCGTGGCCGTGCAGGCCGCCCTCCAGCACGTAGGAGAGCAGCATGGTGTCGTCGATGGGGGAAAGCTGGACGCCGCAGCGGCCGAGCACCTGCATGTCGTACTTGACGTTCTGCCCGACCTTGAGCACCGCGGGGTCCTCGAGCAGCGGCTTGAGGGCGGCGAGAGCGACGTCCCGGTCGAGCTGCCGCGGCGGCTCCTCGCCGGGCGCTCCGACGTGGGCCAGCGGCACATAGCAGGCGCGGCCGGGCTCCAGCGACAGCGAGATACCGATGAGCGAGCAGCGGCTGGCGTAGAGCGAGGTGGTCTCGGTGTCGATGGCGACGAGGCCGGCGGCCTCCGCCTGGCCGATCCAGCGCGCCAGCGTCGCCTCGTCTTGGACCAGGGTGTAGTCGCGCCGCTCCAGCGGCAGCTCCGGCGCCGGCGCCACTGCCGGCTGGGCCGCGCCGCGACCGAGCGCCAGCCCCTGGTTTTCGATGCGGGTCAGGATCGAGCGGAACGACTGCGCCTCGAGGAAGTCGCGCAAAGCCTTCGGGTCCGGCAGCTTCACGGCGAACGCCGAAAGCGGCTCGGGCGGCGGCACCTCGCAGCAGAGCTTGACCAGCTCCTTCGACAGCCGGGCGTTGTCGGCATGCTCGATCAGCGACTGCCGGCGCTTCGGCTGCCGGATCTCGTTCACGCGCTCGAGCAGCGTCTCCAGGTCGCCGTACTCGCCGATGAGCTGGGCCGCGGTCTTCACCCCGATCCCGGGAACCCCCGGAACGTTGTCGACGGAGTCCCCGGCCAGGGCCTGGACGTCGATGACCTTCTCGGGCCCGACGCCGAAGCGCTCGCGCACCTCCTCGACGCCGATCGAGCGGTTCTTCATCGCGTCGAACATGGTCACGCCGTCGCCGACGAGCTGCATCAGGTCCTTGTCGGAGGAGACGATGGTGACCACGGCGCCGGCCTCGCGCGCGAGCCGGGTGTAGGTGGCGATGACGTCGTCGGCCTCGTAGCCGGTGGCCTCGATGCAGGCGACGTTGAACGCCCGGGTCGCTTCGCGCACCAGCGCGAACTGCGGGATCAGCTCGTCCGGCGGCTCGGGGCGGCTCGCCTTGTAGCCAGGGAACATGTCGTTGCGGAAGGTGCGGCGCGAGGCGTCGAAGATCACCGCGATGTGGTCGGCATCGGTCTCGGCCAGAAGCTTTATCAGCATCTGGGCGAAGCCATAGACGGCGCCGACGGGGGCGCCGTCGCCCCGGGTCATCGGCGGCAGTGCATGGAAGGCGCGAAAGAGGAAGCCCGAGCCGTCGATCAGGTAGACGTGGCGGGGCTGGCTCGCTGCCGGGGTGGCCTCGGCGGTGGTCAGTGTCCCGCCACCGGTGCGGCGCCACCCTCGAAGACGAAGTGCCGCGAGCAGTAAGGACAGTAGATCTCGTCCTCGTCGCCCATGTTCAGGTAGACCAGGGGGTGGCCGAGCGCGCCGCCGCCGCCGTCGCAGCCGACGACGCGGCTGTCCACCATGATCTTCTCCTGCGGCCTCATCCTGCCCCCGATCCGAACGTCCCGCCGACCTTCCGGCATGGTACATTGACCTCGCGAATGCGCGGATGATAGCGAAAGCCGACCTACAATCAATGTTGCCGTATCGATCCCGATCCGCCTCGGCCGCGCCGGCGAGCCCGGTCGGTTCGTGCCGCGCGACTGGCCGGGAGACGCTCGCTTGAACACCCTCATCGATCGCCACGCCCGCCCGCCGGCGGATGCTCCGGACAATGCCGTCGAGATCGTCGAGCTGACCAAGACCTACGGCGGCGGCCGCGGCCAGCCTGCCGTCCGGGCGCTGAAGGGCGTCTCGCTCTCGGTGCCCTCGGGGTCCTTCTTCGGCCTGCTCGGCCCCAACGGCGCCGGCAAGTCGACGCTGATCAACATCCTCGCTGCGCTCGTCGTGCGCACCTCCGGCGAGGTGCGGATCTGGGGCCACGACATCGACGCCGACATGCGCGCCGCCCGCCGGGCCATCGGCGTCGTCCCTCAGGAGCTCAACCTGGATCCGTTCTTCACTCCGCGCGAGCTCTTGGAGGTGCAGGCCGGGCTCTACGGTGTGCCCAAGGCGGAGCGGCGGACGACGGAGCTGCTGTCGGCGGTGGGGCTGACCGCTCAGGCCGACGCCTACGCCCGCAGGCTTTCGGGCGGGATGCGCCGGCGGCTCCTGGTCGCCAAGGCGATGGTGCACTTGCCGCCGGTCCTCGTCCTCGACGAGCCGACGGCCGGCGTCGACGTCGAACTGCGCCATCAGCTCTGGACCTACCTGCGGCGGCTGCGCGCCCAGGGCACGACGATCCTGCTGACGACGCATTACCTCGAAGAGGCGCAGGCGCTTTGCGACCGGATCGCCATCATCAACCACGGCCGGCTGGTCGCCTGCGAGCCGACCGAGGACCTGCTCCGCCGGGTGGACGCGAAGCAGCTCACCGTAACGCTCACCGAGGCGATCGACGCGGTGCCGGCCGCGCTCGACCGGTTCAAGGCGGTGCTGGAGGCGCCGGGGCGGCTCACCTTCCACTACCCGCCGAGCCAGATCGCCGCCGGCGAGATCCTCGCCGCCGTCCGCGCCGCGGGCTTAAGCGTCGGCGAGGTCACCACCCGCGAGACCGAGCTCGAGGACATCTTCCTCAGGCTCACCAATGAGCCGGACGCGGGCGAGGACCGGGCGATGGAGCCGACGGTAGTCGCGGATCCGGCCGACGGGCGCATCGAACCTTGAGGCTCGGCCCATTGCCCCGGCTCGCCCTGATGCTGCTGGCTCTGGTCGCGGCGGGATGCGCCCCGGTCGTCGCCCTGCCGGGGCCGGCCATCGCCGCGCCGACCATCGCAGACGCCGGCCTCATGGCACCCGACGGGGCGAAGCTGCCGCTCCGGATCTGGCGGCCGGAGGGGGAGGGGGCGGCGAAGGCCGTCCTCATCGCGCTCCACGGCTTCAACGACTACCGCAACTTCTTCGCGGGCCCGGGCGCCTGGTTCGCCGCCCGCGGCATCCAGTCGTATGCCTATGACCAGCGCGGCTTCGGCGAGGCCCCGAACCGGGGGCTGTGGCCCGGCGACCGTGCCCTCGCCGATGACCTAAAGGCCGCCGTGCACGCCGTGCGCAAGCGCCATCCCGGAACGCCGCTCTATCTTCTCGGCGAGAGCATGGGCGGGGCGGTGATCATGACCGCCATGGCCGGGCCGCAGCCGCCGGCGGTGGACGGCGTCATCCTCGCCGCCCCGGCGGTGTGGGGTCGTGCCTCGATGCCGTGGTACCAGACGACGGCGCTCTGGCTCGCGGTCCACACCTTGCCCAGCGGCCAGGTGACGGGGCGCAACCTCGGGATCAAGCCGTCCGACAACATCGAGATGCTGAAAGGCCTCGGCCGCGATCCGCTGGTGATCAAGCAGAGCCGGATCGACACGGTCTACGGCCTGGTCAACCTCATGGACCGGGCGATGGTCTCGGCCTCCTCGCTGCACGTCCCGGCGCTCGTCCTCTACGGCGCCAGGGACCAGCTCATCCCGCCGGCGGCGGTGCGCGAGATGACCGAGCGGCTGCCGGCGGACGCGGCCGGCCGCCGCCGCGTCGTCTACTATCCGGCCGGCTACCACATGCTGCTGCGCGACCTGCAGGCCGAGACCGTCTGGCGCGACATCGCCGCCTGGATCGCCGACCCCCGCGCGCCGCTTCCCTCCGGCGCCGAGGAACCCGCAGCGAGGTAGGGTGCCGTATTGCCCTGCGGATGATGCGCGGCACCTCAATGCTGACGCTGCAGCGAGTAACGCGAATGAAGTAGCTCCAGCTTGTCTACCCGTTCTCGCACCTCGGCCTCGTGAAACTCGGATGGCTCCATGTGCCAGAACGACACCACCGCGGTTGCCGCCGCCCACATCCTGGTCTAATCCCGCGTCCTTACCACACCTGGAAAGGCTGGCAGTGACGATGCGTATTCCGGCGCTCCTAGCGGCCATTGCGTGCGCTCTCCTCGCTGAACCGGCCCGCGGGGCGAACGGCGAGGCGAGCGGCAGGATGCCGGCGCCCATCGAGGGAGACGCGAAGCAGGCAAGCGTGTTCGATGGTGACAGCTTCACCATGGGGGACCTGCACATCCACCTCGCCGGCATTGACGCGCCGGAGCTCGGGCAGCACTGCCCTCGCGCGAACGAGCGCGAGGCCCGCTGCGGTCTCATGGCTGGCTACGAGTTGCGCAAGCGGCTGCAGCTGGAGCCGAGGCCGCTGCGCTGCTGGCCGCAAGGTCCAGAGGAGCACGGCGCAGTGACCGCCACCTGTGCCGCGGGCGAGGACGACGTTGCGCTGCAGCTCCTCGACGCCGGCTATGCCTTCGCGCTTCCGGATGCGCAGATCGACTATCGCCTGGCAGAGGAGAAGGCGCGCGCGGCCGGCATCGGGCTGTGGGCTGGCGGTGTGATGGCGCCCTGGGACTGGCGCCGGGAGCGGGAGGCGGCGGAGGCGCAAGGCCCCGAGCAGGGTTGCGTGATCGCCGGCATCGCCGAGAACGGCGCCCGTCTCTACTACGGCCCGCTCGACCCCGACTACGGTGCCAAGACTGGCGCGCCCGAAGCGGTCGAGCGCTGGTTCTGCAGCGAGGACGCGGCACGGGCCGCGGGCTGGCGGCGCCCTACGAGCTAAAGGCGGTCAGTGCCGCCAGAAGCGCGGCGAGAACAGCGCCAGGACGGTGAAGAACTCGAGCCGGCCGAGAAGCATCGCCGCGGATAGGATCCACTTCGAGGTGTCCGGAAGGGTCGAGAAGTTCCCGACGGGGCCGATGATGGGCCCGAGACCGGGGCCCACGTTGCCCAAGGCCGTCGCGGCGCCGGTCACGCAGGTGATCAGGTCGAGCCCGGTCATCGCCAGCAGTACGCTGATCACCGCCGTCGTGATCAGGTAGAGCCCCATGAACAGCAGGACCCCGGCGAAGACGTCGCTGGCGACCGTCCGGCCGTTGTAGGTCACGGCGAAGGCGCCGTGCGGATAGATCAGCCGCTGGATGTAGACCTTCAGCGCCAAGCCGAGGATGTCGAAGCGAAACGCCTTCAGGCCGCCGGCGGTGGAGCCGGTGCAGCCGCCGACGAAGGTGAGCAGGAAGAAGACGACCTGCGACAGGTCACCCCACGTCGAGTAGTCGCTGGAGGCGAACCCGGTGGTCGTCACTACCGAGATGACGTTGAAGGTGGAAAGGCGGATCGCGTCGCCGAAGGCAAGGTCGCTAGTGAACCATAGCCACACGCCGAGCCCGAGCGAGACAGCGACGATGAAGCGAAGGAAGCTTTGCACCTGCTCGTCGCGGACCAGGAAACCGCCCCGCCCCTGAAGGGTACGGAGGTAAAGAAGGAACGGCAGGCTGCCGACGAGCATGAAGCCGGAGATAATCCACTCGACCGAGGGGCTCTTGAAGTAGGCCACCGAGCTGTCGGAGGTCGAATAGCCGCCGGTCGACAGCGTGGTCATGGCGTGGACCGCCGCCTCCAGCCAGGTCATGCCGGCGATCCTGAGCGCAGTCATGCATACGAGCGTGAGGCCGAGGTAGATCAGCAGCAGCATGGCGGCGAAGCGGCCGGCCTGAGGGACGGCCTTGTCGGCCCGCTCGGAGGACTCCAGCCGGAAGAGCTGCATGCCGCCGATCTGCAGGAACGGCAGCATCGCCAAGCCCACGGCGATGAAGCCAATGCCGCCGATGCACTGCAACAGCCCGCGCCAGAGCAAGATCCCGGGAGGGGCGGTGTCCAGGCCGGCCATCACGGTGGAGCCGGTCGTGGTCAGCCCCGACATGGCCTCGAAGAATGCATCGGTGAAGTTCATGTCGAGGCCGGAGAACATCAGCGGCAGGGCGCCGACGACGGTGGCGCAGACCCACACCCCGGTCGTCAGCAGGAAGCCCTGGCGGATGCTGAGGCGCAGGCGCGCGCCCCTGGTGGTGAGCAGGAGAGCGATGCCGAAGAAGACGCTGATCCCCGACGAGACGGAGAACACCTTCCAGTCGGGGTTCCCGTAGGCGCCGTCGACGAGTGCCGGCACGATCATCAACACGCCCAGCGCGGTGACGAACCAGCCGATAATGTGGATGACCGGAACCAGGGAAAGGTGCTCATGCGGACGCGCCGTCCGCCGCAACTCGACCTTGAACGTCTCCATGCCCCGCACCGTTGTTGTTGGCAGGCGCCCCCCTGAGCGGTCGCCCGCCGGGTCGTCCGGCGGCGAAAGCGGCGGCCGTCAGCCCTTCTTGATCATCGGCCCGAGTGGCCGCCCGGCGAAGATGTGCACGTGGAAATGCGCGACCTCCTGGTTGGCGTCGCGGCCGATGTTGGCGAGGATGCGATAGCCGCTGTCGACCACGCCGAGGGCCCGCGCCACCTCGCCAACGGCAGCAAAGAAGCCGCCGATCTCCGCCGGATCCGCGCTCAGGCTAAAATCGTCGAGGGAGACGTACGGGCCCTTGGGGATGACCAGGACGTGCACCGGCGTCTGCGGGTGGATGTCGTGGAAGGCGAGCGCGAAGTCGTCTTCGTAGACCTTCTTGCACGCGATCTCGCCGCGGAGGATCTTGGCGAAGATGTTGTTGCTGTCGTAGGCCATCATTGCTCCCTCAATCCGGCTTGTCGTCGCGGCCTCTGGATGCTTTCTCGGCCAGGCCCGACGTGCCGCTGCGCCAGGCCAGCTCCGCCCAGACCTCCCGCGGCTCAACTCCAGCATCCGCCCACAACACCAGCAGGTGGTAGAGCAAATCGGCGCTTTCGGCGGCAAGCCGATCCCGCTCGCCGAGCGCCGCGACCACCACCTCCACCGCCTCCTCGCCGACCTTGCGGGCAATCCTTGGCGCGCCGGCGGCGAAAAGCTTCGCCGTGTACGACGCATCGGGCGAGCCGCTTCTTCGGCCCTGGATGACCGTGAAGAGGTCGTCGAGGACGCGGGCGTCGGGATCAGCGGGCATAGCGCTCGGGCGTGACCGCCGCGTCCATGCGGACCGGAATCCCGGCCGCGCGCAGGTAGCGCTTGGCGCCGGCAATGGTGAAGGTGCCGAAGTGGAAGATCGAGGCCGCGAGTACCGCCGAGGCGTGGGCGTCGCGCACCCCTTCGACCAGATGCTCCAGCGTTCCGACACCGCCCGAGGCGATCACCGGCACGGGGACGGCGTCGGCAATCGTGCGGGTCAAGGGAATGTCGAAGCCGACCTTGGTGCCGTCACGGTCCATCGAGGTCACCAGCAGCTCGCCAGCGCCATACTCGACCATCCGCTTCGACCAGGCGATAGCATCAATGCCGGTAGCCGTGCGCCCGCCGTGGGTGAAGATCTCGAACGTACCGGGCGCCACCGTCTTCGCATCGACGGAGACGACGATGCACTGGCTGCCGAACTTCTCCGCCGCCTCGGCGACGAACTCCGGAACCTTCACCGCGGCGGTGTTGATGGAGACCTTGTCGGCGCCGGCCAGGAGCAGCCGGCGGATGTCGTCGATGGTGCGCACGCCGCCGCCCACCGTCAGCGGCATGAAGCACTGCTCGGCGGTGCGCCGGACGACGTCGAGGATGGTGTCGCGGTTCTCGTGGCTGGCGGTGATGTCGAGGAAGCAAAGCTCGTCCGCCCCGGCGGCGTCGTAGACCCGCGCCTGCTCCACCGGATCGCCCGCGTCGACGAGATCGACGAAGCGCACGCCCTTCACCACCCGGCCGCCCTCGACGTCGAGACAGGGAATGATCCGGACCTTAAGCAACGCTGCCTCCGCTTGCGCGCCCCTCCTCGCCGTCCGGCTGGAGAAGCGCCACCGCTTGCGCCGGATCGATCCGGCCGTCGTAGAGCGCCCGGCCGCAGATAACGCCGGCAACGGCGTCCCCGGCCGCCGCCTTCAGCGCGCGCAGATCCGCCATCGACGAGACGCCGCCCGACGCAATGATCGGGGACGCCACCGCCCGGGCCAGCGCCAGGGTGGCAGCGATGTTAGGCCCTTCCATTGCCCCGTCGCGGGCGATGTCGGTATAGACGATGGCGGCGACGCCGGCGTCCTGGAAGCGGCGGGCGAGATCGACGGCGGCGATGCCGGCGGGCTCGGCCCAGCCTTCGATCGCCGCCTCGCCGTCGCGGGCGTCGATGCCGACGGCAATGCGCCCGGGAAAGGCGCGGCACGCTTCCTCCACCAGATCCGGCGTCCTCACTGCGGCGGTGCCGAGCACGACCCGGCTGACCCCGCCCCCAAGCCAGCGGGCGATGGTCGCCATGTCGCGGATGCCGCCGCCAAGCTGCACCGGGATGCCGGCGGCCTCGACGATGGCGGCGACCGCGGCGGCATTCACGGGCCTACCAGCGAAGGCGCCGTTGAGGTCGACGACGTGGATCCAGCGGCACCCGGCGGCCACGAACTCGCGGGCCTGCGCCGCCGGGTCGGCGTTGAACACGGTCGCTGTCGCCATGTCGCCGCGCACGAGGCGGACGCAGGCACCGTCCTTCAGGTCAATCGCAGGATAGAAGATCATGGCCGCCAGCCGAGGAAGTTGGCGATGAGGCGCAGGCCGACCGCTTGGCTCTTCTCCGGATGGAACTGCGTGCCGACGATGTTGCCGCGGCCGATGACCGCGGCGATTGGCCCGCCGTAGTCGACGCGGGCCAGCACGTCGGCGTCATCGGCGCAGACGACGGCGTAGCTGTGGACGAAGTAGGCATGCCCGCCGCCGCCGATCCCGGCGAGAAGCGGATGGTCGGGCCGGACCAGGGCCAGCTCGTTCCAGCCCATGTGCGGGATCTTCAGCGCCGGATCCGCGGGCGCTATGCGGGTGACCTCGCCGTGGATCCAGCCCAGCCCGGCGCGCTCGCCATGCTCGCGGCCGACGTCGGCCAGAAGCTGCATCCCGACGCAGATCCCGAGGAACGGCTTGTGCTGCTCGAGGACGGCCCGGCCGAGCGCCTCGACCATCCCTGGCACCGCGTCCAGCCCCCGCCGGCAGTCGGCAAAGGCGCCGACGCCGGGCAGGATGATGCGGTCGGCGCCGAGGATGTCGGCTGTATCGGCGGTAACCCGCACCTTCGCGTTGAGGCCAACCTCGACCACCGCCCGCTCGAAGGCCTTCGCCGCCGAGCGAAGGTTGCCCGAGCCGTAGTCGACGATGGCGACGATCACCTGGCAAGCTCCGCGGCGAGCTCCGGGTGGCGCTCGAAGAAGCGGCGCTCGGCGGCGTCGCCGCCGTCGCCGGTAACGATGTCGCTCTCGACGTAGCCGCGGCGCCACAGGTTCCGGCGCTTCAGGTCGTTGCCGACGAGGCCGACGGCGGCAGCCACGCCCAGCGAAACGGCGGCCTGGCTGGCCGGGTCGGCGCCCATCGCCGCCAACCCCGCGTTGACCGCCACCTCGATTGCGAAGATCGCAAGGGCGGCGAACCACAGCCGGCACCACAGCGCCCAGCCGAAGGAAAAGAAGAAGGCGGGCCAGGAAAAGCCCTCCTTGACCAGGACGACGTCGCGGTCTGGGTCGAGCCCGCCGCAGCGGGTGTGCACGGTGAAGACCTTCATTCCGTTCCGCGCCCTAAAGCGTGCCCTTGGTCGAGGGCACCGCGGCGTCCTTGCGCGGGTCAATCTCGACCGCCTCGCGCAGGGCCCGGGCCAGACCCTTGAAGCAGGCCTCGCAGATGTGATGGCTGTTTTCGCCATACAGCGTTTCAACGTGCAGGGTCAAACCGGCATTCTGGGCAAAAGCCTGAAACCACTCCCTGACCATCTCGGTATCAAGCTGGCCGAGCTTCGGCTGGTTGAAGCGGACCTTCCAGATCAGGTACGGCCGATTGGATGCATCAATGACGACGCGCACCAGCGTCTCGTCCATAGCCGACAGCGCCTGGCCGTAACGGCGGATGCCACGGCGCTCGCCCAGCGCCTGGGCAACGGCCTGGCCGATGACGATGCCGGCGTCCTCGGTGGTGTGGTGGCTGTCGATGTGCAGGTCGCCTTCCGCCTTCACCGTCAGGTCGAGCAGACTATGCCGCGCGAGTTGCGCCAGCATGTGGTCGAGGAAGCCGATGCCGGTGGCGACGTCGTAGCGGCCGCTGCCGTCTAAATCGACCGTGACTGCCACCTTCGTCTCGCCGGTCACCCGCTCGAGCGTCGCCCTGCGCATCGTCCCTCCGTCTCGTTGCGACGGGTTTGTATCAGCATTCCCGGTCCCGCGTCACCGCTGCAGGGGGTTGGCTGCCCGCGGCCAGGCCTTAGGGACTGGTCGACGAGGTTGCAGTGCGTGAAGTCGGAGCATACGAGGCAAAGACCCATCTGGCATCTCTGCTGGACGCCGTGGCGGGTGGCGGGACTGTCGGGATCACGCGGCGGGGAAAGCCCATAGCTCGCCTAGTCCCTGCCGCCGATGTTGCACGGGACGTTCCCGCGCTCATTGCCAGGATCAAGGCAGCGCGCGCTTCGCGGGCAGCGATGAGCCGGGCGGACATTCTCGCTGCGCGCGACGACGACCGCCGGTAATGTCTTTCGTCCTCGACGCCTCCGCAACCGCCGCCTGGTGTTTCCCGGACGAGGACAACGCGGCGGCCGATGCGGCGTTCGACCGCCTCTCCTAGAGGGCGCTATAGTCTCGGCGCTTTGGTGGGCCGAGATCCATAACGTTCTGATACGGGGCTGCGATCGGTCTCAATCGGCAGCCGATCCTTTCCCTTGCGCGGTAGCACAAACCGACCGCCTACGACGCAATCTATCTGGAGCTAGCTAGCGTCCCGCCTCCGTGCGCCGCTTGCGACCTTGGATACCAAGTTCTCTAGCGCCGCCCGAACCTCCGGAATTAAGGTGCTCACCCGCCACCGGTAACCGCGCCAAGCCGGGCAAGACACGGGTGCTGCCCCAGCACCTCGGCGCGCTCGCCTTGACCCGCTCATGCTTCGCCCATACATGGTCGGGACACGCAAAGCCCCCGCGCCGTGACACGCGCTACCCCAGGTCCCGACTTGCGGTCCCATGAGCTCAGATCACGAACGGCTGTGGCACGGCACGACCATCCTCGCCGTGCGCAAGGACAACAGGGTCGTTGTCGCCGGCGACGGCCAGGTCAGCCTCGGCAACACCGTCATCAAGGCGAACGCGCGCAAGGTCCGCCGGATCGGCGACGGCGGCGTGCTTGCCGGTTTCGCCGGCGCCACCGCGGACGCCTTTACTCTGTTCGAGCGCCTGGAAGCCAAGCTCGAGCAGTACCCCGGTCAATTGACCCGCGCCTGCGTTGAGCTCGCCAAGGACTGGCGCACCGACCGATATCTTCGCCGGCTGGAGGCGATGATGGCGGTCGCCGACGCCAACGTCTCGCTGGTGTTGACCGGCACGGGCGACGTGCTCGAGCCCGACGACGGGCTGATCGGCATCGGCTCCGGCGGGCAATACGCGCTGGCCGCGGCCCGGGCGATGGTGGACCGTGACGATCTCGACGCAGCGACGATCGCCAGGCGCGCGCTCGAGATCGCCGCCGACATCTGCGTCTTCACCAACCGCAACGTCCTGATCGAGCAGCTATGACGAGCTTCACCCCGCGCGAAATCGTCTCCGAGCTCGACCGCTACATCGTCGGCCAGAACGACGCCAAGCGGGCCGTAGCGATTGCGCTTCGCAACCGCTGGCGCCGCCAGCAGCTCGATGACGGCATGCGCCAGGAGGTGCTGCCGAAGAACATCCTGATGATCGGGCCGACGGGCGTCGGCAAGACTGAGATCGCCAGGCGGCTAGCCAACTTGGCTCAGGCACCGTTCCTCAAGGTCGAGGCGACCAAGTTCACCGAGATCGGCTACGTCGGCCGCGACGTCGAGCAGATCGTCCGCGACCTGGTTGAGATCGCCGTGCACATGACCCGTGAGCGGCAGCGCAAGGAGGTGGCGGCAAAGGCCGAGCTCGCGGCCGAGGACCGGGTGTTGACGGCGCTGGTCGGCGATAAGGCGAGTTCTGAGACCCGCGACCGCTTCCGCCGGATGCTTCGCTCAGGCGAACTCGCCGAGCGCGAGGTGGAAATCCAGGTCACCGACAGCAGCGGCCTGCAGTTGCCGACCTTCGATATCCCGGGCATGCCGGGCGCCCAGATGGGGATGCTCAACATCAACGAGATGCTGAGCAAGGCCTTCGGCGGGCCGCCGACGCGCACGAAGAAGATGTCGGTCGGCGAGTCCTACGAGGTCCTGCTGTCGCAGGAGGCGGACAAGCTTCTGGACGAGGATCGGATCGTCAAGGAGGCGATCGAGGCGGTCGAGAATAACGGCATCGTCTTTCTCGACGAGATCGACAAGATCACCGCGCGGTCCGAGCGCGTCGGCGCCGACGTGAGCCGCGAGGGCGTGCAGCGCGACCTGTTGCCGCTGATCGAGGGCACCATCGTGCCGACCAAGCGCGGCAACGTGCGCACCGACCACATCCTGTTCATCGCCTCCGGCGCCTTCCACGTCGCCAAGCCCGCAGACATGCTGCCGGAGCTGCAGGGGCGGCTGCCGATCCGGGTCGAGCTCAAGGCGCTGACCCGCGACGACTTCGTGCGCATCCTGACGGAGCCGGAAGCAAGCCTGATCAAGCAGTACAAGGCGCTGATGGCGACCGAGGAGGTGGACATCGACTTCACCGCCGCCGCCGTTGAGGAGATCGCGACGCTTGCTGCCGAGATCAACACCGGCGTCGAGAACATCGGTGCCCGGCGCCTGCAGACGGTGATGGAGAAGCTGGTCGAGGAGATCAGCTTCAGCGCGTCCGAGCGGGGCGGGGAGCGCGTCGAGATTACCGCCGCGGACGTGCGCACCCGCGTCGGCGAGCTCGCCAAGAACGCCGATCTTACCAAGTTCATCCTGTAGCGGCGCTGAAGGCGGGAGCATTCCCGCTGCGTGGCTTGCTGCCCACTTCTGGCTGCTTTCGTTAAGCCGTTTAGCTTGCCATTTGCAGTGTTGGCTGCTTCCTGTGAGAAGCAGCCCGGCTGAGCGCTTGATCAGAGGCTGGGTGCACATGGGGCGGGGCTGCCCTCCTCGCCCGCTCTTCAACCCCGGCACCTCCCCTGCAAGGCCGTCCTCGCCTAGCGTTTGCTCTGCCGCTTCGTTTTACGCCTCCCGGGTTAGCGTTTCCTCGCCGGCCGTGGCAGAGTGCTCGCGGGCCTACTGCGCGAGGATCCCCCTACGATGCTTCGTCTCATCACCGATCTCTGGAGCGGCCGCGTTCCGTTGGCCGACGCCTTCTGGACGTACGCCATCTTCTGGGGCTTTCTCATCAACATGGCGACCACGCTCGTCTCCCTCGCGTTGATCGTCGCCGACGTGCCGGCGTGGACCGCGGCCGTCGCCCACTTCGCGTCGCTGCCCTGGAACCTGCTCGCACTCGTTGCGGTGTGGCGGAGCGCCGGCGGCCCAGCGGTGTCGCAACAACTTAGGCTTGTCGCTCGCTCCATCATCGTCGCCTGGTCCGCCCTCCTCACCCTCGTGTGACGCCGCCGCTCGGCCCTCAGTTGAAGTTGAGGGGCAATCCACGTCCGTTTCGGAACGGTACCCTGCGCTCGCTCTATCTCTTTGTCTTTGCCTTCATCTCTTGGTCTTTGCCTTTGCCGCGCGACAGCTTTGCCTTCTTTGCCGCCAAGCGCTTGGCGTTGGCCGTGACCTTGCGGTGGGCCGGGGCCAGCGTCTGCGTCGCCGCGGTCGCCGCCACATCCGCGAGCGTGGCAGTGAGGGTGATGGCGGCGTCCGCGTTCAGCCGCGCTTGGCGCCAGAAGAAATCGGCAGCCGATTGCGGGCTTTTGGCCGCCGATCCCGAGGCGAGCCTGGCGCCGGCCTGAACCTGGGCGTTCCAGTAGCGCGCGAGCACATCCGAGGCCCGCAATGCGCCTTTGCCAGCGGCTCCGGCCGAGCTTACCGCAGCCCTTGCCTTCTCGCTAACCATGTGGGTGAGCTCCGGGTTGGCGCGGGCCTTTGGATCCATGGCAGCGGCGGCGATCATCGGCAGGCGATGGGCGGTGGTGATGAAAGCCGCCGCCGGCACCTCCGCGGCCATGACCGCGGCCCGTTGGGTGTTGCGAACCGCGCGCGCGCCGGTCCGCATCGAAGTGCGCTTCATGACGAATCCTCTTGGCTAGTTAGCTGCTTGCCCACTACGGGATCGGGCGCGCCCGGCAAGGATATCCGCGCGTCGACCTGCTGCGGGCGCCGCACCGGCGCTGCCCGGCGGTTCACTGTGATCCGGATGCGCCAGAGGCGCGAACTTGTTAACGAAACCCCCGGAGGTTTAGGAGCCATGATCATAAAGTCTTTGTACACCCTGCGCGCGATCGGGGCCATCGGCGCCTTCCTGATTTTCCTTTGGAGCCCGGCCTGCGCGGCTTCCACACGAAGCTGACGGCCGGCGGCTGGCTGCGAGGGTGCCGGCTTTGATCGCGCTGCCGCGCCCGCGGCGTGCACGGCCGGGAGGCCCGACCCATCAAGGAAACGACCGCGCAGGCCCGCACCGTCGCGGGGGAATAACCGTGCAAGTCTCTCTCGCAGAAACGCCGGCAAAAGTAGAAAATCGCCCGCGTTATGTTCCGTTAGGACGGGACGGCGCAGCCCATGCATCCCGCTTCCGCTCGCTGATAGCCGGAGAGGAACTCCGTGCGGAGGCGTAGGCCGGGCATGAGTGGCTTGGAGCTGCAGGCTCCTTGCGCGAACGGCAGATCGACCTGCCGGTGATCATGATGTCCGGGTTCGGAGATGTCCCTTCCGCCGTCCGGGCCATGAAGGGCGGCGTGATCGACTTCTTCCAGAAGCCGATCAACAGCCAGATCGCGCCGTTGCTGTAAGCGAGGCAAAGTATCAGACCCGAGCCGAAGTCGAGGCCGTGCCGGCTGGCACACGGCCGAGCCTCAGCCGCCGAGAGCGAGATGTTCTCAAGCTTGGAATCGCCGGGAAGACGGTCGAGGCCCACCGTGCCAGGCTGATGACCAAGCTGGAAGCCAGGAACATCGTGGAGCTGGTGAAAAAGGTCATCGTCGCTTCGCCTGAGGGTATACCCTGAGCGCCCCAGGGATGTTTCGCATATGTCCACGCGGGCTGTGATCGTAAGCTTGCTCCTGTAATCCCTCGGAGGATACTTGTCCGCACCTCAGATACCAAGGTAGGCCCATGTTGATCATTGTGAAGAGACGGGCAGCGGCCTACCGGCTATCGCCGAAAGAAGTTGATGCGATTGCGCAATAGATGCATATGGTGCCAGATCAGGCGGAAGAGGTTGCCCGAGGCGTGCTCATGATGGCGGGCGGGTCGATCTAGTCGGCTGGATGCTGCAGGACTACACCGAGAAGGCGCGTTGGCGATGCGGAGGCCTCCGCCGCCAGCGGATCTATTAGCGTTTTCTCGACCGCAGCCTGCACGGCGCTTTCGTCATCGCCTGATCGGCCGCGCTAGCCGCAGAGGCGCTCGAAGCGGGCGAGGAAGCGCGCCTTGGCCTCGGTCGGAGGCCAGGGCTGCAGGGTTGCGGTCGGCGCTTCCCGGGCCTTGCCAAACAGCCGCCCGGCCTCCTCAGCGGCGAAGCCGGCAAGATGCACCGCCTCGACGTACGCCGAGATCCGGTCAGCGCGCTTGATAAGCTGTTTCAGCGCCTTGGGCGTTTCCGTCGGGAGGCCGAAGCGGATGTGCACGGCGCGCTGCAGCCGGCCCTCGAAATCCTGATAATCGAGCCCCACCGCCGCCTTGAACGGTGTGATCAGGTCGCCGATAACGTATTCCGGTGCGTCGTGGAGGAGAGCGGCCAGCCGCCAAGTGGCGTTCGCCTCCGGACGCAGACGGCCCACGAGTTCTTCTACGAAGAGGCAGTGCTGCGCCACCGACAAGGCCCAGTCCCCCGAGGTCTGGCCGTTCCAGCGCGCCTGCCGCGACAGGCCGTGAGCGATGTCCTCGATCTCGATGTCGAGGGGCGATGGATCGAGCAGGTCGAGGCGGCGCCCGCTCAGCATCCGTTGCCATGCCCTCTGCGTCGTCACCGGGCTTCCTCCTTCCACTCTCGCTGCAGTTGTCTATCCTCCTGCACCGCCCGCGTTCTCCATGCACACCGGAAAAGCCATGCGGCGGGCGAACCGATCGGCTATGCTCCGCGCCCTTCCCCTGACCAACAAGAAAACGAGAAGCCAGCAAGACCATGGACGATCGGAAGATGAAAATTAAGATCGTCGTGCGGCCTGAGGATGGGCAAAAGGCGGATGCCGCGGCCGAAAACGCGCGGCGGGTACGGCAGAAGCGGGCACGCTGGGGCTTGGCCGCGTTGTTCGGGATTTTCGCCCTGAGCGTCGCCACGATCGCCTTCTTCTTCATCGGCCGCAGGAACACTCCGACCGACGTCGATCAGCAGCCCGTTGCCTCGGCGCCAGCCGCGACAGACGCCGGCGCTGAACCGGGCACTCCGCTAGAGCCGGACGACGCGGCGCCTCCGGGGCAGAGGGGAGACGGTAGAAGCTCGCCGGTCCCGGCCGCTCCAGACGCTGGCGAGGCCCCGCCAGAGGCCGGCATAGGAACGGCAGCCCCTGCCACTACGCCCGAGGCGGCGGCGGACAATGGCCCGGAGCAGCAGGTGGAGCCCGCTCCGCTCGTCGATTTGCCGCCGCACGCCGCCGAGCCAGTGCTGGCCCCAGCCGCCCCGTCTCCGGCCGGCAAGCCATCTCCGGCCACCGCTGGGGCGGCTGCCAGTGCGCCGGCCGTTGCCAGGGTTCCGGCAAGGCCGGAAACCGGCGTGGTCAGGGCACAGCTCACCTCGCGCGTTGTCAACCGTGAACCGGCCGACGCCCTGCACTCGCCGGTGGATGTGGAACCCGGGGGGCGCGACGTCTACTATTTTAACGAGTTGCGCAATCTCAACGGGCGAATGGTGACGCACCGGTGGGAGTACAACGGCCAAGTGATGGCAACGGTCCCGTTCAGGATCAAGGGCGACCGCTGGCGGGTCTATTCTATCAAGCGCATCGGCGAGAACCAGCGCGGCATCTGGCGGGTCACCACTCTGGACAATGCTGGTTCGGTCCTGGCGCGGGCGGAATTTCGGGCGGAATAGCTGGTTCAGGGGCTTTGTAGCCAGAGCGCGTGCTTGCGCCGCCGGGCGATCGGCGTCATCGTTGCTGCGCCGCCGCATAGCGGCTGGCATATCGTCTAATGAACACCGCGGCAAAGCGGGTTGCGGAAGAAGCGGAGACTTCGGGAGGAGGCATGACCGTCGCCATCGACCACCTCATCGACAGCATGGAAGGCATCGCCTTCATGACCGCCGCCGACGGGACTATCCTCTCGATCGGGACGCGGAACTGGAACAGTTTTGCCATAGAGAACGACGGCGCTGCGCTGCTCGACGGCCAGGGCGTAATCGGCCACAGCATGTTCGACTTCATCTCGGGAGACGATGTCCGCGCAACCTATCAGAAGTTTTTCACCGCCCTGCGGTCCGGTGCCGCCCGGCGAGCGAGGCTGATGAGCCGGTGCGACAGCCCGACCGTTCGCCGCGAGCTCTGGATCGTCATCACCGCCGTGCAGCCGGGAAGCGTCGTCGACGGCTTCCTGGTTCAGTCGCTGACGGTTTCCGAGACAGTCCGTCCCCCGGTCGATTTGTTCGATTTCCAGGCGATGCTCGAGCGCTCGCGCCGGGACAAAGCCTTGCCGATCCTCGCCATGTGCAGCTATTGCCAGGACGTCCGCTATCCTTCTGGCAGCAGCGAACGGGATGGCACATGGCTCCCCGCCGAGGACTACTACCACCTCGGCGGTGACGCCAACGTGCGTATCAGCCACGGCATCTGCCCTGCGTGCGAAGAGCATAGCGCGGAAGCACTCGCCTGTTGAGCCAAGTGAGAGGCCGGTTCAGCCGTCGGAGCCGTCGTACTCAGCCCAGCAGTGGGGCGTCTCGTAACAGACCACAGCGGCGAGAAGCGCAAGTTCGGGCTTGATCCGCCGCCAGATCCAGCCGGCGATCAACTCGGCCGTGGGATTATCCAGGCCCGCGATCTCGTTGAGGTAGGCATGGTCTAGCTCCGCCAACACCGGCTGGAATACCCGCTCGATCACGAAGAAGTCGATGACGAAGCCGGTTTCGGGGTCCACCGGGCCTTCCAGGCGAAGTTCCACGCGGTACGAATGCCCGTGCAACGCGTAGCAACGATGGTTCGGCTTGACCTTGGGCAGGCGGTGCGCCGCCTCGAAAGTGAAGGCTTGGGCGATCTTCATGGCAATCCGAGCACTTTATGGGCCTGCATGCTGAGCCGCCAGCGCGGCCGGCGCAGGCAGTAGGCCATGGCCAGCGCGGCGTAGCGCTCGCGATCCGGGCCGTCCATGGGCTGAAGAAAGAAGTGTGTGAAGGTAAGCGGCTCGTACAGTTCGGGAAGCGCGCCGGGTACCGGAAACACCAGCTTCAGCTCGTCGCCCCGAGACTGGCGGAGCGCGACGCCGGCCTTAGGGCTGACACAGATCCAGTCGAGGCCCTGAGGGGCCGTCAGCGTGCCGTTGGTCTCGATGGCGACCGCGAAGCCGGCTCCGTGCAGGGCGGCAACGGCGTGGGCATCAAGCTGGAGAAGTGGCTCTCCACCCGTGCAGATCACATACCGGGGCTCATCGAGCCCTTCCGGCCACGCGCCCGCAACTGTCGCAGCCAGGGACGCAGCATCGAGAAAACGCCCTCCGCGGACACCGCCGGTGCCGACGAAGTCGGTGTCGCAGAAGCGGCAAGCGGCCTTTGCTCGATCGGGCTCCTGGCCCGACCAAAGGTTGCAGCCGGAGAATCGGCAGAACACGGCCGGTCTGCCGGACCGGGCGCCTTCGCCCTGCAATGAAAAAAAAATTTCCTTCACGATGTAGGTCATGCTTTTGGCCGCCTGGGCGAATGCAGCCGCGTTGCCCGCAGGCTCGCGCTAGTTCTGACCACCCGCGGCCGCGGCGTCAATGCGAGGATCCACAGAAGGTTGACGCAACGACGCAAACAAGCCGGATTCAGCTTCCGACAGCGGATCGCAGGTGGGTAGCCCTCGCGACAGCCTCTCCTCAGCCCAGTACCTGCTGCGTTCTCGCCGTCTCTCTAAGATACCCGGAGAGGGCGAACAGCGACGCTACAGCAACATCGATCCGATCTCGGCTTCGCTGCTTTGTCGGCTTGAGCTCCCCGGCGGAATTCGCCGTTACAGAAGCGTTTGACGCGCACCATCGCAGAAGTGGGTTGCCATCATGTCGCAAAAGCCTTTCTCCAACGACCCTCTCGAATTCGAGAACCGCCGCGTTGATCGATCTGGCATCCTGCTTGATGGGCGCGCACGGCACGCCCCTCTCGAGTAGGGAGGCCACCAGCATCGATGCGCACCACTTATCGTAGACGACTTCGAGCACGCTGTACTCGCTGCACAGCACCATGATTTTTTCCTGTACAGACGTGTAGTCGACCGCATTGCCGTGCGTGGCAGTCAAGAAGCCGCGGTCCACCCACTCGACATAGTCGACGCCGTCTCGCCGGCTCCTTCTATCTACGGTGTCTTCAGGACAGAACGCGAATGGTAGCAGGGTGTAACCGCCATCGGCCTCTGCGAACGCAGCGACAACAGCCGTCAGATCCATTGTCGCGGAAAGATCAAGACCTATCCTGCAGGGTCGCCCTCTATACCGGTCCCAGTCGATTGTCCGGGCGCAGCGGTCCCAGTTATCCATGTCGAGCCACCGCGAGCTCCGATCTGTCCAAATGTTCAGGAAGGATCGCCGGAACGCGTCCACATTCCCGGGTGCCGCTAGCGCACGCCCGCATTCTTCGCGGAAGAAAGCCTCGCTGATGGTCACTCCCAGGCCGGGATGCGACCGCTTCCAGACCATGGGATCGGTCCAGTCATCCTCCTGTCGTGCCGCAAATATCCTGACTAGCCAGCTTGCATCATCAATATCGCCCGCCGCCACGCGCTCTGCGTACCGATGGAGATGCCAGCCCAAGGACGACTTCTCGCAGCCGGCAGAGGCAAGGTACAAAATTATCGGGCTGCTCCTCGCTGCTGTACAGCACTTCAGCGCCTCGTGGACCTCATGTTGCGATAGGTTCTGAACGTCATCGATTATCGCCATGCTGAGGTCCATTCCGCCAAGCGAGCGGCTCGGATTCGAAATCATCCGGATGTGGTTGTTCTTGTAGGAGATTACCCTACTGCGTACGCTGCATACGGTGGACATGTTCGCGTTGTTTTGTACCATGCTTCTCGCTATATTGAAGCAGACGGTTGCACTGGCACTCGAAGATGAACATATGGCAATCTCTGCCCCAGCTTCCTCGTCCACCAGAAGCATGTAAAGCATCATGGCAGCGGCCAGGGTGCTCTTCCCGGACTTCCTTGGGGCTTCCAGCCATACGAACTTGTACTGTCGTGTCCGCCGTTGTGTCAGGGTCCCAAAAAGGGTGCTGGCGAGCTCCGCCTGCCACGGCGCCAGCAGGAATGGTTGGCCGGTTCGGGAGCCGCGGACGTGCGTGCAGTATCTTTCGATGAAGGTCAGCACGCGCGTAGCACTGTCCTGGGAGTGTACGGTGGTGTTCATTTGAACATGCTGGTCTCTTTCGCTTCATGTTGGGTACGGTTTACAGAAAAGGGGGAAATGCCCAGTTGCTTGGCAAAGAGGCGTACCGACGCCCAGCCCTCTTCAGCATCCTGCACCGCTGGATGACGTCGTTTGATCGTCGACCCGCTGCGTGTGACCGTCCTGTAGTAACGGCCTTCCTTCGCAAGAACCTGCTCAGCCCGTACCGAACGAGCAAGAGCGTTGCAATATCCGGCCAACAACGGCCTCATGGTCTCGTCCAAAAGCCCGCGCTTCAAGAGCGCCGGGGCAGCCGTCAACCACTCGCGAAGGGCAATTTCGTCGATCAGATATCTAGGAGGATCAAGATCCGCGGCCGACGCGCCCGAAGTTGTTGGCTTTTCTAAGGCGTCGCTGTAGCCGCGGAAGGTAACCACCTCGCACCGCTGCATGTTTTGTTGATCCAGCAGCGATCTCGCTTTGCTTACGCTTGAAGTCGAAAACTGTACGACAGGGGCGGTCGACCGATCCCTCTGGCGCATGAAGCTTATCTGCCTCTCTTTACACGTTCAGTCACCGTCAGCAGGGAATGGCATCTCTTGCATAGGGCTTGCAGGTTGGATGGACGATTGTCGAATGGGTTGCTGTTCCGATGATGCACTTCTGCCGAGAATGCCTCAAGGCATTGCTCGCAGCGTTGGTTCGTGCGCAGCTTATACATTCGAGCCCGTTTCCATAACCTCGTGCCGTATGTCTCGTTTGCTGCGTCCCGATGTAGAGCGTCCGGCGCATCTTGCGCAGCAACAGAAGGGTTCCAGGGCATGACTTTCTTGTCCGCTCATTCAATGTGGGCTTTATGCTCACCAACGGTGTTACGCCAGCAAAGCTGGCACGCGCTCTTTGTTCCGTGCAAGCCAAACACGGCAAGTCTCCGTCCTTGTCTAGACATTACCCCAAACACGGCAAAAGTTCTACCGGTTAGCGCTTGGGCGCTGCGGGGTGCCTCGGGGGACGGGATCGGATAGAAGGGGAGCGGGAGAGCCACGGCCGGTACAAGCTGATCGGCGCATGGCACCCTGGCACCGAGGCGCCGCGGGCGGCAGTTCAGCGGGACTTTGGCGCCAGGAAGGACCGTATGCCGATGAAGGCAAGCGTCAGCCAGCCTGCGATCAAGAGGATGCCGCCCGCTGGCGCAGCGCCCGGAGCAATGAGGACGCCCGTGATCCCCAAGGCATACAAGGTTGCCCGAGAATAGGATGATGCCCAAGGAGAACGCGGCGGCCGCAGCGCCGGCAGCAGAGGCACCTCGAACATCCAGCAGCTCCGCCAGGCACGCCAATCCGCCCAGCGCCAGTGCATGGGCAAGCTGATAGTCGGCTGCTATGGCAACGATCTCGCGCGGGTAGCCGTCGTCCAGACCATGCCGGCCATAGGCCCCAGCGGCAACGGCGATCGCCCCATTTATGCCAGCCAGGACGACGCACACCGATGCGAGGCGACTGTTCAGCAAGGGGGGAGCCGTAGGATCAACTGCGAGCCGGCGACTGACAGGCTCCCCAGCCACAAGCGGCACGGCCGCAAGGAGACTCGGCGACGCTCGCCGACGCCCTGTTGATCCGAGGCGCAGTCATCGCCTTTAACACAACGGTATCGCCGCAGCGGGGGCATGCCAGCACTGTCGCGGCTACCTTGTCTTCATACTCCGCCGAGTTGGCGAACCATTCCTCGAAGAAGTGGCCGTTAGTGCACCGCAAATCATAGACGATCATCGGCAGCAAAGCCCTGTTCCGATATCTTGATGTTGCTCGCGCTGTCAGCGCGGCAGGTCCGAGTACCCCATGAGCATTTCGTCAACCGAGCGGGCGCACTGCCGACCTTCCCGGATCGCCCAGACCACGAGCGACTGCCCGCGGCGCATGTCCCCGCACGTGAATACCGTGGGCACGTTCGTCCGATACGAGTCGGATCCGGCATCCGTATCCGCCTTGACGTTTCCTCGCGCATCGAGGTCCACGCCAAGCTCGCGAAGAACGCCGTCATGGAGAGGATGAACAAAGCCCATTGCGAGCAGAATCAGGTCGGTCTCGATGCAAAATTCGGTGCCTTCGCGCTGATGTAGCTTCCAACTACCGTCAGCCCCCTGCTCCCAGTCGACCCGGACAAGCTCCAGCGCCTCAACGCGGCCATTCCCATGAACAGCCTTCGTTGAGACAGCCCAGTCGCGCTCACAGCCTTCCTCGTGAGAGGTTGAGGTCCGTAGCTTGAGCGGCCAGTCCGGCCACGTCAGGGACTTGTCCTCCTTCTCCGGTGGCCGCGGCAGTATTTCGAGCTGCGTAACGGACGCCGCGCCCTGGCGCACGGACGTGCCAACGCAGTCCGAACCGGTATCACCGCCGCCGATGACCACAACCTTGCGGCCTGCCGCGAGGATGGTCCGGCTCGGGTCGACCGAGCGACCGGCCGACCCGCGCGTTCTGCTGAGAGAGGAAATCCATCGCAAAATGAACGCCAGGCAACTCGCGGCCAGGAACGGGCAGGTCCCGCGGGTGCTCGGCGCCACCGGCAAAGTACGACCGCATCGAACTCCGCCAGCAACTGACCCGCAGGAATGCCTGCGCCGACGTGGCTGTTGGGCCTGAACTCCACGCCTTCCGCCTGCATCTGCGCCATGCGCCGGTCGATAAGATGCTTTTCCATCTTGAAGTCTGGGATGCCGTAGCGAAGGAGGCCGCCGATGCGATCCTGCTTCTCGAACACGACAACCCAATGCCCAGCCCGCGCCAGTTGCTGCGCACAGGCCAGACCGGCTGGCCCCGATCCAACCACGGCGATCCTCTTCCCGGTTCGCCGCATGGGGATCTGGGGCAGGACCCAGCCGTTCTCCCAGCCCTTGTCGATGATCGCGCACTCGATGGTCTTTATGGTCACCGGCTGGTCGAAGATGTTCAGCGTGCATGCTGCCTCGCAGGGCGCAGGGCAGATCCTACCAGTGAACTCCGGGAAGTTGTTGGTCGAATGGAGCACATCCAAGGCCTCGCGCCAATCGCCCTGATAAACAAGATCGTTCCAATCCGGAATGATGTTATTTACCGGACATCCCTGATGGCAGTAGGGGATACCGCAGTCCATGCAGCGGGCACCTTGCCTGGATAGCTCAGCCTCGTCCATCGGCACGACGAACTCGTTCCAGTGCCGCACGCGCGTGCTGATTGGCTCGTAGGACCGATCCCGCCTGGCGATCTCCTTGAAGCCGGTAGGCTTACCCATTTTAGTACCCCACGGCGACGCTGACACCGGTTCGCTGCGTCTGACGCCAACGCGCCTGCATCTCCTCGAGAGCGCGCCGGTAGTCGACCGGCATGACCTTCACGAACCGCGGCAGGAAGCTGTTCCAATCTTCAAGGATAAGCGCGGCTTGCCGGCTGCCGGTGTAGCGGTGGTGCTTTTCGATCAGCGACCTGAGGCGATCGGCATCGTGCTTGGTCATGTCGTGCATGATCTCGACCCGGCCGTGTGTTTCCAGGTCGCCGCCCTGGTGGTAGATCTCCTCGAGCCGCTCGTCCTCATCCACGACGGGCTGCAGTTCCACCATGGCCAAATTGCAGCGGCGCTCGAACATGCCGTCCTCGTCTAGAACGTAGGCCACGCCGCCACTCATGCCGGCTGCAAAATTGCGTCCGGTCCGCCCCAGCACCACCACGCAGCCGCCGGTCATGTACTCGCAGCCGTGGTCGCCAACCCCCTCGACGATAGCGAACGCGCCAGAATTACGGACGGCAAACCGCTCACCGGCAACCCCGCGGAAGAAGGCCTCCCCGGCGATAGCGCCGTAGAGAACGGTGTTGCCGATGATGATGTTCTCGTGCGGATCGATCGGGCTCTTCGCCGACGGCCGCACGATGATCCGCCCGCCGGACAGCCCCTTGCCGACGTAGTCGTTGGCATCGCCTTCGAGATCGAGGGTGATGCCCTTGGCCAAGAAGCCGCCGAAGCTCTGACCCGCAGTACCCGTGCACTTGATCCAAATGGTGTCGTCGGGCAGGCCCCTGTGGCCGTGCCGGCGTGCCAGCTCGCCGGACAGCATAGCGCCCACGATCCGGTTGGTGTTGAACACCGGGACGCTGATGCGCACCGGGCGCCGGCCGTCGAGGGCGGGCCACGCCTCCGCGATCAGCCGGTGGTCCAGTGCTTCGCCGAGGCCGTGGTCCTGCGTCTCGCAGTTGTACCGAGCGACGCCAGCGCCGACGTCGACCTGGTGCAGTAGCTTGCTGAAATCCAGCCCCTGCGCCTTCCAGTGACCGATAGCAGCCTTCGTCTCGAGTTTGTCGCTCCGGCCGATCATCTCGATCATGGTCCGGAAGCCAAGGCTCGCCATCAGCTCTCGAACTTCCTCAGCGATGAAAACCATGAAATTGATGACATGCTCCGGCTGGCCGTTGAAGCGCTTGCGCAGTTCCGGATCCTGCGTGGCCACGCCAACGGGGCAAGTGTTGAGGTGACACTTCCGCATCATGATGCAGCCGGCGGAGATTAACGCGGCGGTCGAGAAGCCAAACTCATCGGCGCCGAGAAGCGCACCGACGACCACGTCCCGGCCTGTTCGGAAGCCGCCGTCGACCTGCACCGCAATCCGGCCGCGCAGGTTGTTTAAAACCAGGGTCTGATGAGTTTCCGCGAGCCCGACTTCCCACGGCAGGCCGGCATGCTGAATGGAGGTGATGGGGCTTGCGCCGGTCCCACCTTCGAAACCGGATATCGTCACGTGGTCGGCATGCGCCTTGGCCACGCCAGCAGCGATCGTCCCCACCCCGACTTCGGAGACCAGCTTAACGCTAATTCGCGCCCGCGGGTTCACGTTCTTCAGGTCATGGATGAGCTGGGCCAGATCCTCGATCGAGTAGATATCGTGATGAGGCGGTGGCGAGATGAGGCCAACACCCGGCGTGGAATGCCGCACCCTTGCTATCCACTCATCGACCTTGTGGCCGGGAAGCTGTCCGCCCTCGCCAGGCTTTGCCCCCTGCGCGATCTTGATCTGGATGTCGTCGGCGTTGACCAGATACTCGGCGGTCACGCCAAACCGACCAGATGCAACCTGCTTGATGGCGGACCGCATGAGATCGCCGTTCGGCAGCGGCTTGAACCTCTCCGCCTCTTCGCCCCCCTCGCCAGTGTTGGACTTCCCGCCCAGCCTGTTCATGGCGATCGCAAGCGTGGTGTGCGCCTCATACGATATGGAGCCGAATGACATGGCCCCCGTGGCGAAACGCTTGACGATCGTCGAGACGGGCTCAACTTCCTCCACCGGGATCGGCTCGCCCGGCTTGAACTCGAACAAACCGCGCAGGTTCTTGAGCTTCACATTGTGGTCGTTGATGCGCTGCGTGTAGACCTTGAACCGCCTGTAATCGCCGGACCGGACCGCATGCTGGAGCATCGCCACCGTCTCCGGCGTCCACACGTGCTCCTCGCCGCGCAGCCTGAATTGTACCTCGCCGCCGACGTCCAGCGCGTTCCTGTAAAGCGGCGCGTCGCTGAAGGCCATCCTGTGGCGGCGGCCGGCTTCCTCGGCAACCTCAGCCAAGCCAATCCCGCCGACCGGAGTGTGCGTCCCGGTGAAATACTTCTCCACGAAATCGGCCGAAAGGCCAATCGCGTCGAAAATCTGCGCGCCGCAGTATGACTGGTAGGTGGAGATGCCCATCTTGGACATCACCTTGAGGATGCCCTTGCAGATCGCTTTGATGTAGCGCTTGTGCGTCTCCGCCTCATCAAGGGTTGTCGAACTGACGGTCTGGCGGAGGTTCGACAGCGTATCGAATGCAAGATACGGATTAATCGCCTCTGCGCCGTAGCCGGCGAGCAGACAGAAGTCGTGAACCTGCCGCGCCTCCCCTGTTTCGACCACGAGGCCGACGGCCGTGCGCAGGCCTTTCCGGATCAAGTGGTAGTGTACTCCGGCGGTCGCGAGTAGAGCTGGAATCGCGATGCGATCGGCACAAAGCCCGCGGTCGGAGAGAATGAGGATGTTGTAGCCCTTTACAACCACCTCCGTCGCCTGATCGAAAAGCCGCTCTAGAGCCGCCTCCATACCGGCTGCGCCGTCGCTAGCCGGATAACAGATGTCGAGCGTGAACGTCCGGAAGGCGCGATCGACGTGGTTCTCGATACGCCGGATGCGCTCCAGGTCGACATTGGACAAAATTGGCGTCCGAACCTCTAGCCGCTTATGGGTTGCGGCCGCCTCGCGCTCCAGCAGGTTCGGCCGCGGGCCGATGAGCGACACCAGCGACATGACCAACTCCTCGCGGATCGGATCGATCGGCGGATTGGTCACCTGAGCGAAGCACTGCTTAAAGTAATCCGACAGCATCTTCGGCCGATCGGAAAGCACGGCGATGGGGATGTCGCGCCCCATTGAACCGATCGGGTCCTCCCCGGTCTGGCCCATCGGGGCGAGAAAGAAGCGGAGATCTTCCTGCGTATAGCCGAAGGCCTGCTGACGATCGAGCAGTGTGCGCGCGTCGGGCGGCATCGGCCCCACCTCGGGAGGGAGATTTTCCACCCGGATCTGCGTGTCGTCCAGCCATCGCTGATAAGGCTGGTCCGCGGCGAGCTCCGCCTTAAGCTCCTCGTCGTCGATGATCCGGCCCTGCTCCAGATCGATAAGGAACATCTTGCCCGGCTGAAGCCGCCACTTCTTGACAATCTTCTCCTCCGGGATCGGCAGCACGCCGACCTCAGACGCCATCACGACCAGGTCATCGCTGGTGATGACGTAGCGGGCGGGCCGCAGACCGTTCCGGTCAAGGGTGGCGCCGATCTGCCGGCCATCGGTGAAGGCGACCGCCGCCGGGCCATCCCACGGCTCCATCATCGCCGCGTGGTACTCGTAGAATGCCCGCCGCTTTTCATCCATCAGCGGGTTTGCATCCCACGCCTCGGGGATCATCATCATCATCGCGTGCGGCAGCGAGTAGCCGCCTGCGACCAGAAGCTCGAGAGCGTTGTCAAACGTGGCAGAGTCCGACGCGCCGTCACCGATCAACGGCCACAGCTTATCGAGGTCGTCGCCGAGCAGGTCCGACTTCATCGAGTGCCGGCGCGCCAGCATCCAGTTGATGTTGCCGCGCAGGGTGTTGATTTCGCCGTTGTGGCAGAGAAAGCGAAACGGCTGGGCGAGCTTCCACGACGGAAAAGTGTTGGTTGAGAAGCGCTGGTGTACCAACGCCAGAGCCGACTCGGCGCGGGTATCACACAGGTCTGGGAAGTACCTCGGCAAGGTTCTCCGCCAGGATCATACCTTTATAGTTCATTATCCGGGAGGACAATGACACTATGTAGAAATGCTCGGCCGCAGGACTTGGCTGGTCCCAGATGGCGTGGTGAACCCGCTTGCGGATCACGAACAGCTTGCGCTCGAACGCATCCGCGTCCGCGCAGTTGCCGCCCATCGCGATGAATACTTGACGGATGACCGGCTCGATCGGTTTGACGCTGTAGCCCAACACCGAGTTGTCGGTCGGCACGTCGCGCCAGCCGAGAAGACGCTGGCCCTCCTCCGGAACGACGCGTTCGAAGGCCCCAATGGCCTTCGCTCGCGCCTCTTCGTCTCTGGGGAAGAAGACGGTACCCGCTGCATAGGACCCGGCAGCTGGCAGATCGATGCCGAGGGCAGCAGCCTCCTCGCGCATCAACTTATCCGGCAATTGGATTAGGATGCCAGCCCCATCCCCTGCGAGAACATCCGCACCGGCCGCCCCCCTGTGGCGCAAGTTCGCCAGGATCTGCAGGCCCTGCTGGATGATCGCATGGCTTTTGCGGTTCTTTATATCGGCGACGAAGCCGATACCGCAGGCGTCATGCTCCT
The DNA here is from genome assembly GCA_963746275.1 of uncultured Alphaproteobacteria bacterium. Lineage (GTDB taxonomy): Bacteria > Pseudomonadota > Alphaproteobacteria > Rhodospirillales > Defluviicoccaceae > JAEULH01. Next base: position 87,243 of record CAVVAX010000012.1, read on the forward strand.
TGCTCGGATTGTAGAGACCCTGCTCCGCAGGCGAGGCACGTCTGATCATCTGGCGCATCCCAATTCTAGATCGCCCTTTCGTTCCGAAACGCCTATAAGACCCGATATCGTCGTTCTGGCGACGCAAAGTTGTTTTCGGCGGGCTTAGCCCGGTTCTCCGATCCGCGCCCTGGTCCTGAAGGCGAAACAATGTTGCCGTTTCGACGCATTCTGGGACACAAAACCACGCTCGCGCCCGGCTGAGTGTGGGGCCGCCGCGGGCAGATTACAAGCTCACGGCCGGCTGGCAACGTTTTCTTTGCGTGGGACGCGCGTCCAGTTTCTTGCTACGTGGATGCCACGTTCGTTCATGTGCCACCCGGGCAACTGCGCACTCGCGCGCATCGGCGCCACCCATTCGTCGAAAAATTGGGCATGCTTAAACTCCGGCGCTACCGGCGATATCATCGTCGCAGGCTGCGGGGGAAGTAC
>CAVVAX010000013.1:0-38328 GCA_963746275.1 uncultured Alphaproteobacteria bacterium
GCGGCTTACGCCGCCCAGCTCGCGGCGGTGTCGACGAGCAGCGCATAGAGCGCCTCGGCATCGTCGGTGCCGCGGAGCTTCTCGCAGGTCGGCTTGTCGCGCAGCAGGCGAGACACCCGGGCCAGCGCCTTGAGATGATCGGCGCCGGCGGACTCCGGGGCGAGCAGCAGGAAAATGAGGTCGACCGGCCGGTCGTCGATGGCGTCGAAGTCGATCGGCTGGTCGAGCCGCGCGAACAGCCCGTAGAGCTGTCGAGCGTCGACAGCTTGCCGTGCGGGATGGCGATGCCATTGCCGACGCCGGTGGTGCCCAGGCGCTCGCGCTTCATCAGCGTCGAGAACAGCGCCCGCTCAGGCTGGCCGGTGATTTCGGCGGCGCGCTCGGCCAGATCCTGCAGCGCCTGCTTCTTGCTCGTCGCCTGCAGTCTGGCGATGACGTGGTCGGGCTTGATCAGGTCGGAAATTTCCATGGCTCCCGCTACCCCTTACGCCTTGCGCGTATTCGCGGGGTCGATCCAGCCGATGTTGCCGTCGGCGCGGCGGTAGACGACGTTCAGGCCCCGTCGCGCGGTTATGGAAGATCATCGCCGGCACGTCGGCCAGGTCCAGGCGCATCACCGCCTCGCCGACGCTCATGGTCGCGATTTCCGTCGGGATCTCCGCGATGATTGCAGGCTGACCGTCGGCCGGCAATTCCTCTTCGTCGATCTCGGCGGCGATGATGTACTGCTGCGCCGGCGTCGCTCTTCGGTCGGCCGCCGCCTGTGGTGGTCGTTGAGCCGGCGCTTGTAGCGGCGCAGCTGCTTGCCGATGCGCTCGAGCGCGCCATCCACCGCGGCGTACGCATCATCGGCGGCCGCCCGGCCCTGGACGAGGAAGCCGCGCGCCGGATGCACGAGACGTCGGCGCGGAAGAGATGCGCCTCGCGCGAAACGGTCACGACGGCATCGTGCGCCTTCGGGAAGTACTTGATGACGACTGTCGACGGTTGCCGACATGGCCGCGCAATGCATCGCCGATGTCCAAGCCTTTGCCGTTAATTGAAATATCCATGAGAGGAGATCCTGATGCCGGGTGATTGTCGCACCGTGGAGGTGCCGAAAGCGTTCCAGGCTTTCAGGCACAGACCGGGGAGAGCGCGCATGTTTCGTCGGGCGGTCCGCGGAAGCCGGACGATAGTGTCGCACGGAGGTGTGTCAAGCCGCGCCCTTTCCTTCACGGCCGACCCGCGCTCCTTGTCCCGCCGCCGCTGGACCGATGATGGGATGCCCATCGCCTCGCGATACTTGGCCACAGTACGCCGGGCGATGTCGACGCCTTCCTCTGCAGGAGCTCGACGATCCCGTCGTCGGACAGCACGTCCGCGGCGGTCTCGGCCTCGATCAGCGCCTTGATGCGGTGGCGGACCGACTCCGCCGAATGGACGTCGCCGCCCCGCGAACCGCCGACGGCGTGGGTGAAGAAGTACTTCAGCTCGAAGATGCCGCGCGGCGTCGCCATGAACTTGTTGGAGGTCACCCGGCTGACGGTGCTCTCGTGCATGCTGATCGCCTCGGCGATGTCGCGCAGGATCAGCGGCCGCAGGCGCGTGGACGCCGTCGACGAAGAAGGCTTCCTGCTGGCGGACGATCTCGGCGGCGACCTTCAGGATCGTGGTCGCGCGCTGGTGCAGCGACTTGACCAGCCAGTTGGCCGACTGCATGCACTCGGCGATGTACTGCTTGTCCTCCTTCGACCGCGCGCCCCGGCTGAGCTTGACGTAGTAGTGGTTGTTGACCAGCACGCGCGGCAGCGTTTCGCTGTTGAGCTCGACAAGCCAGCCGCCGACGGCTGCGGGCGCATCAGGACGTCGGGAACGACCGGCTGGCTGATCGCCTGATCGAAGGCAAGCGCCGGCTTGGGATTCAGCGTGCGGATCTCCGCGACCATGCGGACGAGGTCCTCGTGGTCGACGCCGCAGACACGTGATCAGCGGCGCCCAGTCGCGCCGGGCGAGCAGCTCCAGATTGTCGAGGAGCGCCCGCATCGGCGGGTCCAGCCGGCCGCGGTCGGCAAGCTGCAGCGCCAGGCATTCGGCCAAGGTTCGGGCGAAGATCCCGGCGGGCTCGAAGGTCTGCAGCCTGGCCAGCGTCGCCTCGATCTGCGCCATCGAACAGCCGAGGCTCTCCGCGACGGCAGCGAGATCGCCGCTGAGGTAGCCGGCATCGTCGAGGAGGTCGATCAGGTAATGCCCGATCAGGCGCTCGACCGGGTCGGTCTACGTCGACGGAAAGCTGCTCGCTCAGCGTCTCGCGCAGCGACGTGCTGCCGGCGAGCAGGTCCTCGAAGCCGCCGGATGCTCGTCGAAGCTGCCGCCTTTGCCGCCCTGCCAGGTGCCGGAGAGGCCGCTGTCGCCGCCCCCGCGTCGCTGCCGCTGCCGCTGCCGGCGTCGTGGTCGAAGACGTTGCCGTAGAAGTCGCGGTCGAGGCCGGCGTCGGCGTAGCTCGGCGGCATCGCCAAGCGCCCGGTCCAGGGCCCGGGGATCGCCGCCGTCGGCGGCCTCGGGCGGGGCCGGCTCGGCGGCTTCGCCGGCGTCTCCGGCAGCGCTGCCGTCGCCCGCTTCGAGGAACGGGTTCTGCTCCAGCTGCTGCTCGACGTAGGTCGACAGCTCCAGGCTGGAGAGCTGCAGCAGCTTGATTGCCTGCTGCAACTGCGGCGTCATGACGAGCGACTGCGTCTGCCGCAGATCGAGGCGGGGACCGAGAGCCATTTCGGAGGCCCGCCCTAGAGGCTGAACCGCTCGCCGAGGTAGACCCGGCGAACGTCCTCGTTGCCGACGATGTCCGCGGCCGTCCCTTCGGTCAGCACGACGCCGTCGTGGATGATGTAGGCGCGGTCGATCACGTCCAGCGTTTCGCGAACATTGTGGTCGGTGATCAGCACGCCGATGCCGCGATCCTTCAGGTGCACGACCAGGTCGCGGATATCGCTGAGCGCGATCGGGTCGATGCCGGCGAAGGGCTCGTCGAGGAAGATGAAATGCGGCCCCGACGCCAGCGCCCGGGCGATCTCGACCCGCCGCCGCTCGCCGCCGGACAGCGCCAGCGCCGGTGAGCGGCGCACGTGGCCGATGGAGAACTCCTCCAGCAGGCCTTCGAGGCTCGCCTCGACGCCGCTTGCGCTTGGGCTCGACCACCTCGAGGACGCAGCGGATGTTGTCCTCGACGCTCAGGCCGCGGAAGATCGAGGCCTCCTGCGGCAGATAGCCGACGCCGAGGCGGGCGCGCTGGTGCATCGGCAGCGCGGTGATGTCCTGGCCATCCAGGGTGACGCTGCCCTCGTCGGGCGCGAGCAGCCCAGTGATGATGTAGAAGCAGGTGGTCTTGCCCGCCCCGTTCGGCCCGAGCAGGCCGACGATCTCGCCCCGCTGCAGCGACAGGCTGACGCCGCGCAGCACGGTCCTGTGGCCGTAGCTCTTGGTGACGCTGACGGCGAACAGGCCCTTATCGCCGCTGACCAGGCGTGGCCGGGGCGGCTGGCGGACAGACTGGTCCGCCGACCGGGACGAAAGGGTGCTTCCTGAATCCATGATCCGGTCGATCGAGTCTACATAGTAAGCTTTAGTCGGCCTTAGCGCCGTTCAACTGAATTCGCCCGCGGACGCGCCCCTCGGACGTCGGGGAGCGCTCGCACGCGAAGAGCTTGCTAACGCCCGAGTTGAAGTCGATCTCGCCTCGGCAGCCGTCCAACTGGTCACGACCGCGCAGGATCTTAACGGATCCCTCCACGTTGGCCATACCGGTTTTGGCATCGTAATTGCTGCGATCACCGAAGATGGTCTCCTCGGCGGTGACGACCTTGACGTTCTCCACCGCCTCCGCCGTGTCGAGCTGCTTGCCGCCGCCCGGACCTTCGGCGAAGTACATGGTGATCGTCTCGCCGTGAATCTCGCGGTTTGGCTGGATCGCGATGGCGTTGCCGCGCGCAACCAGGCGGTTCGACCGGGGCCAGTACTCCAGGCTTCGCTCGGCGCTGACCTCGTCGGCGCCGCTGACCAGCTTGACCCGCTCGCCTCCGGTCAAGAGGAGATGATCCTGGGGCACGTCGAAGGTGGCGTGCTGGCCGAAGGCGGTCTGGTTGGGCGTGGCAATTCGCACCGAGCCGTCGGCGATGACCCGGTAGATCTCGGCCCTGCCGTCGACGCCCTCGCGATAGAGCGCGCGCAGCTCCCGGGCCTGGACCTGCAGATCGCCGCGCACCGCCCGGGCGCGGCCGCGGGCGATGACCACCTGCTCGCGCCGCTGCCACTCCAGCCCCTCATCGGCATCGATACGAAGCTCGGAGCCGGTACGCGCCGAGGCGGGAGCCGCCGGCTCCGCCGCCATCACGTCGGCCATCAACGCGATCAGGATCGCCGCTACGAGCGGGAGCTTAAAGCCAGCATTTACGCTGGGTCATGACGGTTCCGCCGGCTGCGTCTCGGGCAGGATCAGCGTCGAGCGGCCGTTGACGAAGATCGTCTCGCCGTAGTCGACGGCGCGGAAGCCCTCGCCGGTCACCTGCCCGAACGGCCCCTCCCCCTGCACCTGCTCGGTTCCGGACGCGGTGCCGGTGGTCAGATCCAAGCCGGCGGCCGCCGTCTCGTAGCGGGAGCCGTCGCCGGTGGTCAGCACAACGCCTCCTGTGAGCTCCAGCATGCTGGTGCTCTGGTCGTAGGTGCCCGCTTGAGCTTGGATCCGGGTTTCCGTCCCATCCTCCATGACGATCCTGCCCCGCGGCTGGTCGAGATCGAGGGTGCTGGGGGCGCCTTCGAGCTGGCGGACGAACTCCGCGGTGATGGCGAACGGCCGGCCGCGGGCGTCGTTGCCGCTGAGCCGGGCGTTCACCAGCCCCTCGGCGTCGGTGGCGACGACGTCTAGGCTGGCGGTGCCGACCCGCAGCCGATCGACCCGCGGCTGGATCTGCGGCCAGACGACGACCGCTATGATCGTCAGCACCGCGATCGCCGCCAGCGCGATGCGCACCGGCCGGGCGAACCGGAGAAACCTCCGGCTCCGCCGGGCGGCGTCGAGCCGCTCTGCGGCAAGAAAGTCGTCATCGACGGCCATGGCGGCCAGGTCGGAGGGGGCCGGCGGGACCGGCCGCTGCCCGCCCGTGCCGGCGTGCAAAGGCTGGGCCTTCAGGCGATACCGGCCCGCAAGCAGTCATGGATATGAATGATCCCCACCGGCCGGCCGTCCTCGACGACGAACAGGCTGGTGATGTTGCGGCTGCTCATGAAGCCCAGCGCCTCGCTGGCCAGGGCGTCGGGGCAAATCGTCTTCGGGTTCGCTGTCATGACCTCCCCGGCGCGCTGCGCCAGCAGGTCCGGGGCCATGTGCCGGCGGAGGTCGCCGTCGGTCACGATGCCCGCGAGCCTGCCGTCAGCCGAGACGATGCCGACGCAGCCGAAGCTCTTGGCGCTCATGACGATGAGCGCCTCGCTCATCGCCACGTCGGCGCCGGCCAGCGGCAAGGCCTCCGGCCCGTGCATGATCGCCGAGACCTTGAGCAGCTTGCGCCCCAGCTTGCCGCCCGGGTGCAGCACGTGGAAGTCGTCGCCGGAGAACCCCTTGCGTTCGAGCATGGCGACCGCCAGCGCGTCGCCCAAAGCCAGCATCACCGTCGTCGAGGTCGTCGGCGCCAGCCCCATGGGACAGGCTTCCGGCGCCTCCGGAAGCAGCAAGACGACGTCGGCGGCTTGCGCCAGCGTGCTGTTCCGCCGGCCGGTGATGGCGATCAGGCCGATGGTGAAGCGCTTGGCGTACGTGACGAGATCGGCGAGTTCGGTGGTCTCGCCGGAGTTGGAGAGCGCGATCACCGCGTCGTTCTCGGTGATCATGCCGAGGTCGCCATGGCTGGCCTCGGCCGGGTGGACGAACGAGGCCGGCGTCCCAGTGGAGGCCAGGGTCGCGGCAATCTTCGTGGCGATATGGCCGCTCTTGCCCATGCCGGTGACGATGACGCGGCCGCTGGCGCGCTCGAGCAGATCCAGGGCGCGGATGAATTCCTCGCCGAGGCCGCGGCCTAAGGCGTCGAGGCCGGCGGCCTCCAGCCGGAGCACGCGGCGCGCCGAATTCAGGCCGCCATGGGTGTCGTTGGTCAGCAGTCCGACCGCTGCGTCGTTCACGTCCTCGTCCCTTGTCCCGGCTTAGGCCCGTGGCCGTGGCAGCCGCGCGAGCGCGGCCACGGCCGGCCGCTTGCTGATCCGCCAAGTATGGAGGCCGAAAGCGGCAGGATCAACGCGCCAGCAACCGTGTGTAGGTAGCACACGATCTGGCCGGTTTCGATGTTAGCACACGATGCTGGCGATGGCCGCTCCCAGGGCAGGGAGCCGCCGACGCTTCGGCCGGAAGATGCGCGAGCCGCCGGCATCGTAACACACGTTAAGAACCCCGCTCGGGCGGCTGTCTAGCATCGAACGGTCCCTGGCGCATTGAAGCGGCTGCCGGCGGGAAAAGCTAAAGGAGCGAGACTGTGTCCCTGATCACGATCGTTATCGTCCTCATCATCGTCGGCGTGCTCCTCTGGCTCGCCAACACCTACATTCCCATGGACGGCAAGATTAAGATGATTCTCAACATCGTCGTGGTCATCGCGGTGGTGTTGTGGTTGCTGCAGGCCTTCGGTCTCTTCTCCGGCACCGGTGCGCCGCCGATTACCGGCTAGCTTGGGAGCAGGCGGGCGGCGCGCGCGGCCGCCAGCGGATCGCCAGCAGACTCAGCGGTTGATCTCACCGCCGGCGGGCACCACACTCCGCCGGCGTTTTTTTTGCCGGCCTGCAGCATCCCCGCGATGCTCGGCGGCATCGTCACCGGGACCAACCCACAGCCAGGAGAGCCGCCAATGCAACAGGTGCCATCCGTTACGTTCAAGACCCGGGTGCGCAACGACGCCTTGGAAGGACCGAACCCCTTCGAGTGGAAGGACCTCACCACCGACGAGATCTTCAAGGGCAAGCGGGTCGTCGTGTTCGCCCTGCCCGGCGCCTTCACCCCCACCTGCTCGAGCACCCACCTGCCGCGCTACGAGGAGCTCTACGACGAGTTCGCGAAGCTCGGCGTTGACCGCATCGTCTGCGCCTCGGTGAACGATGCCTTCGTCATGTTCCAGTGGGGCAAGGCCCAGGGCGTGAAGAACATCTTCCTGCTGCCGGACGGGAATGGTGAGTTCACCCGCAAGATGGGCATGCTGGTGGACAAGTCGAATCTCGGCTTCGGCATGCGCAGCTGGCGCTACTCCATGTACGTCGTCGACGGCAAGGTGGAGAAGATGTTCGTCGAGGACGGCTACGCCGACAATTGCCCGACGGACCCGTTCCAGGTCTCCGACGCCGACACGATGCTCGGATACCTGAAGTCGCAGGCGGCGGAGAAGGCGGCTTGAGCCAGGCGGCATGAGCCAGGCGACATGAGCAGCGGCGGCCGAGGTCCGGCCAGCGCTGAGCCAAGGCCGAGGGCGAAGAGGCGGAGGCGGGCAGCCGAAGGCCTGGAGGCGGCGCCCGACGGCGCCGTCATCGGCCAGGATCCGCGGCGGCTGACGCCGGTCGACCTGCGCGAGTTGGGCCACCGCGGCAAGCCGCTGCTGCAGGCAATGCGGCGGCGCTGCATCGACTGTTGCGGCGGCAAGAAGGATGAGGTGCGCCGCTGCACCGCCGTCCCCTGCCCGCTCTGGCCCTTCCGGATGGGCACCGACCCTTGGCATGCGGAGCCTGCGAAGCCGGCGCCTGAGCGCCCGACTGCCGTGCCGGCACCAGCGGTGCCAGCGGCGGCGCCGGTAGCCGAGGCCGCGTCCGCGGCGGAGGTGAAGGCTGTCGCGACAGCCGCGGTTGAACCCGAGCCCGCGCCCGCTTCCGAGGCGCGGCGACGGCGCGCGGTGGCACACGAAGCGGCGCCGAACCCCGCACCGCCGGCGCCACCGGCGCCCGCACCACAGGCGGCGCCGCCGACGCCAGGCAGACGCCGGAGCCGGCGAACGGCCGAAGCGCCCCTCCTCCCCTTCTTCGACGACGCGCCGGCTTAGGCGCAGCCTTTTGCGGCGATGCCCGGGGCAAGGCCGGCTTGGGAGCTGTCCACCTTTGGCTGGCCCGTCCAGCGCACGCCCTCCCAGTCCGACCGATCGGTGTAGCCGGCGCGGGCGTCGCAACCGGACGAGCCTTTAGCGCAGCACCACCGTCTTTGCCCCGTTAAGCAGCACCCGGTGCTCGATATGGAAGCGGATGGCGCGGGCGAGCACGACGTTCTCGATGTCGCGGCCGACCATTGCGAGCTGCTCGGGCCCGTAAGCGTGATCGACCCGTTCCACCGCCTGCTCGATGATCGGACCCTCGTCGAGGTCGGCGGTGACGTAGTGCGCCGTCGCGCCGATCAGCTTGACCCCGCGGGCATAGGCCTGGTGATAGGGCCGCTGGCCCTTGAAGCCCGGCAGGAAGGAATGGTGGATGTTGATGCACCGGCCGCGCAGCCGGTCGCTGCTCGCGGCGGTGAGGATCTGCATGTAGCGGGCGAGCACCACGAGGTCGATTTCGAGCTCATCGACCAAGCGCAGCACCGCCGCCTCCTGGTCGCGCCGGGTCTCGCCCGTCACCGGCAGGTGATAGAAGGGGATGGCGTGCCACTCGGCGAGCGGCGCCAGATCCGGGTGGTTGGACACGATCGCCGGGATCTCCACGGCCAGATCGCCGGTGCGGTAGCGGTAGAGCAGATCGTTCAGGCAGTGGTCGGCCTTGGAAACGAGGACCAGTAGACGGGCCTTCCTGGCCGCATCGTGTAACCCCCAGACCATGTCGAAGCGCGCGGCGATGCGCGAGAACGCGTGGGTGAAGGCCGGTGCGGAGGCGATCTCGGCAGCGGCGCGGAACACCGTCCGCATGAAGAAGCGATCGGTGATCGGATCGCCGTAGTGCGTCGAACTCGGTGATGAAGGCGTCCTGACCGGCGAGAAAGCCGGCAACGGCGGCGACGATGCCGACGCCGTCCGGGCAGGAGATGGTCAGGATGTAGTGGCGATAATCCATTGCCGTCATACGTAAGCGGGTGAGCGGGGCGCGGCGATGCCGCGGTCGCAAGCTGGCGCCGAGCTGCTCCAGGCAAGGATTCTGCATGCAGCGTTGCGCCGGTGCAAACGCCGGAACATGCGCAAGCCGCTGGAAAGCCCTGCGGTCTTTACGCTTTTAGCGTCGCCGAAAACAGTGTATCGGGACGGCTGCATAACGGTGGGGATAGAGAATGGATGGCGGTATCGAAACCCGCTCCGCCTCGGCGCCCGAGGCAGATGGACCTCAGCTGCCGGATTACCTCGTCGATACCTACACCTGGGCCTATCTGAAACCTTCGAGCCTGCTCCTCCTCGACAACACCTTCGTCGTCACGGCGATCTTGTGGGGCAACCTCAACCGCCTGATCCGCGTCAACTGCTCCGAGCTCGAGCCCGGGCAGCGGGTGCTGCAGGCGGCCAGCGTTTATGGCCGCTACTCCTCGGACCTTGCGACCGCGCTGGGCCCGGCGGGGCGGCTCGACGTCATCGACATCGCGCCGCTGCAGGTCGCCCACTGCCGGCGCAAGCTGGCCAGCTTCCCGCAGGCGCGGGTGCGCGTCGCCGATGCGGCGAAGCCCGGCGGCGGCACGTATGACGCCGTCTGCTGCTTCTTCCTCCTTCACGAGATCCCGGACGACCACAAAAGCAAGGTCGTCGATGCGCTGCTCGCGGCGGTGCCGCCGGGCGGCAAGGTTATCTTCACCGACTACCACCGGACGAGCTCCTGGCATCCGCTGCGCTGGCCGATGCACATGGTCTTCCGCCTGCTCGAGCCGTTCGCCATCGGCTTGATCGAGCGCGAGATCGCCGACTTCGCCAGCGAGCGCGACGACTTCCACTGGCGCAAGACGACGTTCTTCGGCGGCCTGTATCAGAAGGTCGTGGCCGAACGGCGCCTGCCGCCGGCCATGGCCGAAGCGGCGGAGTAACGGCGCCTCAAGCCTCGAGCAGGTCGCCGGCGACGACGAAGGCGTCGAGAATTAAGCCCCGGCGAGATCCGCGGCGACGACGAAGGCTCGAGGACGGCGCCGCCGGGAGTGAGGTCGTGCCAGCTGTCGATCTCGGCGTTAAGCGTCGCCAGCGCGCCGGTGGGGAATTTTCGAGCGAGCTTGCCTCGCGCCGCCTCGTCCCCGCCCTGGGTGAGCATCCGCGCCAGCATCTCCAGGCCGGGGTTGTGGCCAATAATCATCACCGAGGCGAGGCTGTCGCTGAGCCTATGGATGCGCCCGAGCAGGGTGTGCGCCTCGGCGAGGTAGATCGCCTGCTCGAAGCGGACCGGGAGCGCTACCGGCAGCCGCCGCTGGACCCGCTCCAGGGTTTCGCGCGTGCGCCTGGACGGCGAGCACAGCACCTGCGCCGGCGAGATCGACAGCCGCTGCAGGTGGTCGCCCATGGCCTTGGCGGCCTGCCTGCCACGCTTGTTCAGCGGCCGGTCGACGTCGTCCAGCTCGGCGTGCTTCCAGCTCGATTTGGCATGGCGGAGGAGATAGAGCGTCTTCACGAGGCGGCCCGGGCGATCCGCAGCCGCAGCCGGGTGATGCCCTCACCCTCCCGCTGCGTGGCCCCCTCCCTCTCCGACGGCTCGCCACGGGCGAGGGCCAGGGCGCGCCGCCACTCCCTCTCCCGCCCCGCGGGAGAGGGTCGGGGTGAGGGCGCCGTCCATCCTCAGCTCTGCTTGTCGGTACTCCTGATCCCATCGGCCCGTCCCTACCTCGGTTCGCGCGGGGCGCGGCGGGCGTAGGCGCGCGGCTTGATCTTGCGCAAGCGCCGCGCCCGATCCAACCGCCGCTCGGCGGCGACGATGAGCACGTCTTGCGAGCCGCGGTGGGCCTGGCCGCCGCGCGGGCGGCGCTGGATGTAGCTGCCGTCGGGCTGCATGTCCCAGGCGTTGCGATGATCGGCGAGCTGCGTCTCGAGTACCGCCCTCAGCTCCTTGCGCAGCTCGGCGTTTTCCACCGGCGCCAGCACCTCGACGCGGCTCTCCAGGTTGCGGCTCATCAGGTCGGCCGAACCAATGAAGTACTCCTCGGCGCCGCCGTTGTGGAAATAGTAGATGCGGGCGTGCTCGAGGAAGCGGCTGACGATGCCGATCACCGTCACCGTCTCGGAGACGCCGGGCAGGCCCGGGCGCAGCCGGCAGGTGTCGCGGATGATGAGGTCGATCTTCACCCCCGCTTGCGACGCCCGGTAGAGGGCCTCGACGATGTCGGCGTCCTCCAGCGCGTTCGCCTTCAGCCGGATCAGCCCCGGCTTCTCCGGAGTGTGGATGGCGGCCTCGCGCTCGATCTTGGCGATCAGCGCCTTCTTCATCGTCGTCGGCGCGGCCAGGATCTTGCGGTAGTTGCGCGCCGGCCGGCAGCCCGTGGTGAGGTAATTGAAGAGCTCGGTGATATCGAGGCCGAGCTCCTTGTCGCAGGTGAGCATCCCAAGGTCGCAATAAAGCCTGGCGGTGCCGGCGTGGTAGTTGCCGGTGCCGATGTGGCAGTAGCGCTTCAGGCCGTTGTAGTCACGGCGGACGACCATGATCAGCTTGGAGTGCGTCTTCAGCCCGAGGACACCGTAGGTGACGTGGATGCCGGCCTCCTCCAGCCGGCTCGCCCAGCGCAGGTTCGCGGCCTCGTCGAAGCGGGCCTTAAGCTCGACCACCACCGCCACCTGCTTGCCGTTGCGGGCGGCGTCGATCAGGTACTCGATGATCTTGGTGTCCGCGGAGGTCCGGTACAGCGTCATCTTGATCGCGTAGACCTTGGGATCCTCGGCCGCCTCGCGGACGAAGCGCACGACCGAGGTGACGAACAACTCGTACGGATGGCTGAGCAGGATCGGGCCATTCTCGCGGATGATGTGGAAGATGCTGTCGTGGTCCTGCAGCTTGATGTTGTCGATCGCCTGATGCGCTGCGTACCGGAACTCGGGCCGGTCCAGGGAGGCGATCTCCATCAGGTCGCGCATCCCCATCATCACGTCGGTATCGTAGACCTCCTTCTCCGCGTCCAGGCCGAGCTCGGCGGCGAGCATGCCGCGGTGGTTGGGGTCCATGTCGCGGATCGTCTCGAGGCGGACGATGGGGGCGAACTTCCGCTCGCGCAGCTCCGCCTCGATCATGGCGACGAGGTCGTCGGCGGTCTCCTCGTCACGGTCGGTGTTGGCGTTGCGGGTCACCCGGAACAGCTCGACCGACTGGATCTCCATCCCCGGGAACATGTCCTCCAGGCAGTGGGCCATCACGTCTTCGAGCAGCACGAACTCGTCGCGGCCGGGGACGCGCACGAACCGCGGCACCCCGGCCCCGGTCGGGACCTTGATCCGGGCCATGGTCAGATCCGCCTCGTGCGGGAAGCGGAGCGTGACCAGCAGGTTCAGCGACAGGTTGGAGATGAACGGGAACGGGTGCGCCGGGTCCATCGCCAGCGGCGTCACCAGCGGGAAGACGTTCTCCTGGTAGTACTCGCGGATCTGGTCCTGGGCCGCCTTCGGCAGGCGGGAGAACTGGCGGATGTGGATGTCGTGGCGGCGCAGGTCGTTGAGCAGGTCGAGGTAGGTCTCGCGCTGCTGGCGGCGGAATTCGGCCATGACGGTGCGGCATTCCTCGAGCTGCTGCCCCGGCGTGCGGCCGTCCACCGTCAGCTTCTGCACCCCGGCGCCGATCTGCTGCTTCAAGCCGCCGATCCGCTTCATGAAGAACTCGTCCATGTTGGACGAGGCGATGGCGAGGAACTTGACCCGCTCCAGGAGAGGCGTCCGCCGGTCGCGGGCCTCGTTGCAGGACCCGGTAGTTGAACTGCAGCCAGGTGAGCTCGCGGTTGAGGTACAGCTCCGGCGAGCGAAGGTCCACGGTCGGGCGCGGCGGCATCGGCTTTGCCGCATCCGCGGCCACGGCGGGCACGACCGCGGGCGCGGCCTTGGCAGCGGCCGCGCCGCCGCCCGCAGCGCGCCACCGCCTCGGCGGTATCGCCATCGGCAAGCGGATCGGCAACCGGATCGGCGACCGGTCGGCGGGTGCGTCGGCGGGTGCGTCGGCGGGACTGGTTTCGGCCGTCATTGCATCCTCTCCTGCTTGCGCAACGCCTTGACGCTTTCGATTTCCTGCTGCTCGACGCTCTCGCCCAGCCGGTCGGTGATGGTCGAGAGCACCTTCAGCCGGGCGAACCGCTTGTCGTTGCCCTCGACCAAGGTCCACGGCGCCCGGCGGGTGCTGGTGCGCTCGACCATGTCGTTGACGGCCAGCTCGTAGTCCTCCCAGCGCTCGCGGTTGCGCCAGTCCTCGTCGGTGAGCTTCCAGCGCTTGTAGGGCGTGTCCCGCCGCTCCTCGAAGCGGCGGAGCTGCTCGTCCTTGGTGACGTGGATCCAGAACTTGCAGAGCACGATGCCATGGGCGACGAGCTGCTCCTCGAAATCGCGAATCTCGGAATAGGCCCGCCGCCACTCGGGCTCGCCGGCGAAGCCCTCGACCCGCTCCACCAGCACCCGGCCATACCAGCTCCGGTCGAAGATCGTGACCCGGCCGGCCCGCGACAGGTGCCGCCAGAAGCGCCACAAGTAATGATGCGCGCTTTCCTCGTCGGTCGGGGCGGCGATGGGAATGACTTGGAAGTCGCGGGCATCCAGGGCGGCGGTAATCCGGCGGATGATACCGCCTTTGCCGGCGGCGTCCCAGCCTTCGAAGACCAGGATCGTGGAGATGCCCAACTGCTTGGCCTTGCGGCAGTGCTGGTTCAGGGTGCCCTGAGCCGCCTCCAGCCTCTTGCCGTACTCCTTCTTGTCCACCGTCTGGGCCGTGTCCAGCCGGCTCAGAATGGTCACCCGCGGCAGCCGGATGACCTGGTCCGCCTGGCGCCCTTCGCCATCTTCGCCCCCGGCCGCCTCGGTCGGCTGCTCGGCCATGGGCGTGGCGCCGTCGACCAGCCTGGGCCACGATCTTCGCCCCGGCCTGCTCGCGCCGCTGCTTGATCTCGCTGGCAAGGCGCTTGCGGATCTCGACCTCCTCGAGGTGCTTGAGCGTACTCTCCAGCAGCAGGTTGCCGACGGTGACGCTGCGGTAGCGCTTGTCGTAGCCCTCGACGATGTGCCACTGCGCCCAGCCGGTCGAGGTGCGCATGATCACCTGCTCGGCGGCGGTGATGAAGCTGTCGTACATGTGCCAGTGATCCCAGTCGGTCTGGGTCACCCGCCAGCGCGTCAGCGGATTCTTTTCCAGGGCGGCCAGCCGCTCCTTCTGCGCCTCCTTGCCCAGGTGCATCCAGAACTTGATGATCAGCGCGTCGTCGTCGGCGAGATCGCGCTCGAAGGCGGTGATCCGCTCCAGGTTCTCGTCGAACTGCGCCTCATTGGCGCGCCCGTGGACCCGGTCGAGGATCGGCCGCGAGTACCAGCAGCTTAAGAACATGCCGATGCGCCCCCGCGGCGGCAGGTCGCGCCAGTAGCGCCAGTATTCCGGGCGCTCGGCCATCTCGTCGGACGGCGCACCGTAGGCGCGGGTGATCAGCCAGCGCGGGTCCATCCATTCGTTGAGCAGGTTGATGGTCTCGCTCTTACCGGCGCCGTCGACGCCGCCGAAGACTATGATCACCGGGAACGGTGCGGAGCGCAGCCGCTGCTGGACCGCGAGGAGCTCCGAGCGGAGGACCTCGACCGTCTTGTGATAGTCCTCCTTGGGAAGCGTCTTGCCGAGCTCGGCGGTGCGAAACATTTTCTGCCGTCCTCCCCGTCCCGCTGTGCTACATGACGCCGCGCTGATCGACTTGAAGGCTGATTGCCCAGTCTCTGAATGTTGTGACTACCCTTAATGACCGGGCATCGCGCGGTTGGCGATGCAGATCAATCGACACGCTCCTGCTGATATCGAGCGAGCCATGAGCAACGACAAGCAACGAGCGCCGGGCGCAAACGAGGCAGAGGCATCGCATCAGGTATCACCGGGGCGCATCGGCGTCGTCGACATCGGCTCCAACACGGTGCGGCTGGTAGTCTACGATCTGCCCAACCGTTTGCCGATCCCCATTTTCAACGAGAAAAGCCAGTGCGCGCTCGGCCTCGGCCTCGGCCGGACCGGTCGGCTGAACCCCAAGGGAACCGCCGAGGCCATCCGCAGCCTGGTCCGCTTCGTCAAGCTGGCGAAGGCCATGGAGGTCGGCCACCTCGAGCTGGTCGGCACCGCCGCCGTCCGCGACGCCAGTGACGGGGCGGAGTTCGTCCGCCGGATCGAAGCGGAGTGCGGAACGCCGGTGCATGTCTTGAGCGGCGCCGAGGAAGCGAGGCTAGCCGCGGTCGGGCTGATCAACGGCGTGCCCGAGGCGGACGGCGTGCTCGGGGATCTCGGCGGCGGCAGCCTGGATCTGGTGAGCCTGAAGCAGGGCGAGGTGGGAACCTACGCGACGCTGCCGCTCGGCCATCTGCGCCTGCGCGAACGCGCCGACGGCGATCTGGAGAAGGCGCGGGCGGTGGTCGCCGAGGACCTGGGCAAGGTCGGCTGGATCGGCGAGACCAACGGCCGGCGGCTTTACGCCATCGGCGGCTCGTGGCGGGCGCTGGCGCGCATCTTCATCGAGCAGACGCATCATCCCCTGCACGTCATCGACAATTTCGAGCTCGGCTTCTTCGATGCGCTTCGCCTCGCCGGACTGGTCGCCGGCCTGAGCCAGGCAACGCTGGCGGAGCTCGGCAATATCGACGCGCGCAGACTCGAGACCCTGCCTTACGCGGCGCTGGCCCTCGCCGTCCTGCTGGAGCAGGCGAAGCCGGCCAGGGTCGTCTTCTCCGCCTTCGGGATGCGCGAGGGGCAGATGATCGAGCTCTTGCCACCGGCGTTGCGCCGGCAGGACCCGTTGATTAGCGCCTGCGAAAGCCACGCCGAGCGAACCGGCCGGTTCGCCATGCACGCCCAGGAGATCCTCGACTGGATGACGCCGCTGTTTGCCGGCGAGACGGCGGAGGAGCAGCGGCTCAGGCTGGCGAGCTGCCTGCTCAACGACATCGGCTGGAACGAGCATCCCGACTACCGCGCCGCCCACGCGGTGCTCCGCGTGCTCCGCGTCCCCTACCCCGGCCTCACCCACGCCGACCGGGTCGAACTGGCGCTGGCCGTCCTCGTCCGCTACGGCGGCGAGGCCACCGACGCAGCGCTCGGCGAGCATCTCGCCCTGCTCGACGACGCGCGGATGATGCGCGCCAGGACCACCGGCCTTGCCCTGCGCCTGGCGCAAACCCTCTCCGGCGGCGCGCCGGGCCTGCTCAGGCAGACCCGGCTGGCGATGGACGAGAAGCGGCTCAGCCTGCAGATCCCCAAGGACGGCGCCGTCTTCCTCAGCGAGGCGGTGGAGCGAAGGCTGAACCGGCTGGCCCGGGCGATCTCGCGCAAGCCGCAGATCGTCGAGCTGGCCGAGCTCGCCGCCACGGCGGCCTGAAAGCGCAGCCCCACGCCGGGGAGCCGCGGGCCGTTGTGCTCGCCCCCGAGGAGCGCGACAATGACGGGTGGGTGAGGATGCAGGGCGCAAGCGGTTACGCCTCCTCCGCCACCCTCCTCCGCCACCCTTCCTTTCCGTCACCCGCGGACGTGTTCCGCGGGTCCATGGATCGCCGCGACAAGCACGGCGATGACGGAAGAGAGAGTCCAGTGGGCGGCGCCGTGCGGCAGAGGAGAGAGGCGCACCCGTTCTTCTTCACGTCACCCGCGGACTTGTTCCGCGGGTCTGGGGGTCCACGCCCCGATGTGCTGCCGTCGCAGGCCGCCGCCGCTGTGGTAGACTGGCGGAATGAACACAGATGTTCCCGAGGAGCTGCTGCGGGCGGTGGTGGATTACTTCAATCCCCAGCGGGTGATCCTGTTCGGTAGCCGCGCCCGCGGCGATGCCCGCGAAGACAGCGACCTGGACCTGCTCGTCGTCGTCGACGACGACACGCCTGCGGAGAAGCTGTCGTGGGAATCGCTGTGGCAGGTGCGAGACGGCTACAACGGCGCCCTTGACCTCATGGCCTGCCGGTCGAGCACGCTAAGCCGACGTGGCAGCGCAATCGGCTCGTTCGCGCATACACTGCTGAGCGAGGGCATGGTCGTCTATGAACGCGGATGAGCCGGACCAGGATGCCATCCAGTGGGAGGAGGCAAGGCGGTGGTTCGTCCGGGCCGATGACGATCTGGCAGCGGCGAGAGCTACCCTGGACGCCGAGCCCCCAGTTGTCCGCGCGGCCGCCTTCCACTGCCAGCAGGCGGCGGAGAAGCTGCTGAAAGGCTTGCTCATCGCGGCGCGCCTGACCGCACTCAAGACACATGATCTCACACGCCTTACGCCGGGCGTCGTCGCAGCGTTTCCGGAGGTTGAGGAGCTCGTGTCGGCGCTGCGACCGCTCAGCTCGTGGTATGTCGTCGCCCGCTATCCGGACGTGGACGTTGCGGAGCCTGGGCCGGCCGCCATCGAGGCGGCTTTCGACATGGCGTCCAGCCGCTCCGTCGTCGCGTTCGCGAGCTCGACCCCTACGCTTCATAAAGGCGACGAGCGCAGATAAACGGCGCACGTCAGCGAGGCTCCCTCGCGGCTTACGGGCTTCGTCTTCGAAGACGACGAGGTCGGCGCCGTCGTCCACCTGATCGCCGACGGCGAAGGGAACCGCCGCAATGACCCCGTCCGCCGGGGCGGTGATGGCGTGCTCCATCTTCATCGCCTCCAGCACGACCAGGGTCATCCCGCGGGTGACGCGCTCCCCGGGGGCGACGTGGACCGCGGCCAGCCGCCCCGGCATCGGCGCGCGCAGGGTCGAAGCCTGCGGCTCGCGGAGTTCCGCGCGGGCGGCGGGATCGTCGATGATGAGCGAGTGGCTCCGTCCGGCCGAGATGACGGTGACGGTGTCGCCGGCGCGGATCACCGTCGCCTGCTGCGCACCCCGTCGATGTCGGCGAGGAGGTCGCCCGCCGCCGTCCCGCTCGCCGCGGGCGCGGACCGGCCCTGCAGCGCCCGGCACCTCGAGCAACAGCCCGTCGCGTCGATAATGAACCGTCACCTGAACGAGCGCTTCGCCGTCGCGGAAGGCGAGCACGTGGTGGTTGTCCTCGTTCAGCCGCCAGCCGTCGGTGCGGTGCCATGGCGAGTAGGGGTCCGCCGAGCGCCGCGCCGCCTCCCGCGCCTCCTCCTCGCGACGGAGCAGGACGTCCAGGCAGGCGAACGCCAGCAGCCTGGGCGGCACCGGGCCGGGCGCGGCGATGAGATCGTGGCGGTGGCGCGGGATAAAGCCGGTATCGACGTCGCCTTGCGCGAACGCGGGATGCCCGGCAACCGCCAGAAGAAAGGCGACGTTGGTAGCGGGCCCGGCGATCTGCACCGAGGCCAGCGCCCGGCGCAGCCGGCGCAGCGCCGAGGCGCGGTCCTCGTCCCAGACGATGAGCTTGGCGATCAGCGGATCGTAGTGGATGCCGATGGCATCGCCCGTGCGCACGCCGGTATCGGTGCGGACGTGGACCGTCTCCTCCGGGAAGCGGACGTGGCTCAGCGTGCCGGTCGCGGGCAGGAAATCCCGGGCCGGGTTTTCGGCGTAGATCCGCGCCTCGAAGGCATGGCCGCTGGCAGCGATGTCGGCTTGCGAGAGCGGCAGAGGCTCGCCCGCGGCCACCCGAAGCTGCCACTCGACGAGATCGAGGCCGGTGATCATCTCGGTCACCGGATGCTCCACCTGCAGCCGGGTGTTCATCTCCATGAAGTAGAACGCGGCCCCCCCGGGCTCCCCGACGAGCAGGAACTCGATGGTGCCGGCGCCCCTGTAGGCGATGGCCCTGGCCGCCGCGACCGCCGCCTCGCCCAGCCGCCGGCGCAGCGCCGGGCCGATGTCCGGCGCCGGCGCCTCCTCGATGACCTTCTGGTGGCGGCGCTGCAGCGAGCAGTCGCGTTCGAACAAGTGTACGGCGTTACCGTGGGCGTCGGCGAACACCTGCACCTCGACGTGCCGCGGCCGGTCGAGGTAGCGCTCGACGATCAGCGCCTTGTCGCCGAACGCCGCCCGCGCCTCGCGCCGCGCCGCCGCCAGCGCCTCGCGCAGCTCCGCCTCCGCCTCGACGATCCGCATGCCCTTGCCGCCGCCGCCGGCGACCGCCTTGATCAGCACCGGAAACCCGATGGCCCGGGCCGCCTCGATCAGGCTCGCATCGTCCTGAGCGGCGCCGTGATAGCCCGGCACCACCGGCACGCCCGCGGCCTCCATGATGGCTTTGGCCCGGCTTTTCGCGCCCATCGCCCGGATCGCGTCCGCAGGCGGGCCGATGAAGACGAAACCGGCCGCGGCGCAGGCCTCGGCGAAGTCGGCGTTCTCGGAGAGGAAGCCGTAGCCCGGGTGGATCGCCTGCGCACCGCCGAGGGCGGCAGCCACCATGATCCGGTCGCTGGCGAGGTAGCTCTCGGCGGCCGGTGCCGGGCCGATCCTGAACGCCTCGTCGGCAAGGCTGACGTGCAGGGCGCCGGCGTCGGCATCGGAATAGACGGCCACCGTCTTGATCCCGAGGCGGCGCGCGGTGCGGATGATCCGGCAAGCGATCTCGCCGCGGTTGGCGATCAGGATGCAGTCAAACATCGCCGCGGTCCGCAGGCCGCATGCGCTTGTCGAGGAAGGCGGCGATCCGCGTTCGCCCTTCCTCCGAGCCTCGCGCCTTGGCAATGCGCCGCGCGGTGTCGCGCCTCAGCGCCGCATCCATCGGCCGGCCGGCGACGTCGCGGATCAGTGTCTTCACCTCGGCCATCGCGAGGCGCCCGTTCGCCTGCGAGCGCGGCGAGGATGCGCCGGCCCTCGCCCTCCAGAGCCTCGGCCTCGACCACCTCGTGGACCAGGCCGATCCTGAGCGCCTCCTCGGCCGAGAAGCTCTCGCCGGTGACGAAGTAGCGCCGCGCCTGGCGCGGGCCGATCGCCGCCAGCACATGCGGCGAGATCACCGCCGGGATCAGCCCGAGCCTGACTTCGGTCATGGCGAAGACGGCATGGTTGGCGGCGATGGCGACGTCGCAGCAGGCGACGAGGCCGACGCCGCCGCCGTAGGCCGGGCCGTTGACCAGCGCCAGCGTCGGCTTTGGCAGCCGATCGAGGACGTCGAGGAGCTCGGCCAGACGCAGCGCGTCCTCGACGTTCTCCGCCTCGCCCGCCTCGCCCATGCGCCGCATCCAATTGAGGTCGGCGCCGGCGCAGAAGCTGCGGCCGCGTCCGCGCAGCACCACCGAGCAGACGTTCGGATCGCTGGCGAACCGGCGCAGGGCGGCGCCCAGCTCCGTGATCAGCGTCTCGTCGAAAGCGTTGTGGCTGCGCGGGCGATTGAGGGTCAGCCAGCCGGCGCCGTCCTCATCCACCTCCACCAGCACCGGTGCGTCCGCATCCACCGCGCCCCCTCCTCGTTCCCGCTCTTGGGCTTCAGCGAATAACCCCGGCCGACGGCCTCACATCCGGAACACGCCGAAGCGGGTGGGCGCGGCGGGCGCGTTCAGCGCCGCCGAAAGCCCCAGGCCCAGGACCATCCGCGTCTCCGCCGGGTCGATGATGCCATCATCCCAGAGCCTGGCGCTGGCGTAGTAGGGATGCCCCTGGCGCTCGTACTGCTCGAGCACGGGCCGGCGGAAAGCTGCTTCCTCCTCGGCCGACCAGGTCTCGCCGCGGGCCTCCAGGCCATCGCGCCGCACGGTGGCCAGCACGCCGGCGGCCTGCTCCCCGCCCATGACCGAGATCCGCGCGTTCGGCCACATCCACAGGAAGCGGGGCTGGTAGGCGCGCCCGCACATGGAATAGTTGCCGGCGCCGAACGAGCCGCCGATCAGCACGGTGAGCTTCGGCACCGCCGCGCAGGCCACGGCGGTGACCATCTTCGCCCCGTCCTTGGCGATGCCGCCGGCCTCGGCCTTGCTGCCGACCATGAAGCCAGTGATGTTCTGCAGGAAGATCAAGGGCGTGCCCCGCTGGCTGCACAGCTCGACGAAGTGCGTGCCCTTGAGCGCCGAGTCGGAAAAGAGGATGCCGTTGTTGGCGACGATGCCGACCGGATAGCCGAAGAGGTGGGCGAAGGCGCAGACCAGCGTCGTGCCGTAGAGCTGCTTGAACTCCTCGAACTCCGAGGCGTCGACGATGCGGGCGATGACCTCGCGGGCGTCGAAGGGCTTGCGCAGGTCGGTGCCGACGACGCCGTAGATCTCGGCCGGGTCGTAGGCCGGCTCGCGCGGCTCGCGGATCGCAAGCCCGCTCGGCTTCACCCGGTTGAGGTTGGCGACGATGCGCCTGGCGATGGCCAGGGCATGGCCGTCGTCCATGGCGTAGTGATCGGCGACGCCCGAGACGCGCGCGTGGACGTCGGCGCCGCCCAGCGCCTCGGCGCTCACCACCTCGCCCGTTGCGGCCTTCACCAGGGGCGGGCCGCCGAGAAAGATCGTGCCCTGGTGGCGAACGATGATGCTCTCGTCCGACATCGCCGGGACGTAGGCGCCGCCGGCGGTGCACGAGCCGTGGACGACGGCGATCTGCGGCACCCCGGCGGCCGACATGGTCGCCTGGTTGTAGAAGATGCGGCCAAAGTGGTCGCGATCGGGGAACACCTCGTCCTGGTGCGGCAGGTTGGCGCCGCCGGACTCGACTAAGTAGACGCACGGCAGGTTGTTCTCGAAGGCGATCTCCTGGGCGCGGAGGTGCTTCTTCACGGTGACGGGATAGTAGGTCCCGCCCTTCACCGTCGGATCGTTGGCGATCACCATGCATTCGGTGCCGGCGATCCGGCCGATGCCGGTGACGATGCCGGCCCCCGGCACTTCGCCGCCGTACATGCCGAAGGCGGCGAGTTGCGACAGCTCCAGGTAGGGCGAGCCTACGTCCAGCAGCCGGCGGATCCGCTCGCGCACGAGCAGCCGGCCGCGCTCTAGGTGCTTCGCCCGCGCCCTTTCGCCGCCGCCGGCGACGGCCTCCGCCACCCGCGCGCGCAAGTCCGCGACCAGCGCCGCCATCCTCTCGGCGTTGGCCTTGAAGGCCGGCGCTTTGGTGTCGACGCTGCTGCGGAAGGCGGCCACGGCGTCTACCAGCCGCCGCAGTCGAGCCACTCTGCGACCATTCCCAGCCGGTCGCTGCCCCAGAACCCTTCGCCGTCGACGATGAAGAACGGAGAGCCGCAGACGCCGCGGGTGATCGCCTCGTCCCCGGCCGCCTTCAGCCGCTGCTTCCACTGCGGCTCGTCAACGACGGCCAACACGGCGGCGCGCTCGACGTCGAGCCGCTCGGCGATATCGGCCACCACCTCCGCCGACGACACGTCGATGCCCCGGCCGAAGTAGGTGGCGAAGATCTCGCGGGCGAAAGCCTTGGCAACGCCGGGGTCCTGGCCGTCGAGCCAGTAGAACGCCCTGGCGGCGGCCAGCGTCGCGATCGGAAAGGGCTTCGGCAGCACCCACGGCACCTTGTGGTAGCGGCCGAGGCGGTCCCAGTCGCGGGCGCAGTAGGGTCCCTTCAGCGGCACATCGAGCAGCGGTCGGGCGCCGCGTCTCCTTGAAGACGCTACCCAGCATGAACGGCTTCCACACCGCGCTGCGGCCAGCCTTCGCCGCGACCTGGTCGACGAAGTGGCTGGCGAAATAGCCGTAGGGCGAGGAGAAATCGAACCAGAACTCGATAATGCCGGCCATCAACGACCCTCATGCTGAGGTTTTGGACGCGGCCGCGTCAGCGGGCGTTCACCACGGCAGCTCACGGCCGTCATAGGCGAGGAACCGGCAGCCGTCCTCGAAGCGCAGGCCGTCGATGACCTGGCGCAGGCCGGCGACGCTTTCGAACGGATCGATCGTTGCGCCCGAGCCGCCCATGTCGGTGCGCACCCAGCCGGGGTGCAGGACCGCGACCGTGATCTTCTTGCCGGTCAGATCGTGGGCCAGGCTCTTCATCGCTGCGTTCAAGCCCGCCTTAGATGAGCGGTAGATGTAGGAGCCGCCGGAGGAGTTGTCGGCGATGCTGCCCATCTGGCTGGTGATGGCGACGATGCGCTTGAGCCCGCTTTTCGCCACCATCTCGGCGAAAACCGCGCTGACCTTCACCGGCGCCATGGTGTTGACCCGCAGGACTTCGGCCCAGGCGGCGTAGTCAATGGCTTCGTAGGGGGTCAGGCGCGGGCCATAGATGCCGGCGTTGTTGATGAGCAGGTCGATGGCCTCGCCACCGAGCTTGCGGGCCAGCGCCTCGATCCGGGCGAAGTCGGTGACGTCGAGCGGGTGGACCTGGACGTCGCCCGCGACCTCCTTCAGCCGCTCGGCAGCCTCCGGGCGCCGGCAGGTCCCATGCACCCTCCAGCCGTCGGCGGCGTACTGCTTGACAAATTCGAGACCGATCCCGCGGTTGGCACCGGTTATCAGGCACGTCGGCATTGGCTCTCCCTTCCCTAAGCGGGCGGCCGTGGCTCAGGCCGTCGCCTCGAACAGTTCGCGGCCAATCAACCAGCGGCGGATCTCGCTGGTTCCGGCGCCAATCTCGTAGAGCTTGGCGTCGCGGAGCAGCCGCCCTGTCGGGTACTCGTTGATATAGCCGTTGCCGCCCAGGCACTGGATCGCCTCCAGCGCCATCCAGGTCGCGCGCTCGGAGGCATACAGGATGGCGCCTGCGGCATCCATCCGCGTTGTCTCGCCCCGGTCGCAGGCGCCGGCGACGGCGTAGACATAGGCGCGGCAGGCGTTGGCGGTGGTGTACATGTCGGCGAGCTTGCCCTGCATGAGCTGGAAACTGCCGATGGGTTGGCCGAACTGCTGGCGCTCGTGGACGTACGGGACGACGACGTCAAGGCAGGCCTGCATGATCCCGATTGGCCCGGCGGACAGCACCAGCCGCTCGTAATCGAGGCCGCTCATCAGCACGCCCGCGCCGCGGCCTACCCCGCCCAGCACGTTCTCCTCCGGCACCTCGCAATCGACGAAAACGAGTTCGCAGGTGTTCGACCCGCGCATGCCGAGCTTGTCCAGCTTCTGCGCCGTCGAAAAGCCGGGAAAGCCGCGCTCGACGAGGAAGGCGGTCATGCCGCGCGGTCCCGCGGCGGCATCGGTCTTGGCATAGACCACGATCACGTCGGCCTCCGGGCCGTTGGTGATCCACATCTTCGTGCCGTTGAGAACGTAGCCGCCATTGCGCTTCTCGGCGCGAAGCCGCATGCCGACCACGTCAGAGCCTGCGCCGGGCTCGCTCATCGCCAGCGCGCCGACGTGCCGGCCCTCGATCAGCCCGGGCAGGTAGCGCCGTTTCTGCTCGATGCTGCCGTTGCGGCGGATCTGATTGACGCAGAGGTTGGAGTGGGCGCCGTAGCTCAAGCCGACGGAGGCCGAGGCGCGGCTGATCTCCTCCATGGCGACGACGTGGGCGAGATAGCCCATCTGGGCGCCGCCCCACTCCTCCTCGACGGTGATCCCGAGAAGCCCGAGGTCGCCCATCTTTCGCCAGAGGTGGGCGGGAAAGAGGTTGTCGCGGTCGATCTCCGCCGCCCGCGGCGCCACCTCGGCGGCGGCGAACGCCTCCACCGACTGGCGCAGCATGTCCACGCTCTCGTCCAGCCCGAAGTTCAGGCGCGGATAGTTGCCGGCCATCGATCCTCCCGCAGCCGATCCAATTTTTCGCGACTATACCCCGGCGCGGACGGCCTACAACCGCCATCGAGGACGCCGGTGGGCCGCTAGAGGCCGTAGCGGCCCCAGGCCGCCCGGTCCTCGGCGGCCGCCGCGAGCCCGTCGAGGAGGGCCGCGGCCTGCTGGTCTGGCGCGTTCCATCGTGCCGCCAGCCCCAGCCGGCGGCGCCACCACGACTGGCGCTCGCCCACGAGCCGCAGCCTCACCTTGTCGCCGAAACGCTGGCGCATCACCGTGCGCAGGTCGCCGATGCCGTCGATCAGGCCGAGCTCCAACGCCGCCCGGCCGCTCCAGAACCGGCCGTTGAAGAGGTCGGCGTCCTCGGCCTTGAGCTTCTCGCCCCGGCGCGCCCGCACCTGGCGGCAGAAGGCCTGGTAGATGTCGTTCTGCACCGCGCGCAGATGCTCGACCTCGTCCGCCTGCTCCGGACGGAAGGGGTCGAGACCCGCCTTGTGCTGGCTGGTGGCATAGACCCGCCGCTCGACGCCGAGCCGCTTGAGCAGCTCGGGAAAGCCGAAGCCGGCGGAGACAACGCCGATGGAGCCGATGATCGAGCTCTCGTCGGCGAACAGCTCGTCGCCGGCCGAGAGCAGCCAGTAGCCGCCGGATGCGGCCACGTCCTCGGCGAAGGCGAAGACCGGGACCTTTTTCTCCTCGGCCAGCGCCCGGATCCTGCCGGCGATGAGCGAGGACTGGACCGGCGAGCCGCCGGGGGAGTTGACACTGAGCGCCACCGCGGCGAGATCCGGCAGCGAGAAGGCGCGCTCGATGGTGCCGGCCAAAGCGAGCGCAGGTTGAGGCTTCGCCCGAACGAGCCGAACCGTCCGATGATGCCGCTCAGCGGCACGACCGCGACGACCGGCGGCGGATTGCGGAACCGCTCGACCGGGAGCTTGGCGAGGAGGCGGCGAACGGTGGGACGCGTCACGACGGCGACCCCAGGCTCAAGCCGCCGCCCTGGCGGAGGATGCGGTCCGCGGCGGGCGTGTAGGCGCCGCCCTGCTCGTGGAGCACGAGGCCTGGGAGGATCGAGAGCGGCCCGCCGCCCGCGCGCCGGCCGCGGATCAGGATGCGTTTCGCCGGGGTGCGGCCGTCGCCGTTCGGCCACAGTGGGAAGATGCAGATGTCGCCGAGGCGGCCGACGAGCCCGGCAAGAAGCTCGGGCAGGCGGTCGGCGCGGTGGATCAGGGTGACGGTGCCGTTGGGCCGGACCATCAGCAGGCAGAAGCGCAGCCACTGCTCCAGGTCCGCCGTGTCCTCGACGGTGGCCGCGGCCTTGGCCGGGTCCGGCGGCGGGTTGCCCCGGCCCTCGGGCATGAACGGCGGGTTGGCCATGACGTGGTCGAAGGCCGCCGGGGTCAGCCGGATCGGCGGGGCGAGCAGGTTGCCCAAGAAGAACTCGACACGCTCGGCCATGCCGTTGGCCTTGGCGTTGGCCGCGGCGATGCGAACCATGGTCGCGCTCCGAATCCAGGCCGACCACGCGAACCCCCGGCACCCGAGCGGCGAGGCACAAGGCCGCGGCACCGGCACCGGCGCCGACGTCGAGAACCCGCTCGCCGTTGCGCGCCGGCACGGCGGCGGCGAGGAACACCGCGTCGATGCCCACCCGGTAGCCGGTCGCCGGCTGCATGAAGCGGACCCGCCCATCCAGCAGGGCGTCCTCGGTGACGTCGTCAAGCTCCCCGGCCAAGCTCCCGCCCCTCATCCAGGATCTCCCGTGCCCGCGCCAGGTCCGACTCCGCGACCATCACCCTGCGGGCGATGCCGTCGAGGGTGCCGGCGAAGGCGGTGCTGGTGAAGGCATCCAAGGTCACGCTCGCGATCCCCTCGCCCGCAAGACGGCTTTCCAGCCACGACAGCATCACCGGATCGCCGATGCGACAGAGTTCAATCATTGCCGATCGCCGACCAGCCACCTAATCTTAAGGAGAAACGGGATTGCATCGCGTCTGCGGCAGCAGCCTTGCACGACGCTTGACCATAAATGCAAGCGGTTCTTATGCTCCGGGATCGGAGAGCCCCGCGTCAAGCACTATGGTCGCTTTCGCACCGAGCGGTTTAAAGGGAGGTCTGGTGGGCGTTGCGGTGAGCGTCGAGGGAGAGACTGAGCGCAAGCCGTCGCTGGAGCCGCTGATCGGGCTCGTCGCGGAGGACCTCCAGGCCGTCAACCAAGTGCTCATCGAGCGGATGGACAGCCCGGTGGCGCTGATCCCGCAGCTCGCCAGCCACGTCGTCGCGGCCGGCGGCAAGCGCCTCAGGCCGATGCTGACGCTGGCCTCGGCGAGGCTCTGCGGCTACCCGGGACGACGGCACATCGGCCTCGCCGCCTGCGTCGAATGCATCCACACTGCCACCCTGCTGCACGACGACGTCGTCGACGACAGCGAGCTTCGCCGTGGCCTGGCCTCGGCCAACGTCGTCTGGGGCAACAAGCCCAGCGTGCTGGTCGGCGATTTCCTGTTCAGCCGCGCCTTCGAGCTGATGGTCGAGGACGGGTCGCTCCGGATCCTGGCGATCCTATCGCGGGCGTCGTCAATCATCGCCGAGGGCGAGGTCGGCCAGCTCGTCACCACCAACGACACCGACACCACCGAGGCCGACTACCTCGCCGTCATCCGGGCCAAGACCGCGGAGTTGTTCGCCGCCGCCTGCCGGATCGGGGCGGTCGTGGCCGACCGGCCGCAGCACGAGGAAGCCGCGCTCGACGCCTACGGCCGCAACCTCGGGATCGCCTTCCAGCTCATCGACGACGTCCTCGACTACTCGGCGAAGCAGGCGACGCTGGGCAAGACCGTCGGTGACGACTTCCGCGAGGGCAAGATCACCCTGCCCATCGTCCTTGCCTTCAGCCGCGGCGACGCCGCCGAGAAGGCCTTCTGGCGGCGCACGCTGGAGGACCTGGAGCAGGAGCCGGACGACCTCAAACGCGCCATCGCCCTGCTCGAGGCGCACGGAGCGCTGGCGGCGACGTTGGAGCGGGCGCGGCTCTATGGCGGCAAGGCCGTCGTCGCGCTGGAGCCGTTCCGCCCGAGCGCCGAGCGGGCGGCGCTGATCGATGCGGTGGATTTCTGCATCGAGCGCGCCTACTGAGGGCTGGCGCTGGCGCTTTTCGCTGTCTTGCACCGCGCCGGGCTGCGGCGCTATAAGTCCGCTATATGGTCGTCGCCGGTCCATGGCCGGTCGGTTTCGGCCGGCGGCCGTCCGTCGGAGTGTAGCTCAGCCTGGTAGAGCACCGTCTTCGGGAGGCGGGGGCCGGAGGTTCGAATCCTCTCACTCCGACCATTCTCCTTCAGCAACAATAATCGGTCACGCCGAGCAGGCTGGAGCCTGCAGCGGCACCCCTGACCCTACGTCTGGTTTCGCCAAGGACTTCGGCGGCAACCACCGCGGCGTCATCGCCCACCTCCGCCGCTACGCGGCGCCACCGCTGGGCGCCAGCCCTGGAGGCGTGGAGCTGCAGATCTCAAGCCATGCCTACGACTGGTTGCTGAACGACGCGGCGCCGGCGCGCTCAGGGGCATGACCGCCGGCTCATTTCCGACGGAATACTACCTTGAGTTGGATCGCCGCTGCGTCAGATTGGCGGCGGACAGGGCGCTCCTTCCTGATCATTTTCGGCCAAAACGGCACGTCGAGGCGCCGCCGCCTTGGATTGTCGGCGCGATGCGGGGTGTCCGCAAATAAAACAGAGAGGTGAAGTCTTGATGGCTAACGCCCGTGATTGAAATGATTTCGCTACCAAGCGGCCGCGGTCCTGTCGGGGCTGAAGAAAGGCCGGACAGTAACCCATACGGCGGCCGGGCGCCGAGCATTCGATAGGACAGTGCTCCGCAGTAGCGGGCGAGCAGCGCTGTGCCGCAGGCCCGGTGTGCGCGCGTTTGCGTGTAATGCGTTTGAACTAGATGCCATCAGCGCCTGCCGAAGTTTATTTTAGTAAACTCCGCCGTGCTCGCCTCTTCTCCTTGTTCGTCTTCCGCCTTACTATCATAAAGTTGGACGCGACCGCGGAAAGTAGTATGCTCTTCCGCATTAGCGAGGGAATGATCAACAGCATCTCGGCGGGCAGCGCCACGGAGGGTAGCGAACAGCACAGGAGGTCGGACCATGGTGCAGACTGCACGCGTGGCAGGCGCGAGGGGGCTCCTAGCAATTTCGAAGACGACGGCAAGCGAGCCCTTCAAGGGCTCCCGGGGTGGTGACAAGCCGCGGATCGTCCTGATCGACCCGCGGCCGCTGACGCGCGAGTCGGTGGTCAACCTGCTCGGCACGGCGGCGCGCGAGTTTGTCGTTCTGTCCGCTTCGGCGGCGGGCGAGGTCCCGGATGCGGCCACGGCCAACGTCGGCCTGGTTCTGCTTAACGTTGGCTTCGCCCTGTTGTCGGACGCATGGGTAGTCGAAGAGATCCGCACCATCAGCGAGCGGATGGCGCAGGTCCCGCTCATCCTGCTCTGCGACTCCGAGGACATTGGCCAGGTCACGGAGGCGTTGCGCCAGGGGGTGCGCGGCTACATCCCGACGACGTTCAATCCACGCGTCGCCGTCGAGGCCATGCGCCTGGTGCACGCCGGTGGCACCTTCATTCCGGCAAGCGCCCTGCGGCAATGCGGCAACGGCCAGCGCCGGTTGGGGCTCGGCGCCGAGCCGGCCGGTGAGGCGGCACCGGCGGCCGCCGATGCAACCAGCGAAGAGGGCGACGGCGGCGCGGCGCTCCTGCGCGAGCTCACGCCGCGACAACGTGAAGTGCTCCGCCTGCTGTGCGAAGGCAAGCCCAACAAGATCATCGCCCACGCGCTGAACATGCAAGAGGGGACCGTAAAGGTCCACGTCCGCCAGATCATGAAGAAGCTGAAGGCGACCAACCGGACCCAGGTGGCCTTCCTCGCCAACCGGGTCGGCCTCGACCGGAAGCCGAACCCTTAAATCGGCATGGCAGCATTGCTCCAGTCGGGGGCGCCAGAACGTTTACCTCAGGCGAACCGGTTCCTATGATCTTCTCCTCTTGAGTGCCAGGAACGGGCGGCAGCGACCGTCCGACGAGGGGGTATCTCCGCCTGTCGAGCCGTGAACGAGCGTCTGCGCTCGTTGGGGCGTTGCCCGTCCCGCCAAAGAACGAGTTTGTTCCTGCGGGGCTGCCGCCCCATCCAGCGGAGACGCGCTCTAGCCCGAAGGTTTACAATTGCGGCAAATACCCTTATAATAAACGTTAAGTAAAATGATTGACCGCCGGTGTAACGGCGGCCTCAGCAGGGTCTTCCGCCTTCGAGACAGTGAGAAGGCCAGGGCGTGCGCATGCGCGACGCCTGATGAGGCCGGCGTTCTAGAATGGTGGTAGGGGGCCACTTTGGGTACTTATACTGGCACAAGCTTGGCCGAGACGATCACGCCCACGTTCGTCTCTCCGACCGTTGCCCGGGTACCAGCCGGGAGCTTTCCGTCCAGCAGCGCCGACACGATCAACGGCGGCGGCCGTGGCGACACCGTCAGCGGCGGCGGCGGGAACGACGTCATCCATGATCGGCCGGAGTACCTCGGCCCAGTGGCGCTGACGCCGAACGACGGCAACGCCGTTCACGGCGACGCCGGCAACGACGACATCACCATCGAAATTGGCGATACCGACGGCGCCAACCCCGCCAGCAACATCGCCTACGGCGACGACGGCAACGACTCCGTCACCTTCCTACTCAGCGCCCGCAACTATCCGGACGGCCCGTGGGAGGGTTCTGCGCCAAGCGGAACCGTCTCTCTCTACGGTGGGGCCGGCGACGACTCGGTTGCCGTCCGCGGCTACTACGTCGGCGGCGCGCCGGGCATGACCGTCCACCAGTACGGCGGATCCGGAAACGACAAGTTGTTCGCGACCGCCGAGGAGTACGACCCGGACGGCAGCGTCACGGGGAGCAACAATAACGACTATCTCTACGGCGGCACCGGCAACGACGAGTATACGGTCATCGAAGCAAAGGACTCGGTCATCGAGTTGGCCGGCGAGGGGACCGACACCGTCTTTGCCTACGACGTGGGCTACACGCTGCCCGCCAACGTCGAGAACCTGGAGATGACCGGCGGGTATTATCCCAGCGGCCAGCACGGCGCCGGTAACGAGTTGGCCAATCTCATCAGGACTCAGCAGGACTGGGCCTATGCGGATTACACGCTCGACGGCATGGGCGGAAACGACGTCATCTATGGCTGCTTCGGCGGGAAAGACACGATCAGTGGCGGCGCCGGAAACGACACCCTCTATGGTAAGGTCGCCGGCGGTGACGGATCCTGGGATCCGAAGGCCGACGCGGACACCATCCGGGGCGGCGCCGGCGACGACCTGATCTACGGCGCAGGCGGCGATGCCGATACCTGGGACGGCAACGACACGCTCTACGGCGACGACGGCTCCGACCGGATCTTTGGCCACAACGGCAACGACCAGATGTACGGCGGCACCGGCAACGACGAGATGGGCGGCCAAGCCGGCGCCGACACGATGTATGGCGAGGCCGGCGCAGACAAACTCGGCGGCGGCACCGGCAACGACACGCTCGACGGCGGGCTCGACAACGACACGCTCACCGGCCGCGACGGGTTGGACCGGCTCACCGGCGGCGGCGGCAACGACATCTTCGACTACGACTACGTCACCGACTCGCAGGCCCGGCGCAAGCCGCGACGTAATCATCGACTTCGTCGGCATAGGCCCAGGCGACGTCGACCGGATCGATCTCTCGACCATCGACGCCAACACCGGCCTCTCCGGCAACCAGGCCTTCGCCTTCAAGGGCACAGCCGCGTTCACCGGCGCCGGCCAGCTCCGCCTGGAGGCATCGGGAAGCGACACGGTGATCCAGGCGAACACCGGCGGCAGCCTCGCCCCGGACATGGAGATCGCCGTCACCGACGGCGCGACCCTGCCCGGCCAGTGGGTGGCCGGCGACTTTATCCTGTAGCGATAGACAAGAGCGGCGCCTGCCCTGGTGCGGCGGGCGCCGCTGCCTTCCGCAGGACATTCGCAAGGGCGGGCGGAGGGAAAGGGGGATCCAATGTGGCTCAAGGCCGACATCCACAGTCACTCCAAGTACAGCGACGGCGACAGCCGCGTCGCCGACATCCTCGCGGACGCAAAGACCCGCGGCGGCCTGCAGCTCCTCTCGATCACCGACCACGACGAGGATCAGGCCGATCACCATGGGATCGCGACCTGGTACGACCCGGCCTACGTCTCGTCGTCCAGCCTCGCGCTGCTCCACGGCGCGGAGTGGACGACGAGCGGCGGCCACGCCAACATCTGGTCGACCCACACTTACGACTACTCGGCGATCTGGACCGCGAACCGCGCCAAGGACCCGGCATCCGCCATTCATCTGGCGCACGACCAGGGCGCCCTGTTCTCCTACAACCATCCGGAGTTGATCTACCCGTGGTCCCTGCCGACGTCCCGCGAGGTCGACGGCATCGAGATCTGGAACGGCCCGGGCGACGACGACAACAACTTCCGCGCCACCTTCAAGCTCTGGGACGGGATGCTCAAGCAGCACGGGGTGCGCATCAACGCCGTCGGCTCGAGCGACATGCACAAGCTGGGCAGCGCCACCGTCGGCACCAGCTACTTCGGCAATCCCCGGCTGTGGCTGCTGGCGGACGATGCCAACCCGGCCACACTGCTTGCGGCGCTGAAGCATGGCCATGCGACAATCAGCGCCACCGCGGCCAGCCCGCGGCTCGACATCGCCGCCGACCGCGATGCCAACGGATCCTACGAAACCAGGCTCGGCGACATCATCCCGCTCAGCTCCAATGCGACGGTAAAGTTCAAGATGACCCTGGACGCCGGCGGCACCACGAGGCCGATCGAGCCCCTCCCCCAGTCCGACATCGACGACATCAACGCCAGGCTCGCCAGCGGCGCCAACTACTCGACGACGCTCGCTAGGATCTGCGACGAGGCGGATGCCGATGACAACGTGCTGGCGCTGATCAGGAACGGGCAGGTCTTCAAGGCGTGGCTGGTCGACAAGGCAAGCCAGGACGTGGCTATCGACGTCGGCGTCGATGCGGCGAGCAAGTCCTACTTCCGCGCTGAACTGTACGACGAAGCCGGCCGCGTCGCCGTCACCAACCCGATCTACGTCAACTTTACCAATCTAGCCTATGGCACCGCGGGGAACGATACGCTCGTCGGCGAGGCCGCGAGCGACGAGCTCCACGGCAGCGCCGGCAACGACAGCCTCTCAGGCCTGGACGGACGCGATAAGCTGTATGGCGAGGACGGCCGCGACAGCTTGTACGGCGGCGGCGGCCTGGACATTGTGACCGGCGGCAGCGGCCAGGATTCCTTGTCCGGCGGCGGCGGCAACGACACTTACGATTTCGATTACCTGGCCGAGAGCCAATCGGGGTCGGCCAATCGCGACACGATCCTGGAATTCGGCGGCGTTGGCGCAACCGTCTCCGACCGCATCGATCTTTCTTCGGTCGATGCCACCCCGGCCACCGCGGGCGACCAGGCCTTCGCCTTCAAGGGGACGGCCGCCTTCAGCGGGGCAGGCCAGGTCCGCGTCGTCCCGGCATCGGCCACGAGCACGGACACGCTGATCCAGGCCAACACCGACGCGACGCTGTCGACGGTGGAGATGGAGATCCTGGTCAGGGACGGAGGCGCCGTCCCCAGCCAGTGGGCGGCGAGCGACTTCATCCTGTAGTGGCAGGACCCCAAACCGGCCCGCACCCGCGGCAGGGGCGCGCGCCGCGGCTCCTCAAGGAAAGAGCGCCTTCGGCAGCCAAGTCGCCAGCGCCGGGAACGCGGCGACCAGGGCCAGCACGGCGAGCTGGATGACGACGAACGGGATGATGCCGCGGTAGATCTCGCCCGTCCTGACCTCCGGCGGGGCGACCCCGCGGAGGAAGAACAGGGCGAAGCCGAAGGGCGGGGTGAGGAAGCTCGTCTGCAGGTTGATCGCGATCATCACCCCGAGCCAGACAGGGCTCACGTCCATCTGCAGGATGATCGGGCCCACGATCGGCACGACGACGAAGATGATCTCGATGAAGTCGAGGAAGAAGCCGAGGACGAACATCACCGCCATCACCGCCACGATCGCGCCGAAGGCGCCGCCCGGAAACTGGTGCAGGACGTCGGCGACCAGCCGGTCGCCGCCGAGGCCGCGGAAGACCAGCGAGAACACCGAGGCGCCGAGCAGGATGACGAAGACCATGCTGCTGATCTTCACCGTCGAGCGCATAACCTCGGTGAGGATGCCCGAGCGCGATAGGCGCATCAGCGCGACCGCGAGCCCCCAGATCAGCACCGCCGCCGCGGCAACGGCGACGGCGAAGGCCAGGGCATCGGCCATGGTCACGACGTTGAGCTGGATGCGGAGGTCGAAGGCCGCGGCGAGCGCGATCTGCAGAAGGACGGCGATGCCGGCGAGCTCGACCGGCCGGCCGGCCAGGCGGCTCAGCAGGCCGCGCGCCGGCCGGACGCACTGTCGCCGCCGTCCCCGCGCGCGGCCAGCAGCAGCGCGCCGACGCAGCCGACCGCGGCCGCCTCGGTCGGCGTGGCGATGCCGGCGAGGATCGAGCCGAGGACGGCGAGGATCAGCACGCCAGGCGGCAGGAGCGCGGTCACGACCCTGCGGCCGAGGTCGTCGATCCGCTCCCCCTCGGCCAGGAGCGCCGGGCAGGACGCAGGGTTGACCACCGCCTGGACCAGGATCCAGCCCATGTACAGGGCGACGAGGATCATGCCGGGGATGAACGAGCCGGCGAACAGGTCGATGACCGAGACCGGCTCCGGCGCCCAGTTGCCGACTGCCCGCTGCGCGTCGGCGTAGGCGCCCTGGAGGATGTCGCCGAGGAGGACCAGGACGATGGACGGCGGGATGATCTGGCCGAGCGTGCCGGAGGCGCAGATCGTGCCGGTGGCGAGCTTCGGGTCGTAGCCGGCGCGCAGCATCGTCGGCAGGCTGAGCAGGCCCATGGTGACGACGGTGGCGCCGACGATGCCGGTGGAGGCAGCGAGCAGCATGCCGACGAAGACGACGGCGATGCCGACGCCGCCGCGCATCCGGCCGAAGAGCAGACCCATCGTCTCCAGCAGCTGGTCGGCGATCCGGGCCCGCTCCAGCATCACCCCCATGAAGACGAAGAGCGGCACCGCGACCAGCACCTCGTTGACCATGATCCCGAGGTAGCGCGACGGCAGGCCGCCCAGCAGCCGCAGGTCGAAGACGTCGAGGACGGCGCCGATCAGGGCGAAGGCCAGCGCCGTGCCGGCGAGGC
Source organism: uncultured Alphaproteobacteria bacterium (assembly GCA_963746275.1). Classification (GTDB taxonomy): domain Bacteria; phylum Pseudomonadota; class Alphaproteobacteria; order Rhodospirillales; family Defluviicoccaceae; genus JAEULH01. The sequence continues at coordinate 34,925 of CAVVAX010000013.1, forward strand.
GAGAACGCCACCGGGAAGCCGAGCATGAGCACGGCGCAGACGACTGCGAACATGCCGACGCTGAGGATCTCGCCCAGCAGGACCTCGCCCAGCATCTCAGACCTCGCCGATGCCGTTGCCGGGAGCCGGGAGCGCGCACATGGCCGGCGAGGGCGAGGATCGCGCGCGCCGCCATGGCCAGGCCCTGTAGCCCGACGAGGAGGCAGAAGGCGAGGAGAACAGACTTCAGCAGGAACAGGCCCGGCAGGCCTCCGGCCTCGCGCGAGCCCTCCAGCCGCTGCCAGGAGACGAGGACGTAGGGCCAGCTCACCCAGGCGATCATGACGACGAACGGCAGCAGCAGCAGCGCCGCGCCGGCAAGGTCCACCATCGCCTTCCGCCGCGAGCTCGCCTCGCGGTAAAAGATGTCGACGCGGACGTGGCCGTCGTGGAGCAGGGTGTAGCCGGCGCCGAGCATGAAGACGACGCCGTGGAGCCAGACGTAGGACTCCTGGAGCCCGACGAAGCCGATGCTGAAGACGTAGCGGAGGATGACGACGGCGAAGGTGATTAGCACCATCGCCAGGGTCAGCCAGGCAGTGCCCCGCCCCACCCGCTCGTTGATCCCGTCGACGGCCACGGCGAACCGTTCGAGCGCCCGCATGAGTTTACCTCCCCGCTTGCGGCAGTGCTGCCGCCCGTTTCCCCGGGGTCGTTTGCCGGCGGCGAAGGTAAAGCACGCCGCGCGCCAGCGCACCACCGCCGTCGGCGCCAGGAAGCGGAGGGAACACCGCCGTAGGGCGGGTCGAGGCGGAGCCGGACCCGCCGAAAGGCCGCACCCTTTGCCGGCGGGATACGCCTACGGCTATCCCGCCCTACGGCTACGGCTACGGCGCGGCGCGCTCGAGGCGCCGCAGGATGTCGAGGAGCCGCTGCCGCGCCGGCGGCAGGCCGCGGCCGCTTACGCGAAAGACGTTGCGTTCGAGGAAGTAGCCGGTCAGCTCCAGGCCGGCTGTCGCCTCGGCGCGGCTGCCGACAGCGCCCAGGGTGCGCAGAAACGCTGGCAGCGGCAGCAGGCGCTGGTGGTAGGGCGCGCCGGCGCCGCGGCTCACCGCCCGGCCGCTACGCGGCGAGACGTAGGTGAGATCGTCGGTCGTGCCGGTCGCGGCACAGGTGGCGAGGTCGAGGCCATAGCCCAGCACCTGCAACAGCCCCGCCTCCCACTTCACCAGCGCCGACGGCCAGACGGCGTCATCGCCGAGGCTCCCGAGCACGGCCAGCAGCCCGGCATAGACGGCATCCTGCGGCTCGCGTTCCGGCAAGGCGGCATCGGCGATGGCGCACACGGCGGCCAAAGCCGCCAGACGAGCGGCATCGTCGAGAACGTCGGGGGGGACGGGCGCCACCGGCTCCCAGGCGATGGCGCCGAGGTGCTCGGCGAGCCGAGCCCGCCACGTCGCCCTAATGCGCGAGCCAGGCTGGAGGAAGCCGCGGGCGGCGCGGCCCCGGGCGCCGCGGACGAGGCCGCTCTGCCGGCCCCGGGCGCCGGTGAGCAGCGAGATGATCGCCGAGCTCTCGCCGTGGCGGCGGAGCGCCAGGATGACGGCGTCGTCGCTCCACTCCATCGGCTTCGCCGCTCCTTATCGCCAACCGGTTCGCGTCAGTGCCCAAATCAGCGGCAGCCGCACAGCCTTCATGCAAGGACGCTGAAACAACCAAACGCCTTGCAGCGCAGCAACGCCTAAGCTGCGCCAAAGGCGACGTTTCGGGACGGTCGTTTTGCGCCGCAACTGGCCCGTTTGTTGCGAGCAACCGCCGTGTTAGGCTGAGGACCAAGATCGTCCCATCGAAGGGGGAAGATAGTGGATAGGCTTGCGGGCATTCACAACATCATGATCACCGAGCCGCATCCATGCCGGCGCGGGTTCTTCCGCCGGGTGTATGCCCGGGTCGAAATCACCAACAACGGTGAATACTGGGTGTGGCGGCAGATCGACGAGACAGGGGCGCCGCTGACCGATGCGGAGCGTGCATTCGCGACAGAGGACGCGGCACTGAGCGACGCGGTGAGCCGGCTGCATGGCGAGGCCGTCGTCTAGCCTCCGCGGGGCGCGGCCCCCGCTCCGCCAGGCTAATCCGGGACAGGGCTGGCCAGGATCTTATCGATCCGCCGGCCGTCCAGGTCGACGACCTCGAACCGCCAGCCGCGCCAGACGAACGCCTCGCCGACCACGGGTACGTGGCCGCAGCGGTAGAGCACGAAGCCGGCCAGTGACACGAAGTCCTCATCCTCCTGCATGTCGCGCACGCCGAGCGTTCGCTCGACCTTGTCGATGGGCAGCCTGCCGTCGAGCAGCCATGAGCCGTCGTCGCGCTGAACCGCCTCGCCGCTGTCGTCGCCCGGATGCTCCGGCAGCGCCCCGGCGATGGCCGTCAGCACGTCGGTGGGCGTCACCAGGCCTTGGAAGCTGCCGTGCTCGTCGACGACGATGGCCATGTGCATTGCCGTCGACCCGGAACCGGTCGATGAGCTTGAGGATCGGCATCGTCTCCGGGACGTAGAGCGGCTCGCGGGAGGCGGCGCGGAGGTCGATGCTGCCGCTCGCAGGCCGAGCTGCTCCAGCAGGTCCTTGGCGTGGACGATGCCGAGGTCCTGGTCGAGATCGCCCTCGCTCACCGGAAAGCGCGAGTGGCCGCTGTCGCGGATCGCGGTGAGGATCCTCTCGGCAGGGTCGCCCGCGTCCAGCCAGATCACCTCCGGGCGCGGCACCATGATCGCGCGCACGGTGCGGTCGGCCATGGCCAGCACGCTTTCGATCATCTCCCGCTCAGCCGGATGGAAGACGCCGGCGTCCGTACCCTCGGCGATCATCAACCGGACCTCCTCCTCGCTCACCGTGCTCTCGCCCTTCGGGCGGATGCGTAAGAGGGCGAGGACTGCATTGGTCGAGACTCCCGAGGAACCAGACGATGGGCCGGCCGACCCGGGCCAGAAGATGCATCGGCGCAGCGACGAAGGCCGCGATCGCTTCCGCGTTGTTGAGCGCGATGCGCTTGGGAACGAGCTCGCCCGCGATGAGCGACAGGTAGGTGATGGCGACGATGACGATACCGAGAGCCAGATCATCGGCCATGTCGCCGAGTTGCGGGACCGTCCGCAGCGCCCGGGCAAGCGGCTCCGCCAGCGTCGCGCCACCGTAGGCGCCGGCGAAGATGCCAACCAGGGTGATGCCGACCTGCACGGTCGACAGGAAGTTGGTGGGATCCTCGGCCAGCCGGAGCGCCCGGCGCGCGCCGCGGGCGCCGCTCTGGGCCATGTGCTGCAGCCGTGCCCGCCTGGCCGAGACGATGGCGAGCTCGGACATGGCGAAGAAGCCGTTCAGCACGATCAGCAGCGCGACCAACGTCAGTTCCCAGATCAGCAT
>CAVVAX010000014.1:0-166166 GCA_963746275.1 uncultured Alphaproteobacteria bacterium
AGGCGATGATCCCCGAGGAGGAGCGGGAGGGCCTGGATCCTTGCAACCCGCCGGAGAAGGTCAAGGCGTCCAATGCCTACGCCGAGCTCGAAACGGTTGTGCGCAAGCACGGGTTCACGACCGGCGAACAATGGTGCCGAACGGCGAAGCGGGTCACTGCGGCTTATGCGGCGGTGAAGCTCGACGCTGAGGAGCCGCAGTGGCGCGAGAAGATGAACGAGGTCCGCCAGCAGATCGAAATTGCGCCGAACCTCTCAGCGGAGCAGAAGGCCGAGCTGCTCAACCAGTTGGCCGCGACGACGGCCATGATTGGCGCGCAGCAGGCCCCGGAAGCGGACAAGGCTGTGGTCAGGGCGAAATTCGCCGAGATCGAGGCAGCGCTGAAGGAACTCTACCCGCAGCAGTAGGGGTCGGCGCCGCCGTGGCTTCGGCGCACGGCCGGAGCAAGCGCGGCCGTCGCAGGAGGCAGACCGCCGCGCCCGCACCGCTGCGCGGCTACGGCCTTCAGCAATCCAGGGCCTCGGCCCGGCTCGGGATACGCCAAGCGTCCGGCGTCGCCTAGCCGGTTTCGCCACGGTGGGCTTCGATCGTTCGGGCGGGTCCGCGGTAGAACAGGTGCCGGCCGATCCGCATCGCCTGGGCCATGGTGCTGGCCCAAGGGGGCGAGACGTAGTCGGCGTGATACCACAACGCGCCCTGGGTGGGATGGGGAGGTTGAGGAACAGCGCCGAGAAGGCGACGTGCTCGGCATCCCGCCAGGCCGCGTCATGACCAGGTTCGTTGCCCCGTCTGTCGCACACCCACGAGAACTGACAGCGGTGCAAGCCGAGCTCCTCGCCCTGGCGGACGACGCCGCAAATGGTGTTTGGGAAGTTAGGGTTCGCCACCCGGTTGAGGGTGACCGCCGCCACCGCCAGACGGCCGAGCGCCGGCTCCGAGCGCGCCTCCCAGTAGACGTTCAGCGCCAGGCAGCGAAGCTCAGCCTCCAGATCATCGCCGACCCGTCGCGCCCAGCGGCCGGTCTTGGCCGGCGGCGTGGCGATCCACCCTGGCGTGGCGAACGCGGCCACCGTGCGGATGGCCGCTCGCGCCAGCGCGTCTTCGCCCGGCGCTGGCGACAGGATCGGAGTGCGCGGCTCGTCGAAGATGTAAGGGTCGCGCGGCGGCATCGGCATAGCGGCGATGGTCATACGGGCCGCGGGCCCGGGCTCTGGCGCGGGGGCCACCGCCGGCGGCGGCGGGAACTCGTGCGCGGCCAGGACCATCCGGTGCAGCCCGAAGCGTCCGGAGGTGGCGTCTTCTTCGCCATGCGCCGGTGCCACGGAAGCAAAAAGGAGTGGCACCACAGTCGGCAGCGCCAGGATGAAAGTATAAGAACAAAAGGTCATGAGAGCTCATAAACATCTGAATAAGGATCCGAAACGTCGATCCCCGCAGCATCGGCGAGGATCCTGGCGCCCCGGGCAACAATTGCGCCTTCAACAAAGACAACTTCACCGGCGGTGTCAACATCTTCCGGCCTCCGAAGATGCATTTCGCGTCGCTGCCTCTCGCCATTCCGGCGGGTGGGCCGGTTCGCCGGCAGCGCGCTTTCGACCTCTTTCTCGCTAAGCCCGCTGGCGTTCGGCTACACTCGCGGCGCGCATCGCTGGCGCTCGGGGAGCAACATGCTGAAGCATCCCTACCTCCTGTTCGTGGGCGACGCCCGCGACAAGCTGGCGGCGAAGTCGGCCGTCGGCGTCCTGCAGTGGCGGCCGGAACTCTGCGTCGGCCAGGTGCCGCTCGATGGCTGCCGGGTCTCCCTCGACCTGCCGGTGATGAGCGTCGCAGAGGCCGCCGCGGCGGGCGCGCGAACGCTGCTGATCGGCGTCGCCAATGCCGGCGGGACCATCCCGGGGCACTGGATCGAGACGTTCGCGGCCGCCCTGCGCGCAGGGCTCGACCTCGCCAACGGCCTGCACGACCGGCTCACCGACATCCCCGACCTCGTCGCCCTGGCGGCGGCGAACGGCTGCCACCTGCACGATGTCCGCCATCCGCTCCGCACCTTCGGCGTCGGCACGGGTGAGCCGCGCTCCGGCCGGCGGCTGCTCACCGTCGGCACCGACTGCTCGGTCGGCAAGATGTACGCGACCCTGGCGCTGGAGCGGGAGATGCGCGCCCGCCGGCTAGCCTGCGACTTCCGCGCCACCGGCCAGACCGGCATCTTCATCGCCGGCGCCGGCGTTGCCGTCGACGCGGTGGTCGCCGATTTCATCTCCGGCGCCGTCGAGTGGCTGGCCCGGCGGCGGCAGAGGATCACTGGGACCTGATCGAGGGGCAGGGTTCGCTGTTTCACCCGTCCTTCGCCGGCGTGAGCCTCGGCCTGCTCCACGGCGCCCAGCCCGACGCCCTGGTCATGTGCCACGAGCCTGTGCGAACCAGCATGCGCGGCCTGCCCAACCGGCCGCTTCCGGACGTCGCGGCCTGCATCGAGGCCAACGTCGCCGCGGCGCGGCTGACCAGCTCCCGGGCCCGCTGCGTCGGCGTCGCCGTCAACACCAGCGAGATGCCAAAGGCGGAGGGCGAAGCCTATCTCGCCCGGCTCCAGGCTGAGCTTGGCCTGCCCTGCGTCGACCCGCTGAAGACCGGCGTTGCCGCCATCGCCGACCGCCTGCTTGACTGATGCGGCGGCTCACAATTCGCCACGAGACCTGGCCGCTGGCTAGGCCCTTCGCCATCGCCCGGGGGACGAAAGCTGCGGCCGAGGTGGTGGTGGCCCAGATCGAGGACCAGGGCGGGATCGGCCGTGGCGAGTGCGTTCCGTATGCACGCTATGGCGAGACGGTCGAAGGCGTCATCGCGGCGATCCAGGCGTTTGCCGATGCCATTGCCGCCGGCATGAACCGCGAGGCGCTGCAGGCGGCACTGCCAGCCGGAGCCGCCCGCAACGCGTTGGACTGCGCGCTCTGGGATCTCGAGGCGAAACGGGCGTGCGTGCGCGTCTGGGCCCTGGCGGGGCTGGGCTCGCCGAAGCCGCTGCCGACGGCGACGACGCTGTCGCTGGACGCGCCGGAGCGGATGGCCGCCGCGGCCGCCAAAGCCGTGACCGGGGGTGCGAGCCTGCTGAAGGTCAAGGTCGGCGGCGAGGCCGTAATCGAGCGCGTGGCCGCGGTTCGGGCGGCAGCAGCCGATGCCCGGCTGGTCGTCGACGCCAACGAAGGCTGGACCTTGCAGATGCTGCAGCGGCTGGTGGGCCCGCTGCATGAGCTGGGCGTCGAGATGATCGAGCAGCCGTTGCCGGCGGGAAGGGATGGGGCTTTGGCCGGGTTCGCCTCGCCGGTCGCCCTGTGCGCCGACGAAAGCTTTCACACCATCGCCGAGCTCGACCGGCTCGAAGGCTACCGCATGGTCAACGTCAAGCTCGACAAGACCGGCGGGCTGAGCGCGGCGCTACCGCTCGCCGCGGTGGCGCAGGCACGGGGCCTCGCGGTGATGGTCGGCTGCATGGTCTCGACCTCGCTGGCCATGGCGCCGGCGACGCTGCTGGGCGAGGGGGCTTTGATCGTCGACCTCGACGGGCCCTTGTGGCTCGCCCGCGACCGCGAGCCGGCGCTTTCCTACGCCCGCGGCCTGGTCCATCCGCCGGACCCGGCGCTGTGGGGATAGCGGCGGCCGGTCCACGCAGCCGCCAGATTGGGCCGATCCGCGGCCTCAGCTTCGGCGCAGGACCGTCACCCGCATCGGCTGCTCAAACTCCCAGCCGTCTTCGCGCTGGATGGCGAGGCGGCGGAAGTTGGCGGCAATCTCTTCCTCCTGCTCCTCAAAGAGATCGCGGATGTGCGGGTTGATCGAGGTCAGCCGGTCGTGGAAGGCTTGGAAATCAGGAAAGAAGACGGTGTCGAGGTGGGTGAGATGCTTCTCCAGGAGCAGGCCGAACTCGGGGGCGAAGCGCAGCGCATCCTGAGCCCGTTGTCGCGCCACGGTCTCGTCATGGGCCGGCTGCATCAGCTCGAAATACGGCCCCTCCGGCATCGGCTCGGAGATGTAGAGGATGCCACCCGAGCGCAGCACCCGCGCCGCCTCGCGCAACGCCTTCATCAACCCCTCGGCATCGACGTGATGGAGGCTGTTGAAATAGATGATGACGTCGGCCGAGCGGCTGGGAACCGGCAGGTCCTCGGCCAGCCCCTGGATGTAGTGCTCATCGGCCACCGGCTTGATCGAGCGGGCGCGGGCGAGCGCCTTCGGACTGACTTCGACGCCGGTGACGTGGGCGCCCCCGGCCGCCAGGAAGCGCGTCAGCCAGCCGTCACCGCAACCTACGTCGATGACGGTGGCTTTGGCCAGGTTCAGGGTCTCCCCCATGATCGCTGTGCTGCTTCGCCTGTCCATGTCTCGCCCTGATATTCGCCCCTGGCGGCGGTGCCGCGGCGCTCGCTAAAACTGAGGTAGCCAGCTTTTACTGGATATGGCCCATGAGGGAAACATTTGAAGATATTCGCGAAGGTGTCCGTGCGCTCTGCGCCGGCTTCCCCGGTGACTACTGGCGCCGGCTCGACGAGGAGCGCGCATACCCGAGTGCCTTCGTCAGCGCATTAACCGAGGCTGGGTACCTCGCCGCCCTGATCCCGGAAGCCTATGGCGGTAGCGGCCTGCCTCTCGCCGCCGCGGCGGCGATCATGGTGGAGATCCAGAAGAGCGGCTGCAACGGCGCCGCCTGCCACGCGCAAATGTACACCATGGGCACCGTGCTGCGCCACGGCAGCGAGGCGCAGAAGCAGGCGGTCCTGCCGAAAATCGCCGATGGCTCGCTCAGGCTGCAGGCGTTCGGGGTGAGCGAGCCCACCAGCGGCACCGACACCAGCCGGATCCGCACCACCGCGGTGCGCGACGGCAACGAGTATATCATCAACGGCCAGAAGGTGTGGACGTCGCGGGCCGAGCACTCTGACCTGCTGCTCCTGCTCGCCCGGACGACGCCGCGCGACCAGGCCGCCCGGCCGCACGACGGCATGTCGGTGTTCCTGGTCGATCTCCGCGAGGCCGCAGGCCGGGGCCTCACAATCAAGCCGATCCGGGCCATGATCAACCACCACACGACCGAACTCTTCTTCGACGAGCTCAGGATCCCGGCCGACACCCTGATCGGCGAGGAGGGCAGGGGCTTTCGCTACATTCTCGACGGGATGAACGCCGAGCGCATCCTGATCGCCGCTGAGTGCGTCGGCGACGCCCGCTGGTTCATCGGCAAGGCCAGCGCTTATGCCTGCGAGCGGGTCGTCTTCGGCCGGCCCATCGGCCAGAACCAAGGCATCCAGTTCCCCATCGCCCGGGCCTACGCGGCAACGGAAGCCGCGAGCCTGATGGTCGAGCGCGCCGCCGGCCTGTTCGATGCCGGCGCGCCCTGCGGGGCGGAGGCGAACATGGCCAAGCTGCTTGCCGCCGATGCCTCGTGGCAGGCCGCGGACATGTGCCTGCAGACCCACGGCGGCTTCGGCTTCGCCACGGAGTACGACGTCGAGCGGAAGTTCCGCGAAACCCGGCTCTACCAGATCGCGCCGATCTCGACCAACCTGATCCTGGCCTACCTCGCCGAGCACGTCCTCGCCCTGCCGCGGTCGTACTGAGGCGGAGAGCCGACCAGAGCGGCGCGTGGCAGCGGGCACATGTTCACGAAATGTTTCACGTGAAACACGACGGTGTGGATCCGGCAATCGGTTCCCTCTGAGGTTGCCGCGCCCGCCCGCCAGAGCGCTCCAGCTTCGGGTTGTACAAGCCTAAGAGGACGTCATCGCGACCGCGCGCTTAGCGAAGCGGGTGGCGACGTAGGGAGGGTGAGCCGCAGGCGTAACCCGCCGCATTGACTCGTGGAGGCGGCGGTCCGGCTTCGCCGTGACCCGCGCCACGGCTTCGGAGGCTTTGTCTCCCTGCAATGAAGAACATGCAAGAATAAAAAGAAGCTGTCTTTACGCGGCGTCTTAGGCGGCGTCCGTGGATGACCGGAACAAGTCCGGTCATGACGATGGAAAGATAATATTGAGGCGCGCTACCCTTTCTGTTTCGGCCACGGCCGCACTTCAAACGACCAAAGCGTCGTTGTGGGCCGTTCCCATCTTGCGATTCGGCAACTGGCCGGCTTACAGCGTCCGGCGGATGTTGGCGAGGATGCGCTCGCGGATGGGGGTGGCGGCGTCGGGAGGAGAGAAGGCCGCGCCGGTCACCGTCTCGAACAGGGTGATGTAGCGCTCCGCGAACTCGACCAGCGTGTCGTCCGGGATGGGCGGGATTGGCTCGCGGTAGGGGTCGCAGCGGGCGCTGATCCAGCGGCGGAGGAAGTCCTTGTCCAGGCTTTCCGGATCGAGGCCGGCCTCGAAGCGCTCGGCGTAGCTTGAAGCCAGCCAGTAGCGGCTGCTGTCGGGGGTGTGGATCTCGTCGGCGAGCGTGATCGTGCCCCGCTCGTCGACGCCGAACTCGTACTTGGTGTCGACAAGGATCAGCCCGTTGGCCGCGGCGATCTCCCGGCCGCGGGCGAAGAGCGAGAGCGCCGTCGCCTCCAGCGCCTGCCATTGCTCGTCGCTGACCAGGCCGCGGGCGACGACCTCCGCCGGGCTCAGCGGCAGGTCGTGGCCGCCGGCGTCGGCCTTGGTCGTGGGCGTCAGCACCGTCCGCGGCAGCTTCTCGTGCCGGCGCAGACCGTCCGGGAGGCGGAGGCCGTACATGTCCCGCCGGCCGGCCTCGTACATCGGCCAGATGGAGGTGGCGGTGGTGCCGGTGAGGTAGTCGCGCACCACGATCTCGACGGGGAGCATCCGCAGCGTGCGGGCGAGGAGCACGTTGGGATCGGGATAGGCGACGACGTGGTTGGCGACGATGTCCTCGGTCGCCTCGAACCAGAACCGCGCCGTCTGCGTCAGCACCTGGCCCTTGAACGGCACGGCGGCGAGGATCTGGTCGAAGGCGCTCTGCCGGTCGGTGGCGACGATGATCCGCCGGCCGTCGGCGAGGTCGTAGTTGTCGCGCACCTTGCCGCGGGCGTAGCGGCCGGGCAGCTCGGGAAAGTGCGCGTCGGTGAGAACGTCAGCGAGACGCGCCTCGATCAGCGCGCGGCGCTCGGTGTCGGCCACCGGCCGGCTCAGGCGCCGTAGGCGATCTTGACCACCTCGTAGGACTTGTAGCCCCGCGGCGTCGTTACCTCGACGATGTCGCCGAGCTTCTTGCCGATGAGCGCGCGTCCTAGCGGCGAGGTGATGGAGAGCCTGCCGGCGCCGGCGTCCGCCTCGTGGCTGCCGACGATGCGGTAGGTGGATTCATCCTCCGTGTCCTCGTCGGCGAGGAGCACGGTGGCGCCGAAACGGATGACGTCGTCGTTCAGGTGCGAGGTGTCGATCGCTTCGGCGCGGCTAATGATGTCCTCGAGCTCGGCGATCCGGCCTTCGATGAAGCTCTGCCGCTCGCGCGCCGCGTGGTACTCGGCGTTCTCCGAGAGGTCGCCGTGCTCGCGCGCCTCGGCCAGCGCCCGGATCACCGCTGGGCGCTCCTGGCTGCGGAGCCGGCGCAGCTCAACTTCGAGCTGTCCCAAGCCCTCGGGTGTCATCGGGATCTTATCCATTAGGCCTGCCTCGTCTATCCGAAGAGCCAGCCCCGAGCCGGGCCCGCGTAGCGCGCAGGGCCGGCCTGCCGGGACCGGGCGAGAAAGAGACTTTACGCGAGAACGGGGAAGTAGGACTGGAGCGGGGCGACATCAAGGCCATCGCCCGAAAGCAGCGCCTCGACGGCATCCACCGCAGCGGCGGCGCCGGCGATGGTGGTGTAATGCGGGACGTTCTTCATCAGCGCCGAGCGGCGGATGGAGAAGCTGTCGCGGATGGCCTGCGCGCCTTCGGTGGTGTTGATCACGAGCTGCACGGCGCCGTTGATGATCGCGTCCTCGCAATGCGGCCGGCCCTGCAGCACCTTGTTGATCCGCCGCACCGGCAGCCCCGCTTCGCCGAGCGTTGCCGCCGTGCCGTCGGTGGCCATGAGGGTGAAGCCGAGCGCGGCCAGGCGCGCGGCCAGCGTCGCCGCGGCGTGCTTGTCCTTGTCCTTCACCGAGATGAAGACGCTGCCGGAGGTCGGCAGCCTGGCGCCGGCGCCGAGCTGAGACTTGGCGAAGGCGCTGCTGAAGTTGGCGGCGATGCCCATGACCTCGCCGGTCGACTTCATCTCCGGGCCAAGGATCACGTCGACGCCGGGGAAGCGGGCGAACGGGAACACGGCCTCCTTCACCGAGACATGCGCGGGCCCTTGCCGCCCTTTCAGCGCGAAGCCTGCGAGCTTCTCGCCGGCCATGATCCTGGCCGCGATCTTCGCCACCGGCACGCCAGTCGCCTTGGCGACGAAGGGGACGGTGCGGCTGGCCCTGGGGTTCACCTCGAGCACGTAGATGTCGCCGTCCTTCACCGCGAACTGCACGTTCATCAGCCCGACGACGCCCAGAGCCTTGGCCAGCGCCGCCGTCTCGCGCTCGATCTCGGCGATGGCCTCGGCGGAAAGCGAATGCGGCGGCAGGCAGCAGGCGGAATCGCCGGAGTGGATGCCCGCCTCCTCGATGTGCTGCATGATCCCGGCGACGACGACGTCGGCGCCGTCGGCCAAGGCATCGACGTCGACCTCGATGGCGTCCTGGAGGTAGGAGTCCAGCAGCACCGGCTTGTCGCCCGAGACCTCGACGGCGCGGCTGATGTAGCGCCTGAGCGCGTCGCGGTCGTGGATGATCTCCATCGCCCGGCCGCCGAGCACGTAGGAGGGGCGGATCACCACCGGGTAGCCGATGGCCTCGGCGACGTGCTCGGCCTCCGCCGCCGAACGCGCCAAGCCGTTCGCCGGCTGGCGGAGGCCCAGGCGCTGCAGCAGCAGCTGGAAGCGCTCGCGGTCCTCGGCGAGGTCGATGGCATCGGGCGAGGTGCCGAGGACGGGGATCCCCGCCTTCGCCAAAGCGGTTGCCAGCTTCAGCGGCGTTTGGCCGCCAAGCTGGACGATGACGCCGAGCAGGGTGCCGCGCGAGCGCTCGACCTCAACGATGGCGGTCACGTCCTCGTCGGTCAGAGGCTCGAAGTACAGGCGGTCGGAGGTGTCGTAGTCGGTCGAGACCGTCTCTGGATTGCAGTTGACCATGATCGCTTCGTACCCGGCCTCGCGGAGCGCGTAGGCGGCGTGGACGCAGCAATAGTCGAACTCGATCCCCTGGCCGATGCGATTGGGCCCGCCGCCGAGGATGATGACCTTGCTGCGCTCCGACGGCGCTGCCTCGCATTCGGCCGGCTCGCCCGCCTGCGGCTCGTAGGTCGAATACATGTACGAGGTCTGCGCGGAGAACTCCCCGGCGCAGGTGTCCACCCGCTTGAACACCGGGGCGACGCCGAGGACGCGGCGGCGCAGGCTGACCTCCGGCACGCTCTTGCCCGAGAGCTCGGCCAGGCGCTGGTCGGAGAAGCCGAGCGCCTTCAGCCGCAGCATCGAGGGCGTGTCGCCGGCGAGGCCGCGAACGCGGATCTCGTCCTCGCAATCGACCAGCATCTTGATCTGGTCCAGGAACCACTTGTCGTAGTGGCAGGCGGCATAGACCTCGTCGATGCCGAGTCCGTGGCGGAAGGCCTGGGCGATGACCAACACCCGATCGGGGCGGGCCGAGCTCAAGGCGGCAACGACCTCCTCGCGGCTCTTGCCGACGTCCACCTCGTTCAACCCGGTGAGCCCGATCTCCATGGAGCGCAGGCCCTTTTGCAGCGACTCGGCGAAGCAGCGGCCGATGGCCATGGCCTCGCCCACCGACTTCATCGACGTGGTCAGGATCGGCTCGGCGCCCGGGAACTTCTCGAAGGTGAAGCGCGGGATCTTGGTGACGACGTAGTCGATGGTCGGCTCGAACGAGGCCGGGGTGACGCCGGTGATCTCGTTGTCGAGCTCGTCGAGGTGGTAGCCGACGGCGAGCTTGGCCGCGATCTTGGCGATGGGAAAGCCGGTGGCCTTCGACGCCAGCGCCGACGAGCGCGAGACCCGAGGGTTCATCTCGATCACGACCATCCGGCCGTCGTCCGGGTTGATCGCGAACTGGACGTTGGAGCCGCCGGTGTCGACGCCGATCTCGCGCAGCACCGCGATCGAGGCGTTGCGCATGAGCTGGTATTCCTTGTCGGTCAGCGTCAGCGCCGGGGCCACGGTGATGCTATCGCCGGTGTGCACCCCCATCGGGTCGACGTTCTCGATGGAGCAGACGATGATGCAGTTGTCCGCGCAATCGCGGACCACTTCCATCTCGAACTCCTTCCAGCCCAGCACCGACTCCTCGATCAGCACCTGTTGCGCCGGCGAGGCGGCGAGGCCGCCGGCGACGATCATCTCGAACTCGGCGTTGTTGTAGGCGATGCCGCCACCAGTGCCGCCGAGCGTGAAGGACGGGCGGATGATCAAGGGCAGGCCGAGCTCGCTCAGCACGCCGCGGGCCTCGTCGATGGAGTGCACGACGCGGCTCAGCGGGCACTCCAGGCCAATGTCCTTCATCGCGTCGCGGAAGAGCTGGCGGTCCTCGGCCTTGGCGATCGACGTCCGACTTGGCGCCGATCATCTCGACGCCGTAGCGGGCAAGCGCGCCGGAGCGCTCCAGCTCCAGCGCCGCGTTCAGCGCCGTCTGCCCGCCCATCGTCGGCAGCACCGCGTCGGGGCGCTCGCGGGCGATGATCTTTTCGATAGTTTCGGCATTAATTGGCTCGACGTAGGTGGCGTCCGCCATGCCCGGATCCGTCATGATCGTCGCCGGGTTGGAGTTCACCAGGATCACCCGGTAGCCCTCCTGCTTCAGCGCCTTGCACGCCTGCGTCCCGGAGTAGTCGAACTCGCAGGCCTGGCCGATGACGATCGGGCCGGCGCCGATGATCAGGATCGAGTGGATGTCGGTTCGTTTCGGCATCGGGGCCCTGTGGCGGAAAGCGCCCGAGCCCATCGCCCCGGCGCGGGTGGCGAGGCTAGCGCAGAATGCGAGTAGGTTGAACCACAACAAAGAAGTCGTCATTGCGAGGAGGCGCAAGCCGACGAAGCAATCCAGAACTCTTTTGCTCTGGATCGCCACGCCGCTGCGCGGCTCGCGATGACGTTGTTTTCGGCTTTGTCGTCGACGTCATCGCAAAGCGCTCTAGCCGGGGTGCGACGACATGAGGCGGACGAAATCGTCGAACAGGTAGTGGCTGTCCTGGGGACCCGGCGAGGCTTCGGGATGATACTGGACGGCGAAGGCCGGAATGCCTTCGACGCGGAAGCCCTCGTTCGTGCCGTCGAACAGGGAGACGTGGGTCTCGACCACGTGCGCCGGCAGGGTCTGGCGATCCACCGAGAAGCCGTGGTTCTGGCTGGTGATCTCGACCCGGCCGGTCTCCAGGTTCTTCACCGGCTGGTTGGCGCCGCGGTGGCCGAGGTGAAGCTTATAGGTCTTCGCGCCCAGGGCCAGCGCGAGGAGCTGGTGGCCGAGGCAGATGCCGAAGATCGGCATCCCGCGCTCCAGAAGCGCCCGGATGATCGGCACCGCATACTCGCCGGTGGCCGCCGGATCGCCGGGGCCGTTGGAGAGGAACACCCCGTCCGGCTGGTGGCGGAGGATGGCCTCGAGATCGGCGTCGCCGGGAACGACGGTGACGCGGCACCCCGATGCGGCAAGGCAGCGGAGGATGTTTCGCTTCGCCCCGTAATCGATGGCGACGACGTGATGGCGCGGGGCCTCCTGCCGGCCGTAGCCGCCGTCCAGCGCCCAGGTGGTCTCGTCCCAGCTATAGGGCTGGCGGCACATGACCTCCTTGGCGAGGTCCATCCCTTCCAGCCCCGGCCACTGGTCGGCCATGAAGCGAAGCGCGCCGATGTCGATGGCCTCGTCGTCCGGCGCGTGGATCAAGGCGCCCTTGGGCGCGCCGCCGTCGCGCACCCGCCGGGTCAGCCGCCGGGTGTCGATGCCGGTGATGCCGACCAGGTCGTACGACTTCAGCCATTCGGCCAGGTGACCGCCGGCGCGCCAGTTGGCGGGATCGGTGATCGGCGCGCGCAGGATGCAGCCGCGCACGGCCGGCGTCGTGCTCTCCACGTCCTCGGCGTTGACGCCGACGTTGCCGATGTGCGGGAAGGTGAAGGTGATGATCTGCCCGGCGTAGGACGGATCGGTCATGATCTCCTGGTAGCCGGTGATCGCGGTGTTGAAGCAAATCTCGCCGATGGCGACACCCGGCGCGCCGACGCCGTGGCCCCAGAAGACGGTTCCGTCTTCGAGCACCAGTGCCGCGTTGCAGCCGCCGGGCGGCCGCACCTGCCCGGCCAGGCGCGAGGGCGCGGCGTCGAGGTCGCTCGAAAGATCAACCACCGCGAGCGGCTCCGCCCGGTCCGGCCGGTGACGAGGATTGCATCGGTTGTGGGGTCAAGGTGGCGCGCCAGTCGTCGTTCTGCGGTCGTTCTGCAGGCCTCGCGGGAGATAGGCGCAAACGCCATGTCCGTCAACCCCGCCTGGCCAAGCGCAGCCCCGCGCCGGGCCGCGGCGCGCGCGAGGAGCGCCGCCGGACCGGAAGTCGCCCCGGTACGGTCCTTGATTGCCGGCGGCGGGACGCCTATAGACTCCGCCACTCTTCGCGGACGGAGGCAGGAGCGTGCGCGGTCGCCTGGAAGAAGCGCTGAAGACGGCGACGCTGTCGCGGGATCGGCGGGCGATGTCGACGCTACGCCTGATCCTGGCGGCCCTGCGCGATAGGGACATTGCCGAGCGCAGCAAGGGTAACCTCGCCGGGCTCAGCGACGAGCAGATCATCGCCCTGCTGCACTCCATGGTGAAGCAGCGGCGCGAAAGCATCTGTTTGTACGAGGCCGGCGGCCGGGAGGATCTTGCCCGCCAGGAGGCGGAAGAGATCACGGTCATCGAGCAGTTCATGCCGCCGCAGATGAGCGAGGCGGAGGTCGACGAGGCGGTGGGAGCCGTCATCGTCGAGACCGAAGCGAAGACGCTGAAGGACATGGGCCGGGTCATGGCGGCACTGCGCGAGCGCTACGCCGGGCGGATGGACATGGCGCGAGCCGGCTCGCGGGTGAAGGGCCAGCTGACCTGATGCGGCCGCGGCCGGCGCCTATCCTTGCGGCCCACGGCCCCCGCGCGGGCGAAGAAGCCTCATGCCGATCCCGGCCGAATTCCTCGACGAGCTGAAGGCGCGCGTCGATCTGGTCGCCGTCGTCTCGCGGCACGTGGCGCTGACCCGACGCGGCCGCGAGCACCAGGGGCTCTGCCCGTTCCACCAGGAGAAGACGCCCTCGTTCACCGTCAACGAGCAGAAGGGCTTCTACCACTGCTTCGGCTGCGGCGCCCACGGCACCGCCATCGATTTCGTCATGCAGCACGAGCGCATGGGCTTTCGCGACGCGGTGGCCAGCCTGGCCGCGAGCGTCGGCCTGCCGATGCCCGTGGAGGAGCAACGCGACCGCGCCGGGGATGATCACCGAGCGTCTCTTTATGCCGCCAACGAAGCGGCCGCGGCCCATTTCCAGGCGAGCCTGCGCTCGCCGGCTGGCCGCGAGGCGCTGGCCTACCTGCGCTACCGCGGCCTCGACGACGCGCTCATTGCCCGCTTCCGCCTCGGCTTCGCCCCGGACGGCGCGAGCCTGAGGCCGGTGCTGCATCGCGCCGGCTTCGCCGACGATGTTCTGATCACGGCGGGCCTGGTGGTGTGTCCCGAGGAGCCCGCGCGCCATCCCTACGACCGCTTCCGCGGCCGGGTGATGTTTCCGATCGAGGACGGCCGTGGCCGGATCGTGGGCTTCGGCGGCCGCGCCATGGGCGACGCGCAGCCCAAGTACCTCAATACCGGAGAGACGGAGATCTTCCACAAGGGCAGCCTGCTCTACGGCCTCGACCGCTGCCGCCGAGGCTGCCCGCCGGCGCAGCTTGCTGGTGGTGGTGGAAGGCTACATGGACGTGATCGGGCTGGCCCGGGCCGGCATTGATTATGCCGTGGCGCCCCTCGGTACGGCCCTGACCGAAGAGCAGTTACGCCTGCTGTGGCGGCAGGTTCCCGAGCCGGTCCTGTGCTTCGACCCCGACCGGGCCGGCCGGCGGGCGGCGATGCGGGCAGCCGACCGGGCCCTGCCGCTGCTGCGCCCAGGTTTCGGGCTCAGGTTCGCCTTCCTCGCCACCGACACCGGCGACGACCCCGATGGCGTCGCCCGGCGCTATCCGCGGCAGTTCCTCGAGCGAGCCATTGCCGATGCGGTGGCCTTGTCGGAGGTGCTGTTCTGGATGGAGACGGGCGGGCTGGCGGCGGTCGCGGCCGAGGATCGGGCGGCGGTCGATGCGCGCCTGCGCAAGCGGCTGGAGCGGGTGGGCGACGGCGACGTCCGGGCGCACTTCATGCGCGCCTTCCGCGACCGGCTGTGGCAGAAGGCGGTGCAGCGCCGGGGCAAGGTCCTCAAGCGCTGGGTCCGCGACGAGGCCCCTCCGCCGGTGGCGTCGTCCCGCCAGCAGGCTCGCCCTCAGCCCGCCGTGGTTGCCGCCGAGCGGACGCTGCTCGCCGCGCTGCTCGCCCATCCCCAGGCTTTCTCGCATCTGGAGGAGGATCTGGGCTCGGTGGTCTTTGCAACGCCGGAGCTCGAGTGCCTGCGCCAGCAGTTGGTGAGCATCGTCTCCGCGGACGCGGCGGGCGGCCCGGACGAACTCGCCGTAGCGCTGCGTGCGGGAGGCTTCGGCGAGACGGTAGCCGAGCTTCTCCGCGATCCGCTGCTGGCCAGGCATCGTGCGCTCGCTGCGGATGCGCCGGCCGAGGATCTCGATGCGCTATGGCAGGAGAACGTCGCCGTGATAAGGGCGGCGAACGAGCGTACGGCCGAAGCCGGCACTCGAGAGGAGGTCGCCGAGGCTGCCGGGGGCGACGAGGCCATGGCGCGGCGCCGGCTGCTCAAGCTCGCCCAGCTGGGCGAGGCCGATGGCGACGAGCAAGGCTGACCTGTGCCCTCTGTTCCTCACGGGCAAACGCATTTGTCACCATGACTTGACGCGGAAGAGAAGCAACGCTACCTCGAAATTGGCAACCTTGCGGTTCGCAATGGGGTGCGCCGAGGCGTGCGCCGGCGTCGCCGATCGTGATTGTCCCTCGCGGTTTCGGGATAGACAGAGCGTTGCGGTGTAGAAAAGCATTGCCCTTGTCCGGCGGCCGAGCGCTGTTCATGTGTTTCGCAAGCGGCGCCGGATCGAGCGGTCAGTGTGCCGCGGGCCGCGGCGGGCTTCGTGGCCGGATCCCGGGGCCCATCAGGAACAGCTTGTTGGTACGATGACCGTGGTGATCGTCCGGCGGCGTACCGCCGCCGGCCTACGTTCGCGTTGGTGAAATGTCAGCGACGGGGGATAGATGTCGATAAAAGCGCAGAGCGTCGCCGAGGTTTCGGACAGCAAGAACGAACCATCCGACGGCCCCCTCCTGGACTCCCTTGGCGCCGGCGTCAAGCGGATGATCACCCGCGGCAAGGAACGCGGGTATGTCACCTACGACGAGCTGAACGCCGCTTTGCCGCCCGAGCAGGTGTCCTCCGAGCAGATCGAGGACACCATGGCGATGCTTTCCGAGATCGGCATTAGCGTGGTTGAAGGCGAAGAGCAGGACGACGGCGCGGCTCCGGTCGAAGCCGACACCGCCGACGTCGAAACCCCGTCCGGCAATGTCGATGAGAGCGAGCTCGGCCGCACCGACGATCCGGTGCGGATGTACCTGCGCGAGATGGGCAACGTCGAGCTGCTGTCGCGCGAGGGCGAGATCGCCATCGCCAAGCGCATCGAAGCCGGCCGCGAGATGATGATCGGCGGCATCTGCGAAAGCCCGCTGACCATGCGCGCCATCGTCTGTTGGCACGATGCGCTGGTGGAAGGCCACCTCCTGCTGCGCGACGTGATCGATCTCGAGGCGACGTACGCCGGGGCGACGCCGGCGGAGGCGAGCGAAGGGCTTGCCGCGACCGGGAGCGCTGATGGGCCGGTGGTGGCCGTGGCCATGTCGCCGAACGGGACGCCGCTTCGCGTCGTCGACGACGGAACCGCGCCCGCCGAGGTTCCGGCCGTGTCGCCGGTTCCGGTCGAGGCTTCGCCCGTATCGCCGCTGACGCCCGCGGAAGATCCCGCTGGGGATGGAGCCGCCACCGCGCCGGCTGAGCCCGGAGGCGAGGCGCGCGGGGAGAAGCTCGCCGGCGAGGACGGGGAGGACGGGGAGGACGCTCTAGCCCCTCCCGACGACGACGGCGAGGACATCGACGGCGAGGAGCAGAGCATCTCGCTGGCGGCGATGGAGACGGCGCTGCAGCCGAAGGTGATCGAGACCTTCGAGCAGATCGCGCTCACCTATGGCAAGCTGCACAAGCTGCAGATGCAGCGGATCGACGGCCTGCAGAAGACCGGCGAGGTCAAGCCGACGCTGGAAAAGCGCTACGTCAAGCTGCGCCGCGAGTTGATCACGCTGATGGAGGAGGTCCGGCTCAACAACGCCCGGATCGAAGAACTGGTGTTGCAGCTCTACGAGCTGAACCGCAAGCTGATCAGCCTGGAAGGCCGGCTGATGCGTTACGCGCTGGACTGCGCCATCAAGCGCGACGAGTTCCTCGACCACTACCGCGGCTATGAGCTGGAGCCGGACTGGCTGGACCGCGTCGGGCAGCTGCCGCGCCGGCAGTGGGGGTTGTTCGCCAATCGCCACCGCTGCGAGGTGGAGATGCTGCGCCGGCAAATCGCCCAGATCTCCCACGACGCCGGCCTGCCGGTCGCCGAGTTCCGCCGCATCGTCGCCACGGTGCAGAAGGGCGAGCGCGAGGCGGGCAAGGCGAAGAAGGAGATGATCGAGGCCAACCTCCGGCTGGTCATCTCGATCGCTAAGAAATACACCAACCGCGGCCTGCAATTTCTCGACCTGATCCAAGAAGGCAACATCGGCCTGATGAAGGCGGTCGACAAGTTCGAGTATCGCCGCGGTTACAAGTTCTCGACCTACGCCACCTGGTGGATCCGCCAGGCGATCACCCGCTCGATCGCCGATCAGGCGCGCACCATCCGCATCCCGGTGCATATGATCGAGACCATCAACAAGCTGGTCCGCACCTCCCGGCAGATGCTGCACGAGATCGGCCGCGAGCCGACGCCGGAGGAACTCGCCGAGAAGCTGTCGATGCCGCTGGAGAAGGTGCGCAAGGTTCTCAAGATCGCCAAGGAGCCGATTTCGCTGGAGACGCCCATCGGCGACGAGGAGGACAGCCACCTCGGCGACTTCATCGAGGACAAGAACGCCGTGCAGCCGCTGGATGCGGCGATCCAGGGTAACCTGCGGGAGACGACCACCCGGGTGCTCTCCAGCCTCACGCCGCGCGAGGAGCGGGTCTTGCGCATGCGCTTCGGCATCGGGATGAACACCGACCATACTCTAGAAGAGGTCGGCCAGCAGTTCTCGGTGACCCGCGAGCGCATCCGTCAGATCGAGGCGAAGGCTTTGCGTAAGCTCAAGCACCCCAGCCGTTCGCGCAAGCTGCGCAGCTTCCTGGATTACTGATCCAGGCGATAGACAGTGATGGCCGCGACAAGTGCGGCCATGACGGCAGGGGAGCGAGCGGCGGCTTCTCCGCAACCCTATCCGTCACGGCCGGATGACGGGACGTGATCCGGCCGTCCAGCGAGCCAGCGCCGGCATGCCGCCCATCGCCGGGCCCGTAGCTCAATTGGTTAGAGCCGGCCGCTCATAACGGTCTGGTTGCAGGTTCGAGTCCTGCCGGGCCCACCAATTCCAAGAAACTCCGTTAACTATGCCACCATTCTTACTTAAAAGAAGCCGTTAGCGGCTACTTACCGGTCGACATCCATGATCACATAATGCCGTCATCGCGAGCCGCGAAGCGGCGTGGCGATCCAGAGAAGCTTCTGGATTGCTTCGTCGGCTGCCGCCTCCTCGCAATGATGGCTAGTCGTTCTAGTGTAAAATCATGACAACTTTGCTAGAGCCTTGATGGACAGGAGTGGATGGTCGCAATGAGTGCGGCCATGACGGCTCACATAATGCCGTCATCGCGAGCCGCACAGCGGCGTGGCGATCCAGAAAAGTGCTGACCCGCCTCAGCGTGCATCAACACACGTAAAATGTTATATGCTGAATTTTTACATGGCGCTAAGATCATTTCTCGCACATATACAAGCGGGACCGAGTTGATTTTGCCGGAGCAGCAGGCGCGATCCGGCCATGGAGCCCGACATGGAGCATTTTCCAGCGTTCTTCGCCCTCAGGGGTCGCCAGGTCACGGTGGTCGGCGGCGGGGTGGCTGCCTACCGCAAGGCCCGGCTGCTCGTCGAGGCCGGCGCATGCGTCACCGTCGTGGCGCCCCGGCTTGGCTCGGAGATGGCGGCGCTGGTCGAGCAGGGGAGCATGTCGGTCACCGCGCCGGGGTGTTTGCTCCCGAAGCCCTGGATGGGCAGACGCTGGTCATTGCCGCGACCGGCATCCATGCCGTCGATGCGGCGGTGTCCGCCGCGGCGCAGGCGCGCGGCCTGCCGGTCAACGTCGTCGATGCGCCGAATCTCAGCACCTTCATCATGCCCGCGGTGGTCCGCCGCGATCCGGTCACCGTGGCAATCTCCACCGGCGGCGCCGCGCCTGTCCTGGCGCGCGCGATCCGCGCCCGGCTGGAGGCGCTGCTGCCGGCCAACCTCGGCCGGCTCGCCCGTTTTGCGGACGGCTTTCGCGGCGCCGTGAAGGCCACGCACGAGGGCGAGACGGAACGGCGCCGGTTCTGGGAGCGGTTCTTCGCCGGCCCCATCGCCGCCGCGGTGCTCGACGGCGACGAGCGCTGGGCGCGCGAGCGCATGCTCGACGCAGTCAACCGTCAGGTCCGCGGATGACGATAGCGCAGGTGTCGTCGCGCTGGTCGGAGCCGGGCCGGGCGATCCGGATCTGCTCACCCTGCGCGCCGTCCGGCTGCTGGAGGAGGCCGACGTCATCGTCCACGACCGGCTGGTAAGCCCCAGCGTCCTCGACCGGGCCAGGCGCGACGCGGACCGGATCGACGTCGGCAAACGGCAGGGGAGCGGCGGCGAAGAGCCAGGACGAGATCAACGCGCTGCTGCTCGCCGAGGCGCGCGCGGGCAGGCGCGTCGTCCGGCTGAAGGGCGGCGATCCCTTCGTCTTCGGCCGCGGCGGCGAGGAGGCGGAGTACCTCGCAGCGCCACGGCGTCCGCGTCACGATCGTGCCGGGGATTACCGCCGCGACCGCCTGCGCCGCCGCCGCCGGCATCCCGCTCACCCACCGCGACCACGTCCAGGCGCTGACCTTGGTCACCGGCCAGGGCCGCGACGGCGAGCCGGACCTCGACTGGGCCAGCCTTGCCAGCGGCCGGCAGACACATCGCCGTCTACATGGGCCGTGCCAGCGCCGGGCTGATCGCGGAGCGGCTGATCTCGGCAGGCGCCGATCCGGCGACGCCGGCCGCCATCATCGAGAACGGGACGCTGCCGAACCAGCGGATCGAGACGGCGCCGCTCCGCGCGCTGGGACGGCTCGCAGAGGCGGATGGCGGCGACGGACCGGGGCGGGGCCCGGCGCTGTTCGTCATCGGCGAGGTGGTGCGCAAGGCCAAGGCGTGGGCCGCACCGGCGCTGCGCCAGGCGGTCTAGGATCTGGGAGCAGCCGATGCCGCAACAGGTTCTCACCGCCAACCGGCTCTGCGACGGCGTCGTTGTCTTCCTTGACGCCCAGGGAGGCTGGGCGGAGCACATCGCCGCCGCCCGCGTCGTCGACAAGACTGACGCCGAAGCGTTGACGGAAGCGGGCGAGGCGACCGCCGCGGAGGTGATCGCCCCTTACCTGATCGACGTCACCATGGAGGCCAATGGTCCCCTGCCGCTCCGCTACCGCGAGCGGATCCGCGCCTTCGGCCCGTCCATCCATCCCGGAATTCGCCAAGTAAGCAACGCGGGGTCAGCATGTATCGCTACGACGAGTTCGATCACGCCTTCGTCCACGAGCGGGTCGCCCAGTTCCGCGACCAGGCGGCGCGGCGGCTGTCGGGCGACCTCACCGAGGAGGAGTTCCGCCCGCACCGACTGATGAACGGGCTCTACCTGCAGCTCCACGCCTACATGCTGCGCGTCGCCATCCCCTACGGCACGCTGTCGTCGCGGCAGATGCGCAAGCTCGCCCACATCGCCCGGCGCTACGACCGCGGCTACGGCCA
This sequence comes from uncultured Alphaproteobacteria bacterium, assembly GCA_963746275.1. GTDB lineage: Bacteria > Pseudomonadota > Alphaproteobacteria > Rhodospirillales > Defluviicoccaceae > JAEULH01. The sequence continues at coordinate 20,222 of CAVVAX010000014.1, forward strand.
TTTCACCACCCGGCAGAACATCCAGTACAACTGGCCGGCCTTGCGCGACGTGCCGGACATCCTCGCCGAGCTCGCCGAGGTCGAGATGCACGCCATCCAGACCAGCGGCAACTGCATCCGCAACGTCACCGCCGACCAGTTCGCCGGCGTCGCCGCCGACGAGATCGAGGATCCGCGCATCTACGCCGAGATCATCCGGCAGTGGTCGAGCCTCCACCCCGAGTTCTCGTTCCTGCCGCGGAAGTTCAAGATCGCGGTGACCGGCGCCGCCGAGGATCGCGCCGCCGTCGCCTTCCACGACATCGGGCTCAGGATCGTCCGCGCCGAGGACGGGGCCGAGGATGGCGAGGTCGGCTTCGAGGTGATCGTCGGCGGCGGCCAGGGGCGCACGCCGATGATCGGCAAGGTGATCCGGCCATTCCTGCCGAAGGAGCACCTGCTCTCGTATCTCGAGGCGATCCTCCGGGTCTACAACCTGCTCGGCCGGCGCGACAACCTGTTCAAGGCGCGGATCAAGATCCTGGTCCACGAGGTCGGCGCCGAGACCTTCACCGGCATGGTCGAGGAGGAGTGGGAGCAGATCAAGGGCGGTCCGGTCGAACTGCCCGAGGGCGAGCTGGAGCGGATCCTCGCCTATTTCGCGCCGCCCGCCTACGAGCGGCTGCCGGCGCTCACGCCCGGCCTTCGAGGCGCGCAAGTTCGAGGACCGCGGACTTCGCCCGCTGGGCCGAGGTCAACCTGTTCCCCCACAAGCAGCCGGGCTACGCGGTCGTCAACCTCTCGCTGAAGCCGGAGGGCGAGCCGCCGGGCGATGCCACCGCCGAGCAGATGGACGCGATCGCCGACCTCGCCGACCGCTACAGCCTGGCGGAGATCCGGGTCACCCACGAGCAGAACCTGGTCCTACCCTACGTCAAGCAGGCCGACCTCTACGCCCTCTGGCAGGAGCTCGTGCCGCTGGGCCTCGCCACCGCCAACATCGGCCGGGTCACCGACATCATCGCCTGCCCCGGGCTCGACTACTGCAGCCTGGCCAATGCCCGCTCGATCCCGATCGCGCAGCAGATCACCCGGCGGTTCAGCGACCTCGCCCGGATCCACGACATCGACGAGCTCAGGATCAAGATCTCCGGCTGCATCAATGCCTGCGGTCACCACCACGTCGGCCACATCGGCATTCTCGGCGTCGACAAGAAGGGCGAGGAGTTCTACCAGATCACGCTCGGCGGCGACGCGACGCAGACCGCGGCGATCGGCGCCATCATCGGCCCGGCGTTCTCCGCATCGGAGGTTGTCGACGCGGTCGAAACCCTCATCGACACCTACGTCGCGATCCGCGAGCCCGGCGAGCGGTTCCTCGACACCTACCGCCGCGTCGGCCCGGCGCCGTTCAAGGAGAAACTCTATGCCACTCATTAAGGGGGAGCGATCGTCGAGGACGACTGGGTGAGCGTCGGCGACGATGAGCCGCTACCGCCGGCCCGGCCGGCCATCGTCTCGCTCAAGCGCTGGCAGGCCGAACGGGACGCGCTCGGCGGGCGCAACGCGCCCATCGGGGTTCGGCTGGAGAGCTCGGACCAGGCGAAGGACGATCGCGGCGGACCTGGGCCGGCTGGCGCTGGTCGCCATCGCCTTTCCCACCTTCCGCGACGGCCGCGGCTTCTCCACCGCGAGGCTGCTGCGCGAACGCTACGGCTTCAAGGGCGAGCTCCGCGCGATCGGCAACGTCTTCCGCGACCAGTTCCTGTTCATGCACCGCTGCGGCTTCGACGCCTACGAGGTCGCCGACGCCCGCGAGGCCGAGGCCTTCGCGGCGGCGCTGGCCTCGTTCTCGGTGGTCTACCAGCGCACCGGCGACGGCCGGACGCCGGCGACGGCGCTGCGCCAGCTGCGGCGGGCGGCGGAATGAGCGGCGCCTCGTCGCTGGCCCGGGTGGAGCGTATGCTTCCGGCCGAGGCCGAAGCCGAACTGGCGCTGCGGGCCGAGGCGCTGTCGGCGCGCCAGGCCGAGGCCGAGCCCGCGGACCTGCTCCGGGTCATGATCGAGTGAGGAGTTCGCCGGCGAGATCGCGCTCGTCTCCTCGTTCGGCGCGGAAGCCGCGGTGCTGCTGCACATGGTCGCCGACATCGACACCTCGACCCCGGTCGTCTTCCTCAACACCGGCAAGCTGTTCGGCGAGACGCTCCGCTACCGCGACCAGCTCGTCAGCCGCCTGGGCTTGCGGGATGTGCGCACCGTCGCCCCCGACCCGGAACAGCTTCGCCGGATCGATCCGGAGGAGGTGCTCTGGTACGGCAACCCGGACATGTGCTGCTACGTCCGTAAGGTCGAGCCGCTGCACCGGGCGCTCGAACCGTTCGCCGCCTCCATCTCCGGGCGCAAGCGCTACCATGGCGAGGGGCGGAGCGACCTGCCGCTGGTCGAGGCCATCGACGGGCGCATCCGGGTCAACCCGCTGGCGACCTGGGGCAAGGCCGAGATCGACGGCTACTTCGAGGCGCACGACCTGCCGCGCCATCCGCTGGAAGCGGACGGCTTCCTCTCGATCGGCTGCATGCCCTGCACCGACCGCGTCGCCCCGGACGAGGACGTTCGCGCCGGCCGCTGGCGCGGCAAGGAGAAGACCGAGTGCGGCATCCACGCACCCCGCGCGCAGTGGCGGGTCATGGGCATCGATTGAGCACCGATCTGCTTCCTCTGAAAGGCCTGCTTTGGCAGGTTGACGGTATGGCCGCTTCACACTACACTTCACAGGTTATGGAGACGAAGAGGGCCGCCGGCATGCCAAGGAGCGTTGCACTCAAGGGCGGCCCGCCTAAAGAGATAGAGCTTCCATATGCGCCGCTGGTGCGCGTGATAGCGCAGGCGCGATACGCGCCCATACTAGCGATCCGCAATCCAGATGAAACAGCCAGATTTCAAGAGCTGATCCGCGGGAGCTACCCTTTTCTTCAGGAAGAACGCGCTCACCATATTGTGATTGCTCCGCTGGGAACTCCTTCTACACGAGAGGAGATGATATGGCGTTTTAGTGATCGCGAGAAGAACCCGTTGTGGAGGGTTTCTTTGAGCGTCGATTTTGTCGCGCTGGAAACTTCCGCTTATACGAGTTGCGATGACTTTCTGAGCCGCTTTGAGCATATCGTCGAAGCTCTAGAGAACTCATTTAAGCCCGCCGAATGCCAGAGGCTTGGCATTCGGTATATTGATCGCCTTGTCGGAGAGGGAGCCGAAAGGGTTGGGCAGTTAATCTGTCCTAAGATCCTTGGGATTGCGCTGGAGGATGGCGAGCCGCCCGTGTCCTTAGCGGAGGCGGTGCTGCACTTGATGACCGAAGCGGCGTTCGCTGCAGAGGAGGGGCAGATAAATGCGCGTTGGGGTAGCTTGCCCGGTAACGCGACCTATGATCCCAGTTCCCTTGAGGCGATAGCCCAGCCAAGTTGGGTCCTTGACCTTGATATGTTTACAACCTCCGCACTGGGATTTGAACCTGGCCCGTTAGCTAGAATTTCTAGATCTTTTTCCGAGCGGATTTACTTTGTCTTTCGCGAAATTGTTACGGACGAATTCCTTAGGTTCTACGGTGGTAAGGCATGAAGATTATGGGTCTTCGGCAGCATCACTTCTCTCCAACCTCGGCGGTGGGTTCTATGTTTCCGTCGCCGCTTGGCGCTGCAACTGTGGCAGCAGTTGCCGCTTCTCTATTGCTGACTAGGAGTACGTCGAGCCGGGCTACCGCAGGCGCTTACCGCCTAAGTCCGGAACCTGAGCTAACGAGCGCAGCACCTCCGGCGCGTGTTGATCTGGCGCCATCGGAGAGCACTGCCGCAGCTGTCCTGGAGATACGTCGGATCTCCGGATTGACGTGGGATGAGTTAGCGGATCTGTTTGAGGTGTCGCGGCGTAGCGTTCATCACTGGGCCAGCGGAAAACAACTTAGCGCCGAGCATGAGCAGAGCCTGCGCGGCGTATTGACCGCGATGAGGTATCTGGATAGAGGTGAGGCTGCGGCTACGCGCGCTCTGCTACTCGCCGACAACGCCGTGGGCGCGTCCATTTTCGAGCTTTTGAAGGAGGGCTTCTGTGATGAGGCTGTGGCGCTGGGGTCGCCCGGCATAAGGGCTTCGCGGGCGCCGCGGCCTTTATCGCGGGACGCGATCGAAGCGCGGCGTGTGCCACATCCAGCCTTGTTGCTGGGAGCGGAGCAGGACCGCCCCGCCGTTCCGAGCAGGCCCAGGGTGGCGCGCGCAGCGCGCGTGGAAAAGTCATGAGATGAGAAATAATGGGCTTATCAGGGGAGGAAGAACAGGCCATTGATAACGCCCTACGGCATTGGCGACAGGGGGATGTTACCCTTGATGCCGGTTTGGAGTTTTGCCACTTGGCCGACTTGTCGCGTCCTCACAGTGCTGCGTCCATCCAGCTCGCCGAGCAAAGGGCAGAACTCGGAGGGCCGGTAGAGCCCGGCGCTGTTCCGCTTTTTGATGACGCTGCTGGCCTTGTTGTGGTCACTCAGACGTGCGATGTCATTAGGCCATGCACGAAGCGCCCCTTCGTTGAAGTCTCGCCTCTTGTCAAAGTTGACGATGCAGTATTGGAGGAAACGCGCCGGTTTAGGCGACCCGCACTTGCCTATGTCCCAGCCACGGCCGGACAACGATTGGTGGCGGATCTCGACCGAACGATGACCGTTGAGAAGGCTCTGGTAGCTGGCTGCACGCGGCTGCGCGGTTGTCCGACCGAAATCCACCGGCGTGACTTTGCCAGCGCGCTGAGCCGCAAGCGATGCAGATTTGCCTTCCCTGATGATTTTCAACAGGCAACGTCCCGGTTTCAGGAGCACTTCATCAGTAAGAACTTCAAGAGCACTGATGAGGGTGCTCATATTCGCGCGTTGTCAGAAATACGTGTTCGAGCCGCACCATCCTGGGAAGCGCAAGAAGTTCATTTAACATTCTGGTTTATCAAGGAAGAAGACCCGCCAAGTGCGGGAGTGGCATGGCCGGCCTGTGTAGAGCGGTGGCTGAAATTGATTGACAACAAAGGCAGATTTCGCCTTGAGCCCGCGACCGTTGTGCGCCTAGACGATATAACTGCAAGAGATTATTGTGAGAGTGATAGGCTTGATCTTGATCGCTCCTCGATACCACGAAAAGCCTGAACTTCGCACGATAGAGAGCGTCTTACCCGCAGCTGCGGGGTTCTGTGACGCTTCCTCAGCCTATGACGCGGGCAGCTAAAGCACAGGCAATGTTTGTACGCCCTGTTCATTCGGGCCTGATCCTGAAGGACGAGCTCGCGGAAATCGGGATCACACCCGCGGAGTATGCCCGCCAGATCGATGTTCCGGCCAATCGGATCAGCCAGATCATCGCCGGGAAGCAGTCGATAACGGGCGATACCGCCCTGCGGTTCGGGCACTGTTCGGCACCGAGCCGCAGTTCTGGGTCAATCTTCAGACGCAGCACGACCTCGCCCTCGCCGATCAAGCTGCCGGCCAGGCAATCCGCGCGCTTCCGACGAGGACCAAGTCGCCGGGCTCGCTCGCCAGCCCGGCCTAACCGGTTCAGACGTTCACCCGGGTCATGAACGCCGGAGGGTAGCGCTCGCCGGCGGCCGATCCTGGCCGCAGCAGTTCGTCGATGTGCCGGTCCCTCCACGTCCGCTGCCCGGTGCCGCGCCCAGTGCGCCCACGGGAAATGGCGCCTGCCACCGTCCGGTCCAGCAGAGACGGCGAGCTTTCCGCGTCACCGGCCGGCATGCAAGGCGCTGCGGGACGCACGAACGCGAAGGCCCCGCTCGCGGAACGAGCGGGGCCCGGCTGCGGACGATGAAGGGGCTTTAGGAGGAGTAGTACATCCGGAACTCGACCGGGTGGGGGGTGTGCTCGAAGTTGTAGACCTCTTCCCACTTGAGCTGGATGTAGCCGTCGATCAGGTCGTCGGTGAAGACGTCGCCCTTCTTCAGGAACTCGCGGTTGGCGTCCAGCTCGTTCAGGGCCTCGCGTAACGAGCCGCAGACGGTGGGGACGTTCTGCAACTCCTCTGGCGGCAGGTCGTAGAGGTTCTTGTCGATGGCGTCGCCCGGGTGGATCTTGTTCTGGATGCCGTCGAGACCGGCCATCAGCATCGCCGAGAAAGCGAGGTAGGGGTTGGCGGTGGGGTCGGGGAAGCGAACCTCAACCCGCTTGCCCTTGGGGTTGGAGGTGAACGGGATCCGGCACGAGGCCGAGCGGTTGCGCGCCGAGTAGGCGAGCAGAACCGGCGCCTCGAAGCCCGGGATCAGCCGCTTGTAGCTGTTGGTCGACGGGTTGGTGAAGGCGTTCAGCGCCTTCGCGTGCTTCATGATGCCGCCGATGTAGTAGAGGCAGGCGTCCGACAGATCGGCGTAGCCCGACCCGGCAAAGGTTGGCTTGCCGTCGGCCCAGATCGACTGGTGGACGTGCATCCCCGAGCCGTTGTCGCCGGCGACCGGCTTCGGCATGAACGTCGCCGACTTACCGTAGGTTTGCGCCACCATATGGACCACGTACTTGTAGATCTGCAGGTTGTCGGCCGAGCGCACCAGGGTGTTGTAGACCATGCCGAGCTCATGCTGGCTCGGCGCCACCTCGTGGTGATGCTTGTCCATGACAAGGCCCATGTCGATCATCACCGAGGTCATCTCGGCGCGCAGGTCCATGGCCGAGTCCACCGGCGGCACCGGAAAGTAGCCGCCCTTGATCGGCGGCCGGTGGCCGGCGTTGCCCTCCGGCAGGATGCGGCCGGTGACATACGGGCCCTCGTCCGAGCTGAACTCGTAGAAGCAGTGGTTCATCTGCACGTCGAAGCGGACGTCGTCGAAGACGAAGAACTCGGCCTCCGGCCCGACGTAGACGGTGTCGCCGATGCCGGTCGACGCCAGGTAGGCTTCCGCCTTCTTCGCCACCGAGCGCGGATCGCGCAGGTAGGCCTCGCCGGACGAGGGCTCTATGACGTCGCAGAACAGGACCAGGGCCGGCTGCGCCGCGAACGGATCCATGACGGCCGTGGTCGCATCGGGGACCAGCGCCATGTCGGACTCGTTGATCACCTTCCAGCCCGCGATCGAGGAGCCGTCGAACATGATGCCGTCGGAGAACGCATCCGCATCGATGAAGGGGGACGACATCGTCAGGTGCTGCCACTTTCCGCGCGGGTCGGTGAAGCGCAGATCGACGTACTTGATCTCGTTCTCCTTGAGAACCTTCATTACGTCGTCGGCGTTCTTGCAGTTCAAGCTCATGGTGCGAGTTCCTCTGGTGGCCCTATTCGCGTCGAAACTTAAGGGAAGTTAGGAGGCTTGGGTATGGCGCGTGCCGTGCTCTTGAGGGGTGTGGTCAGATCGCCTCGGTGCCGCGTTCCCCGGTCCGCACCCTGATGGCTTCTTCTACCGTGGTGACGAAGATCTTCCCGTCGCCGATGCGTCCGGTGCGCGCGGCTTGCTGAATGGCCTCGATGGCGCGCTCGACGAGGTTGTCCTCGATGACAAGTTCGATCTTCACCTTCGGCAGGAAGTCAACGATGTACTCTGCGCCGCGGTAAAGCTCCGTGTGGCCCTTCTGTCGGCCGAAACCCTTAGCTTCGAGCACGGTAATGCCTTGAAGTCCCAGCTCGTGTAAAGCCTCCTTCACATCATCGAGCTTGAACGGCTTGATGATCGCCTCGATCTTCTTCATCGGTTGCGCCTCTTTCCTTCCGTCAGCACACGGTCAGCAGACGAACGAACAGGTACGTGAAAATGGCGTTCGTCCCTGGCGGAAATGTGTGCATGACCCCCACGAAGCACAGGCCATGCCAACCTAATCACGCGCCGGCGACAAGCCGCCGCAGCCATTCCGTTTCCATTCGCGGCAGCGGGGCCGGTGACCGGCGGCAGACGCGAGCGCCCGGGCGAGCGGCTGTTAGAGCTGCCCGCCGCACGGGCATTTGCCTACATTATGAGCATGACTGGCGTTCCCGGGGATGCGGGTTCAGGACCGTCGCCGGACGGCCGGCGCTGCCAGATCCGGCGTAGCCCGATCAGGGGCTGGTATACTTGTTGCTCAGCGAATGACAGTTGCGACACAATGGCAGCAACGGACGACGACGCCACGGGGTCCTCACGAGGTCCATTAACGCCTCGCGCTGCACACCGCCGGACGTGCGGTCGCCGTGTCTGGGAGACGGAGGATACCACGGAATGAAAAAGCTTCTCTGCGCCGCGGCCGCGCTCGCCGCGGTGGGCACTCTTGGTACGCCCGCGGCGCAAGCCGGGCCGACGCTGGACGCGGTTAAGGCCCGCGGTGAGGTGATCTGCGGGGTCAACACCAGCCTTTATGGCTTCAGCACGCCGGACGAGAAGGGCCGCTGGACCGGGCTGGATGTCGACGTCTGCCGCGCGGTCGCCGCCGCGGTTCTGGGCAGCGCCGATAAGGCGCGGTTCGTGCCGCTCAGCGCGCAGCAGCGCTTCACCGCGCTCCAGTCCGGCGAGATCGACATCCTGCCGCGCAACACGACCTGGACGCTGACCCGCGACACCGCCAACGGTCTCAACTTCACCGCGGTCAATTTCTACGATGGCCAGGGCTTCCTCGCCCCCAAGTCGCTGGGGGTCAAGAGCGCGAAGGAGCTGTCCGGCGCGACGATCTGCGTCCAGACGGGAACGACCACCGAGCTGAACCTCGCCGACTTTTTCCGCGCCAACGGCTTGGCTTTCAAGCCGGTGACGATCGAGAAGTACGAGGAGGTCACGCAGGCCTTCCTTGCCGGCCGCTGCGACGCGCTGACGTCGGACAAGTCTCAGCTCGCCTCGATCCGCGCCAACGACACCCCGAACCCCGATGACTACGTCATCCTCCCCGAGACCATCTCCAAGGAGCCGCTGACGCCGTCGGTACGTCAGGGCGACGACCAGTGGTTCGACATCGTCCAGTGGGTGCAGTTCGCCACCATGGAGGCCGAGGAGCGGGGCATCACCGCGCAGAACGTCGACGAGGCGCTGAAGAGCGAGGACCCGAACGTCAAGCGTATGCTCGGAGTCACCCCGGGCATGGGCGCGGCCCTCGGGCTCGACGAGAAGTGGGCCTATAACGCCATCAAGCAGGTGGGCAACTACGGCGAGAGCTATGAGCGCAACGTCGGCCAGGGCTCAAAGCTGAAGCTGGAACGGGGCCTCAACGACATTTGGAGCCGCGGTGGGCTGATGTACGCGCCGCCCATCCGCTAGGCAGGCGCTGCCGCTCGCCCCTAGTCCGGCGGGCGGTGTCCCTGATCAGGGCTCACCGCGCTCGGCGCAGGACCCAGCCATGGCATCGACGGACGGATTGCGGCAAACGCCGCTTGGCGGCCAGCCGGCCCCACAGCGGCGGTCGGGGGCATGGTGGAATGACCGCCGGGTGCGGGCGGTGCTCTACCAGCTCCTCGTCCTCGGCGGCGTCCTGCTCCTTGGCGGCTACCTGGTCGGCAATACCCTCGACAATTTGGAACGGCGCAACATCGCCACCGGCTTCGATTTCCTCGGCCGCGAGGCTGGGTTCGACATCAGCGAGACCCTGATCCCGTACAGCCCGGCCGATAGCTACTTCAGCGCCCTCCTCGTCGGCCTGCTCAACACCCTCCTGGTCTCTGTTCTCGGCGTGATCCTTGCGACCCTCCTCGGCACGATTGCCGGGATCGCCCGGCTGTCGCGCAATTGGCTGGTCGCCAGGCTGGCGACGCTCTACGTCGAGACGCTGCGCAACGTCCCGGTGCTGCTCCAGCTCTTCTTCTGGTACACCCTGATCACCGAGGCGCTGCCTGGCTCGCGCCAGGCGCTCAACCCGCTGCCCGGTGTGTTCCTGAGCAATCGTGGCATGCGCGTGCCGGTGCCGGTCGCCGATCAGGCCCACCTGTACGCGGCCATCGGCCTTGCGCTCGGGATTGCCGGCGCCTGGTTGTTCTCCCGCTGGGCCAGGGGCTATCAGGATCGGACGGGGCAGATCCTCCCCAGGGGCTGGATCGGCGCCGGGCTGGTCATCGGCCTGCCCATGCTCGGCTACGTCCTCGGGGGCGCGCCGACGGCCATGGATGTGCCGTCGCTGCAGGGCTTCAACTTCACCGGCGGCATTTCGGTAACGCCCGAGTTCGCGGCGCTGCTCGTCGGCCTTGTCGTTTACACCGGCTCCTATATCGCTGAGATCGTCCGCGGCGGCATTCTCGCCGTCTCCCACGGCCAGACCGAGGCCGGGCTAGCGTTGGGCCTACACCGGGGTACGGTGCTCAGGCTGATCGTCCTGCCCCAGGCGCTCAGGGTGATCATCCCGCCTCTGACCAGCCAGTACCTGAACCTGACCAAAAATTCGTCGCTGGCCGTCGCCATCGGCTTCCCAGACCTGGTTAGCGCCGCCAACACCTCCATCAACCAGACCGGCCAAGCGGTCGAGGGCATCGCCATCATCATGGCCGTCTACCTGACGGTGAGCCTGTCCATCTCGGCGGTGATGAACTGGTACAACCGGCGCATCGCCCTGCAGGGAGCGCGCTAGCATGGCCCGCTACCCGGAGTCGCCGGACGAGATCTTCGCCCGCGAGGAAGAGCCGGACGAAGGCTGGCGCCGGCCGCCCCCGTCGAACAGCCTGCCGTTGCGCAACGTCATCGGCGACTGGGCGAAGACCAACCTGTTTAACAGCGTTCCGAATACGATCCTGACGCTTCTCTGCGCCTGGCTCCTGTGGGAGACGCTGATCCCGCTGACCCAGTGGGGCGTGCTCGAAGCGGTGTGGCGCGCCGATGATCCGGGTGTCTGCCGCGCCGCCGAGGGCGGCGCCTGCTGGGCGATCATCGCCAACAAGTACCGCTTCATCCTCTTCGGCCTGTTTCCCTACGACGAGCACTGGCGGCCGCTGGTCGCGATCGTCCTGTTCCTGGTCGCGATCGGAATCAGTTGCGTTCCGCGGTTCTGGCGGCTGTGGCTGGTTGGCCTCTGGCTCGCTGTCTTCGCCGCCTGCGGCGTCTTGATGTGGGGCGGCGTCTTCGGCCTCAGCTTTGTCGAAAATGGCCGCTGGGGCGGGCTGCCCTTGACCCTGATCCTTTCGGTCGTGGGCATCGTCTGCTCGTTCCCGCTGGCCATCGTCCTCGCCCTCGGCCGCCGGTCCGACCTGCCGGCGATCCGCTCGGTCTGCGTCGGCTTCATCGAGTTCGTCCGCGGCGTGCCGCTGATCAGCGTGCTGTTCATGGCGTCGGTGATGTTCCCGCTGTTCCTCCCCGAGGGCGTCAGCATCGACAAGCTGCTCCGCGCCCAGGTCGGCATCATCCTGTTCACCGCGGCCTATTTGGCGGAAGCGGTTCGCGGCGGCCTGCAGGCGGTGCCACGCGGCCAGTTCGAGGCGGCCGACGCGCTCGGCCTCTCCTACTGGAAGAAGACCAGGCTGATCATCCTGCCGCAGGCGCTGAAGACCTCAATCCCGGCGATCGTCAACCAGTTCATCAGCATGTTCAAGGACACCTCGCTGGTCATCATCATCGGCCTGTTCGACCTCTTGTCGACGGCGAAGGCGGCGCTCAGCGACCCGCCGTGGCGGCCGTTCTACGTCGAGGCCTACCTGTTTGCCGCGCTGATCTACTGGGCCTTCTGCTTCTTCATGTCTCGCTACAGCCAGTACATCGAGCGCCGGCTCGAAACCGGTCACCGCCGCTCTTGACCCCGCCGGCGAGGACGCCTGAACTCCATGTCCACCACGCCCAGCCGTAAAACGGACGCCGCCGTCGCGATCTCTCTCGATCACGTGCACAAGTGGTACGGGCAGTTCCACGTGCTGAACGACATCTCTCTTGCGGTGCACAAGGGCGAGCGCATCGTCGTCTGCGGCCCGTCGGGGTCCGGCAAGTCGACCATGATCCGCTGCGTCAACGCGCTCGAGCAGCACCAGCAGGGGCGCATCGTCGTCAATGGCGTCGAGCTGACCAACGACGTGCGCACCGTCGACAAGGTCCGGCGCAACGTCGGCATGGTGTTTCAGCAGTTCAACCTGTTCCCGCACTTGACCGTGCTCGACAACCTGACCTTGGCGCCGATCTGGGTGCAGAAGCGGCCGAAGCACGAGGCCACCAAGACCGCGATGACCTATCTCGAGCGGGTGCACATCCCCGAGCAGGCGGGGAAGTACCCGGGGCAACTCTCCGGCGGCCAGCAGCAGCGGGTGGCTATTGCCCGGGCACTGTGCATGAAGCCGGAGATCATGCTGTTCGACGAGCCAACCTCGGCCTTGGATCCGGAGATGATCAAGGAGGTGCTCGACGTCATGGTCGAGCTTGCCGAGGGCGGCATGACCATGATCTGCGTCACCCACGAGATGGGCTTCGCCCGCACCGTCGCCGACAAGATGGTGTTCATGGACGCGGGCTCCATCGTCGAGGTGGCGCCCCCACAGACCTTCTTCAGCGCGCCGAAGAGCGACCGGACGCAGAAGTTCCTAAGCCAGATCCTGTCGCACTAGGGGCGCGGCCGAGGATCGTCGCCCCGAAGACGACGCCGCTTGCGGAGAGACATGCATTGAGGTAGTCGAAGACCGCGGCCTTGGCGGCGAGGTCGCCGGCCAGGCAGTGGAGGACGTACATCAATCCGATGGGGTCGAAGGGCGCGCCGACGTCGCCGGGGCTTGAGGATCTTGCGCCAGTCCAGCTCCGGCCGGTAGCGCCCGAGCTTGCGGGCGGCGACGGCGAGGCAGGTGTCGTTGGCATCGACGAGAACCAGCCGGGGCGGGCGCGGGGGAGGGGAAGGAAGAGCGGGCGAGGAAGGAGCCCGTGCCGATGCCGACGCCCATGTGGTTGGGACTGAGTCTGGATCGGCGGGAAAGGGACGGGAGGGCCGAGGCCCTCCCGTTCGCGGGTGCGGCGGGTTCAGGCTCGCGGAGCCTTGGCGCGCCAGCTGTGGCCGGCTGATGCCGGAAGCGTCTACTGGGCGAGCCAGACGCGGACGTAGTCGATGGTGATGATCTCGCCGGGCTTCGAGCCGACGAGGATCGGGTAGTCGCCGTTCTTCAGCTCGCTGATCCACTTCGCGCTGTTGAGCCCGCTGCCGTTGTGCGCGTCGCACGGGCTGGAGGTCTTGCGCGCGAAGACGAGCTGGTCGTTCTTGAAGTACTTCATCTCAGGCACGTCGGTGACCAGCGTTCCGGCGGTGAACCACTGGTTCTCCGAGACGCCATGGGCCCGGTTCTGGTCGTTGCACCGCGACAGGGTCTGGTCGCCGGAAACCTCCTTGTAGTAGTGCGCGGCCCAGACGCCGAAGTAGTACTCCCAGAAATCCGGCTCGATGTAGTAGCCGTTCTTGCAACCGGCGGGCTTGCCATAGAGATGGCAGGCATCCATGGACCAGAACGCCGGCTGCTGCGACGTGCTGCTTCCCTTCTGGAACTTCCACCGGATCTCGGCGTACCACTTGGTCTTCTTGTCGATCCAGAAGCCCTTCAGCCCGCCATTGCGCAGCGCCGTCGAGCTCATGAACCAGTTATAGGTCCCGTACTTCGGCTGCACCGTGAGGGTGCCGTCGCTGTTGAACTTGAAGGCCGACGCGGGGTCTGGCGTTCCACCCCAGCCGGCGGCGCGCTCCGTAGTCCACTTCTTCCCGGCGGTGATATCGCGCGCCTCCGCGGTATCGCCGCGCGCCACAGTGTCGGTGGAGAAGTCGTCGCAGAAGGCGAGCTTGGTCAGGCCGACGGCCGCGGCCTGCGGCGGGGGCTGTGTGCCCGCGGCACAGACGCCGGTTCCGCTGCCCCCGGTGGGCGGCGGCGGCGCCGGCGGCGCCTGCACCCCCTGGAGCTGCCATGACGAGGTCGTGCACGCGTCGTCGCTGCAGCCGCACTTCCACTTGCCGTCATCACGCTGGCAGACATAGCCGAGCACGTAACGCGGCGCGTCGCTGCCGACCGGCATCGAGGCGGTCGCTTTGCCCGCGTACCAGGTATCGCTCACCAGGCTCGAGCCGGACAGCGGCAGCTCCTGCCACGCCGACCCGTTCCAGTAGAGCGCGTTCTTGTAGACGTACTGTTCGGCGGAACCGCTGCCGACGCTGATCTGCGCCGCATTACTGGTGCACTCGGTGCCCTGGATCAGCAGTTCCTTGCCCGCGGTGAAGACGTTGTATGCGGCACCGAAGCCGCCGGGCGTGGCATTCGAGGGCGAGAGCGTGTTGGTGCAGCTTGCCGCCGAGGCGCCGCTGGCGCCGGCGAACGAAGCGAGAAGGGCGACGGCACAGCAGGCAGCGTGGCTGCGCCAATGTCTCGTGCCCTTCGGGATGGTTCCCAGAGGAGTAAACTTCATTTTTCACCGTTAAAAATGGTTGAAAAGTATAGATGCCGCAGAGAAAGCGGGTCCGTCCGGGCCGAGGCCCGGCGCGATGGCCGATAACCGTGCAAGAGAGTTCTGCGATCGTGCGTGCTAGCCGCCAACGCTTGGCGCCTTTGCGCCCCAAGCCCGCGCGCCGCTGCCGCCGCCCCTTATGGAGACGGGCGCAGCGGCGCACTCGTTGACGACTGGACGTTCGGCGGCGAGCCCACGCTTGTGCGACTTTCCGGCCTCGGCACGCTGCCTCGGGAACGGAAAGAAGCTCGCCAACTCGGATGGCGCTTTCTAGCCCAAAAAGGGTAACAAAAACGGCAGCCGCGTGCAACCTTCTGCCGCAGGCCGTCGATGAGCTCTCTTGCCGCCTTCGCCTGTTGGCGGCACGCCATTCTCGCCGCACGGCCTCGGAACGTCATCCAGCCGCACATGCGGCTGGATTTGCGGCCTGAATGACCCTATAAGGGGCACTGAACGTAAAGCGGCATTGGCAAGCGACGGCCAGCGCATGACGAAGGAGCATTTGTGTCGGACTCGCCAACAACCGCACCCCAACATGGGGACCCGGGCTTCGACCTCGAGCACGAATGGCGAACGCCGATGACGGTGATCCAGTCGGCGGCCGAAGTTCTTCGTGCCCACGACGATCTGACCCACGAGGAACGTGACCTGTTTCTCGATGCCTTGATCGAAGAGACGGCGAGGCTGCGCATGTGCCTCGAGACCGTCCTCTCCAGCGACTTCGCCCGCACCGCGGGCGGCTGAGCGGCCAGGCGCGGCAGCGCCTCTAGCGCCGATGGCGCGGGCCTACTTTTGCTTGGCGACGATGCGGTCCTTGACCCCGTCATAGACGTTCTTCGGCAGAATGTTCCGTTTGACCAGGTCGTCCGTCCCTGAGTAGGGCCGGCCGGCGATGATGGCCTGCGCCCGCGCCGGGCCGATGCCGGGCAGGGTGCGCAGTTGCTCCTCGCGCGCGCTATTGATGTCGACGCCCGCCGCCTGATTGGCTGCCGCGGCCGAAGCTGCAATCTCTAAGGCAGCGCCGGATCGTGCCTGAAGCGGCGCAAGCACGATCATGGCCGCAGCCATGGCCGCGGCAATCCCGACCATCCCCCGAAGTTTCATTTGCTTAGCCTCCCAGCGCTCCCCGCCCAACCACAGGTACCAGCATCCCGTATTCCGCGGAAGAGGCTATGTCGGCAATAGCAGCGACGCGGCAGTGGCGCGGGATAGAAGCAAAAGAAAAGCCCGCGAAGAGACTTCGCAGGCCCAAGACCACTGTAGTGTCGTTCGCGCCTTACCAGGCTGTTCTTGGTCTTATCTCCCGCGACCTCGGCAGCCGATGCATCGTTGTTTATTCTTCAACATCGGCCTTCCGCGGCCTGTCCTCGCTCCAACTTGCGCAGCCCGAATTGGGCGGCCTTTTTTTTGCGAACCTGCACGCTTGGCTGGTAAGGCAGTGCGTGTCATGTCATCCGCAAGCGAGAAAATAGCACCCGTTCGCGGACGCAATCAAGCGCTGTTTTGCGCCATAGAGTAGTCATTGCCTCTAGGGTATCTCGCGACCCGGCGCCGCCGCACTGTACGGTAGAAAAACATGCGCAAGGCACAACTCAGCTTCTTCGAAGAGACGGTCAGTAGCCGAAGTACTTGACGATCGACCAGAGGTAAAGGCTACCCAGGACGGCGATGATGGCGAGGCGCGGGCCCCACTGGTACGGGGTGGGGATGCTGCTGCCGCAGTTCCCGCACCGCCAGGCGCGTTTCGCGACGGGATGGTCGCAGAACCTGCATCGCGGCAGGGCGGACGGGTTATCCGAAACGGTCACGGCCTCTCCTGAGTGAGCCGCCGCGGGACCGCGGAGCAGACGGCGGAACGGGGCGATCTCGAGCCATCGCGGCCGGTAGCCCGCGGCTGGTGCCCCCGGGGAGACTTCGAACTCCCACTCCGTTGCCGGAAACAGATTTTGAGTTTGCCGCGTCTACCGATTCCGCCACAGGGGCAGGCGGGTCGCCACTATAGCCTGCGGCCGTGCTTCGTCAACACAATGGCTGGACGCCGCTACACCACCCAGGGACGACACGGAGCGGCCGCGCGACGAAAGGCGCGGCGAGATTAACGCCGGATAATGCGCGAGAGCCGGACAGCGCATGAGATGCACCCGAATATGCGGAGCGCCTCTCCCGAGGAAGCTGGGAACCGTGCCAAGAGCCTCGCTGGTGCGCGCCGCGCCACCCCGCCGGGCGCTGTCGGGGTTAATGAACTGGAGCTGGATGATGGGCGGAGAGCGGCAGACGACTTCAGCCGGGAAAAGCCCGGCCGAGGACGACCGTGGTAAGGATCGGGACGACGAGAAGGACGTCGACCCGATCGAGGAGACAATCGAGGACACGTTCCCGGCAAGCGATCCGCCGTCTTGGTCGACGCCGGCGCCGCCGGAGGACTCGCCAAAGCCTTCCGACAGCAAGAAATAACCGCCGAGGGAGCGGGCAGGGAGCTCGGACCGCGGCTTAGCCTCAAGGAGATAGCCATGGCGAAGACCGAACGCAGCAAGGGCAAGGGCCCCGGTGTCGACCCCGACGTCGTCGCCCGGGTGGAGGAGAAGGCGAAGCAGGAAGGCCTGGAGCCGGCCGTAGGCAAAGAGATCGTCGAGGAGAGCGTCGAGGCCGGCGTGGCGCCGGACAAGGTGGAGGAAGTTGCCGAGGAGGCGGTCCGAGTGGAAAGCGAGGACAGGGGCATCAGCCGTTAGTTGGCATGGGCTGGGGAACCGGCTAGCCTCACCGCTTCCATAACCTCAGGGGCACGCTTAATGGGCATTCTGTCGTGGATCGTTTTCGGCCTGCTCGCCGGGCTAGTAGCCAAACTGCTCACGCCTGGGCGCGACCCGGGCGGTTTCTTCGTGACCATCCTCATCGGCATCGCCGGCGCTCTCCTCGGCGGCTTCGTCGCCCGAGCGCTGGGGATGGGCGATATCAGCGGCTTCAACCTCGGCAGCTTCCTGATCGCCGTCGTCGGGGCGGTTCTGCTTCTGATCGGCTATCGGATGATGAAGAAACGCGCCTGAGGGGTTTGCGGAGCGACGGGCTGGAGCCTTCCTCTAGAGCGTTCTCCGGCCCACGCGTCGGCGCACGGGATCTAAACTACGCTACCGGTGCCGTCCGGCGAAAGCCGCGACGGCACCTTCGCGTCGGGTCATTCCGCAGGCGTGGCAACCGGCCTGCGCGACGATCTAAGCTTCAGCGCCAGTATCGCTCCCGACAGGATCAGGCTTGCGGTATTGAAGGCAATGATCGGCCAGCTTTCAATCATCACCCCGTAGAGGATCCACAGCGAGAAGGCGCTCACCGTAACGATGTACATCCTCTTCGAGATCGCCTCGGTATCGCCCTCCCGCCACGCCTTCAGCACCTGAGGGACGAAGCTGCTGGTCGAGCACAAGCCGGCAACGATCCCGACCAGCGTGGCGAGTGAGAGGTCCATCCCGATGATCTTCCCAGGTCCGCGGGACTAGCGCTTGGCCGCCTGGCCGGTGTCGGCGCGGCGCAGGTACTCCTTCATGACCACCGGCAGGATCGGCTTCAGCCGGTTGGCCAGGCCCTCCTCCTCGCGAATGATCTCGTCGGCCACGCGCTTGGTCTCCTGATCGCCGACCGCCTCGGCGGCTGCGCTCAGGCTGACGTAGGCCGCGATTTCATAGTGCTTGAAGCCGTAGTCGGTGATCGCGTTTTTGATGACCTCGTCGGACGCCATCGACCCGGTGAGCTCCTGGATGTTGCCCATGATCGACAAGGCCATGTCCTTCAAGGCGGAAGCGTCTGTTCCGTGACGCTCAAGGCACTGGCGGATGCGCTCGCGCTGCCGCTTGGAGCTCTCGACATGATCGCGAACCCACGCCTGCATCTCTGGGTAGTTGTTCAGCCGGTCGATCTGGTTCTCCATGGACTCGATGGCCTGCTTCTCCATCGCGTGGGCGTTGCGGAGGCCTTGTAAGAGGGTTTCTGCCGCGGTCGTCATTGAGAGGATCTCCCGAACTGGATGGACGTGGGCGCGAGGGTTGCGCTCGAGCGGCGCCGGGCCGCCCGGCGATCCGCGTCAGGCGCGCGACCGCCTGCGAATGAACGTCGAGGGGTGCGGGCGGTTCCTCTGGAGAACCCGCCAGGATACCGCATTTGCTCTAGATTAAGGCGCGAACGCGCTGGAGGCGGACACTCACGGCAAGTGGCAGCCGCGGCCTGATCCGGGGGCGGCGGAGCCTGACGGGGGTGCGCACTGTTTGGCGTCAGTCATCAAACCTGGCTTCTTGCCGATGCGTTCGTCTCGGTCGTCGGCCTGATCGTCCTGATCACCCGGTTCCGGGTGCACCCTTTCGTCGCGCTGACGATCGCCGCCGGCTTTCTCGGCCTGGTCGCCGGCGTGCCGTTGCCGGAGATCATCAAGTCGTTTCAGAAGGGCTTCGGCGGCGTCGTCGGCTTCGTCGGCATCGTCCTCGGCCTGGGCACGATGCTGGGCAAGATGATGGCCGAGTCGGGCGGCGCCGACCGCATCGCCCAGAGCATGCTCACCGTCTTCGGCCGCGACCAGGTCCACTGGGCGATGATGTTCCTGGCGTTCATCGTTGGCATCCCGCTGTTCTTCGAGATCGGCTTCGTCCTCTTGATCCCGCTGGTGTTCCTCGTTGCCAAGCGGGTCCAGATGTCGCTGGTCAAGATCGCCATCCCGCTGCTCGCCGGGCTTTCGGTGGTCCACGGGCTGGTTCCGCCGCACCCGGGGCCGCTGCTGACCATCAGCATTTTCGAGGCCGACATCGGCAAGACCATCCTCTATGGCCTGATCGTCGGCCTGCCGACCGCGATCATCGCCGGGCCGCTGTTCGGCACGCTGATCGCGCGCTACGTCTCGCCGCCGATCAACGAGGACCTGGCGGCGCAACTGGCGCACGAGCCGGAAGCCGAGACGCTGCCGGGGCTGGGGACGACGCTGTTCACCGTGCTCCTGCCGGTCGTCCTGATGCTGCTGAAGTCGGCGTCCGACGTCTTCCTGCCGGAGGGCAACCAGGTGCGGGCGTGGATGGACTTCATCGGCGATCCGATCACCGCGCTGCTCGCGGCGCTGCTGCTCTCGTTCTACACCTTCGGCAAGGCGCGCGGCTTCGACTCCAGGCGCATTCTCAAGTTCCTCGACGAGTGCCTGGCGCCAACGGCCGCCATCGTCCTGATTATCGGCGCCGGCGGCGGCTTCAAGCAGATGCTGGTGGACAGCGGCGTCGGCAACGCCATCGGCCAGATTGCAGTCCAGGCGCAGATCTCGCCGCTGCTGCTGGCATGGCTGGCGGCGGGCGCCATCCGTGTGGCGACCGGCTCGGCGACGGTGGCGACGATCACCGGCGCCGGGCTCGTGGCGCCCGTGGTCGCCATGGTGCCCGACGTCAACCGCGAGTTGCTGGTGCTGGCCACCGGAGCGGGTTCGCTGATCCTGTCGCACGTCAACGACGCCGGCTTCTGGCTGGTCAAGCAGTACCTCAACATGACGGTGCTGGAGACGTTCAAGACCTGGACGGTGATGGAGACGATCCTCTCGGTGGTCGCCATCATCTTCATCATGCTGCTCGCGGCCGTGCTGTAGGGGGCCGGGGGCGCATGGCCGAGCGCGGCACCTTCTTCGTCGGCGTCGATATCGGCACCACCAGCGTCAAGGCGGTGGTCTACGACGGCGCCGGCGGGGTCGCCGGCCATCACACCATCGGCTACCCGCTTCATGCCCCGGCGCCGTCCATGGCCGAGCAGGACCCGGACGAGATCTTCGCCGCAACGGTGGCCGCCATCGGCGGCGCCGTCGCCGCCTCGGGGGCGGCGAAAAGCGCCATCGCCGGGGTGGCGTTCAGCGCCGCCATGCACAGCGTGATCGCCGTCGATCCCCACGGCCGGCCGCTGACGCCGAGTATCACCTGGGCGGACAACCGCAGCACCGCCTGGGCCGAGCGGCTTCACCGCGACATGGACGGGCGCTCGATCTATTTGCGCACCGGCACGCCCATCCACCCGATGTCGCCGCTGGCGAAGCTGCTCTGGCTCCGCCACGAGCGGCCGGAGATCTTCGGCCGCGCCGCCCGCTTCATCGGCATCAAGGAATACGTTTTCTTCCGGCTGTTCGGTGAGTACCTGGTCGACTTCTCGATCGCGTCGGCGACGGGCCTGCTCAACCTCGAGGCGCTCGACTGGGACGCGGGCGCCCTGGAGGTGGCGGGCATCGGCCCGGAGCGGCTTTCGGCGCTGGTGCCGACGACCCGCCGGGTCACCGGCCTGGCGCAGGACGCAGCCGATGCGATGCGGCTTGCCGCCGACACGCCCTTCATCGTCGGCGCTAACGACGGCGTGCTGTCCAACCTCGGCGTCGACGCCATCCGCCCCGGCGACGTCGCCGTGACCATCGGCACCAGCGGCGCCATGCGTGCGGTGGTCGGCCGCCCGCTGACAGACCCCGAGGAACGGACCTTCTGCTACCACCTGACCAACGATCACTGGGTGGTCGGCGGCCCGATCAACAACGGCGGCATCGTCTTCCGCTGGGTCCGCGACGAGTTCGCCGCCGCCGAGACCGAGACGGCCAAGCGCCTCGGCATCGACCCCTACGACGTGCTGACCCGCATCGCCGCGCGGGTGCCGCCGGGCTGCGCCGGCCTGATCTTCCACCCCTACCTCGCCGGCGAGCGGGCGCCGTGGTGGAACCCGCGCCTGCGCGGCTCCTTCTTCGGCCTCGCCATGCACCACCACAAGGAGCACATGGTCCGCGCCGTGCTGGAGGGCGTAATCTTCAGCTTGCACAGCATCCTCGGCGCGGTCGAAGCCCTGATCGGGCCGACGGCGCTGATCCGCGCGACCGGCGGCTTCGCCCGCTCGGAGTTGTGGCGGCAGATGCTGGCCGACGTCTTCGACCGCGAGGTTGTGGTCCCCGAGAGCTTCGAGAGCTCGTGCCTGGGCGCCGCCGTTCTCGGGATGGTCTCCGTCGGCATGGCGTCCTCGCTCGACGTCGTCTCCGGGATGGTCGGCGCGACCCACCGGCATTGCCCAATCCCAGCCAACGTCGTCCTTTACGATCGGCTGAAGCCGATCTTCATGAGCCTTCCGGCGAAGCTCGCCGACGAATACAGCGCGATTGCCGCCTACCAGGAGACCTCCGCCAGCCACCTGAGGGCGGAACGGCCTCGAACGGCGAGGAGCACAGCCATGAGCCTGCATCCGGTTTTTGAGAGCGTTACCGGGCGGATCCGAGAGCGGAGCGCGGCCGGCCGCGCCGCTTACCTCGCCAGGATCGACGCTGCACCGCCGAAAGGGGTGGCGCGGAGCTGCATCTCCTGCACCAACCTCGCCCACGGCTTCGCCGCCTTCGGCGAACACGACAAGGCGGCGCTGCGCGGGACCGAGGTCCCCAACGTCGCCATCGTTTCTGCCTACAACGACATGCTGTCGGCGCATCAGCCCTACGTCCGCTTCCCGGAGATCATCAAGGACGCGGCCCGCGAAGCCGGCGGCGTCGCCCAGTTCGCCGGGGGGGTTCCGGCCATGTGCGATGGCGTGACGCAGGGGCAGGTCGGCATGGAGCTGTCGCTGTTCAGCCGCGACGTCATCGCCTTGGCGACGGCAGTGGCGCTGTCGCACAACATGTTCGACGCGGCGCTCTGCCTCGGCATCTGCGACAAGATCGTGCCCGGCCTGCTCATCGGCGCGCTGAGCTTCGGCCATCTGCCGGTGATCTTCGTCCCCGGCGGGCCGATGCCTTCGGGCCTGTCGAACACCGAAAAGGTGCGCATCCGCGAGCTCTACACCGCCGGGAAGATCGGCCGCGGCGAACTGCTCGAGGCCGAGGCCGCCTCCTACCACAGCCCCGGCACCTGCACCTTCTACGGAACGGCCAACAGCAACCAGATGATGATGGAGGTGATGGGCCTGCACATGCCGGGCGCCGCCTTCATCAATCCCAACACGCCGCTGCGCGACGCGCTGACGGCGGCGGCGGCGAAAAGGGCGCTGCAGATCACGGCGCTGGGGGACAGCTACACGCCGGTGGGCAAGGTCGTCGACGAGCGGGCCATCGCCAACGCCATCGTCGGCCTGCTCGCGACCGGCGGATCGACCAACCACACGCTGCACCTGGTGGCCATCGCCAGGGTGGCCGGCATCCGCATCACCTGGGACGACTTCTCCGACGCTTTCCGCAGTCACGCCGACGCTGGCCAAGGTCTACCCCAGCGGCAAGGCGGATGTGAATGGCTTCCATGCCGCCGGCGGCATGGGCTTCGTCACCCGCGAGCTCATCGCCGCCGGCCTGCTCCATGCCGACAAGCTGACGGTCGCCGGCGGGGGGATGGAGCGCTACTGCGAGGAGCCGTATCTCGAGGGTGATGAGCTGCGCTGGCGGCCGGCGCCGGCGGAAAGCCGCAACGACACGATCCTGCGCAAGCAGGACCGGCCCTTCAGCCCCAACGGCGGGCTCAGGCTGCTCACCGGCAAGCTGGGCCGGGCGATGATCAAGATCTCCGCGGTGGCGCCCGAGCATCGCGTCGTTGAGGCGCCGGCGATCGTCTTCGACAGCCAGGACGCGGTCCTGGAGGCGTTCTATGCCGGCCAGCTGCGCCGCGACTTCGTGGCGGTCGTTCGTTACCAGGGGCCGCGCGCCAATGGCATGCCGGAGCTGCACAAGCTGACGCCCGCACTCGGCGTGCTCCAGGGCGAGGGCTTCAAGGTCGCGTTGGTGACCGACGGGCGGATGTCGGGGGCCTCGGGCAAAGTCCCGGCCGCCATTCACGTCACGCCGGAATGTCTTGCCGGCGGGGCTTTGGCCAAGGTCAGGACGGGCGACGTCATCCTCGTCGACGCTGAGCAAGGCATCCTCGACGTACACCTCAGCGAGGAGGAGTTGGGCGCGCGGCCGCCGGCCACCGTCGACATAAACGCGAACCGCTTCGGCTTCGGCCGCGAGCTGTTCAACGGCTTTCGCGACCGCGCCACCGGCGCCGAGGACGGCGCCATGAGTTTCATGCTGCCGGAAGAGGCAGCTCCGACCGCGCCGATGCACAAGCCCGGCCTTGGCGATCGCTTTGCCTTCAGTGGAATGGGGGGACGATGACCATCGCAGGCATCCTCCGGGTCAGCCCGGTGATCCCGGTCGTCGTTATCGAGGACGCGGACGATGCCGTGCCGCTGGCCGAGGCGCTCGTCGCTGGCGGGGTCAAGGTCATCGAGATCACGCTGCGGACGCCGGCGGCTCTCGACGCCGTGCGGGCGATCACCGCCGCGGCCACGACATCGTCGTCGGCGTCGGCACGATCAGGCGTCCCGAGGACTTCGCCGCCGCCGCCGAGGCCGGCGCCCGCTTCGCCGTCAGCCCCGGCCTCACCGAGACGCTGCTTGCGGCGGCGGCAGCGAAGCGAGCTCAACTATCTGCCCGGCGTGATGACGCCGTCCGAAGTGATGCGGGCGCGGGAGGCGGGCCTGACCGATCTCAAGCTGTTCCCGGCCGAGCCCGCCGGCGGGATCGAGTTGCTCCGCGCCATGGCCGGGCCGTTCCCGGACATCACCTTCTGCCCGACGGGCGGCATCCTTGAGGAAACGGCGCCAGCCTACCTGGCGCTTCGCAACGTCGCCTGCGTCGGCGGCTCATGGCTGACGCCGAAGGCGGCGCTCGCCGCCGAGGACTGGCCAACGATCACGGCACTCGCGCGTGCCGCCGCTTCTCTCAGGCCTGGGGACTGACCAAGGCCTCAGGCGCCGGCGGTGGTCGGATCGATGATCCGGCGGACCTCGGTTATGCGGTTCGCCGGGAAGCCGCTCAACTCCGAGTGGCGGCGGATGATGTCTTCGTCCTTGGCGAGATAGACGCAGAAGGTCTTGTCTGCGGCGATATAGGATTCCTGCCACTGGATGTCCGGCCCCAGGGCCTCCAGCGTCTCGTTCGACTTCGCCGCCGCCTGCCGCAGCGCCTCGCGCTCGGCGCTGCCGATCGCGGGCAGGTCGCGTTCGATGATGTATCTGCGCACGTTATCCTCCCTCGCATGTCTTGTGCGGGCTTGAGCGCCCTTGATCCTCGAACGGTAGTGCTGCTTGCGGGCGCGCGCACCGCGACTTTGGTCGAAGCTTGGCCGGCTTGGACCAAAGTTGACTTCTGCCGAACACCGATCTGTCGTAAAAGGGAACGAAGGAAGAGAAAGCCTAGGCCCGCTCCGGGAGGGGCCAGCCGGCGAAGGGCGGCGCTTACGGCGGGAAGGAATGTCCAGGCGCATGGAGCGCGGCATTCGCATCGGCTACTCGCGCGAGCGCGACCCCGGCCGCGCGGCCGCGGAGCTGCACGCCGCGCTGTCGCAGCCGGATGCTTGCATCGCCGTGTTCTTCTGCTCCGTCGAGTACGACCTCCCGGCACTCGGCCAGGCGCTGGCCGCCCTGTTCGGCGACGTCAGGCTCATCGGCTGCACCACCGCAGGTGAGATTACGCCGGTCGGCTACCTGGACGGCGCCATCGTTGGCTTCTCCCTGGCCGCCCCCGACTTCGCCGCGGTTGCCGCGCCAATGCGGGACCTGCCATCCTTCTCCATCGCCGAGGGCGAAACCGCCGCCCGCGACCTGCGCAAGCGTCTGGACCGCGAGGCGGCGGGACTGCCGGAGAACGACTTCGCCTTCCTGCTGATCGACGGCCTGGACAAATGCGAGGACCTCGTCGTCAGCTCCATCTATTCGGCCCTCGGGAAGGTGCCGCTGTTCGGCGGTTCGTCCGGCGGGGCGATGTCCTTCGGGTCGAGCTCGGTCTACTTCGACGGCGCCTTCCGCAGCGACATCGCTGTCCTGCTTCTGGTCCGCACCCGGCGCAAGTTCCGGCTGTTCACGATCGACCACTTCCTGCCCTCGGACACCCGGATGGTCATCACCGAGGCAGACCCCGCCTCGCGCGTCGTCACCGAGATCAACGCCGAGCCGGCCGCGCCTGAGTACGCCCGCCTGGTCGGCCTCGACGTCGACAAGCTCACGCCGATGATCTTCGCCGCCCATCCTGTGCTGGTCCGGGTCGGCGGCCGCTACTACGTGCGCTCGATCCAGAAGGTGAATGACGACGGCAGCCTCACCTTCTTCTGCGCCATCGACCAGGGTCTGGTCCTCACGGTCGCCAAGGGCACCGACATCATCCGCAACCTCTCCGACCGGCTGCAGGCGATCCGTGCCGAGATCGGCCGGCCGCAGCTCCTCATTGGCTGCGAATGCATCCTCCGCTCGCTGGAGCTGGAGCAGAAGCAGCTCAAGGGCGAGGCCGGCCGGCTGCTGGCGGAGCAGAACATCGTCGGCTTCAACACCTTCGGCGAGCAGTTCCAGGCCATGCACGTCAACCAGACTTTCACCGCCGCGGCCATCGGCCACGGGAGCGCAGGCGAATGAGCGAAGCCGCTGTCCTCGGCGCAACCGTCGATGCCGATCCGGCCGCCCAAACCCGCAAGCTCAACAAGATCATCAAGGTCCTGATGGACCAGGTGGAGCGCGGCACCGATTTCCAGGGCAACGCCTACTCGCTGTTCCAGACCGCGATTGTCCTGGAGGACCGGGTTCGGGAGCGGACCCGCAACCTCGAGCAGGCGCTGCGCGAGCTCGGCGAAACCAACGCCGAGCTGAGCCGGGCCAAGGACGAGACCGAGGCGGTGCAAACCCGGCTGCGCGAAGCCATCGAGAGCATTTCCGAAGGCTTCATGCACTGCGACGCCGATGACCGGCTTGTCCTCTGCAACCGCAAATTTCTCGAGTTCTGGCCCGGCATCGAGGCGGTGGCGAGGCCCGGGACGCAGTTCGCGACCATCTCCCGCTGGACGGTCGAAACCGGTCTGGCCAAACCGCTCGACCTCGATCCGGAGACCTGGCTGCGCCACCGTCTGCGCCGCCATCGCAGTCCGGGCGAGCCCATCGTCGTCCATCTGCGCACCGGCCGCTGGCTGCAGATCCGCGAGCGCATGACCCGCGACGGCGGCATCGTCGGCATCTACACCGACATCAGCGAGCTGAAGGTGTCGGAGGAACGCCGTCGCGAGCGGGAGCTGGCGGAGAAGTCGGTCCTGCTGCAGTCGACCCTCGACAACCTGATGCAGGGCGTTTCGGTGTTCGACCGCGACCTCCGCCTGGTCGCCTGGAACGACCAGTTCGTCGACCTGCTCGAGCTGCCGGACTGGCTCGTCCAGCCGGGGGCGCCGCTCGCCGACTACCTGCGGTTCCGCGCCGAGCGCGGCGACTATGGCCGCAACGGCGCCGCTGCCGCGGCCATCCGGCTGGAGACGGCGCGCCAGCGCAAGCCCTTGCAGAACGATCAGGTGCTGCCGAGCGGGCGGGTCCTGGAGGTGCGGCGCGATCCGATGCCCGACGGCGGCTTCGTCACCACCTACACCGACATCACCGAGCGCAAGGAGTCGGCCGAGGCGCTGCGCGAGGCCAAGGAGGGGCTGGAGCGCCGGGTAGCCGAGCGCACTGCCGAGCTCACCGACCTCAACGCCAAGCTCCGCCAGGAGATCTTCGAGCGGGCCAAGATCGAGGAGGCGCTCAGGGTGGCGAAGGCCGAGGCCGAGATCGCCAACCTCAGCAAGACCAAGTTCCTCGCCGCCGCCAGCCACGACCTGCTGCAGCCGCTGAACGCCGCCCGGCTGTTCGTTGCCGCCCTGCTCGAGCGCCCGCTCGGCGAGAAGGAAAACGAGTTCGCCGGCAGGATCGACGGCGCGCTGAAGAGCGTCGAGGCGTTGCTGGCGACGCTGCTCGACATCTCCAAGTTCGACGCTGGCGCGGTCAGCGTCGAGCGCGCCGAGTTCGACATCGGCGACATCCTCTCCAGCCTGGACCAGGAGTATGCGCCGCTGGCGCGCGAGGCCGGGCTTGAGTTCCGCGTCGCAGCCTGCTCCGCCGTGGTGCTCAGCGACGCCGCGCTGCTCGCACGGATCGTGCGCAACTTCGTCAGCAACGCCATCCGCTACACGCCCGCCGGGCGCATCCTCCTCGGCTGCCGCCGCCGCGGGCGGATGCTGCGCATCGAGGTGTGGGATACCGGGCTCGGGATCCCAGAGGCCAGCATCTCCGAGATTTTCCAGGAGTTCCGCCAGCTCGGCAACCGGCACGGCCGGGAGAAGGGCTTCGGCCTGGGGCTGGCCATCGTCCAGCGCATCGCCAAGGCGCTCGGCCACCCGATCACCGTCCGCTCCTCGATCAACCGTGGCTCGGTGTTCGCGGCCGAGGTGCCGCTCGGGATCGGCGCGGCGACGCCAAAAAGGAGGGGTCAGCTCGCTGCGTCCGTGGCCAACACCGTGAGCGGCGCCATCGTTGCCGTCATCGAGAACGACGAGGTGGTGAGCGAGGGGATGCGGGTCCTGCTCGAAGGCTGGGGCTGCGAGGTGGTGAACGCCTTCGACGGCGACGAAGTGATCGCCCAACTCGGCGAAAAGCGCCGGTTGCCGCGCCTGCTTGGTCGCCGACTACCACCTCGACGACGGCCGGACCGGCGTCCAGGCCATCGCGCGCATCCGCGAGGCGACTGGCAGCGCCATCCCCGGGATCATCATCACCGCCGACCGCAGCCCGGAAGTGCTTCGCCTGGTGCGAAGCTCCGGCTTCTACCTGCTGAACAAGCCGATCCGGCCGGCGAAACTGCGGGCACTCATGTCCCACATCCTCGCTTGAGGCACCCTCACCCCGGCCCTCTCCCACTTGCGCGTTCCGCGCGCGGGAGAGGGAGTGCGGTGGCACAGGCGGCGCCTTAATCCCTCGCCCGCGCGGAGCGTGGGAGAGGGCGGCCCGCGCAGCGGACGGGTGAGGGAAGTCTCTCAGCTCCGGCCGAAGCTCAGGTCGCGGGCCGCCAGAACGGCCTGGGTTCGGCTGTGTACCTTGAGTTTGCGCAAGATCGCGGTGATGTGCGCCTTCACCGTGGATTCCTTGATGCCGAGCTCATAGGCGATGATCTTGTTGGACTTCCCCTTGGCGAGCAGGTCGAGGACGCGGAGCTCGCCGTGGGTAAGCGCGGCCAGCCGCTCCTCGCTGTCGGCGCGCAATGCGCTGGCGCGGCCGGTGGAAAACACCGCGTCGGCGAAGGGAACGTAGACGTCGCCAGACAGCACCCGGGTCATCCCGACCCCGATCTCCTCCTTGGAGAACGACTTGGGAATGAAGCCGGAGGCGCCATAGGTGATGGCCGAGCGGACGGTGTCGTCGGAGCTCGTCGCCGAGACGACGATGATCGGCACCCACGGCGCGGCGTTGCGCAGGCTGACCAGGCCGGAGAAGCCGCTGGAGCCCGGCATCTGCAGGTCCAGGAGCACGAGGTCGATGTCGTAGCCCTCCGCCTCGTCGATGAAGCGGCTCGCCTCGTCCAGGGTGCCGGCCTCGAGGATCTCGTAGTCCTGGAACAGGCTTTCGATGACCTGGCGCAAGGCCGTCCGGAACAGCGGGTGGTCATCGGCGATCAGGACCCTGAACATGCCCCCTCGACCTTCCTATAACTGGCGGCGATCGCCGCGGTGGGCCTCCCCGCGCGGCCTCTGTAGCTCATTGTTGCCGGCTCGGCGGCGGCAGCGCCATTCGCTTCCCGTGTCGCCGCCTCGACCATGGCGGCATGGGCGGGCGACTTGTGGCAGGCCGGATCGGTGGCGGCGGCATCGCCGGTCAGCGCCAGCGCTTGGCAGCGGCAGCCGCCCCAGTCGAGCTCGCGGCGATCGCAGCTTCGGCAGGGCTCCGCCATCCAGTCGGTGCCCCGGAAGGCGTTGAACGCGGAGGAGTGCAGCCAGATGTCAGCGAGCCCCGCGTCGCGGACGTTGGCGAAGGCAAGCCCGGGGATGGTGGTGGCGGCATGGCAAGGCAGGGCGCGCCCCGAGGGGTCGATGACCATGAACCGCCGGCCCCAGCCGCCCATGCAGGCCTTGGGCAGGCGGGCGTAGTAGTCGGGAACGACGTAGTCGATGCTGAGCACGCCCTTGTAGCGCGCCCGCGCCGCCTCCACCCGCTGCGTCACGCCGCGGACCTGATCCAGCGTTGGCATCAGCCGCGCCCGGTTGAGCAGCCCCCAGCCATAGTACTGGACGTGCGCGACCTCGAGCCGCCGGGCGCCCAGGCCAGGGCGAGGCTCGATGAAGTCGTCGATCCGGCCGGCGTTGCCGCGGTGGATGACGGCGTTGAGCGTCAGCGCGAGGCCGGCGGCGGTGATGGCCTCGGCGGCGCGAAGCTTGTGCTCCAGCGCGCCCGGCGAGCCCGCCGATCAGCTCGACGCCGTCGGCGTCCGTGTCCTGGACGCTGAGCTGCACGTGCTCCAGCCCGGCGTCGGCGAGATGGGCGGCGACGCCTGCGTCCAGGCGGATGCCGGAGGTGATGAGGTTGGAGTAGAGGCCGAGCCTCGCCGCGTGCGCGATCAGGCGGAAGACGTCGCGGCGGGCCAGCGGCTCGCCGCCGGAGAAGTGCACCTGCAGCACGCCGAGGTCCGCCGCCTCGTCGAGCACGCGCAGCCACGTCGCTCTCGTCCAGCTCGCCGCTGGCCGCAACCAGTTCCAGCGGGTTGGAGCAGTAGATGCAGCGCATCGGGCAGCGGTGGGTGATCTCGGCGAGCAGGGCGAGCGGCGGCGCGGGCACTGTCACGGCATAAGCACTCCCTGCCCGCAAAGATCGGCGACCAGCGCAAGGACATCGGCGGCGATCTCCTCGCGCGGCGCATCGAACTCAGCCGTCAGCGCATCGATGATGCCGGCGATGCTTGTGGTGCCGTTGCAGCGTTGCAGGATCTCGGCCGCGATCTCGTCCGGCACGAACAGCCGCTCCGGCGCCATGACCACCCAGCGGTCCCGCCGCTTGTCGAACGACAGCCGCACGTGCGGGGCGAAGCGCGGCACCGCCGTCTCCGGCATGGCCGGCCTGCAAGACGCTTCGGCGCTCATCCAGCGGTCTCCGGGATGAAGGCGCCGGGCGGCGGCAGCGCCGGCTCGACGTAGGCGAAGTGCAGCGCGTCGAGCTGCGCCCACAGCACGTCGCACTTGAAGCGGACCGCTGCCAGCACCGCCTGTTGCCGTTCCGGCGTCCGCGCCTCTCGCTTGACGTAGTCGAGGGCGAAGCCGACGTCGCGCGGCGCCTCCACCAGCCTGCGGCGGAAGTACTGCATCACGCCGTCGTCGATGAAGTCGTAGTTGGCGAGCATCCCGGCGATGCGCTCCTTGTGGATCGCCGGCGCGAACAGCTCGGTGAGCGACGAGGCGATGCCCTCCAGAGTGCTGCGCTCGCCGACGAAGTGGACGTAGGCCTCCACCGCGAACCGCGTCGCCGGCAGGGCGAGGCGCAGCGAGGTGACGTCGTCGCGGTCGAGCCCGAGGCCGTCGGTGAGCGCCAGCCAGCGCTCCAGCCCGCCGGGGTTGGTCTCGTCGCCGTCGTGCTCGCTCACCCGATGCAGCCACTCCCGGCGCATCGCCCGGTCTTCCATCCGGCTCATCAGCGTCAGGTCCTTGCGCGGGATCGCCGCCTGGTAGCAGTAGCGGTTGAGCGCCCAGGCCTGGACCTGGCCCTTGTTCAGCCGGCCGCCGTGGAGCAGGGCGTGGAACGGGTGCAGGCTGTGGTAGCGCTCGGCGCCGATCCGGCGGAGCTCGGCCTCCAGCTCGTCCGGCGTCAGCACCGGCCTCACAGCGCGATCTCCATGCCGTCCTCGGCCACCTGCCAGCCGGCCGCCTCAACCGCCGCCCGCTCCGCCGTATCGGCGAGCAGCGCCGGGTTGGTGTTGTTGAGGTGCACGTAGATCTTCCGGCGCGACGTCGAGCCGGGCGAAGGCGGCGAGCGAGCCGGCCTCGCCGCTCATGCACATGTGCCCCATCCGCCCGGCGGTCTTCTCGCCCGTGCCGCTCGCGGCCATCTCGTCGTCTCGCCAGGTCGTGCCGTCGAACAGCACGAGCTCGGCCCGACGAAGCCGCCGGGCGAGTTCGTCGGGCAGCGCCGCGCAGCCGGGGATGTAGTGGAACGACCGGCCGGTGGTCGTGTCGCGAGGCGCAGCCCGATCGTGTCCTCGGCGACGGTGCCGAAGCGCTCGGCCGCGGGATCCTCCAGGTAGAGCGCGACCTTGCCCGGGACCGCGAAGGCCTCGGCCTCGATCCCGCTCGCCTCGCCGCCCGGCGCCGCGCAGCTCGATCACCTCGCCCAGCCCGAGCGCGCGGCGCTCGACCAGATCCTCGCGCAGCACCGCGAAGATCGGGTTGGCGGCCAGCGCCGCGAGAACGCGCGCTCGTCGCGTAGAGCACGAACGGCTGTCGCTCGCGCAGGCTGAGCAGCCCGGCGACGTGGTCGACGTCGCCGTTGGTCAAGATGACGCCCGACGATCGGGCTGTGGCGAATGCCGTGCCGCGGCTGCAGCGCCGGCGTCCGCTCGATCTGCCAGCGCACGTCAGGGGAGCAGTTGAGCAGGAACCAGGCCTCGCCGTCGGCGCTGACCGCGGCCGAGGACTGGGTTCGCGGCCTGGCCGCCGGATCGCCGGCGCGGGCACGGGCGCAATTGCCGCAGGCGCAGTTCCACTGGGGGAAGCCGCCGCCGGCCGCCGATCCGAGGATGATGATCCGCATGACGGTGCAGGCGCCGGCCGGCAGGGAACCGACCGGCGCCATCACCCGGCCTCAGATCTCGGCGCAAGCGTAGCAGTTGATCTCCATCCCCACGGCGATCTCGACCACCGTCGGGCGGCTCCATTTGCGCATTGCGTCTCTCCTCCGTGGCTTATGCGGGGCGCCGACGGCGCGTCGCCGCCCGGTTCTCATCTTCGTCAATGGTTCGCCAACGCGGCAATTAGAAAAAGGTAGGAGTGAGATGGCCGGGGCCCAGTGGCCCGGGCCTAAAGAAGGAGCCACGCGACCACGCCGTTTCAGCCGTCATGGCCGTACTTATTACGGCCATCCAGACCCAAGGTAGACCCCCAGAACCAGTCCGGGGGTACGACAGGGGGGTTAAAGGCTGCCGAGCCGGAGCTGATGACGCTGCTTTCGGGTCTGGTGCGTCGAACCTGTTGCGGCTGCTCTACTCGCTCTCCGGCGGCAGGTAGCTCAGCGCCCGCGCGGCGAAGGCCTCGGCAACAGCGCCGCCTTCCACCAGCTCGGCGAGGACGTCGCCGACGGCGTAGCCGAGATCGCGCGAGTGCTCGTCGACGGCGGCGCCGATGAGCCAGCTCGAGCCCGGGATCTCCACCGGCGAGACGGTGAACGTCGCCGCGTTGCGAGCCGAGCCCCGCTTCGATCTCGGCGCGCGTGCCCAGTGCCGCTTGGACCTCGCCCCGCGCCAGGGCCTCCGCGGCGGCGACGCTGCTGGGGTAGTGGACGACGTTGTCGCGGAGCGCCCCGGCGAAGGCGCTGAGCAGGTAGGCATCGGCCAGCGTCGCGATCTCGACGCCGATGCGCCCGGTGCCGATGGCGTCGGGGTCGAGGCCGGCGCCGGCGACCTCCTCCGCCCCGGCCACCACCAGGTCCATCCGGGCGTAGGCGCCGAAGATCGCGACCAGCGTGTTGCGCATGGCGAAACGGCGATCGACGGGCACGTGCAGCATCACGTCGGCGACCCCGCCGCCGAGGTAGTGCCCCTTCCACACCGCGTTGCGCAGGTCGTCGTCGACGCTCTCGCCGGCGGTCACGGCCATGAACTCGACGCCGACGCCGAGCCGCGCCGCGATCGCCCGGCCGATGTCGACGTCGACGCCGCTGAAGCGGCCGTCGCGCACGTCGGAGAAGGGGGTGAAGTCGCGGTAGACGGCGATGCGGATCGTGCCGCTCTCGCGCACGTCGTCGAGCGGCCGCGCCGCCGCCGGCTCGCTCAGCCAGATCAAGCAAAGCAGGACCGCCGCCCCGGCCCGCCACCACAGCCCAGCCTGCCACCACAGCCCGGCCTGCCGCCATAGCATCGTCATGACGCCACTTTCACCAGAGCGGGCCTACGACTTCAACCCGACGAAAGTCCGATTTACGTGCGCGCACGCTACCCCCACATTGGCAAGAGACGGAACAAGAACACGCGCGGGTCCGCGCTATTGCGCGCCCGTTGATCGAAGGGAGGTGAACCATGATCCACCAGGCGCTGGAAAAGCTCGCTGAGAGCATCGTCATCCGCCCGAGGTATGACAACTTCATCGGCGGCACGTGGACGCCGCCAGCGCGCGGCCAGTACTTCAGCAATCCCACGCCGGTGACCGGACTGCCGCTCTGCGACGTCGCCCGGTCGACGGCGGAGGACGTCGAGACAGCGCTCGATGCCGCGCACGCCGCCAAGGCCGCCTGGGGCGCCACCTCGCCGGCGGAACGCGCGCTGATCCTGAACAAGATCGCCGACCGGATGGAGCAACGGCTCGAGGTTCTGGCCCTGGTCGAGACGCTCGACAACGGCAAGGCCATCCGCGAGACCCGTGCCGCCGACATCCCGCTCGCCATCGACCACTTCCGCTATTTCGCCGGCTGCATCCGCGCCCAGGAAGGCAGCATCTGCGAGATCGACGCGACGACCTACGCCTATCACTACCACGAGCCACTCGGCGTGGTCGGCCAGATCATCCCGTGGAACTTCCCCATCCTGATGGCGGTCTGGAAGCTTGCCCCGGCCCTGGCCGCCGGCAACTGCGTGGTGCTGAAGCCGGCGGAGCAGACGCCGATGTCGATCATGGTGCTGATGGACATGATCGGCGACCTGCTGCCGCCGGGTGTCCTAAACGTTATCAACGGCTTCGGCGTCGAGGCGGGCAAGCCGCTGGCCAGCAACAAGCGCATCGCCAAGGTCGCCTTCACCGGCGAGACGACGACCGGCCGGCTGATCATGCAATACGCCTCGGAGAACATCATCCCGGTGACGCTGGAGCTGGGCGGCAAGTCGCCGAACATCTTCTTCGCCGACGTCATGGCCGAGAACGACGACTTCCTCGACAAGGCGCTCGAAGGCTTCGCCATGTTCGCGCTGAACCAGGGCGAGGTTTGCACCTGCCCCAGCCGGGCGCTGGTGCAGGAGAGCATCTACGAGCGCTTCATGGAAAAGGCGATCGACCGAGTTCGCCGGATCAAGCAGGGCCATCCACTCGATCCCGACACCATGATCGGCGCCCAGGCCTCCAACGACCAGCTCGAGAAGATCCTGTCCTACATCGACATCGGCAAGGCCGAAGGCGCGAAGGTTCTGACCGGCGGCCGCCGCGCCGACCTCGGCGGCGAGCTGGCCAAGGGGTACTACGTCGAGCCGACGGTGTTCCAAGGCCACAACAAGATGCGCATCTTCCAGGAGGAGATTTTCGGTCCGGTGATCTCGGTGACGACCTTCAGGACCGAGGAGGAGGCGCTGGAGATCGCCAACGACACCCTCTACGGCCTCGGCGCCGGACTGTGGACCCGCGACGGCAGCCGCGCCTTCCGCGTCGGCAGGGCCGTGCAGGCCGGCCGGGTGTGGACCAACTGCTACCATCTCTACCCGGCGCACGCGGCCTTCGGTGGCTACAAGCAGTCCGGCATCGGCCGCGAGAACCACAAGATGATGCTCGACCACTATCAGCAGACCAAGAACCTGCTGGTGAGCTACGACCCGAAGCCGATGGGCTTCTTCTAGAAGCACGTATTGTAGAAACAGGAGTAGTCGTCATTGCGAGGAGGCGAATGCCGACGAAGCAATCCAGAATACTTCATTCTGGATCGCCACGCCGCTACGCGCCTCGCGATGACGATTTCTTCTTCTGTCGCGTCGCCGAGATCGTCGCCTTCGCTAAGCCGCGCTTGTTCCGGTCGGCGACGAAGACGTGGATCGCCGCAACACGTGCAGCGATGACGGAAATGGGCCAGCCCCCTCGTCCGTCACCCCCGGACTTGTTTTCCGGGGGTCCACGAAGACGTGGATCGCCGCAACGAGTGCGGCGATGACGAAAAAGGCGACCGGACGCGCATGATGGGGTTAACGAAGACGCGCATCGCAGCGCCGCGCACTTTTACGAAGAGGAGCCCATGGTTGAACGCGTGGTGGTGACGCCGGCTGCGGCCGAGGTGATCGAGCGGCTGAAGGCGATGCACGGGCCGCTGGCCTTCCACCAGTCGGGCGGCTGCTGCGACGGCAGCTCGCCGATGTGCTACCCCGAAGGAGAATTCCG
Organism: uncultured Alphaproteobacteria bacterium; assembly: GCA_963746275.1. Lineage (GTDB taxonomy): Bacteria > Pseudomonadota > Alphaproteobacteria > Rhodospirillales > Defluviicoccaceae > JAEULH01. The sequence goes on from CAVVAX010000014.1 coordinate 55,654, forward strand.
CACCGGTAGCCAGGACGTCAGGCTCGGCTCCATCGCCGGCTGCGACTTCTTCATGGGCGTGGCTCAATTCGAGCTCTGGGCCCACACCCAGCTCATCATCGACGTCGTTCCGGGCCGCGGCGCCGGCTTCTCGCTGGAGGCGCCGGAAGGGGTGCGCTTCCTCACCCGCGGCCGGGTCTTCAGCGACGACGAGGTCGCCGAGCTGGACCGCGCGGAGGCGCTTTCGGGGTCTTGACCCTGCGTACGGGAGGGCGAGGGCGCTTCAGCGGGAGCGGCAGAGGATCTCGCGGCTGCCGGTCACGGTGACCGTGCGCCCCCACGGGGTGTAGATCTGGCAGAGTTGGCGCGGGTCGGACGTCCACCACAGCCGGGCGGTGACGCCGGTTGCGTCGTCGCCGGCGCCATCCCGGCCGGCCTCCACCCGGACGGGCTCGGCGCCCACAGGCACGGTGAGTGCCGGTGCGCCGGGCAGGGCCACCTTGACCGGATGTTCGGACCGGTTCTCGATGTCGAGCCAAGTCCCGTCGACCGCCACCGCCGTCCGGCCGGGCGCCGTCGCCGCCACGGTGCCGGCGACGATCGCGGCCAGCATCACGCCGCGAACCCCGCTTCCGCCGCTGTCTGACCAACCTCTGCCCATTCGCAGTCTCCGTCAGCGATTATGCCGCGCGGCCCGCCGGCCCGGCACTCGACTTTGGTCCGATTGACCCGCCGTTGCGAGCCGCTGCTACAGTTTCCTCAGCTTGAATCGAGCAACGGGGGCACCGGGAGGCATGATCCGCGGGGCGGCGCACTACGCCATGGCGTTCGGGTCGGTGGCCGTGTTCATCCTCGCCGCAGCGGGCAGCGGCGAGGCGGCCGGGCCGCAGCCGGTCGCAGGAGGTCCGCGTCGGTTACCTCTCGCGGCCGTGGCCATGCCGCCGGGCCTGTCCACCCTGGAGGTGGCGCCCGAGGACGATGGCCTGCAGGGCGCGCGCCTCGCCATCGCCGACAACAACACCACCGGCCGGTTCACCGGCCATCACTTCACGCTCGCGGAAAGCGTCCTGGCCGAGGAGGGCGATGTCGCCGCGGCCTTCAAGGCCCTTGGCGCGGTTTACGCCGTCTCGACGCTGAACGGCGAGGGCCTCGACCAGCTCCTCGCTGCCGCCGGCGGTAACGACGCGCTCATCTTCAATGCCGGCGCCGCCGACGACCGCTTCCGCGGCACGACTGCCGACGCAATCTCCTGCACACGCTGCCGAGCCGGGCGATGCTGGCCGACGCGCTGGGCCAGTACCTGGTGCGCAAGACCTGGAAGCGCTGGTTCTTGGTCACCGGGCCGGCCGAGGGGGACGCGCTGTTCGCCGAGGCCGTACGCCGCGCCGCCGGCCGCTTCGGCGGGCGGATCGTCGCCGAGAAGACGTGGTCGGAGCAGCTCGACATCCGCCGCACCGCCGAGGCCGAGGTGCCGGTCTTCACCCAGGTGGCGGACCACGACGTGCTGATCGTCGCCGACGAGGTCGGGCGGTTCGGCGAGTACCTGCCGTACCGGACCTGGGAGCCGCGCCCCGTCGCCGGCACCCAGGGGCTGGTGCCGGTGGCCTGGGACCGCAGCCTGGAGCAGTGGGGGGCGCTGCAGCTCCAGTCGCGCTTTCGCCGCCAGGCGGGGCGGGCGATGACGGCGATCGACTACGCCGCCTGGGCGGCGATCCGCTCCATCGGCGAGGCCGCGAGCCGCGCGCCGCTCGTCCGATTTCGCCGCCATCGCCGGCTACATCCGCGGCGACGCCTTCGAGTTCGCCGGCTTCAAGGGCCTGTCCCTGTCCTACCGCGCCTGGGACGGACAGCTCCGCCAGCCCATCCCGCTGGTCACCGCCCGCGCCGTCGTCTCCATGTCGCCGCAAGAGGGCTTCCTCCACCCGAAGACGGCGCTCGACACCCTCGGCCACGACCGCCCGGAAAGCGAGTGCCGCCATGACTAGGTTCGCCACTCGCCCTGGCTCTGTGCCCTGCTCGCCGCCGTCCCGGCGGCGCGGGCGGAGACCGTCATCGTCTCCAACGAGCGCGACAACACGCTCTCGGTCATCGACGGCCAGACCCTCGACGGTGACCCAGACCGTGCCGGTGGGTCGCCGGCCGCGCGGCATCACGCTCAGCGCCGACGGCTCCAGGCTCTACGTCTGCGCCAGCGACGACGACCGCATCGAGATCTACGACACTGCCTCCATGGCCAAGCTGGGCGAGATCCCGTCGGGGATCGACCCGGAGCAGTTCGTCCTGCATCCCGGACGACCGCCAGCTCTACATCGCCAACGAGAACGACGACGTCGTCACCGTCGTCGACACCGCGTTCCGCCACGTCATCGGCCAGATCGACGTCGGCGTCGAGCCGGAGGGGATGGCCGTCAGCCCGGACGGCCGGATCGTCATCAACACCTCCGAGACGACCAACATGGTCCACTGGATCGACACCGCGAGCCTGACCCTGATCGACAACACCCTGGTCGACCAGCGGCCGCGCGACGGCGTCTTCACCCGCGACGGCAAGACGCTGTGGGTCTCATCCGAGATCGGCGGCACCGTCGCCGTCATCGACGTCGACAGCCGTGAGGCGATCAAGACCATCTCCTTTCGCATCGGCGGCATCTCCGCCGACCGCATCCAGCCGGTCGGCATCGAGCTCACCAGGGACGGCCGCTACGCCTTCGTCGCCCTCGGCCCGGCCAACCACGTCGCCGTCGTCGACGCCCGGACCTACGAGGTCCTCGACTACCTGCTCGTCGGCCGCCGCGTCTGGCACCTGGCGCTGAACGGCGACGAGACGCGGCTGTATACGACCAACGGTGTCAGCGGCGACGTCACCGTCATCGACGTCGGCCGGCTGGAGCCGGTCAAGTCGATCCGGGTCGGCCGTTATCCCTGGGGCGTCGTGGTAAAACCGTAGAACTGTTTGCTGTCGATGATCAGCCCAACCCTGTCATTGCGACGGAGACGCAGCGGACGAAGCAGATCCGGCTACAGCGTTCTTCTGGACCGCGCACGCCGCTTGCGCGGCTCGCGATGACGCTGTTTCTTCTGAGCACTTTCGCTTTAACAGCAAACAGCGTTGCCGCGTCCTAGTCTGAACGACATGGCCGATGCTTCGGATCCGACCCTGACGCGCGCGCTGGCGCTCGAGGCGTGTCGTTCTCCTACGGCGGCCGGTTCGGCCTCGACCGACTGAGCCTCGGCATCGCGCCCGGCGTCTTCACCGCGCTCCTCGGCCCCAACGGCGCCGGCAAGACGACGCTGTTCTCGCTCATCGCCCGCCTGTTCGAGCCCGGCGAGGGCCGCATCCTGGTCTCGGGCTTCGATCTTCGCCGCCGGCCGAACCGGGCGCTGGCGCGCCTCGGCATCGTCTTCCAGCAGCCCACCCTCGACCTCGACCTCACCGTCGACCAGAACCTGCGCTACGCCGCGAGGCTCCATGGCCTGGCCGGCCGGACGCGCGCGCGAGCGGATCGAGGCGCTGCTGGAGCGGATGGAGCTCGCCGGGCGAAGCCGCGAGCGGGTTCGCGCGCTGAGCGGCGGCTTGCGCCGGCGCGTCGAGCTCGTTCGTGCGTTGCTTCATGAGCCGCCGGTGCTGCTGCTCGACGAGCCCACCGTCGGCCTCGACGTGCCGAGCCGCACCCGCATCGTCGACGACGTACACGCGCTGGCCGCCGGCGGCATCGCCGTGTTGTGGGCGACGCATCTGGTCGACGAGGTGCTGGCCGGCGACCGCGTCGTCGTCATGCATCAAGGCGCAATCCGGGCCGATGGCGAGCGCGACGACCTGCTCCGCGCCCATGGCGCCGGCTCCATGGCCGAGGCCTTTGCTGCGCTCGCCGGCGGTGGCGGGGCGACGGAGGTTACGGCGTGACGGCGAGGGGCTGGCTGATCTGCCTCTGGGGCATCGTGATCCGCGAGGTCCTGCGCTTCCTGCATCAGCGCGAGCGCTTCTTCGCCGCCCTGGTGCGCCCGCTGGTCTGGCTGCTGGTCTTCGCCGCCGGTTTTCGCGCCGCTCTCGGCATCGCCATCATGCCGCCCTACCAGACCTACATCACCTACGAGGTCTACATCGTCCCCGGCCTCATCGGCATGATCCAGCTCTTCAACGGCATGCAGAGCTCGCTCTCGATGGTCTACGACCGCGAGATGGGCAGCATGAAGATCCTGCTGATGACGCCGCTGCCGCGCTGGTACCTGCTCACCTGCAAGCTCCTCGCCGGCACGGGCGTCTCGCTGATCCAGGTCTACGCCTTCCTCGCCGTCGCCTGGGCCTTCGACATCCGCTTCGCCGCCGTGGGCTACCTTGCCGTGGCGCCGGCGCTGGTCGTCTGCGGGCTGATGCTGGGCGCCATCGGCCTCCTGCTCTCCTCGCTGATCCGCCAGCTCGAGAACTTCGCCGGGGTGATGAACTTCGTCATCTTCCCGATGTTCTTCCTCTCCAGCGCCCTCTATCCGCTGTGGAAGCTGGAGGAGGCGAGCCGGGTGCTGCCTTGGGTCGCGAGGCTCAACCCGTTCACCCATGCCGTCGAACTGATCCGCTTCGCCCTCTATGGCCAGCTCAACGCCCAGGCGCTCGCCATCACCCTCGGCGCACTCGCTTTCTTCCTCTCTCTGGCGATCCTCGGCTACAGCCCGGCGAAGGGGCTGATGCGGCGGCGGGCAGGCGGCGACGCGGCGGGCTGAGCAGCGGGCGGCCCGGCGTGCGCGTCACGGCGCCGGCTCGGCCGGCGCGCTGGCCGGCGGCTCCGGCTTCTTCTCGTGCAGATGCGCCCAGACCTCGCGCTTGAGCGCGATCAGCATCAGCGTCAGCAGGAACAGGAAGACGACGACCCGCGAGCCGATGCTGTGGCGGATCTCGCGGTGCGGATCGGCGGCCCAGGCGAGGAACTCGGTCACGTCCCGGGCCATCTGGGTTACGGTCGCGGGCGTGCCGTCGTCGAACTCGACGAGATCGTCCTCCAGCACCGCCTCCATCCCGGTCTGCTGCCCCGGCGCATAGCGGTTGAAGTGCATGCCGGGAGTGAGCCGGGCACCGGCCGGAGCCTCTTCGTAGCCGATGAGGAAGGCGTAGAGATAGTCGGTGCCGTCGCGCCTGGCCTTGGTGATCAGCGACAGGTCCGGCGGGTACATGCCCTTGTTGGCGTGCTGCGCTGCCTGCTTGTTGGCGAAGCGCGAGACGATCCGGTCCGCGGGCCTCGCCGGCCGGCGGACCATCTTGCCTTCCTCGTTGGGCCCGTCCTCGACCTTGAACTGGGCAGCCAGCGCCTTGATGTTCTCGGGCGTGAAGCCTACGCCAAGGGCCGAGAGGTCGCGGTAGGCGACATGGCGCAGCGAATGGCAGCCCGAGCAGGCATCCATGTAGACCAGGAAGCCGCGCCTGAGCGCCGCCTGGTCGTAGCGGCCGAGGATGCCGGAGAAGGACCAGAGCGGGCTCGGCAGCTCCGGCCGCTCGCCGCCGTCGGCGCGGCCGGGCGAGACTGCGAGCGAGGAGGCCATCGCTGCTGCCATGGCGGTCGCAGCGAGAGCGCGGCGGATGACGTGGCTAATGGCGTTCATGACGCAACTCGTTCGCGCAGAGCCGGGGCGACATCCAACGGTCCCGCCGCCACCGGCTCAAGCACCGGCTTGCTGATGCTGTAAGGCAGCGGCCGCGGCCGCTCGACGAAGCCGAGCACCGGCAGCAGTACGACGAAGTGGAAGAAGTAGTAGGCGGTGGCCACCCGGCTGATGGTGAGGAAGATGCCCTCGGGGAGCTGCTTGCCACACCAGCCGAGCACCAGGCAGTTGGCGACGAGCACCCAGAAGAGGACGCGGTAGATCGGCCGGAAGCGGGCGCTGCGCACCTTCGAGGTGTCGAGCCAGGGAACGAGGAACCAGACCAAGGTCGCGCCGAACATCGCGATCACACCGGCGAGCTTGGCCGGGATCGGGCCGATGTCGGGGACGGCGCGGAGGATCGCGTAATAGGGCAGGAAGTACCACTCGGGGACGATGTGCTCGGGCGTGACCAGCGGATCGGCGGGAATGAAGTTGTCCGGCTCGCTCAGCACATCCGGATAGAAGAACACGAGAACCGCGAAGACAAAGGCGAAGGCGGACAGCCCGACCATGTCCTTCACCGTGTAGTACGGGTGGAACGGGATTGCGTCCTGCGGACCCTTCATGTCGACGCCGAGCGGGTTGTTGGACCGCGTCGTGTGCAGCGCGATCAGATGCGCGCCGACGATGGCGAAGATCACGAACGGCAGCAGGTAGTGCAGGGCGAAGAAGCGGTTCAGCGTCGGGTTGTCGACGGCGTAACCTCCCCACAGCCAGGTGGTGATGCTCTCGCCGATGCCGGGAACCGCCGTGAACAGGTTGGTGATCACCGTCGCCGCCCAGAAGCTCATCTGCCCCCAGACCAGCACATAGCCCATGAACGCGGTCGCCATCATCACGAAGAAGATCAGGCAGCCGGTGAGCCAGGTGAGCTCGCGCGGGCTCTTGTAGGAGCCGTAGTAGAAGCCGCGGAAGATGTGGATGTAGACGCAGGCGAAGAACAGCGACGAGCCGGTCTGGTGGACGTAGCGCATCAGCCAGCCGTAGTTGACGTCGCGCATGATCCGCTCGACGCTGTCGAACGCGTCAGTCACATTCGGCTGGTACTGCATGGCGAGGAAGATGCCGCTGAAGGTCATCACCAGCAGGATCACCCCGGCGATGGAGCCGAAGTTCCACCAGTAGTTCAGGTTCACCGGCATGGGGTATTCGTAGAGCTGGTGATGCGCCGCCGTGAACATCGGAAAACGGGCGTCGATCCAGCGGACCAGGCCGTTCTGCCAGCGATGGGCTGCCATCGTCGCCTCCTCAGCCGATCCGGATGCGGTGGTCGTCGAGGAAGGCGTACTCGGGGATCTCCAGGTTGTTCGGCGCCGGCCCTTTCCGGATCCGCCCGGAGGTGTCGAAGTGCGAGCCGTGACAGGGGCAGAACCAGCCCTGGTACTCGCCGCGCGGGTCGGTCGGCCGCTGGCCGCGGGGCACGCAGCCGAGGTGGTTGCAGACACCGACGACGACCAGCCACTGCGGCTTGGGCGCGCGCTCGACGTCGCTCGCCGGGTCGGGAAGGTCGGCGCCGTCGCCGGCCCTCGCGGCCGCGATCTCGGCCTCGGTGCGGTGGCGGATGAAGATGGGCTTGCCCCGCCAGACGACGGTGATGCTCTGGCCCTCTTCGATCGGCGCCAGATCCACCTCGGTCGAGGCCAGCGCCTGCACGTCCGCCGCCGGGTTGAGGCTGTCGATGAACGGCCAGACGAAGAAGTTCAGGCCGGCGAAGCCGGTGGCGACGCTGGTCAGGAACAGGAACTGCCGCCGGCCCCAGCCGGGCTCCACTGGCCCGAGATCGGCCATGTAGCGGGTGTCGAGCAGTTCCTGAACCCGAGCGACCTCGCCGTCGTGTCCCGCCCGCTGCTCGCGGTTCCGAGGCGGAGGGTCGGGCGGCAGCCGCTTGTCTGCCGTGCCCATCGTTAGCCTCCCTGGCGTCGTTGCTTGCCGCTGCGCGCGGCGCGGCATGACGAGGCCGCCGCGCCGAGGCCGCCGTCTTGTCCTGGATCGGCTTGCCGGGAAGGCTAGCAGCCACCCGTTTGCGGCCGCAATTCGCTCAAGGTCGCACGAACAGACGGAGAACATCCGGCACCCGCGACGGATCACAGCGGCGTGTTGCCTTTCGTTCCTTAGACCTAGTGTCAATTGTCCCGCGTCCTCCACCGTTGTTAGCCTTCGGATCGACGTGAAAAACAAGAAGCACGGCCGCCGCTCGAAAAGGCGGCGGATCGGGAGGCGGAAACGAATGCGCAAGCCGATCTCATGCCTGTTCGCTGCGATCGCCGCGGCCGGCTTCATCGTCGGCGTCGGCACCTTCTCGAAGGCGGTCTTCGGCCACGGCGACGTCCAACCGCAGCCGATCGACACGGCCGGGCTGCAGCCCCTTGGCGACGAGTGGTTGATGGAGAACCCCTACCGCGGCAACGACCTGGCCATCCGCATCGGCGAGCACGGCTACACCCAGAACTGCGCCCGCTGCCACGGCATCGAGGGCATCTCCGGTGGACTGGCACCGGACCTTCGGCTGATGGACCCAGGCGTCGATGGCGACGAGTGGTACATCCTCAGGACCCGCGACGGTTACGCCCAGAATGGCGTGACCAAGATGCCGGCCTATCACGGCATCCTCAACCAGGAGGCCATGTGGGCCATCCGCTCCTGGATCGACACCAAACAGCAATAAGAACTCGCCGGCCGAAGCGGGCAGGTCCGCCGATGCCGGCTCTTGGGAGGAAGGGCGACGCGAGATGAACACCAGGACATGCGCGTTCGGTGCGATCGCTTTGGGTCTGGCGGTGGCGGCAGGTGCGCCGCGCCGGCCCGGGCCGGGGTGAGCGAACAGGATCTTCTGGCGGCGGGGCAGAGGACGGACGCCGTCCTCACCTACGGCATCGACTTGCGCAACCAGCGCTTCAGCCCGCTGGACAAGATCACGCCGGCGAACATCAAGGACCTCGTGCCCGTCTGGTCCTTCTCCTTCGGCGGCGAGAAGCAACGCGGCCAGGAGTCGCAGGCCATTGTCTACGACGGGATCATCTACGTTACCGGCTCCTACTCCCGCCTTTACGCCATCGACGCCGCCACCGGCGACGAGATTTGGCAGTACGACGCGCGCCTGCCCGAGGGCATCCTCCCCTGTTGCGACGTGATCAACCGGGGCGCCGCCATCTACGGCGACAAGGTCTACTTCGGCACCCTCGACGCCAAGGTCGTCGCGCTGGACCGCAAGACCGGCAAGGTCGTCTGGAGCAAGAAGGTCGACGACTACAAGGAAGGCTACACGATCACCGCCGCACCGCTGATCGTCGACGGGAAGGTCGTGATCGGCAACGCCGGCGGCGAGTTCGGCGTCGTCGGCCGGGTCCGGGCGCTGGACGCCGAGACCGGCGACATCGTCTGGGAGCGGCCGACCGTGGAGGGCAACATGGGCACCCTCAACGGCAAGCCGTCGACCATGACCGGCGTGATGAACGCTTCCTGGCAGGGCGACCAGTGGAAGACCGGCGGCGGTGCGCCCTGGAACGGCGTGACCTACGACCCGGAGACGAAGCTGATCTACACCGGGTCGGGCAACGCCTCGCCCTGGAACTCGTGGATGCGCCCCGGCGACAACCTCTACACCGCCTCCAGGCTGGCGCTGGATCCCAAGACCGGCGAGATCGTCTGGTACTACCAGACGACGCCTAACGACGGCTGGGACTACGATAGCATCAGCGAGTTCATCCCTTTCGACATGCAGGTCGACGGCAGGACGGTGAAGGCCGGGGCGGCAGCGGAGAAGAACGGCTTCTTCTATGTCCTCGACCGGACCAACGGCAAGCTGATCAAGGCCTTCCCGTTCGTCCACAACATCAACTGGACCAACGGCATCGACGAGAAGACCGGCAAGCCGAACTGGGTCGCGGATAACAGGCCGCCGGCGCCGACCGAGCTCACCGGCAACATCAAGGGCACACCGGTGTTCACCGTGCCGTCGTTCCTCGGCGGCAAGAATTGGAACCCCATGGCCTACAGCCCCGACACCGGGCTGTTTTACGTGCCGGCGAACGAGTGGGGCATGGACATCTGGAACGAGCCGGTGAACTACAAGAAGGGCGCTGCCTTCCTCGGCGCCGGCTTCACCATCAAGCCGATCTTCGAGGACCACATCGGCGCGCTGAAGGCCATCGACCCGAAGACGGGCGAGGTCAAATGGGAGGTGAAGAACCGGGCGCCGCTGTGGGGCGGAGTGCTCGCGACCAAGAGCGGGCTGGTCTTCACCGGGACTCCCGAAGGCTTCATCGTCGCCTACGACGCCGAGACCGGCAAGGAGCTGTGGAAGTTCCAGACCGGCTCGGGCGTCGTCTCCTCGCCGGTGACGTGGGAGAAGGACGGCGAGCAGTACGTGGGCGTCACCTCCGGCTGGGGCGGCGCCGTGCCGCTATGGGGCGGGGAGGTCGCCAAGTACGTCAAGGAGCTCAACCAGGGCGGAAGCTTCTGGGTCTTCAAGCTGCACACGAGCTCTTAGCCGCACTGGCCGACCAAGGGGCGGGCGTCCTCCCTCGTCCGCCCCGAACCGCCCGCGCGCTTTCGCCGCCGGCGGACGGCTCCTCAACATCAGCTTTGCGAGGCTTCGATGACCATCGCCACGTTTCTGCAGCGCGCGCCCCAATCGTCTCGCCGCCGCCTGTCTCGCGGCCGTGCTTGCCCTCGCCGCGGGAAGAGCCGCGGCGCAGGAGCCGGACAAGGGCGAGCGGGTGTTCAAGAAGTGCCAGGCCTGCCACGCGCTCGCCCCCGGCGAGCACACCGACAAGGGGCCGTCGCTGCACGGCATCTTCGGCCGCAAGGCCGGCACCGCCGAAGGCTACGCCTACTCCGAGCCGATGAAGGCGGCGACGGTGGTCTGGAGCGAGGAGACGCTGGACGCCTTCCTCGCCGACTCCCAGGGCGTCGTCCCCGGCAACACCATGAACTTCTCGGCCCTGCGCAAGCCGGAGGACCGGACGGCGGTCATCGCCTATCTGCGGGAGGCCGGGGGCTGACAGCAACTCGCCATCGGGTGGCGCGGCGGCCAAACGTATCCGGGAGGAGGTGCAAGTAGGCCCCTCGCCCGACCTCTCCCGCACCGTTCGCACCGAAAGGGAGTGCGCGGCACCGTCGCCACTGGCTTGCTCTCGCCCGCGCAGCGGGAAGGCGAGGGCGCAACCAGGGCTGGTGCCGGAGAAAGTTCTTCGGGCCATGTTTCACGTGAAACATTTCATGAACACCCGTGCCCGGGCGGGGCATGGGCGCCGGGCATGGCTCGCTTCGCGGGAGAGGGGAAGCGCGCGCAGCGCGGGGGCCGAGGGTATCGTGTCGCTGTAGGCCGGTCGGCGGCGGGGCCTACCGGGCGCGGCGGCGGGCGGAGGCGGCTTTCTTGATCTTCGCCTTGTCCTTGGCGCCCCAGCCGCCGCGGGAGGCCGCCTGCAACGCCACGCCCGGCTTCTCCAGGCCGAGCTCGGCGGCTTCGAGCCTGCGGATCTCGTCGCGCAGCCTCGCCGCCTCCTCGAACTCCAGCTCGGCCGCGGCCGCGCGCATCCGCTTCTCGAGCTCGGCGACGTGGCTCTTCAGGGTCTTGCCGACCAGGTGCACGTCCCCCGAGGCGCCGGTGTCCACCGTCACGTAGTCGTGCTCGTAGACGCTCTGCAGCACGTCGGAGATGCCCTTGCGCACGCTCTCCGGGGTGATGCCGTGCTCGACGTTGTAGGCCATTTGCCGTTCGCGCCGGCGGTTGGTCTCGTCGAGCGCGTACTGCAACGACTCGGTCATGCCGTCGGCGTAGAGCACCACCCGGCCGTCCAGGTTGCGCGCCGCCCGGCCGATGGTCTGGATCAGGCTGGTCTTGGAGCGGAGGAAGCCTTCCTTGTCGGCGTCGAGGATGGCGACCAGCGCGCACTCCGGGATGTCCAGGCCCTCGCGCAGCAGGTTGATGCCGACGAGGACGTCGAAGGCGCCGAGCCGCAGGTCGCGGATGATCTCGATGCGCTCCAGGGTGTCGATGTCCGAGTGCATGTAGCGGACCCTCAGGCCCTGCTCGTGCAGGTACTCGGTCAGGTCCTCGGCCATGCGTTTCGTCAGCGTCGTCACCAGCGCCCGCTGCCCGCGCGCGGCGACCGCCTTGGCCTCGCCCAGCAGGTCGTCGACCTGGTGCTCCACCGGGCGGACGAAGCAGGGCGGGTCGATCAGCCCGGTCGGGCGGACCACCTGCTCGACGATGACGCCGCCGGTGCGCTCCAGCTCCCAGGGCCCCGGCGTCGCCGAGACGAAGATCGTCTGCGGCCGCATCGCCTCCCACTCCTCGAACTTCAGCGGCCGGTTGTCGATGCACGACGGCAGGCGGAAGCCGAACTCGGACAGCGTCGACTTGCGGTTGAAGTCGCCGCGGAACATGCCGCCGATCTGCGGCACGGTGACGTGGCTCTCGTCGACGATCAGCACCGCGTTCTCGGGCAGGTACTCGAACAGGGTCGGCGGCGGCTCGCCCGGATTGCGGCCGGTGAGGTAGCGGGAGTAGTTCTCGATGCCGGAGCAGACGCCGGTCGTCTCCAGCATCTCCAGGTCGAAGGTCGTGCGCTCCTGCAGCCGCTGCGCCTCGATCAGCTTGCCCTCGGCGACGAACTGGTCGACCTGCTGCTTCAGCTCGGCCTTGATCCTGCGGCATCGCCTGCTGCAGCGTCGGCCGCGGCGTCACGTAGTGGCTGCTGGGGAAGACGGTGATGGCGTCCAGCGCCGCCACCTTCTCGCCGGTGAGCGGGTCGATCTCGAACACCGCCTCGATCTCGTCGCCGAACATCGACAGCCGCCAGGCCCGGTCCTCCAGGTGGGAGGGGAAGATCTCCAGCACGTCGCCGCGCGCCCGGAACGAGCCGCGGACGAAGTTGACGTCGCTGCGCTTGTACTGCAGCTCGACCAGGTGGCGGATGATCTCGCGCCGCTCGGCGCGCTGCCCGGCGCCGAGCGTCAGGATCATCTGCGAGTAGCTCTCCACCGCGCCGATGCCGTAGATGCAGGAGACCGAGGCCACCAGGATCACGTCGTTGCGCTCGAGCAGCGCCCGGGTCGCGGCGTGGCGCATCCGGTCGATCTGCTCGTTGATGGAGCTGTCCTTCTCGATGTAGGTGTCGGTGCGCGGGACGTACGCCTCCGGCTGGTAGTAGTCGTAGTAGGAGACGAAGTACTCGACCGCGTTCTCCGGGAAGAACCCCTTCATCTCGGCGTAGAGCTGTGCGGCCAGCGTCTTGTTCGGGGCGAGGACCAGGGCCGGCCGCTGCACCGCCTCGATCACCTTGGCGACGGTGAAGGTCTTGCCCGAGCCGGTGACGCCCAGCAGCACCTGGTCGCGCTCGCCGGCCCTGACCCCGGCGGTGAGCTCGGCGATGGCCTGCGGCTGGTCGCCGGCGGGCTCGTACGGACGAGACCAGCCGCAGCGGCCGCTCGGCCGGCAGCGGCGGCCGTTTCGCCGGCATGAAGATCATCGGGTTCGCGAAGGCGACCATGACGATGATATAGGTCGGCGGCGACTACGCTGTCGATACATGAGCAGCGTCTGGCCGCCTTTGAAGCTGGTGTGGAGCCGCTCAAAGATCTACAGACAGGTTGCCAGGATCCAGCGCGGGTTATCGCACAGACCGTACTTTTGCGATTTCAATGAGGCTTCAAATGTCCAGTAAGACGACGGACATCCTATCCGAGATATTTGTATATGGCGACCAGCCGCTTGGCGTTTTGTCTCTATTCAACCAAGCCGAAGATACAAGTTATAGATCCACGCATGATCACCCATCACTTGCCGCCTATAATTTGCTGAGCCACGCGATGATGTGCTTCTATCTTCAAACCATGAAGTTGTATGGCGCGCTTGCTGGGCATACGTCACAGCAGTGGCACCAAGTCGTCGTGGCAAAGATTTCGTGGGAGTTCTTATCTTTGCGGGCGGCTGAAAAGGTAGCGCGGGACGGCTACCCATGGCAGGCAGTTCCTATGTTGCGGAACGTGCATGATAGACTTGTTATGCTATCAGCCTGTCTACAGGAGCCGCAAGACTTTCCGAGAGCAATGGGAACCGCCGGCGGCAACTCCTGCCCAGACCGGGCGAAGCGGATGCGCAAGAAGTATGAGCGAGAAACGGCGGTCAGGATGATGGGATCCGAGAGCGGCCTCTCAAAAGAATGCCAAGGTTATCTGCAGAAAATAGATCTTTCATATGACGAAGAGACACATCCGGCATTTCTCTCATTTGCACACCGTATAGCAGAATGGCGAAGTGGCGGAGGGCTGCCTGTGGTTCCGGAATTCGATTCGGTAGGATTCGCCGTGTTTATGAGTAGGCAATGCGAGGTTTTCTGGATGACACATCGGGTTCTACCAGCGATCCAGCCCCGTGGCAATTCACTACCTGATGAATGGAAGGTCAAGTGGCGGGCGATCGACGCGGCGTGTCAGGAGGTGGTTGGTGCAATGAAAACGCCGGGTGGCGAGGACGTAGGGTCTCTGATTATCGAGTTCGTGAATAAGAAGTTCCCCTTTAACGCCAACTCCGTTTGCGAGACGAGCTAAGCCATAACCCTGCCCAGCCTGCGTGTAAGCTCCCTGAAAGAAGGACTACCAGGAGGTTAGATTCTCTTCTGTGAGCATGAAGAGCTTGCCGATTGCAATTTGTTCCACCTTCAAAATATTATCGTTGTGGACAGACCACAGACATTTTCCAACCCTTTGCAAGTATGACATCATATTGTGGCTACCATCCCAGCTGTCGATCCAGAAAAAATCTATGATAGATTAGAATTCATAGATATTGCTCGGTAATTAAAAACCCGACACTGGGTATTTTTGTTGCCGTGCATGACGACGGAAGCGTCAGAATGAACAGACGAAATGTTACGTCTATGGTCATGCCTAAAACCGCATCATCCTCTATCTTGTTTTTTCCGTACTCATCAGGAATGATCAATGGATTTGCATTATGCTGGACCCTAGAACCTACGATGTCGCTGCAGGTCACCCGATACCTATCTGCCCGAAGGCTTTCTCCAGGGGCAAGCAGCACTGATAACATGAATGCAGCCCTTACAGCCCGCGTAGACATTATTTGTATGTGGTCCATCCTCTTCGCTAGGGCACTTGACGAACCAATCTTCACCATGCCTCCGCTGCATCGTGGTCGCCGGCTGCCCGGCGTTCGTACCCTTCCTTGAGACGCCGGCGCAGGTTGGCTTTGCCGACCTCCTCGACGTAGCACTTGATGGCGCGGTCGATCAGCCCGCTGCGTTCGCCTTTGGCCGACACCTCATTGAGGAGCCGGATGGTCTCCTCCGGCAGCGTAATGTTGATCCGCTTGTGCACCAGGGTCCTCCTGTCCTGCGGCCAGCACGCACGCCCCAATGTGTATGCCAGCTCCGCCAGTTGCGCCGCCGCTGCAGACGGGTTGCTGGTTGCCGCTCGCGGGCGTCGGCTTTAGGGTGCCGCCGCCTTTCGTTGCCGCAGCCCGGAGACCCTGCCATGGCCTTCCTCGCCCAGCGCCTGAGCCGCATCCAACCCTCGCCCACCATCGCCGCCACCCAGAAGGCGGCGGAGCTGAAGGCGATGGGCCGCGACGTTATCGGGCTCGGCGCCGGCGAACCCGACTTCGACACCCCCGACCACATCAAGGCGGCGGCGAAAGCCGCCATCGACCGGGGCGAGACCAAGTACACCGCGGTGGCCGGGACGCCGGCGCTGCGCCAGGCCATCTCCGCCAAGTTCAGGCGCGACAACGGCCTCGACTATTCGCCCGAGCAGATCACGGTGAACTGCGGCGGCAAGCAGACGATCTTCAACGCCATCGTCGCCACCATCGACCCGGGCGACGAGGTGGTCATCCCGGCGCCCTACTGGGTGTCCTACCCGGACATCGTGCTGCTCGCCGAAGGGACGCCGGTGATCGTGCCCTGCCCGGCGGAGCGCGGCTTCAAGCTCGATCCGGGCGACCTCGACCGGGCAATCACCAAGAAGACCAAGTGGCTGATCCTGAACTCGCCGTCGAACCCGACGGGCGCGGCCTACACCGAAGCCGAGATGAAGGCGATCACCGACGTCCTCGTCCGCCATCCGCACGTCTGGGTGATGAGCGACGACATCTACGAGCACGTCATCTACGACGATTTCGTCTTCACCACCCCGGCCCAGGTCGAGCCGAAGCTCTACGAGCGGACGCTGACGATGAACGGCTGCTCCAAGGCCTATGCCATGACCGGCTGGCGGGTCGGCTACGGCGCCGGGCCGCTGCCGCTGATCAAGGCGATCAACATGGTGCAGTCGCAGAGCACGACGCACACGAGCTCCATCTCCCAGGCCGGCGGCGCTCGCGGCGTTGACCGGGCCGCAGGACTTCATCGCCGAGCACAACCGAGTCTTTCGCGAGCGCCGGGACATGGTGGTGGCCATGCTCAACGCGGCGCCCGGCCTCTCCTGCGCGACGCCGGAGGGGGCCTTCTACGTCTATCCCTCGTGCGCCGGGATCATCGGCAAGACCGCGCCGAGCGGGCAGACCATCGGCAGCGACGACGACCTGATCACCTACCTGCTGGAGGCGGAGGGGGTCGCCGCGGTGCAGGGCTCGGCCTTCGGCCTGTCGCCCTACTTCCGCGTCTCCTACGCGACCTCGACCGCGCTGCTGAAGGAGGCCTGCACCCGCATCCAGCGGGCCTGCGCCGCGCTGGCCTGAGGAGGCCGAAGACCCTGGCATAGCCGCAGGCGGGCTGGCGCATGGCCCAGACCCGGCCCGAGACCCGGATTGCGCTTGATTCGCCGCCCGCGGGCGGTAGGCTGAGGCTGCAAAGCCACACCGGCGTGTCTCGCGCACGCCAAGAAAACAGCCCCGGGAGAGTGCTCGTGAGCAGGAAACCGCCATCGCCGCCGCGTTGCGTGGCGCTCGTCGGCCCGTACCTCAGCGGCAAGACGTCGCTGTTGGAAAGCATCCTCTCGCTGACCGGGGCGACCAGCCGCAAGGGCAGCGTCCGCGACGGCAACACGGTGGGCGACGCCTCGCCGGAGGCGCGCGCCCGGCAGATGAGCACCGAGCTCAACGTCGCCACCACAGAGTACCTGGACGAGACCTGGACCATCCTCGACTGCCCCGGCAACATCGAGCTGATCCAGGAGTCCTATAACGCGCTATTGGTCGCCGATATCGCCGTCGTCGTCTGCGAACCGGAGCCGCAGAAGGTGCTGACGGTGGCGCCGCTGCTGCGCTTCCTCGACGACAACGGCGTTCCCCACATCGTCTTCATCAACAAGATGGACCTGGCCGAGACCAGCGTGCGGGCGACGCTGGAGGCGCTGCAGGCGCTGTCGCCCAGGCCGCTGGTGCTGCGCGAGATCCCGATCCGCGAGGACGGCCAGCAGATCACCGGCTTCGTCGACCTGGTCAGCGAACGCGCCTTCCGCTGGACGCCCGGCCAGCGCTCTGAGTTGATCTCTGTGCCCGAGGCCGTCGCCGAGCAGGAGCAGGAAGCGCGCCGGGAGATGCTCGAGGCGATCGCCGACTTCGACGACGATCTGCTCGAGAAGTTGCTCGAGGACGTCGTCCCCTCGACGGACGAGATCTACGCCGGGCTCAGCCGCGACCTCGCCCAGGACCTGATCGTGCCGGTGTTCTTCGGCTGTGCCGAGGCCATGCACGGGGTCACCCGGCTGATGAAGGCGTTGCGTCACGAGGCGCCGGAGCCCGAGGCGACCGCCGAGCGGCTGGAGGTTCCGGACGAGGGCGAGCTTTGTGCGCGGATCTTCAAGACGGTGCACGCCGCGCATACCGGCAAGCTGTCCTACGTCCGCATCTGGCGCGGCGAGATCAATGACGGCATGACCCTCAATGGCGAACGCGTCAGCGGCGTCAACCGCGTCCTCGGCGGCAAGCTGGACAAGCGGCCCAAGGCCGCGGTGGGAGAGGTCGCGGCCCTCGGCCGGCTCGACAATGCCACCACCGGCAGTCTGCTATCGGCCAGCGGCAAGCTCACCGGGCCGGCGTGGCCGGCGCCGCTGAAGCCGCTGTTCGCGCTGGCGGTGCACGCCGAGCAGCGCGCCGATGAGGTGAAGCTGACCAGCGCGCTCGCCCGCCTCGTCGAGGAGGATGGCTCGCTGTCCTTCGGCCACGACCCCGACACCGGCGAGATGCTGCTGTGGGGGCAGGGCGAGATGCATCTGGCCATCGCTCTCGACCGGCTGCGCAACCGCTATAACGTGCAGATGGTCTCGCACCGGCCGCAGATCCCCTACAAGGAGACCATCCGCGCCGCCACCAGCCAGCACGCCCGGCACAAGAAGCAATCCGGCGGCCACGGCGAGTTCGGCGACGTCCACATCGACATCAAGCCGCTGCCGCGCGGCAGCGGCTTCGTCTTTTCCGACTCGGTCACCGGCGGCGCCGTGCCGAAGCAGTACATCCCGGCCGTGGAGACGGGGGTGCGCGAGTACATGAACCGCGGGCCGCTCGGCTTCTCCGTCGTCGATTTTGCCGTGACCCTGACCGACGGCCAGTTCCACACCGTCGACAGCTCCGACATGGCCTTTCGCAAGGCGGCGCAGCAGGCCATGCGCGAGGGCATGCCCAAGTGCAACCCGGTGATCCTGGAGCCGATCTTCAACTTCAAGATCTCGGTGCCGTCGGAGTTCACGTCGCGGATCCAGCGGCTGGTCAGCGGCCGGCGCGGGCAGATCCTGGGCTTCCAGGCGCGCACCGACTGGCCCGGCTGGGACGAGGTTCAGGTGCTGCTGCCGCAGGCGGAGATGTACGACCTGATCATCGAGCTGCGCTCGGCAACGCTCGGCGTCGGCACCTTCGAGTGGAGCTTCGATCACCTGCAGGAATTGACGGGCCGCACCGCGGACGAGGTCATCGCCCAGCGCCAGGCGCAGCTCGCCTCATGAGCCGTTCGGCCCTGCGGCTCACGATGATGGGTGATGCCGCGGCGCGCCGTAATGACGCCTCCGGTGCGGGGATCCGTGTGGACCCGCGGAACAAGTCCGCGGGTGACGAGGGAGAGGGCGGTTCCGCCCGAGTAACCACTCCGTCATCGCCGCACTCGTTGACGGCGATCCACGTCGTCGTGTGCTGCCGGAGCAGGCTTTGAAAGTTACGACCCTTCCGGCGCTGCGCCGTCGCCCGCATCGCTCAGATGGTGATCTTCAGCGGCCAGGTGAAAGCGTGAGCGCGGCGGCCGAGTTCTTTGCCAGCCTGCCGCTGGTCTACGCCGGCATGCTCGCGAGCCTGATCGCGGGCCTGGCCGCCGGCGTCGGATCGCTGCCGGTGCTGCTCATCTCGTCGGCGTCGCAACGCCTGCAGGACGTGCTGCTCGGCACCGCCGCCGGCATCATGCTGGCCGCGGCCTCGTTCTCGCTGCTGATCCCGGCGCTCGCTGCCGGCGCCGAGCAGTTCGGCGGGCTGCTGGCCGGCGGCATTGTGGCCGCCGCCGCACTGATGCTCGGGGCAGGGGGCATCTGGTACGCGCACAAGAAACTGCCGCATGAGCACTTCTTCCAGGGTCAGGAGAACGTGCGCGGCCTCCACGTCCGGCGGATCTGGCTGTTCATCTTTGCCATCACCCTGCACAACATCCCGGAAGGCCTTGCCGTCGGCGTCGGCTTCGGCGGCGGCAACGTCGCCAACGGCCTGGCGCTGACGATCGGCATCTTCCTGCAGAACCTGCCCGAGGGCTTCGTCGTCGCGCTGGCCCTGCTGGGGCTCAACTACTCGCGCCTCAGCGCCATTCTGGTGGCGCTCGGCACCGGCGCGGTCGAGACCATCGGCGGCTTCATCGGCGCGGGCTTCGTTTCGCTGTCCCAGGCGCTGCTGCCGCTTGGGCTCGCCGGCGCCGCCGGGGCCATGCTGTTCGTCATCAGCCACGAGATCATCCCGGAGACCCACGGCAACGGTCACCAGAGCCAAGCCACCTTCGGCCTCGTCGCCGGGTTTGCCACCATGATGGTGCTGGACGTCGTCACCGCCGGGCTCGTGTGAGGCGCACGGATGCGCGGCGTCAGGCTCGGTCACCCATTAGGCGCAAAGGCGCCGTCATCGACTCTGTTATTATGGAATGTCGCTCTTCGCACACTCACTTCGTCACCCGCGGGCGTGTCCCGCGGGTCCACGAAAACGAGGATCGGCGCAGCAAGCGCGGCGATGACCGGGAAAGCTCAAAGCTGATCGTCATCGCGAGCCGCGAAAGCGGCGTGGCGATCCAGCGGCCGCAGGCTGAATCTGCGCGCGTCGGCTTTGCCTCCTCGCAATGACAGCGTCCTTTCTGCCGAAGTGGGGGCTTCAACCCTTGCGCACGTTGGCGACCATCTCTTTCAGCTGCTCGAGGTCGACCGCGCCCGGCACCAGCGCATCGCCGACGATGAAGGCCGGCGTCCCCTGGATTCTGAGCTTCTGGGCAAGCTCCAGGTTGCGCTGAATGGTCTGCTCCACCTCCGGCGCGGCCATGCCTTCCTTCACCTTCTTCGGATCCAGGCCGACCTTTCCGGCGATCTCTAGCACCTCCTTCTCGCCCAGGTTACCGCGCGCCTCCATCAGTGCCGCGTGGAAGGCGAAGTACTTCTCCGGTGCGATCTTCCATGCCGCCAACGCCGCGCGCGACGCCGTGACCGAGTTCGGCCCGAGGATCGGCAGCTCCTTGAAGACGTAGCGGACGTTCTTGTCCCCGGCCAAGAGCTCCTGGACGCTGGGCAGCACCCGCTTGCAGTAGGCACAGCGGTAGTCGAAGAACTCAACGACCGTGACGTCGCCCTTCGGGTTGCCGCCGACCGGCGCCGAGGCGTCGTTCTTGATCTCGTCGCGATACGTCGCCAGCGCCGCCGTTGCCGCCTCCTGCTCGGCGAGCTGCTGGCGGATCTGGTAGGTCTGCATCGACTCGATGATCACCTCGGGATGATCGAGGATGTACTGGCGCACCAGCGCTTCCACCGCCCGCGTCTGCGCCTCGTCCAGAGCCGAGGCGGCGGCCGGCGCGTTCGCCGGTTCCGCTGCCCGGGCCGGGGCCGCGAGGAGGAAAGGGGCAACCAGCAGGCCCACGGCCGCGGTCAAGGCGAGGGGATGCTTCATCGGGAATACCTTCCGGTAATAGGAACAAAAGGAAAACACCTGCCCCGTATGCCCGCCTTCGCCGAGAAAAGCAAGCGGAGTTGGCGAGCCGGCCGGCGAACGGGGAGCCGCGTCAAGTCAGCCGCGGCCCTCCTTGGACTGCTCGATGGTCTGGAGGATGTCCTGCGCCTTCAGCCAGCCGGGCGAGCCCTGCGCCAGCATACGCGCGGCCTTCTCCGCGTGGTACTTGGCGTCGGGGCGCTTGTTCAGCAACATCGCTTCCTCGGCCAGGGCCAGTGAGCTATCGGCGATGTCGCCGCGGCGGCCCAGCGCGATGGCGAGCTGGCGCCAGACGAACGGCGTGCGCGGTTCGTCGGCGAGGGCGGCGCGAAGGTTGGCGATCGCCGGGTCGAGCAGTGCCGGATCGCCCAGGGCAAGCTGCACCCGGGCCAGATCGACGCGCATCAGCGGTGCGTCGGAGCGCAACTGCACCGCCCTTTCGTAGGGGCCGAGGGCGTCCGCGGCCCTGCCGGCCTCGAACAGGACCTGGCCCTTGAGCTCGCGGAAGTAGGGGTTGTTGGGCTCCTCGGCGATCAGGGCGTCGATCCCGGCTACTGCGGCCTGGGTGTTGCCGGCGCGGTAGGCGGCGATGGCGCGGGCGTAGCGCGCCGGTAGGCTGGTGTCCTGGGGCGGGTAGCGGCGGTCGGTTGTGGCGGGCGGGTCGAGGAAGCCGTGCAGCTTCGCCACCATGCGCGCGTGCATGTCCTGGAAGGCCGGCCTCACCGGCGCATCCGAATGCGCCGACCTGGCGACGAAGTCGGCCAAAGCGTCGATCCGATCGCGGGTCAACGGGTGGGTGCGCAGGTAAGGGTCCTGGCGTTCCGGCGCGAGCAGCTCCTCGCCGCTGAGGATGTTGAAGAACTCGAGCAGGCCCCGCGCCGACTGGCCGGTCGCGTCGAGATAGCGCATTGCCGCGGCGTCCGCGGCCCCTTCCTGCGTCCGGCTGTACTGGAAGAAGTTTCGCATGGCGACGCCCTGGCCGCCGGCGATGACCGCGCCGCCGACGTCGGGCCGGCCAGCCGCTGCCGCCGCGGCGCCGAGGACGAAGGCGAGGATGCTCTCCGCGGTGCTCCGCTTCAGGGCGTCGTTGACCCGAGCCAGGTGCCCGCCCTCGATGTGGCCGACCTCGTGGGCGATGACGCCGATGATCTGTTCCGCGCCCGCACTGCGGGTGATCAGACCGGTGTTAATGAACAGGTTCTGCCCGCCGGCCACGAATGCGTTGATTTGTCTGTCGGCGACGACGTAAATCCGCACGGCGGTCGGGTCGAGGCCGGCCGTCTCGAAAAGCGGTGTCGCGTAGGCACGGATGGTGTTCTCAATCTCGGTGTCGCGGATGAAGCTGATCTTCTCCGCCGACACCTCGGCCGGCCTGAGCAGCACGACCAACAGCAGAAAGAGCGAGGCGCATATTCGCAGCATGAAACCCGGCGGCGCTTTTGATCCGCTTTTGTTCGATCAAGGTAAGGCTCGCCCACGCTTGCGTCAATTTTGCGGGTGCCTTCTCTCCCTCGCGGTCGCCGCCTGCGCTGCCGACGATGGCGGCGAAGGTGTCTCCGTGCCGGGGCCGGTTTATGGCGGCGTCGTCGCCGACGAGCCGTACGCGGCGCAGGCCGGGCGGGACGCGCTGGTCGCCGGAGGGTCCGCTGCCGACGCGGCGACCGCCATGTACTTCGCCATGGCGGTGACACTGCCGTCGCGCGCCAGCCTGGGCGGTGGCGGCCTGTGTCTCGTGTTCGACCCGAAGGAGCGCAGTGCCCAGGCCATCGAGTTCCTGGCCAGAGCGCCGGCGCATGCCGCAGCCAGGGGCGACCGGCCGGCGGCGGTGCCCGGAAACGTGCGCGGCTTCTCGTCGCTGCAGGCGCGTTACGGCCGGCTGCGCTGGTCGCAGGTCCTGGTCGGGGCGGAGAACCTGGCCCGCTTCGGCGTGCCGGTGTCGCGTGCCTTCGCCGAGGACCTCAAGCAGGTGTCCGCGGCGTTGCTGGCCCAGCCGGCGGCGCGGGAGGCTTTCGCCGCAGGCGAGGGCGGTGCAGGGGAGGGCGGGCTCGTCGGCGAGGGCGACCGGCTCGTGCAGAACGACCTGGCCAGCGTGCTCGCCCGCATCCGGAGCGAGGGGCCTGGCGACTTCTACGGCGGGCTGACCGCGCGCCGGCTCAGCGACGGTGCCTCGGCTGCGGGCGGTCCGCTCGATTCGCGCGATCTTGCGGCCTACGAGCCGGTGTGGCGGCCAGCGATTGCGGTCGAGGGCAGCGGCATGACCGCGCATTTCCCGCCGCCGCCACCACCGGCGGGCGTTGTCGCGGCACAGATGTGGGCCATGCTCGTGGCGCGGGACCGCTACGAGGACGCGGACGAGGCCGAGCGGGCGCATCTCCTCGCCGACACGACGGCCAGGGCGCTCGCCGCCAGCCAGCGCTGGCAGGCGCGGCTCGCCGCCGGGGCTCTCGGTGCGCAGTCCCTCGTCAGCCGCGAGGCAGCGGCGGCGCTGATGGCCGATTATGATCCGCAGCGGCGAACGCCGGCTGTGGATCTCGGCGTGCCGCCGCAGCCAACCCCTGAGAACCCGGCGGCGGCATCATTCATCGCCGTCGACGTCACCGGTCTCGCCGTCGCCTGCCAAGTGACGCCCAATAACCTGTTCGGGACCGGACGGGTCGCGGCGGGCACTGGCATCGTGCTCGCCTCCGTTCCGGGTCCGGGCGGCCGAGGTGCCACGGCGCTCGGGCCGATGCTAGTCAGTGATGGCCCGCAGTTCGTCTTTGCCGCCGCTGCCTCCGGCGGCCAAGCGGCGCCTACGGCCATGGTCGGCACCGCCGCCCGCACGCTGCTGGCCGAAAGCGACCTCACCAAGGCCCTCGCCGCCAAGCGCCTGCACAGGAGCGTCGCGCCCGACTTCGTCTTCGCCGAGCAGGGGGCGGACGCCCGCGTCGTTGGCGGCCTCTCGCAGATGGGCTACGAGCTTGGCTACACGCCCACGATCGGCCGCGTCTCGGCCATCCATTGCCCTGACGGCAGCCCGGACGACCCGGCCACCTGCGCCTACGCCGCCGACCCGCGCGGCTACGGCCTCGCCGCCCAGGCGGAGGGCGCCGGCACGCGGCCGTGACGGCAAGCCCATCGGGCCGGCTCAAGACCACGCGCGCGGCGCCATCGCGCCGTTCTGAACCCCCAGTTCGTCACCCCGGGCCTGTCCCGGGGGTCCACTACAGACGTGGGTCGGCAACAAGTGCGGCGATGACGGCGAAAAGCCGGCGGTCATCGCGACCGCGAGCGAAGCGAAGCGGGTGGGGATCCAGAGCAAATGCTCGCTGGATCGCTTCGTCGACTTCCGCCTCCATACATGACGTCCTTCCATCACTCCCGGAACCCAACAAGGCGTTGTTGTTCCGTTATTGAAGGCGAGGGAAAACCGCCCGGGATCGGCCGCTACTCCGCCGCCCTGGGGACCGGGACCGGCTCGGTGGCGAGGGGCTCGGCGGCGAGGTCCGCCGGACGCTCGACCTTCTCGCCGCGGCCGGTCACCAAGGCGTAGACCACCGGGATGACGAACAGGGTGAAGAAGGTGCCGATGGTGAGCCCGCCGACGATCACCCAGCCGATGTCCTGCCGGCTCTCGGCGCCGGCGCCGGTGGCGATCGCCAGTGGCACGGCGCCGAAGACGGTCGCGCCCGTGGTCATCAGGATCGGCCGCAGCCTGAGCACCGAAGCCTCGACCACCGCCTCGCGCACCGACCGGCCCTCGGCGCGCATCTGGTTGGCGAACTCGACGATGAGGATGCCGTGCTTGGTGATCAGGCCGATCAGGGTGACGAGCCCGACCTGGCTGTAGATGTTGAGCGTGCCGCCGCTGACCCAGAGGCCGGCGAGGCCGCCGGCGATCGAGAGCGGCACCGTCAGCATGATGATCAGGGGATCGCGGAAGCTCTCGAACTGGGCGGCGAGCACGAGATAGATGAAGGCCAGCGCCAGGGCGAAGGTGATGTAGATGTCGGCGCTCGCCTCCTTGAACTCCCGCGACTGGCCGGAGTAGTCGAGCCGCGCCGTGCTGGGCAGCACCTCCTCGGCCGCCGCCTCCAGGATCGCCAGGCCATCGCCGAGGCTGTAGCCGGGCGCCAGGTTGGCGGTGATCGTCGCGGCGCGGAGCTGGTTGAAGTGGTTCAGCTCCTTGGGCGAGACCGTTTCTTCGATCTGCACCAGGTTCGACAGCGGCACCATCGCCCCGCCGGCGGCGCGCACGTAGATGCGGTTGAGCGCGTCCGGCGTCATCCGGTCCTCGTCGCGGATCTGGACGATCACGTCGTACTGCTCGCCCTCGCGCTTGAACCGGGTCACCTGCCGGCCGGCGAGCAGGGTCTCGACGCTGCGCCCGAGCGTATCGACGGCGATGCCGAGGTTGGCCGCCTTCTCCCGGTCGAGGTCGACGCGGATCTGCGGGGTGTTAAGCTTTAGGTCGGTCTCGACGTTGAGCAGGGCCGGCGAGGCGGCCGCCTTGGCTGTCAGGTCGTCGATGATGGTCTCGAGCTCGCGGTAGGGCCTGGAGGTCTTGACCACGATCTCGACGCCCTTGTTGCGGACGCTTTGGCCGAGCGGCGGCGGGTTGACCGGGAAGGCCATCACGCCGGGCACCTTCGCCATCTTCGGCCGCAAGCTGTCGGCGATCTCCTTCTGCGTCCGGTCGCGCTCGCCCCACGGCGTCATCTTGATGAAGGAAATGCCCTGGTTGACCACCGGGGTGCCGACGACGACGAAGTAGCGGTCGACGTCCGGCTCGGCGGCGTAGATGTCTTCGAGTTGCTTCGCGTAGGCGTCGATGGCGTCGATGGTCGCCCCTTCGGGAGCGATGAACAGGCCGACGACGGTGCCCTGGTCCTCGAACGGCGCCAGCTCCGACTTAAGGTTGGCGTAGAGGACGAAGATCGAGGCGACGACGCCGGCGCCGACCAGGCCAACCACCGGCCAGGCGGAGAGCGCCCGGGTCAGCAGGCGGCGGTAGCCATTGGTCATGGCGTCAAGCCCGCGCTCGATGACGCGGTAGGCGAAGCCGTGCTTCGGCTCGTGGCGAAGCAGCTTGGCGCACATCATCGGCGACAGCGTGAGCGCGACGAAGCCGGAGACGACGACGGCGCCGGCGAGCGTCCAGGCGAACTCGGTGAACAGCCGCCCGGTCTTGCCGGTCATGAAGCCGATGGGGAGGTAGACCGCGGCCAGCGTCAGCGTCATGGCGACGACGGCGAAGCCGATCTCGCGGCTGCCCTGCAGCGCCGCGGCCAGCGGCGCCATGCCGTCCTCGACGTGCCGGTAGATGTTCTCCAGCATGACGATGGCGTCGTCGACGACGAGGCCGATGGCGAGCACGATGGCCAGCAGCGTCAGCGTGTTGACGGAGAAGCCGAGCGCGTACATCAGCGCGAACGCGCCGATCAGCGAGACCGGGATGGTGACCAGCGGGATCAGGGTGGCGCGCAGCGAGCGCAGGAACAGGAAGATGATGAGGACGACGAGGACGGCGGCCTCGGCGATGGCCCGGTAGACGTTCTTGATCGACTCGTCGATGAACACCGCGCGGTCGTGGGCGACCGCGACCTGCATCCCCTCGGGCAGGCTGTCGATGATGGCCGGCAGGTTCTCGCGGACGGCGCGCGAGAGGTCGAGCGGGTTGGCGGTGGACTGCTTGACGACCCCGAGCGAGACCGTCGTGGTGCCCTTGAAGCGCACCCGCCGGCGCTCGTCGGCAGCGCCGAGCTCGGCCTTGCCGACGTCGGCGAGGCGGATCAGGTAGCCGTCGGCGTCGCGGAGGATGAGGTCGTCGAACTGCGCGGGCGTGCGCAGGTCGGTCTCGGCGAGCACGGTGAACTCGCGGTCGGCGCTCTCGATGCGCCCGGCCGGGATCTCGACGTTCTGCCGGCGCAGCGCGTCCTCGACCTCCTGGGTGGTCATGTCGAAGGCGGCGAGGCGGGCGGGGTCGAGCCACAGCCGCATGGCGTAGCGGCGCTCGCCGAAGATGCGCACCTCGGCGACGCCGGGCAGGGTCTGCAGCCGGTCCTTGACGTAGCGGTCGGCGTAGTCGCTGACCTCCAGCGGCGAGTGCCGGTCGCTGAAGAAGGCGAGGTAGATGATCGGCTGGGCGTCGGCCTCGACCTTCTGGATGACCGAGTCCTCGACGTCGTCGGGCAGCCGGCCGCGCACCCGGCTGACCCGGTCGCGCACGTCCGCCGCGGCCGCGTCGGGATCGCGGTCGAGGCGGAAGGTGATGGTGATCTGGCTCGTCTCCTCGCGGCTGATCGAGGTCATGTAGTCGATGCCCTCGATGCCGGCGAGCGAGTCCTCCAGCACGTTCGTCACCTGGCTTTCGATGATCTCGGCGCTGGCGCCGAGGTAGCTGGTCGAGACGGTGACGACCGGCGGGTCGATGTTGGGATACTCGCGCACCGCCAGGCGCTGATAGCCGACGAGGCCGACGAGGACGACGAGCAGGCTGAGCACGGTCGCGAAGACCGGCCGGCGGATGCAGGTCTCGGAAAGCTTCACCGGCTCAGGCCCCGGCGCCCGGCGTTGCCATGGTCGGGGCAACGACCTCGACGGACGCGCCTTCGCGGATCTTGATCTGCCCGGCGGTGACGACGACGTCGCCCGGCTCGAGCCCGCCGGTTACCTCGACCCAACCGGGGCCGCGCTGGCCGAGCGTGATCCTGGTCTTGACCGCGTGCCCGCCGGCCACGGTGAAGACGAAGCGCTCGTCCCCCTGGGGCACGATCGACTCCTCGGGGATGGTGATCGCGTTCTGGCGGACCTCGAGCACCAAGCGGATGCGGCTGAACAGCCCGGGGCGCAGCAGCCGCTCACCGTTGGGGATCTCGGCCCTGAGCGCGATGCTGCGGCCGTTGGCATCGATCTGTGGATCGACGGCGAAGACCCGGCCGCGGAACGTTCGCCCGGGAAAGGCATCCACTTCGACGCCCAGCTCCTGGCCCGGTTGCATGGCCGAGAGGAAGCGCTCGGGGATGCGGAAATCGACCTTGATCGGATCGATGCTGGCCAGGGTGACGAGATCGTCGCCGCTGGAAATGTAGTCGCCGATGCTGACCCGGCGCAGCCCGACGATGCCGGCGAAGGGCGCGCCGATCTTGGTCTTGTCCAGCCGCGCCTTGGCGAGGTCGACCTTGGCCCGGTCGCTCTGCAGTGCCGCGCGGGTTTCGTCGACGCTGCGGCCCGTGCCGGCGCCGCGGCGGTAGAGCTCCATCGACCGCTGGTAGTTGCGCTCGCTCAAGGCGAGGCTGGCCTCGGCGTCGGCGAGCTCGGCGCGCGGAATCGAGTCGTCGAAGCTGAACAGGAGCTGGCCCTGCTCGACGGCCGTGCCCTCGTCGAAGTGGATCTCGGTCACCCGGCCGTCGATCTCCGGGCGGATGACCACCGCCTCGTTGGAGCGCAACGTGCCGACGGCGGAGACCTCGCTCGTGACCGGGCCGAGGGACACCGTGCGCGCTTCCACCGCCACCGCCGCCGGCTCCGCCTGCTCGTCCGCCGCCGCGGCGGTCCCGCCGTCCGGTTCCGGCGCCGCCGCGCTCGGCGTACAGCCATGCGCCGGCACCCGCAGCGGCGAGCACGATCGCCGCAACCCCAGCAAGAAGCTTGCTTCGCATCGATTCCATAGTACAGAGGTGTGGAGCCAGGGCAACAGCGCGCCAGGCCCGCCGCGGGAGCGCGCGGTACGGTTGAGCGGGATATGCGTTTTCGCCGCGAGCGGATCAAGCAGTGCGAAGATGGGCCGAGGTGGAAAGGGATATTCCGATGGTAGCGATGGGCTCTAGCCGATGCTGGCAGGCGGCGAACGCCGCGCCCGGCTTCTCGACCGGCTGCGTCGCCTGGCGATGATCTCAGGGCGCGAGATGCGGCTCGCCTCGGGGCGCACCTCCGACATCTACTTCGACATGAAGCTCGCGATGTTCGACCCGGAGACGATGAGCCTGATCGCTGACGCGATCCTCGATGTGGTCAAGGCCAAGGGCGCGGCGCAGGTGGGCGGGCTGGAGATGGGCGCCGTGCCCATCGTCGGCGCGGTCGCCTGCCACAGCTTCCCGGACCATCCCGTCCGCGGCTTCTTCGTTCGCAAGTCGGTGAAGGCTCATGGCACGCAGAAGCGGATCGAGGGCTGCTTCGACCCCGCCTCGCCGACGCTGCTGCTGGAGGATGTGACCACTACCGGCGGCTCGGTGCTGGAGGCGCTGCGGGCGGTTCGCGAGGCTGGCGGCGATGCCGCGGCGGTGCTCACCGTCGTCGATCGGGAGGAGGGGGCCCGCAAGGCGCTGGCTGCGGCCGGCGTCGAGCTCATTGCCCTCTATACCAAGGCGACTTCTCGCCTAGGGCACGATATGATCAGCCGGACCACTACCATCAGGTCGTCATTGCGAGGAGGCAAGCCGACGAAGCATTTTAGGCGGCTCCAGTTCCTGGATCGCCACGCCGCTGCGCGGCTCGCAATGACAGCGCGTTTGTCTGTGAGGAGCAAACGTAGGTAGGTTCAGCGCGCCGGCCTCCAAGTTTGTGCTCCGTGGTCAGGCGTCTGCTTCCGCGAGTGGCGGGAGCGGCCTATCTTCATCGCAGGCCGCCCCAAGAGCCACGCATGAGCCACGCATGAGCCGCCGATGAGCGAAGCGCTCGCCGAGAAGTACGACCGCCCCGTCCCGCGCTACACCAGCTATCCGACGGCGCCGCACTTCCGTCCGATGGCGGACGATGGGACCTACCGCGGGTGGCTGGCGGGGCTCGATCCGGCGCAGCCGCTGTCGCTCTATTTCCACATCCCGTTCTGCGACGAGATGTGCTGGTTCTGCGGCTGCTATACCAAGATCGTCAATCGTTACGAGCCGATCCGGCAGTATCTCGATGCGCTCGAAGCCGAGATCGCGCTGGTCGCCGCCGCACTCCCGGGCCCCTTGCGCGCCCAGCATCTGCACTGGGGCGGCGGCAGCCCGACCATGCTCAGGGCCGACGACTGGCTGGCGCTGACCGCGGCCCTGCGAACCACCTTTGCCTTCACCGCCGATGCCGAGCTCGCCGTCGAGATCGACCCGCGCGACGCGACGGAGGAGTATATCGCCGCGTTGGGCGCCGCCGGCGTCAACCGCGCCAGCATCGGCGTGCAGGATTTCGACCCAGAGGTCCAGGCGGCGGTCAACCGCCACCAGCCGTTCGAAGTCGTCGACAGGGTCTGCGGCTGGCTGCGCACGCACGGCATCGCCGCGATCAACCTCGACCTGATGTACGGCCTGCCGCACCAGACGGTGGAGCGGGTCAGGGCCATGGTCGACCTCGCCATGCGCCTCGAGCCGGCGCGGGTGGCGCTGTTCGGCTATGCCCACGTGCCGTGGATGAAGACCCACCAGAGGCTGATCGACGAGGCGGCGCTCCCGGGTTCGCGTGAGCGCTGGCTGCAGGCCGCCGCCGCCGCCCGCCGGCTGGAAGAGCACGGCCTTCGCCCGGTGGGGCTCGACCACTTCGCCCGCGCCGACGACCCGCTGGCCATCGCCGCGGCGAGTGGCAGGCTGCACCGTAACTTCCAGGGCTACACCACCGACGCGGCGGCAACCCTGCTCGGCTTCGGCGCCTCGGCCATCGGTAGCCTGCCGCAGGGCTACGTCCAGAACCTGATGCCGCTGAAGGACTACCGCGAGGCGGTGTTCGCGGGCCGGCTGCCGGTGGCGCGGGGCCTTGCGCTCGACGCCGACGACCGGCTGCGGGGCGAAATCATCGAGAGGCTGATGTGCGACCTCGAGGTCGACACCGCCGCCATCTGCCGCCGGCACGGCGCCGAGCCCGCTGAGCTGGTCCCGTCCCTCGCGGCCTTGCTGCCTCTGGCCGCGGACGGCCTCGTCGAGGTCGAGGGCAGCCGGGTCGGTGTGACCGAGGCGGGCCGGCCGTTCGTTCGCCTCGCCGCGGCCGCCTTCGATGTCTACCTCGGCACCGGCGCCGCCCGCCATTCCCGGGCGGTGTAGGCACGGGCCGCCTTTACAACAGGCGAAGCTGCGGATCGTCGGGCCGCGGCACCCGGAACTGGCTGCAGTCGAGCTCGCTCAGGCCGCGGCCCGGTAGCAAGGCCGAGACGCCTGCAGGCGAGGGCGAAGCGCTTGGCGAGGATCTCGGCATAGTCGCCCCTGCCGCGCATCCGCTCGCCGAAGTCGGAGACGTAGAGACTGCCGCCGCGGCAGTCGCGCAGCCGGCCCAGCACCCGTGCCGCCCGGTCGGGGAGATGGGCCTCCAGCCAGGCGGCGAACCCCTCCTTCAGTTCCAACGGGAGGCGAAGGAGAGTGTAGCCGGCGCTTCCCGCCCCGGCGGACGGCCGCCGCGCCCAGGATCCGCTCCAGCTCGTGGTCGTTCACGAATGGGATCATCGGCGCCGCCATCACCGTCACCGGCACCCCCGCCTCGGCCAACGCGGCGATGGCGGCCAGCCGCCGTGCTGGCGACGACGCCCGCGGCTCCATGACCCGGGCGAGCCCTGGATCGAGCGTTGTGAGCGACATGCCGACGGAGGCGAGGCGGGCTTCGCCCATTTCCGCAAGCAGGTCGAGATCGCGCACGACCAGGGCCGCCTTGGTCGTGATCGTGACCGGATGGCGGTGCGCCGAAAGCACCTCGAGGATTGCGCGGGTGATCTTGCGGCTGCGTTCGATCGGTTGGTACGGGTCGGTGTTGGCGCCGAGCATGATCGGCCGCGGCTTGTAGCCCGGCTTCGCCAGCTCCCGGCCGAGAACGGCGGCGGCATCGGCCTTGGCGAACAGCTTCGTCTCGAAGTCGAGCCCCGGCGACAGGCCGAGGTAGGCGTGGGTCGGCCTCGCATAGCAATAGACGCAGCCGTGCTCGCAGCCCCTGTAGGGGTTGATCGAGCGGTCGAACGGGATGTCCGGCGAGCGGTTGCGCGAGATGATCGTCCGGCAGGCTTCGTCCGTGACGGTCGTCCGCAGGGGCGGAGCCGCCTCCTCGGGCTCGGCGTCGTCGTCCGGACCATAGGCCAGAGCCTCGTATCGGCCGGCCGGGTTGGCGATGGCGCCCCGGCCTTTCAGCGGAAACCTCATGCGTTTGCTGATGGGGAGGTAGGCGGAACATTTCAAGAACTAGCGCACGCTCCCGGCCCCTGCGCCGTCGACTGTGGCCGCGGCAACACGGCGGCAGCAGCAGCTTCATCCGGCCACTTCCCCTGCGCCGGCTTTGACCGATAATCGGCGGGGAGCCGGTAGGGGTGGGGACGAGCTGAGCATGTTAAGTGTCATCATTCCGGTGCTGAACGCCGGGCAAGCGCTTGGGCCCACGCTTGCGGCCGTCACCGCGGCAAGGCGCCTGTTCCCCTGCGAGACGATCGTCGTCGACGGCGGCTCCACCGACGACAGCGTCCAGATCGCGACCCGCTACGGCGCCATCGTGCTGAACAGCGCCCGCGGCCGTGGCATCCAGCTCGCCGAGGGCGCGGCCGCCGCCGCCGGCGACTGGTTCTTTTTCCTTCACGCCGACACCAGGCCGCAGGAGGGCTGGATCCCGGCGCTGCGAAAGTTCATCAACGGCGCCGACAACCGCCGCCGCGCCGCGGTGCTCCGCTTCAGGCTGGATGATGCCGCCTTCGCCGCCCGTGTCGTCGAGCGGGCGGTGGCGGTGCGCAGCGGCGTGTTCGGCCTCCCCTACGGGGACCAGGGTCTGCTCATCGGCCGGGCGTTTTACGAGGAGCTCGGCGGCTACGCCCGCATCCCGCTGATGGAGGA
The DNA here is from genome assembly GCA_963746275.1 of uncultured Alphaproteobacteria bacterium. GTDB lineage: Bacteria > Pseudomonadota > Alphaproteobacteria > Rhodospirillales > Defluviicoccaceae > JAEULH01. The sequence continues at coordinate 88,129 of CAVVAX010000014.1, forward strand.
CGTCGACCTCGTCCGCCGCATCGGCCGGAGCCGGCTTTCCGTTCTCAACGCTGCCGCGCTGACGTCGGCCGAGCGTTACCGCCGCGACGGCTACCTGCTCCGGCCGCTGCGCAACCTCGTCTGCCTCGCGCTGTACAAGGTCGGCGTCTCGCCGCGGACCATCAGCACCCTCTACCACTCGCACTGACATGCAGGAGCGACAGCCAGCGCCGGCGGCAGACAGGCTGCAATCAGGCTTCAGTTATGCGTGTCGCGGCGACTGACGTAGCGGCCGTTCTCAACGCCCGTGAACATCTCCGCGACCTGCGGATGGGTAACCGGCGCGCCACTATCGTCGGGAAGCAGGTTCTGCTCGGAGACGTAGGCGATGTACGTCGCCTCGGCGTTCTCCGCGAGGAGGTGATAGAACGGCTGGTCCTTGCGCGGCCGGACGTGCTCGGGGATCGACAGCCACCACTCCTCGGTATTGGCGAACACTGGATCGACGTCGAAAATGACGCCGCGGAAGGGATAGAGGCGGTGACGGACGACGTCGCCGATCTGGAACCTGGCCTGCCTGACTTCCATCAACGCATCCCCATTTGCACATTATCAGGTAGACAGGAGCGGCCGGCCATTTCAAGGGCGCTGGCCGAGCGCCGGGATCTCGAGGTCGAGGCAGCTGGGTTCCGCGAGCTGTTGACTTGAGGCGCGCGCAATGCTGATCGAGGTGATCTACGATCCCGGCTGTCCGTGGTGCTTCATCGGCAAGCGCCAGCTCGAGCGGGCGCTGGCGGCGCGACCGCAGGCGCAAGCGACGGTGCGCTGGTGGCCGTTCCTGCTCAATCCCGACATGCCTGCCGAGGGCGTCGACCGGCCGACCTACCTGATGCGCAAGTTCGGCAGCCAGGCGCGCATCAGCCGGGTCTTCGGCGCGATCGCGGATTTCGCCGAGGCAGTCGGCATCGAGTTCGCCTTCGACCGCATCCAGCGCACGCCGAACACCCTGAATGCTCACCGCCTGGTCCGCTTCGCGGAGATGCACGGCCTTGCCTCGGCGGCGGTGGAGGCGCTGTTTCGCCACCACTTTATCCGTGGCCGGGATATCGGCGAGGTGGGCGAACTCATCAGGGTGGGCGTCGAGCTCGGCTTCGCGGCGCAGGAGATCAGCACCCATCTGCAGAGCGAGCGCGACGTAACCGACGTCTACGCCGCCAACGCCCGCGCGCACCGGCTCGGCATAAACGGCGTCCCGACCTTCCTGTTTGAGCGCACCTATGTCATCTCCGGTGCACAGGAGCCGCAGGTCTTGAGCCGGATGCTCGACATCGCCCGCGAGCGGGCCCTCGCCGGCTGACGCGGCGAAAGCGTCGCATACTCCCTTAGGTGTAGTACAGCGTCGTTCGGTTGTATTGAGGTTCGACCTCCCGCGGCCCATCTCTGCCAACGCGAGGGGCCGCCGCAGCACGATGTCGTGACGCGCGCGCCTGCGCCAAGCAAAGGCGGGCGCGTTGGGCCCAGTCTGCGCCGACCTGGAGGAGGGGAGATCAAGTGACAGTTCTGCGACGCAGCCGCCGCGGGCATCCGGTACCCGTGCCCTGGCCGTCATACACCCGGGTGACGAGACGCGGCCGCGGCGAAGCGCGGGACCCCGATGCGGTGGGTGCCTGAGCGGCGGTTTCCGTTTTCCGGACGCTGCTCAGGCCCATGCGCCAGCCGGTTGCACAGGGCCAAGCGGGCCGGCGCTCGGAGGCGACGGGCCGCCGCGGCCGAACGGCGAGGACGAGGTTCCCGCGCCGAACCGGCTCCACCGGCTTGCCTGGGCTCTCGCGTCGGCTACAGGCAATGAGGGTTCTCCGCCGACTCCTACTGCCCATGGTCGCACCGGCCATGAAAGGGCCACCATCGGCAGCCTCAATTCGGTTGTGGCGCTCGTCGGCCACCGTGAAGTGACCGCGCATCGCGCCTCGCTGTCGGACCAAGCCAGGGGGGAGATGCACTAGGTTAAGCGATAAGCAGAAAGGTCGTGTCGTCGATATCAACTATGCCGTGCGCTATCTTGTGCCTGTCCCGCGAAAGGAGCAGATGCAGTGATGGGCGTCACAGCACGTAGGCCCTCATACGCGTAGGCTTGCCCCAGAAATGCAAACAAACTGGCGACGGCTATGACCAACAACATCCTGCTGCAGACGATGTCCGCGTTTTGTGACGCCAGCGTGAACCCGGCGCTGTGGCCGGATGCCCTTGCGGCACTGGCGGAAGCCACCGATGCCGACACGGTGCTGACCGCCGAACACGCCACCGGCGGAGACGTCGGCCGAATCACCCACGCCTGGGGTGTCGACGCGAAGCTGCTGGTGACCTATCCGGAAGCGGCGGTTCCGCTGGGCCATTGGCTGCAGGAGGCGAAGGTGGTCAGCTCTTCGCCGCGCGTCTGGGACGGCGAGGACATCGTCATCGACGGCAGGCCGCTCAGCCGCAGCACTTTCGCCGTCGATTGGCTTCAAGCTCAGAACCTCAACCATGTTCTCGTCGGTGTCGCCGCCAACTCCGGCGGCGACGTCGAGCTGGTCCTCCTCGGCCGCAGCCGGCGGCGCGGCAGATTTCCGGCGGAGGCCGCCGACCGGTTGGCCGATCTCCTCCCCTACCTTCACCGCCGCCTGGCGGCAGGCGAGGCGGCGCAACTGGCCGCGACCGTCCAGGGGGCGGCAGCGACGGCGCTGCGCGGCGTCGCCCTGGGCGTCGCCCTCATCCGCCCCGACGGTGGCGTCCTCTTCGCCAATGCCGCGGCCAACGCCGTCATCAACAACGGCGACATCCTGTCGCTGAGCAACGGCGCCCTGGCGCTCGGTCAGCCGGGGCGGCGCGGCCGCTTCCGTGAACTCCTGACCCGTATCGCGGCGATGGTGAAGGACGGCGAGCAGGTCTCGCCGCGGGCCATCGCCGTGCCCCGGCCATCGAGGCAGCGACCGGTAAGCCTTTTGATCTGGCCGCTCCCCGACGCCACCGAGGTCGGTGCGGATGAACCGGTGGCCATCGTCTTCATCGGCGATCCGGAGCATCGGGGCGAGATCGATCCCATGCGGCTCTGCGATCTCTATGGCCTGAGCCGGGCCGAGGCCAGGGTCGCGGCGCTCCTGGCGCAGGGTCACCGCCTCGACGAGACCGCGCAGATCCTGGGCGTGGCCTACGAGACGGTGCGCAAGCACCTCAAGCAGATCTTCAGCAAGACCGGCACGGACCGCCAGGCCGAGCTGGTCCGAATGCTGGTCGGCGGGCCTGCGGCGGTCGTGAACGTGCCCATGTGAGCCAGCGGCGTTGCCGGAGCCGCGAGGAGGGGGCCGCGGTCCCGGTCGCGCGAACGCAGGGCTCGGGGGCGACAGGCTGTCGAACGGACACGGCTGGCGCGGACGGGAACCGGTAGCACGCCGGCCGGGTAGATACCGCGTACGTAGTGGCCGGGTGAAAGGGGCCGCGAGGCGAAGGCCGCGGCCGCTAGGCCGATGCCGCGGTCTTGCGCGGGCCCAGCAGCAGCCAGATCAGGAAGCCGACCAGCGGCAGGAGCAAGATCAGCACCACCCAGAGAACCTTCTTGCCCGTCGAGGCGCCGCTCTGGACGATATGGATGATCGCCCACACGTCGAGGGCGAGAACGACCAAGCCGAACAGCCCTTCCACGCGCATCCCCTCCATCTGCCTCGCGACCTTCCCGTTGCCGGCTTCATTGCCGGCTCATTGCCGGCCCCATTGCCGGCCCCATCCCGGTAGCCCGGTTTCGGCCGCAGCCTCAGGCTTGGTAGCCACCGTAGCTGCCGCTGCCCTCGAGCGTCAGCCACCACAGGACCAAACTCGCCGGCGGCTGTCAACAGCCGGCGGGTGGCCGCTGCTGCCGGACGCGCCGGGCCACGTAGGGCAGGGCCGCTCGGCGGGCAGGGCAGCTCGGGCGCGGACCGTCCCCGGGCTTCGTGCGCGCCGCGGCGAGCAGGAAGCCGGCAGGAGAGGTGGCTCTGCCCTGGCGCTGCCCTGGCTCCGCCCTGGCTCTGTCCTGGCGCTGTGCCCTTGCGCCTCGGTGGCGCTGCCTTGGCGTTGCGCCGTGCGGGTCCAGCAGGCTCACGAAGTCTGGTCGGAGCCGCCACCGGAAGCGGGCAGGCAACGAAGCGGCCGGCCGTGGCGGCGCGAACGATAGTCGCTAGTATTGCGAACGGCTCGCGACTGTAATCGGGACTTCCAGCCCGTCGGTTTCATGGCAGAACCATCCTTTCGCGTATGCGAACATTGACTTCCGCTGATCCAAGGTCTAATCCTTCACGTCTTGGTTCGCCCGGGCATTGAAGAACAAGGGAAAATTCCCATGCCTTCTGTTGATCGTCCTCTGTCCCCGCACTTGCAGGTGTATCGGCCGCAGATTACCTCGGTCCTGTCGATCCTGCACCGCATCACCGGCGTCGCCCTCACCTTCGCCACCCTGCTCCTGACCTGGTGGCTGGTCGCCGCGGCCTACGGGCCCGAGCAGTTCGCCAGCGCCCAGGCCTTCCTCGGCTCCTGGATCGGCCAGCTCCTGCTGTGGGGCTTCACCTTTGCGGTCTTCTATCATCTCGCTAACGGGGTCCGGCACCTGCTGTGGGACTTCGGCTGGGGCTTCGAGATCACCCAGGTGCGCACCACCGGGATCGTCGTCGTCGCCTTCGCCGCCGTGGCCACCGTGATCACCCTGATCGCCGCTTACGCGGCGGGAGGCGCATGATGGAGCTCCGCTCGTCGCTCGGCCGCGTCCGCGGCCTGGGCTCGGCCAAGGAGGGCGTCGGCCACTGGTGGGCCCAGAGGTTCACCGCGATCGCCCTGGTTCCGCTCTCGATCTGGTTCGTCTTCGCTGCGATTTCGCTGATGGGCGCCGATCATGCCACCTTCCGGGCCTGGCTCTCGGTCTTCGGCAATGCGCTGGCGATGATCGTGCTGGTGGGCACGCTGTTCTACCACGCCTACCTCGGCATGCAGGTTGTGATCGAGGACTACGTCCACCACGAGCCGGCGCGGGTCATCGCCCTGCTCGGCTCGCGCTTCGTCCTCTTCGTGTTGGCGGTGTCTTGCATTCTCGCCATCGTTCTCGTTGCCATGGGGAGATAGCAGAGATGTCTACCGCCTATCCCATCACCGACCACGCCTATGACGTCATCGTCGTCGGCGCCGGCGGCGCCGGCCTGCGCGCCACCCTCGGCATGGCGGCCGCCGGCCTGAAGACCGCCTGCATCACCAAGGTGTTTCCCACCCGCAGCCACACTGTCGCAGCCCAAGGCGGCATCGGCGCCGCACTCGGCAACATGGCCGAGGACAGCTGGCAGTGGCACATGTACGACACCGTCAAGGGCTCCGACTGGCTCGGCGACCAGGACGCCATCGAATACATGTGCCGCGCCGCGGTGCCGGCGGTGCATGAGCTCGAACACTTCGGCGTGCCCTTCTCGCGGACCAAGGACGGCCGCATCTACCAGCGCCCGTTCGGCGGCCACATGCGCAACTACGGCGAGGCGCCGGTGCAACGCGCCTGCGCCGCCGCCGACCGCACCGGCCACGCGATCCTGCATACGCTCTACCAGCAGTCGCTAAAGCACAACGCCGAGTTCTTCGTCGAGTATTTCGCCATCGACCTGATCATGGATGACGACGGTGCCTGCCGCGGCGTCATCGCCTGGAACCTCGACGACGGCACTATCCACCGCTTCCAGGGCCACACCACGGTGTTCGCCACAGGCGGCTATGGCCGGGCCTACTTCTCCTGCACCTCGGCGCACACCTGCACCGGCGACGGCAACGCCATGGCGGCGCGCGCCGGCCTGCCGCTGCAGGACCACGAGTTCATCCAGTTCCACCCGACGGGGATCTACGGCTCCGGCTGCCTGATCACCGAGGGTGCGCGCGGCGAGGGCGGCTACCTCACCAACTCCGCCGGCGAACGCTTCATGGAGCGCTATGCGCCGACGGCCAAGGACCTGGCCTCGCGCGACGTCGTCAGCCGCTCGATGACGGTGGAGATCCGCGAGGGCCGCGGCGTCGGCGCCGAGAACGACCACATCATGCTCCACCTCGAGCATCTCGGCTCCGAGATCCTGCTGGCCCGGCTGCCCGGCATCACCGAGACGGCGAAGATCTTCGCCGGCGTCGACGCCACCCGCGAGCCGATCCCGGTGCTGCCGACCGTGCACTACAACATGGGCGGCATCCCGACGAACCATCACGGCGAGGTTCTGCGGCCGACCGCGGAGGATCCGGACGCGGTCTGCCGCGGCCTGATGGCGGTCGGCGAATGCGGCTGCGCCTCGGTGCACGGCGCCAACCGGCTCGGCACCAACTCGCTGCTCGACATCGTCGTCTTCGGCCGCGCCGCGGCCCTGCGGGCAGCCGAGAAGATCAAGCCCGGCTCGTCGCACCCGCCGCTCGCCAACGGCAGCGGCGAGCTCGCCATCTCCCGCCTCGACCGCCTGCGCCACGCCAAGGGCGAGCAGACGACGGCGGAGATCCGGCTGAAGATGCAAAAGACGATGCAGAACAACGCCGCCGTCTTCCGCGAGCAGGAGGTTCTGGCCGAGGGTTGCCGGAAGATCGACGAGGTCTGGGACATGCTTCCGGACATCCGCCTCAGCGATCGCTCGCTGATCTGGAACTCGGACTTGGTCGAGGCGCTCGAGCTCGAGAACCTGATGATCTGCGCCAAGGCGTCGCTGTACTCGGCGGAAGCGCGCAAGGAGAGCCGCGGAGCGCACGCCCGCGAGGACTTCCCCGATCGCGACGACGCCAATTGGATGAAGCATTCGCTGGCCAGCATCGACGATGCCGGCAAGGTGACGCTCAGCTATCGGCCCGTGCACACCTACACGCTGACCAACGAGGCCAAGTACATCGAACCGCAAAAGCGCGTGTACTAGGAGCCGACGAGGGACAAACAATGGTCGAATTCAATCTGCCGCCCAACTCCAGGATCAAGGAAGGCAAGACGCATCCGGCGCCGGCCGGAGCGAAGCGGGTCCGGCGGTTCAGGATCTATCGCTATGATCCGGAGAGCGGCGAGAATCCGAGGCTCGACACCTTCGACGTCGATCTCGACACCTGCGGGCCGATGGTCCTCGACGCACTGATCAAGATCAAGAACGAGATCGACCAGACGCTGACCTTCCGCCGGTCGTGCCGCGAGGGCGTCTGCGGCAGTTGCGCCTTCAATATCGACGGCACCAATACGCTCGCCTGCATCAAGGCGATCGAGGACATCAAGGGCGACGTCAAGATCTATCCGCTGCCACACCTGCCGGTGGTCAAGGATCTGGTTCCGGATCTCTCGGTGCCCTATGCCCAGTACCGGCTGATCCAGCCGTGGCTCAAGGCGGACACGCCGCCGCCGGCTGGCGAACGGCTGCAGAGCCCGGAGGAACGCGAGCGCCTCGATGGCCTGTGGGAGTGCATCCTCTGCTTCTGCTGCCAGACGAGTTGCCCCAGTTACTGGTGGAACGGCGACCGCTACCTCGGCCCCGCCATCCTGCTTCAGGCCTACCGCTGGATCGCCGATACCCGCGACGAGGAGACCGGCGAGCGGCTCGACCAGCTCAACGACCCGTACCGGGTGTTCCGCTGCCACACGATCATGAACTGCACCAGCACCTGCCCGAAGCACCTCAACCCGGGCAAGGCTATCGCCGAGATCAAGGGCCTGCTGGCGAAACGCACTTTCTGAGGGCACGACAAGAAAGCGCAGGGGACCAAGACGAAGGCCGCCGGGTGGGGGAAGCCCGGCGGTTTTCTTCGTCTTCGCCACTCAGGCAGGGCAGTGTGACCTCAGCGCTCCAGGCATAGCCGCGGTACAGGGAACCGCGGGTGCAGCCGGCGCCCAGCGCCGCGGCACGCCCGCGAAGCACCCGCTCGTGCGCGTCGCTGGGGATGACGTGGAAGCGTCGCAGCCAGGCATGGAGCAGGGCGCGAAAGGCCGGCGGCGGCCCCTCCTGGCGACCGAAGTCGACGAGGTGCAGCCGGCCGCCGGGCGCGGTGGCCGCCATCTCGAGCCGGATGCGGGCCGCCAGCCCGGCGCGGCCCATACCCGCGGCGGCGCTCTCCAGCATCAGCGGGGAAATGTCGAGGCACAGAGCCACGCGCGCGGATAGGCCGTGGACGCGTCGCCCGGCAGCGCCGGATAGCGGCGATTTAAGCGGTAGCCGCAGGCGTATCCCCGCCTGTACCGGCGGGTCTGGCTTCGCCTCGACCCGCACTACGGCGTCGTCGCCTTCGCCTCCGGCAGACGCCATAGGCGGACGGGACGGCTGGACATCGCCTCCAAGTCGTTTAGGCTGCCGGTCCACGTCGCCGGGATCGGCCGAACGTGCGTGTTTCGTCGCCGCCCTCCCTTGTAGAGCGAAAGGCTTGAGCCATGATCCGCGACTCGATCCCCTATCTCGTCGCTTGCCTCGCCGGCGTGCTGGCCGCGACTGGCGGCCCGGCCGCGGCGGCGGATGCTGAGAACACCCTGTTCCTGGACCTGAAGGGCGGCCGCGTCACCATCGAGATGCGCCCCGATCTGGCGCCCCAGCACGTCGCCAGGATCAAGACCCTGGTGCGCGAAGGCTTCTACGACGGCCTCGTCTTCCATCGGGTGATCGACGGCTTCATGGCCCAGACCGGTGATCCGCTGGGCAACGGCACCGGTGGCTCCGGCACCAAGATCGCGGCCGAGTTCAGCAAGACGCCGTTCGAGCGCGGCACCGTCGGCATGGCCCGCTCGGCCAGCCCCAACAGCGGCGACTCCCAGTTCTTCATCTGCTTCGCCTCGGCGCCGTTCCTCAACGGCCAGTACACGGTCTGGGGGCAGGTGACCGGCGGGATGGAGCATGTCGACGCGATCAAACGCGGCAGCGAGGCGCGCAACGGCGAGGTCACCAACCCGGACAAGATCGTCCGCATGCAGGTGGCAGCCGACGCAAAGCCGTAGCAGCGGCTGCCTACCTGTTCCCGGACTCTCCTTCCGATCACCTTGCCGGCAGGGGCTTGATCTGCCCGCGCGCGGCGAAATATCATGCGAATGATCCAGTGGGCGCCGTAGGCGCCAGGAGCGGCTTCGCGCCGGCGCCGGCGCAGGATCCAGGGCTGAATGTCGACATCGGTGGCGTGTCCGCGCCGCCTGCCTGCCGGCCCCCGTCGTCCGGCGCCTCTCGTATTCCGATGATTAGGACAGGTGCATGATCGTTCGTAGTCTGCTCTCGGCGGCAGTTGCCATCGCGCTGCTCACGGCACCGGCTGACGCCGAAGAGGCCAAGCAGGGCCGCATGGAGACCTACGAACTCCTCAATCTGTTCGGTGACGTGTTCGAAAGGGTGCGCGCAGACTACGTCGAGGAGACCACCGACGAGGAGCTGATCGAGGCCGCCGTCAACGGCATGCTCAGCGCGCTCGACCCCCACTCCTCCTACCTCGACCAGAAGAAATACGAGGACATGAAGGTCCAGACCCAGGGCACCTTCGGCGGCCTCGGCATCGAGGTCACCATGGAGGGCGGGCTGGTGAAGGTAGTCTCGCCCATCGACGACACGCCCGCCTTCAAGGCCGGGCTGCAGCCGGGCGACCTGATCACCCACATCGACGGCCAGGAGATCCTCGGCATGACCCTGGCCGAGGCGGTGGAGAAGATGCGCGGCAAGATCGGCACGCCGATCAAGCTTTCGATCCGCCGCGCCGACCGCGAGCCGTTCGACGTCACGCTGACCCGGGACGTGATCAAGATCCGCTCCGTGCGCTCGCGCCTGGAGGGGCGCGTCGGCTACATCCGCATCAGCTCGTTCAGCGAGCAGACCGACGAGGGCGTGCGCAACGAGATCGCCAAGCTGAAGAAGGAGGCGCCGGGCGGCCTGCAGGGCCTGGTGCTCGACTTGCGCAATAATCCGGGCGGGCTGCTGGCCCAGGCGGTCGCCGTCTCCGACGACTTCCTCGAGCAGGGCGAGATCGTCTCGACCCGGGCGCGTAAGCCCGAGGACGCGCAGCGTTTCAACGCCCGCCCCGGCGAGGTCGCCAAGGATCTTCCGATCGTCGCCCTGATCAATGCCGGAACCGCCTCGGCGTCGGAGATTGTCGCCGGCGCGCTACAGGATCATGGCCGCGCGATCCTCCTTGGCACCAAGTCGTTCGGCAAGGGCTCGGTGCAGACGATCATTCCGTTGATCGGCCACGGCGCCATGCGGCTGACCACAGCGCGCTACTACACCCCCTCCGGGCGGTCGATCCAGGCCGTCGGCGTCGAGCCCGATATCGTCGTCGAGCAGGCGAAGATCGAAGCACTGGTCCAGGCCGGCCAGCGCCGCGAGGCCGACTTGCGCGGCGCTCTCGATCTGGTCGTTCCGGGAGGCGTTCCGGGCGGCGGCGGCACGGGTGGCGGCACGGGTGGCGGGGCTCCCGGAAGCGGCGGGTCTGGAACGGACGCACCAACGCCGGGCGGCGCCGCGAGCGAGGGGCCGGTGCCGCCGGAGGTGGATTACCAGCTCGTCCGCGCCATCGACCTGGTCCGCGGCCTGTCGCTGTTCTCGGAGAAGATGAGCCAGCGGGCGCAGTGAGCACGCTGCGGAGCCTCGTTACCCCGCCGTCGCTGGCGGCGTGGGCGCGGCGGCTGAGCGGCTTACCCCGCACGGCGTGGGCTGCCGCCGGCGCGATTGCGGCAGCGGCGCTCGTCGTGCTGTGGCTTGCGACATCGTCCTCGCCACCGGGCGAGGTCGCGGTGGAAGTGGCTTTGCCGCCGCCAGGCGCTCAGGACCAGCAACAGCACGCGCCTGCTTCCGCGGCCGCCCCGCCCGCTGGCGAAGAACCGGCGATGGTTCGCCCCGGCCCCGGTAATGCTGTGACGGTCCCTCCGGTCGCCGCCGACGCCTTCGCTCGCGTTCCGCCCGTACCCCGCGCGGCACCGCTGCCGCCGGCGCCGGACCCGACGCTCATCGAAGTAACCGCCGAGGGGGCGCTGCCGAAGCGCGGTCCCGACGGCCGACTGCCGTGGCAGGCCTACGCCCGCCCGTTCGCCGCGGCCGACGGCCGCAACCGCATCGCGGTCATCGTCACCGGCCTCGGGCCCAGCGCCATCGTCACCCGCGAGATCATCCGCAGGCTGCCGGCGGACATCACCCTCGCCTTTGAGCCGACGGTGGCGGACGTCGCCGGCTGGGGTCGGCAGGCGCGGGCAGGGGGCCACGAGATCATGCTCGGCCTGCCGGTGCAGGGCGCAGCCTTTCCATTCCTCGACCTTGGCCCGGAGGCGTTGGCCGGTGACGTTGCCGCGGCGGACAACCGTGCCCGCCTGCAGCGCTTTCTTGCCCGCCTCGCCGGTTCCGTCGGCGCCCTCGCCAATGTCGGCGCCGAGGCCGGCGCAGACACTGATCCGGCTGCCTCGGCGGCGCTGGAGCTGGCGAGTAAGGAGCTGACGGAGCGCGGCCTGCTGCTCGTCAGCCCTTTCATCGCCAAGGCGCGCGGCGGCGACGTGCCCCAACTCGGCATCGACCTGAGCATCGGCCCGGACGCGGACGTCGCGGCAACGCGGTCGCGGCTGGCGGAGCTGGAGAGCCTGGCCATCGCGAACGGACATGCCATCGCCGTCGTCGAGCCGACACCCGCGGCCGCGGAGGCGCTGACGGTGTGGGCGGGAACGCTGGCGGGCAAACCGGTGGTGCTGGCGCCGGTTTCGGCAATCGCCCAGGCGGTGCAGGCGCGTGGCCGCTGATCCCTCCGCCTCGCCTACCGGCCTGCCCTACCGGCGGGGGGTCGGCGCCTTGCTCTTCAACGCAGACGGCGCCGTTTTCGTCGCCCGGCGCCTCGACACCCGCGACGCTTGGCAACTGCCGCAGGGCGGCATCCACAAGGGGGAGACGCCCCGCCACGCCCTCTTTCGCGAGCTCGTCGAGGAGATCGGCACCGACCGGGCGGAGGTGCTCGCCAAGTCCAAGCGCTGGCTGCGCTACGACCTGCCCGCCGAGCTCATCGGCAGGGTCTGGAACGGCAGGTACCGCGGCCAGGAGCAGCGCTGGTTTGCCCTGCGCTTCACCGGCACGGACGCCGACATTGACCTCGCCGCCCACGGGAAACCCGAATTCGATGCCTGGCGATGGAGCGCCCTAGAGGACTTGCCGCTGCTCGCCGTTAGCTTTAAGCAGGCGCTCTATCAGGATCTCGTCGACGAGTTCCGGTTCATCTCCGCGGCGCCGGCAAAGCCGCGCCGCTAGGCCCGTTCTCGCAGGCCTCGCGAAGAGACACGCCTTGACCCGTTCCGTACTCGTAACCGGTGGCGCCAGGCGGATCGGCCGCTCCATCTCCGTAGATCTGGCGCGGCATGGCTGGCGGGTCGCCGTGCATCACCATCTCTCCGCCGAGGACGCGGAAGCCGTCGTCGTCGAGATCGGAGCCATCGGTGGCGTGGCCGCGGTGGTCTCCGCCGATCTGGCGCGCGAGGACGAGACCGCCGGCCTAGTCGATCGGGCCGCCGAAGCGGTCGGGCCGCTGTCGGCGCTGATCAACAACGCCTCGGTGTTCGAGCGCGATGACGCCATGGACGCCACCCGCACCTCCTGGGACCTGCACATGGAGGTGAACCTCCGGGCGCCGTTCGTCCTGACACAGGGCTTCGTCCGGCAACTTCCCGAGGGCCAGGCCGGCAACGTCGTCAATATCCTCGACCAGCGGGTCTGGAACCTGACCCCGTTTTTCACCTCCTACACCCTGAGCAAGGTTGGGCTGTGGACGTTGACCCAGACGCTGGCCCTGGCGCTGGCGCCCCGTACCCGCGTCAATGCCGTCGGCCCCGGGCCGACGCTGCCGAGCCAGCGGCAGACGCCGGAGAGTTTCCGCAGGCAGTGGTCGGCGCTGCCGCTCTCCCGACAGGTGCAGCCGGAGGAGGTCGCCGCCGCGGTCCGCTTCATTCTTGACGCACCCTCGGTTACCGGCCAGATGATCGCTGTCGACGCCGGCCAGCATCTCTGCTGGTCCCCCGCCCATACCCGGGCGGGCGCAGCGGACGAGTGATGGCGACCGCTCGGGTCGCCCGGGAGAGCAACCAGCGATGACGGTCACTCCGGCGCCGAGCGTTTTTCCGGTGCGCATCGCCGACGCACGCAATGCCATTCGCCATGTCTTCATCCGCGACCTCGTTCTTATGTGCAGCATCGGCGTGCATCGGCACGAACGTGCGGATCGCCAGCGCATCCGGGTGAACATCGAGTTGGCGGTACGCGACGATCGGGACCTTGACGACGACCTTGCCAACGTGGTGTGTTACGAAAAAATTACCCTAGGGGTGCGGGGGCTTCTGGCGGATCGGCACATCAAGCTTGTCGAGACCGTGGCGGAAGAGATCGCGGCGATGTGTCTGGAGGACGGTCGGGTCGGCTCGGTGCGCGTGCGCGTCGAGAAGCTCGACATCCTTCCGGATGCTGGAAGTGTGGGGGTCGAAATCGAGCGCTTTTCCCAGCCCTGACCGGGCGGAAGGCTATCTCCCTCCGCCGAAAGGACGGCCCCTTACGGGGCTGTGCGCCCGCACTCGTGCACAGGTTGCAGAAGCTTCCTGAAGGCGTCGTGGCGCGCCGCGACGACTCCGTAACTTAAGTTGCTGCGGGGAATATTCTCGCAAAAACACAAGCACTTGCGGTTCTGCCTAAGGCGGAAGCACGACTGTAAAAGCCTAGCAGTTCCGTGACCAAAGTCCCCTGACCGCCAATTCCTCAACAGCCTTATCCACTACATCGGCGGCTACCACGATTTCCGCATCGAGAAGGGCGGCATCGCCGTCTTCCCCCGGCTCGTCGCCGCCTCGCGCGAGGAGCAAGGCGGGGACGAGGAGCCGGCGTTGAGCGGCGTCGCGGCGCTGGACGGCCTGGTCGGCGGAGGCCTGCCGCGGGGAAGCAGCACGCTGATCATGGGCCCGGCCGGAAGCGGCAAATCGACGCTTGCCGCCACCTATCTACGCGCGGCAGCGGCGCGGGGCGAACGCGGCGCGCTGTGCCTCTTCGACGAGAGCGTGCGCACGTGCTTCGTTCGCTGCCGCGGACTCGGCATCGACATGGAGGGGCTCGTCGCCTCGGGCCAGGTCCTCGTCGACCATCTCGACCCGGCGGAACGCTCGCCTGGGGAGATTTCCGGGCTTCTCGTTCGCCAGGTCGAGGAGTCCAACGTCCGCTTCGTCGTCCTCGACACCCTCAACGGCTACCTGCAGTCGGCCGCCGAGGAGCCGATGGTCCTCCTCCACCTGCGCGAGCTCCTGACCTACCTGTCGCGCCGCCAGGTCGTCACGGTGCTCGTCCTCACCCAGCACGGCATCCTCGGCGCGGAAATGGCCACCCCCGTCGATGTCAGCTTCCTCGCCGACAACGTCCTGCTGCTGCGGTTTTTCGAGACCGCGGGCAGCATCCGCCAGGCGATCTCGGTGGTGAAGAAGCGGGAGGGACGGCACGAGCGCACGATCCGCGAGTTCTCGATGGGGCCGGAAGGTGTCCACCTAGGCGCGCCGCTGACCGACTTCGCCGGCCTGCTCTCGGGAACCCCTTTCCCCGCCCGCGACGCCACCGGCCGAGGATGATGCGGGGGCCGCCGCGATGGCGCTCGAACCTTCCGGTGATGACCGCGATCGGATCCTCGTCCTGACGCCTACGGGCCGCGACGCCAGCCTCGCCGCCCGCGCTATCTCGATGGCGGGCCTCACGTGCACCGTCTGCGCCAACCTGGAGCAGATGCGTCGGAACCTTCAAGCCTTCGGGGATAGCATCGGCCCGCACCAGCGCCGGCCGCCGTGTTGATCGCCGGCCGGGGGTGGGGCACATAGAGGCCATGCAGCCGCAAGCCAGCGTTCAGTCGGCGGAGGCCGAACCGCAGCCCGATGACGGGCCGGCGCCCAACGGCGCAAGCCTCATCCAGGCTCGGCTCGCGACCATGCCGAACAGCCCCGGCGTCTACCGGATGCTAGGCGCGGAGGGCGAGTTCCTCTACGTCGGCAAGGCTCGCAACCTGAAGAAGCGGGTCGCCAACTACGTCCACGTGACCCGGCTGGGCCCGCGGCTCAGGCGCATGGTGCAAGACACCGCCGCGCTCGAGATCGTCACCACCCACACCGAAGCCGAGGCGCTTCTCCTCGAGGCCAATCTCATCAAGCGGCACAAGCCGCGCTATAACATCGTGCTCCGCGACGACAAGTCGCTGCCCGGCATCCTGGTCACCGGCGGCCACGCCTTCCCGCAGGTGCTGAAGCACCGCGGCGCGCAGTCGCGCCCGGGCGACTACTTCGGCCCGTTCGCCTCGGCCTGGTCGGTGAACCGCACCCTCGTCGCCCTGCAGCGGGCGTTCCTCCTGCGCAGTTGCTCCGATCCCGTCTTCGCCGCCCGCACCCGGCCCTGCCTGCTGCATCAGATCAAGCGCTGCTCGGCGCCTTGCGTCGGCCGCATCGGCGAGGCGGACTACGCGAACCTGGTCGACGAGGCGCGGGCCTTCCTCCGCGGCGAGAGCCAGCGCATCCAGCAGGAGCTGGCGCGGCGGATGGAAGCGGCGGCCGAGGCCCTGGACTTCGAGGAGGCGGCGCGCTACCGCGACCGTATCCGGGCGCTGACGGCGGTGCAGTCGCACCAGGACATCAACCTCGACGGCATGGGCGAGGCCGACGTCGTCGTCGCCTACCAGGCCGGCGGCCAGACCTGCATCGAGGTGTTCTTCTTCCGCGCCGGCTGCAACTACGGCAACCGCGCCTACTTCCCGAGCCACGTCGAGAGCGCCAGCGCCGGCGCCGTGATCTCGGCCTTCCTCGGCCAGTTCTATGCCGACCGGAAGCCGCCACCCTGCATTCTCCTCAGCCATGCCCTGCCGGACCAGGCGGTCATCGCCGAGGCGCTGAGCGTTCATGCCGGCCGGAGGGTGCAGCTCATAACCCCCCAGCGCGGCGCCAAGGTGAACCTGATCGAGCACGCGCTGAACAACGCCCGCGAGGAGCTTGGCCGGCGGATCGCCGAGAGCGCGACGCAGCGCCGGCTGCTCGATGCGCTGGCGCGGACCCTGCAACTCGAGGCGCCGCCGCGGCGCATCGAGGTGTTCGACAACAGCCATGTCTCGGGCACGGACGCGATCGGCGCGATGATCGTCGCCGGCCCCGAGGGCTTCATCAAGAACGCCTATCGCAAGTTCACCATCCGCCGGCGCGACGCCGCCCCCGGCGACGACTACGCGATGATGCGCGAGGTCTTGAGCCGCCGCTTCAGCCGCGGTCGGGCGGAGCCGCGAAGCGAGGGTAAAAGCGAAGGCGCGCACGATGATGGCGAGCGGGGGGCGGAGCAGTGGCCGGACCTGGTGTTGATCGACGGCGGCCCCGGCCAGCTTGCCGTAGCCCTCGACATCTTCGCCGATCTCGGCGTCCACGGCGTTGCGCTGGCGGCCATTGCCAAGGGGCCGGACCGCAACGCCGGGCGCGAGCGCATCCACCGGCCGGGACAGCCGCCCTTGAACATGGAGCCGCGCTCGCCGGTGCTCTACTTCCTGCAGCGGCTTCGCGACGAGGCGCACCGGTTCGCCATCGGGACGCATCGCGCCCGCCGCTCGTCGAAGCTGAGCCGTTCGGTTCTGGACGACATTCCCGGGATTGGCGCCAGGCGGAAGAAGGCGCTGCTGCACCACTTCGGCTCGGCCCGGGCGGTCAGCCGCGCCGGCCGGGGCGACATCGAGGCGGTTCCGGGAATCAGCCGGGGCATGGCCAATAAGATCTATGAATGGTTCCACGCCGAGCGATAGAATACGCCGAGATGGATCCGAACCTCCCCAACATCCTAACGCTGTCACAAATCCTGGCGACGCCGGTCGTCTGCCTCCTTCTCCTCGCCGGCACCGTCACCGGCTCATGGGTTGCCTTCGGAGTCTATCTCTACGCCTGTGCGACGGATTTCTTCGACGGCTACCTGGCCCGCGTCCGCCAGCAGCAGTCGAACTTCGGCCGCTTCCTCGACCCCGTCGCCGACAAGCTGCTGGTTGCCTCGATCCTGCTCATTCTCGTCGGTATCGACCGGCTGAGCGGCGTCGACATTCTTGCCGCCGTCGTCATCCTCTGCCGGGAGATCCTGGTCTCTGGCTTGCGCGAACACCTCGCCGAGCTGCAGGTGGGTGTGCCGGTGACCCGGCTGGCCAAGTGGAAGACGACCATTCAGATGATCGCGCTGGGGCTGCTCGTCGTCGGCGATGTCGGTCCTAGTCTCTTTGGCTTCAGCATGACCGACCTCGGCATCGGCGGCCTCTGGCTTGCCGCGGCTCTGACCCTGATCACCGGCTACGATTATCTCCGCGCCGGCTTGACCCACATGGGCGGCGACGTTCGCGATCGATCCCGCCCGGCGGCGATCGAGCGCGTCGACCCTGCGCGGGATCTCGGCTGAGAGCGCGGCGCCTGAGACCCTCCGTCAAACGGCATCCGGAGAAGCGATGAACGGCGGTGGCCCCGGCGGCGAGCTCGCGGCGGTCTTCTTCGACTTCGACGGCGTGCTGGCGGAGTCCCTCGACATCAAGGTCCGCGCCTTCACCGAGCTCTACAAGGAGCACGGTCCGGAGATATTGGAGCGCGTGTTGGCGCATCACCGGGCCCACGGCGGCGTCTCGCGCATCCAGAAGATCCGCCACTGCCACCAGGAGATGCTGGGGATCCTGCTCGAACCCGAAGAGCTGATGGCGCTGGGGCGCCGCTTTTCCGACCTCGTCGTCGATGCGGTGGTGGACTCCGCCTGGGTCGAGGGGGCCAGGGAGCTGCTGGACGGCCTGGTCGGGCGCCTGCCGCTGTTCGTCGTCTCCGGAACGCCGGAGCCGGAACTGCGCGACATCGTCGCCCGGCGCGGCATGGACGACTACTTCGTCACCGTGCGCGGCTCGCCTCCGGACAAGATCACCGTCATTCGTAAGTTGCTGGCCGCCCACGGCCTGCCGGCCGAGCGCGTGCTGTTCGTGGGCGACGCCATGACGGATTACGATGCGGCGCAGGCCACGGGGCTCCGCTTCATCGGCCGCGTCCCGCCGGGAGAGGAGAGCCCGTTCCCGCCGGCGACCGCCATCGTCACTGACCTTACCACCCTTTCCCTCTGACCTCTGCTGAGCGGATCTCCCATGGCCGACGACACGGCGGGGCGCCTCGACAAGGCTTACGTCAACCCTAAGTTCATGGGCAGCCGGCACGCCCGGCCGCTGCGCATCCTTTCAGAATACCTGCACCCGGAGTCCCGCTTCGAGGGGCTGAAGATCAGCGACACCATCGTCTTCTTCGGCTCCTCCAGGCTGCAGCCGCTGGAGGTGGCGCAAGCCGCACTGGACGCGGCGCGGGCGACCGGCGGCGAAGCGGCTGCGGCCGAAGCCCAGGTGCGGATGGCCCGCTACTACGAGGACTGCCGCGAACTCGCGCACCGGCTGACGGAATGGTCCAAGGGCCTGGAAGAGAAGAGCCGGCGCTTCGTTGTCTGCACCGGCGGCGGGCCGGGGATCATGGAGGCCGCCAACCGCGGCGCCTCGGAAGCCAAGGGGCTGAACATCGGTCTGGCAATCTCGATCCCCAACGAGCAGTGCGGCAATGCCTACGTCACCCGCCACCTGGGCTTCGAGTTCCACTACTTCTTCATGCGCAAGTTCTGGTTCGTCTATCTGGCCAAGGCGCTGGTCGCCTTCCCGGGCGGTTTCGGCACGCTGGACGAGGTGTTCGAGGTGCTGACCCTGGTGCAGACCGGAAAGCTGCGCAAACGCCTGCCGATCGTGCTGTACGGCAGCGCGTTCTGGGACGCGGTGCTGAACCTCGACGCGCTGGTAGAGTTCGGCACCATCAGCGCCAAGGACCTGAAGCTGTTCCACCGCGCCGACACGGTCGACGAGGCCTTCGCCTTTATCACCCGCGAGCTGACGGAGAACGCCCTCGCGCTGCCCGGCGGCCGCTGGTAGCGCGCGCGAGAAGTCTTGCCGTCCCGGTTGACGCACCAGAACAAGAGGGCGTCATCCGTCGTGTGCGCGCAGCACGTCACCACACCGGGCTTGTCCCGGCTTATCCTGGGGGGTCCACGAAGGCGTGGATCACACAACGAGTGCGGCGATGACGGCGGAGAGCCGATCGTCATCGCGGGCCGCGGGGCGGCGTGGCGATCCAGAACGGGCATCGCTCGACTGCCGCGTCGGCGCTCTGCCGCAAGTGACAGCTTCACATCGTGGTTCCACACGGACTGCTCCGCGCAGTAACCTCTGCAGCGCTTGCGAAATACGGAGGCCTCGGGTGAACGTCACCTACGACCCGGACACGGACGCGCTCGGCATCGAGCTCGCGCCGGGCGAGGTTGCCGAGAGCGACGAGGAGAAGCCGGGCGTGATCCTCGACTACGACGCTGACGGGCGGCTGCTCAGCATCGAGATCCTCGACGCGTCGACGACGATGCCGGATCCGGCGAGCGTCCACCTGAGGCTCGCCGTCTGACGGCCAAGCTACTGCTTCCAGCGGATCCCGGTTCGCTGTCCTACGCGGCTCGCTGCAACTTGGTCCTGGAATGGCCGGATGCCGCCGCCTAAAGTCACCGGTCATGCGCCGGAACCGCCGCACCAAGATCGTGGCCACGCTGGGCCCCAGTAGCGACACCGCCGAGGCCGTCGATCTGCTGGTGAGCCGCGGCGCCGACGTCTTCCGCCTCAACTTCAGCCACGGCAGCCACGACACCCACGCCAACCTGCTCCAACTCATCCGCGCCGCGGAGGTGCGCCACGGCACGCCGCTCGGCGTCTTCGCCGACCTGCAGGGGCCGAAGCTGCGCCTTGGCACATTCGCCGCGGGCCCCGTCAGCGTCGAGGCCGGCGCGTCCTTCCGCCTCGACCTCGACGCGGCGCCGGGAGATAGCCGGCGGGCGCCGCTGCCCCATCCGGAGATCTTCGCCGTCTGCAAGCCGGGCACGATGCTGCTGCTGGACGACGGCAAGGTCCGCCTCGAGGTGGTTTCCGCCGGCAGCGACTATGCCGACACGCGCGTGCTGACCGGCGGCGTGCTGTCGGACCACAAGGGCGTCAATCTGCCCGACGTGATGCTGGCAATCTCGCCGCTGACGGCGAAGGACCGCGCCGACCTGGAGTTCGCCCTCGGCCTCGGCATCACCACCGTCGCGCTGTCGTTCGTGCAGCGCTCGGAGGACCTGGACGAGGCGCGCGAGCTCATCCGCGGGCGGGCCAGCATCATCGCCAAGATCGAGAAGCCCTCGGCCATCGAGCATCTTTACGCCGTCGTCCAGCGGGCCGACGCGGTCATGGTGGCGCGCGGTGATCTGGGCGTCGAGATGCCGCCCGAGGACGTGCCCTCGCTGCAGAAGCGGATCATCCGCGCCTGCCGCTATGCGGGGCGGCCGGTGATCGTCGCGACCCAGATGCTGGAATCGATGATGATGGCGCCGGCGCCGACGCGCGCGGAAGCGTCCGATGTCGCCACCGCGGTCTACGAAGGCGTCGATGCGGTGATGCTCTCGGGCGAGTCCGCCGCCGGACGCTATCCGGTGGAGGCGGTCTCGATCATGGACCGCATCATCCGCCGGACGGAGCGAGACTGGCCGTACCAGCGCATCGTCGATGCCGACCGCGCCGTCCCCGAGACGACCTCGGCAGACGCCATCACCCGCGCCGCCCGGCAGGTCGCCGAGACGATTTCGGCGCACGCCATCGTCACCTTCACCGCCAGCGGCTCGACATCGCTCAGGGCCTCGCGGGAGCGGCCGCCGGTGCCGATCCTGGCGCTGACGCCGAACGAGGCCGTCGGCCCGCAACCTGGCGCTTGCCTGGGGCGTCCACCCCATCAAGGTCGACCATTTCGCCGACTTCGACCGGATGCTGGAGCAGGCGATGCACGCCGCGGTCGACAAGGGTTTCGCCGGCCCCGGCGACCGCCTGGTCGTCACCGCCGGCCTGCCGCTGGAGACGCCGGGGACGACCAACGCGCTGCACATCGTCACGGTGCCGCGCGGCCAGTAACGCGCGGCCAGTAACGCGCGGCCAGTAAGCGCGGCTGCGCGCAGCCGATCGCCCTCCGGCAAGGAGCCCCCCTGAACCCGGCGAATGTTGGGGCGGCGCGGCAGCCGCGCAGGCGACACTTCATCAGCAGCAGCCGCCGTCAGCGCAGCGATAGGTGAACCTTGGCCAAGGATCTCGAAGACGTCGCCAGCGAGCGGCGCCTGCCCGGTCCCGGGATGCACCATCGGCGCGGGCGGCCACCGGCGTCGCCTGCTCCGTCGGCGCCTATGCGCTGTGGGGTGTCTTCCCGATCTACTTCAAGGCCGTCGCGGCCGTGCCGGCGTTGGAGGTGCTGGCGCACCGCATCGTCTGGTCGGTGCTGCTGGTGGCCGGGCTGCTCACGCTGCAGCGCGGCTGGCGGCTTGTCGCCCGCGCCCTTGCCGACCGCCGGTTGTTGCTGACCTTGGCGGGCTCGGCCCTGGTGATCTCGCTGAACTGGGGCGTGTTCATCTGGGCTGTGGCCGACGGGCGGATCCTCGAGTGCAGCCTCGGCTACTACATCAACCCGCTCGTCAGCGTCGTGCTCGGGGTGGCCGTGCTGCGCGAGCGACTGCGGCGGCTGCAGTGGCTGGCGGTGGCGATCGCCGCCATCGGCGTCGCCATCGAGGTGATCAGCTTCGGCACGCTGCCGTGGGTGGCGCTGAGCCTGGCGGTGAGCTTCGCGCTCTACGGGCTGATCCGCAAGACGGCGCCGGTCGACCCCGTCTCCGGGTTGTTCATCGAGACGTTGCTGCTCTCGCCGGCGGCGCTGATCTTTCTCGCCGTGCTTGCCGCGCAGGGCGAGGGCGCCTTCCTCACCCAGGGTCTGGCGGATTGACGCGCTCCTGCTGCTCGCCGGGCCGATAACGGCGCTACCCCTGCTGCTGTTCGTCGCCGGCGCCCAGAGGATCCGGCTGACCACGGTCGGGCTGCTGCAATACATCGCGCCCGACCGGACACCTCCTGCTGGCGGTGTTCGTCTACCGCGAGCCGTTCACGCCCGTTCACCTGGCCACGTTCGCGTTCATCTGGCTGGCGCTGGCGATCTACTCGCTGAGCATCCTGCACGGGCGCCGCACGCCGTAACGGCGCGGCTGCGCTTCGTCCGGCGGGCGGGGCCGGGGCGATGCCGCACAGCGGCCCCGCGTGAGGCCGCTCGCCAGCGGTGGCGCCCGCGGCCGTGGTCAGCCGCGCCGCGGTCCTGGCCGCCCGCGCCGCCTCCAGGCGGATGATCCTGTCGTCGCCGTCGCCGATGCGCGCCGGCAGCGACAGGCCCTGGCGCCGGCCGCGCGCCTGAGCGTCGACCGGGCCCTGCTGGCTGTTGGAGATCCGCTGGCTCCAGCGGTCCATCGCCTTGCGCAAAGCGGCGGCGACCTTCACCCGGTCGCCGACCTCGCGCGGATCCAGCAGGCGGGCCTCGACCAGGGCGTGAAGATGGTCGTCGTTGAGCCAGACGGAGACCAGTTGCTCCGCCTTCTCCACAGGGAGAACGCCGCCGCGAAGGGGCTGAGCCAGCGGCAGGGGGGCGCGACCCGCGCCGATGGTGCGCCGGTCGACGGCGAGTTTCGCCTGCTCGCTGCTCGTCAGCGCGACGTTGAGCCGACTGACCTGGCCGCGCAGGGCCGCAAGTTGCGTCCGCACCCGCGACATCAAGTCCTGGGCGAACGAGCCGGATGCTAACCGGGCACCCTCTCGCCCCGCGCGGAGCGGACCGGGATCCTCCGCCAAGACCGCCTCCTCGTCCATCGGCACCGCGCGGCTTGATGCCGCGGCGTCGTTGCAAATCAGGATATCCAATGGCCCCGGCAGCGGCGATAGGAATCTCGGCCTTGGCCCCGACCCGCTATGGCCAATTCTCGCCGCTCGCCGTAGAAGACGCGCTTCAAATTGTTGCCTTGGCTTATCGTCTCGGCTTCGCGGCAAAGGGGAAAGCACGTGAGCACGCTGGTCACCGGGGTCGCCGGGTTCATCGGCTTCCATGTCGTCCGCGCGCTGGTCGCCCGCGGCGAACGAGCGTCATCGGCATCGACAACCTGCAGCGGAGCCACAACCCGGCGCTGACCGAAGGCCGCCGCGCCGCGCTCGATGGCCTGCCCGGCTACCGCTTCCAGCAGCTCGACGTCGACCGACCGCGGCGGCATGCGGACCCTGTTCGAAAGCCACCCGGACATCGACGCGATCGTCCATCTGGCGGGGCAGGCGGGCGTGCGCTACTCGGTCGAGAACCCGTACATCTATCTGCACAACAACATCGAAGGCTTCGTCGTTTTGCTGGAGACCTGCCGGACGCTGCCGAACCTCCGCCACATGGTCTACGCCTCGTCGTCGTCGGTCTACGGCGCCAACAACAAGCTGCCGTTCTCGGTGGAGGACAAGGCCGACAGCCCGGTCTC
This sequence comes from uncultured Alphaproteobacteria bacterium, assembly GCA_963746275.1. Classification (GTDB taxonomy): domain Bacteria; phylum Pseudomonadota; class Alphaproteobacteria; order Rhodospirillales; family Defluviicoccaceae; genus JAEULH01. The sequence continues at coordinate 111,504 of CAVVAX010000014.1, forward strand.
GCTCTACGGCGCGACCAAGAAGGCGATGGAGGTGATCGGCCACTCGTACGCGCGGATGTACGGGCTCAGGCTTTCGGGCCTGCGCTTCTTCACCGTCTATGGCCCCTGGGGCCGGCCAGACATGGCCGCCTACATGTTCACCGAGCGGATCATCGAAGGCCGGCCGATCCCGGTTTACAACCGCGGCGAGATGCGCCGCGACTTCACCTACATCGACGACATCGTCGACGGCATCCTCGGCTGCCTCGGACCGTCCGCCGGAGGCCGGCGCCCATCGGGTCTACAACCTCGGCAACAACCGCAGCGAGCCGCTGGCGGATTTCATCGGCGCCATTGAGGCGGCGGCGGGACGCAAGGCGATCATCGAGTACAAGCCGATGCAGGCCGGCGATATGGTCGAGACCTACGCCGACATCGAGGCTTCGCGGCGAGACTTCGGCTTCGAGCCCCGCGGTCGACATCCGCGAGGGCATGGCCCGGTTCGTCGCCTGGTACCGCGACTACTACCGGTTGTGAGGCGGAGCCGGGGCGCAGGGCGCGGCGTAGAGCGCGTCCAGCTTGGGCCCGTACTCTTCGAGGATGACGTGGCGGCGCAGCTTCAGCGTCGGCGTGAGCTGGGCGTTGTCGACCGAGAACGGCTGGGCGACGACGATGAAGCGGCGCACCCGCTCGATCACCGACAGGGTCTTGTTGACCTCGTCGATCACCGCGCCGACCGCGCGGTGGAAGCTTTCGTCGTCGGCGAGCTGCGCGAGGTCCGCCGACTTGCCCGCGGACGCCGCCCATGATTTCGCCCAGCCTGGGTCCGGCACGATCAGGCCGACGAGATGCGGCCTTCGGTCGCCGTAGACCATCGCCTGGGCGATCTCCGGACGCAGCGTCAACGCCGCCTCGACCCGTGCGGGCGAGAGGTTGTCGCCGCCGGAGTTGACGATGATGTCCTTCTTCCGGTCTGTGATCCGGATGTGGCCGTTCTCGTCGATACGGCCGATGTCGCCGGTGTGCAGCCAGCCGTCGCGGATGGCCTCGCGGGTCGCCTCCTCGTTCCGCCAGTAGCCTCCCATCACCATCTTGCCGCGGACCAGGATCTCACCGTCATCGGCGATGCGCGCCTCGACGCCCGGCAGGGGCGGCCCGACGGTGCCGAGCTTGGACTGGCCAGGGCGATTGACGCTGATCAAAGGAGCGGCCTCGGTCTGGCCGTAGCCCTGGTACAGCGGCAGGCCGAGGGCGACGAAGAACGAACCGATCTCCTCGCTGAGCGGCGCGCCGCCCGAAACCAGGGCGCGGATGCGGCCGCCGAAGCGCTGGCACACCATCCTGCGCACGCTGCGCTCCAGCGCCCAGTCGACGAGCCGATCGCTGAAGCCCAGCGGGTGCTCGATCCTGCGGCTGCCGAGGTCGAGTGTCCGGTCGAACAGCCGCTGGCGGAGCGGGCTCTGCTTGCGCACGCCGTGGAGGATGCGCTGGCGCAGCAGCTCGTAGAAGCGCGGCACCGCGGCGATGATCGTGGGCCTGGCTTCGAGCATGTTGGCGGCGACCCGGTCGATCCCCTCGGCGTAGTAGATCTCGGCTCCGAGCGCTAGCGGGACGAACTGGCCGACGGTGTGCTCGAAGGCATGGGAGAGGGGGAGAAACGACAGGAAGGCGTCGTTGCCGGGGCCGACGTCGCGCACGACGTCGATCGCGCCGGCGCAGTTGTGCAGGATGGCCTCGTGGTGGAGCATCACCCCCTTCGGCATCCCACCGGTGCCGGAGGTGTAGATGATGCAAGCGATGTCCGCCGGCGAGATCTGGTCGGCGCTGCAGAGCACGTTGCTGTGGTCGCGCTCGCCGCGGCCGACGACGTCGTCCCAGGCGAGAAGGTCGACGCCGGCGGGAGGCTGCGGGCCACCATCGCCCCGCGGCTTCTCCATCATCATCACGAAGAGCGCGGCGTCGGCGGACGGCCCTGCGCCGGCTCGCGGGCCGGCCGCGGCGAGCAGGGTGCGGGCCAGCCTCGCCGTCGAGACGATGGCGCCCTTGGCGCCGCTGTCTCCCAGCAGGTAGCGGTGGTCGGCCTCGGTGTTGGTGGTATAGGCGGGCACGGTGATGGCGCCCGCGGCCATGATCGCGAGATCGCTGATCAGCCACTCCGGGCGGTTTTCTGCCACCACCAGCACCCGGTCGCCCCGCTCGACGCCGAGCGCGCGCAGGCCACGGGCAAGGCCGCAGACGCGGGCGGCGACATCGCGCCAGCTCAGCGGCCGGTATCGGCCCTCCCGCTTGGCCCACAGCAGCGGCCGCTCGCCGAACCGATCGGCCTGGTCGAAGAACATGGTGACCAGGTTCGGCCAGCCGGCGGCGGAGACCGGGCCTGAAGCGCCGTCGAGCCGCAAGGTGCATCCCCCTTTAGCCGTTGCCGGGTAGTTTCGGCACCCTTATATGCGCTGCGAGATGAAATGGGGAACGCAATGAACGATGTCGCGGCCGCAGCAGCGGCCGACGCGGGGAAAGAGGCGCAGCCGCCGGTCTGGGATCTGTCCGATCTTTACAATGGGCCTGACGCCATCGAGCTTGACCGGGACCTGAAGCAAGCGCTGGACGAGGCCCGCGCCTTCCGCGCCGAGTTCGAGGGAAAGCTGGCGGCGATCCCCGGCCTGGGCCTCGGCGACGCCATCAGCCGTTACGAGGCGCTGTTCGAGCGGCTGAACAAAGCCATGAGCTTTGCCCAGCTCTATTTCGCCGCCGACATGGCGGATGCGGCCCGCGGCCGCTTCCTGCAGACGCTGCAGGAACGTTACAACGTTGTCTCCGCCGAGACATTGTTCTTCACCCTCGAGCTCAACAAGCTCTCCGACGAGGTGCTGGACGCCAAGCGGGGCGACCCGGTGGTGGCCCGCTATGCGACCTGGCTCGCCGACGTTCGCCAGTACAAGCCGCATCAACTCGCCGACGAGGTCGAGGCGATCCTGCACGACAAGAGCGTTACCGGCGCCCGGGCCTGGGGCCGGCTGTTCGACCAGACCATCGCCGAGCTGCGCTTCGACGTCGACGGCGAGAGCCTGACGCTCGCCGATACACTCAACCGCCTGGACAATCCGGACGCGGCGTCGCGGCGGGCGGCGGCGAAGGCATTGGGCCACGGGCTCGGCGCGCGCGCCAGTGTGTTCACGCTGATCGTCAATACGCTGGCGAAGGACAAGGAGGTCGACGACAAGTGGCGGAAGTATCCGCACCCGGTCTCCTACCGCAATCTCACCAACAAGGTTGATGACGCCGTCGTCGATGCTTTGGTCGCCGCCATCCGCAACGCCTACGATGAGCTGGCGCATCGCTACTACCGGTTGAAGGCCGGCTGGTTCGGCCGCGAGACGCTCGACTACTGGGACCGCAACGCGCCGCTCCCGGGCGATGACAACCGCCGCTTCTCCTGGGACGAGGGACGCGACATCGTGCTCGACGCGTTCGGCGGCTTCGATGCCGCGCATGTCGGAGCTGGCGGGCCGGTTCTTCGCCAAGCCCTGGATCGACGCTGGCCCGCGCCCCGGCAAGGACCCTGGCGCGTTCTGTCATCCGGTGGTGCCGTCGGCGCATCCTTTTGTGCTGATGAACTACTATGGCCGGTCGCGCGACGTCATGACGCTCGCCCACGAGCTGGGCCACGGCGTGCACCAGTTGCTCGCCGCCGAGCAAGGCATGCTCATGGCGGACACGCCGCTGACCCTGGCCGAGACCGCGTCGGTGTTCGGCGAGATGCTCGTGTTCCGCGCCCTGCTCGATCGCCAGAGCGACCCGGCCGGCGCGCCGCCGCCTGCTCGCTGGCAAGGTCGAGAGCATGCTCAACACCGTCGTCCGCCAGACCGCGTTCCACGAGTTCGAGCAGCGCGTCCATGGCGAGCGGCGGCTGGGCGAGCTGTCCAGCGAGCGGCTGGGCGAGATCTGGATGGACGTCCAGCGCGAGAGCCTCGGCCCGGCGATGCGCTTCGACGACGAGTACCAGCACTTCTGGGCCTACATCCCGCACTTCATCCACTCGCCGTTCTACGTCTACGCCTATGCCTTCGGCGATTGCCTGGTGAACTCGCTCTACCAGGTCTACCAGGAGGGCACTGGCGGCTTCGCCGACAAGTACATCGCCATGCTGCGTGCCGGCGGCACGCTTCGCCACGACGAGCTGCTCGCGCCCTTCGGTCTGGCGCCGCGCGACCCGGCGTTCTGGCGGCGCGGGCTCGACGTGATCGTCGGCTTCATCGACGAGCTGGAGGCGCTGGATTGAGCACACCCGACGCACCGGCGCGGCCGGCGATGACGCTGAGCGACCCCGCCAGCGGCGATGACGCTTCGGGGCCGCCCATGGACGCCGGCGACTCGTTCGGTGGACGGCTGCGCCGCTATGCCACGCGTCGGCACGAGCGTCGGCGGCCTGGCCGCCCGCTTTGCCGGCAACCGGATGTTCGGGCTGTCCATGGACAAGCCGGAGCATGCCGCCGAGCTGACCGCGGCACTCGGCGGCCTCAAGGGGCCGCTGATGAAGGTGGCGCAGATCCTCTCGACCGTGCCGGATCTGCTGCCCGAGGAATACACGGCCCAGCTCGCCCAGTTGCAGACCAACGCCCCGCCGATGGGCTGGCCGTTCGTCAAGCGGCGGATGACCGCGGAGCTCGGCTCAGGCTGGCAGAGCCGGTATGCCTCCTTCGAGCATGAGGCTGCCGCGGCTGCGTCCCTGGGTCAGGTGCACCGGGCGGTCGGCCACGACGGCCGCCTGCTCGCCTGCAAGCTGCAGTACCCGGACATGGCCTCGGCGGTCGAGGCCGACCTGCAGCAGCTCAGGATCATCTTCTCCATCTACCGCCGCTACGACAAGGCCATCGACCCGTCCAACATCCACGTCGAGCTGATGGCGCGGCTTAGGGAGGAGCTCGACTACCGCCGCGAGGCGCGCAACATGGCGCTCTACGGCGAGATGCTGAAGAATGAGCCGGGCGTGCATGTACCCGAGCCGTTGCCGGAGCTGTCCACCGACCGGCTCCTGACCATGACCTGGCTCGACGGCGAGCCGATCCTGCGCTACGTCGACCAGCACCTCGACGAGCGCAACGCCGTCGCCCGCAACATGTTCCGCACCTGGTACGTGCCGTTCTACGAGTACGGCGTGCTCCACGGCGACCCGCACCTCGGCAACTACACGGTCCGCGACGACCGGTCGATCAACCTCTTGGACTTCGGCTGCATCCGCATCTTCCGGCCATCGTTCATCCGCGCCGTGATCGACCTGTACTGGGCGCTCCTGAACGACGACCAGGACCTCGCCGCCCATGCCTACGAGGTCTGGGGCTTCAAGAACCTCAACCGCGACGTGATGACCATCCTCAACCAGTGGGCCAAGTTCCTCTACCGGCCGCTGATGGAGGACCGGGTTCAGCCGATCCAGGAGGAGGGCAACACCCTCTACGGCGCGCAGATCGCCGGCAAGGTGCAGCGGGAGCTGCGCGAGATCGGCGGGGTGATGCCGCCGCGCGAGTTCGTGCTGATGGATCGCGCCGCGATCGGGCTGGGCAGCGTGTTCACCCGGCTCGGCGCCGAGGTCAACTGGCACGCGATGTTCCACGATCTGATCCAGAACTTCGACGTCGACGCCCTCGTCGAGCGTCAGCGCCGCGCGCTCGAGGCTGCTGGTCTGCCGCTGCCGGAGTGACCGGCCGCGCGGGGCGGGTCGGCCGCCCAGACGAGACAGGGGAAAGGGGAACCTGGTCATGATCATCACCACCACCGACGCCATCGAGGGGCGGCGGACCATCGACTACCTCGGCGTCGTCAGCGGCGAGGCGGTGATGGGCACCAACGTCTTTCGTGACTTTTTTGCCGGCATCCGCGACGTGGTCGGAGGACGCTCAGGCTCGTATGAGAAGGAGCTGCGCCGGGCGCGGACGATGGCGCTGGAGGAGATGGCGGAAAAGGCCGAGGAGCTGGGCGCGGATGCGGTTGTCGGCGTCGACCTCGATTACGAGCACCTCGGTATCGGCGACCGCTCGATGCTGATGGTCAGCGCCAACGGCACGGCGGTGAAGCTCTCAAGGTAGCCAGAGGTCGTAGCCTCGATGGGCGCGGTTCCCGACACTGTTCGTCTCCCCGGACTTGTCGGGGGTCCATCGAGTGGCGTAGACGGTCGTACACGAGCGCGGCCATGACGGCTGGAAAGGGCATCGGGCCATCAAGTCTGACGTGAGCTGATTGCCCCTTGCGCTGGTCAAATGGCCGCGCTTGTTGCGGCGCATCCGCGAATACTTCGCCGTCGATGCCCGCCGCGCTACCCGCCGTTGAGGACGCCGCGGCAGGCGGGCGGCAGGTCGGCGAGCTGAATGCGCCGGGGCTCGGCCGGCGCTTTCGGCTCGGCCTTCGCCTTCGCTTCCGCTTCGAACCACCAGTCGAGCTCGGCGGCGCAGCCGTCTTCGGCCGGGACCGGCTCCTGGTTGACGCAGGCGGCCTCGCCCAGCGGGCATTTCAGGCGGACGTGGAAATGGTGGGTGTGGCCCCACCACGGCCTGAGCTTGGCGAGCCAGGCGCGGTCCGTATCGGCGGCGCCCGAGCAGGCCGCCTTCTTGATCGCGGCGTTGACGAAGATCCGGTCCACCTCCGGCGCGCTCGCGGCGTTGCGCAGGAGGCGGACGTGCGCCGGGCTCCAGGCTTGCTGATCGATCGGCGCCGCCGCCGGCTTCACCATGGAGACCGCGCTCATGCCGTTGCGCTCGGCGAGGCTGAGGCTGCGTTTTGGCGCTGGCGTGAACCAGATGTCGGCGTCGAGCCCGCTCTGGTGGCTGGCGTGCCCGGCCGTCATTGGCCCGCCACGCGGCTGCGCCAGGTCGCCGACGAGCAGGCCGGGCCAGCCGTCGGCCTGAGCTTTCCTGGCCAGCGACTGCACGAAGGCAATGAGCTGCGGGTGGCCGTAGGCGCGGTTGCGCGACGGCCGCATCACCTGGTAGCCCGGGCCGGTCGCCGGCAGTTCGACGGCGCCGCCGAGGCACCCTAGCGCGTAGCCGCCGATGGCTCGCGCAGGTGCGGGACTGGGCTCCTTGACCGCGCCCCAGTCGGGCACCCGCGCGGGCATGGCGGCTTCCGCATCCTTGGCCGCGGCTGGAGCCGAAAGGGTCAGCCCGAGGAGGAGCGCGGCCATGGCGAACGGCAGGCACGCACGCGGGGCGATGTAGGGCAATCGCAGAGACGGCCGCATGGGCATGACCCTCAGGGGGATGATCGCCGCGACTATAGCCGAAGCGCCGGCGTCAGCGAACCAGCGCGTACTCGATGGTCGAGACCACGCGGACGGTTTTGTTGATCTGCCGGCTTTCCGTCTCACCCGGCGCCGCGTCGCGGGGCAGGATCTGGAACAGGCCTTGGCTGGCGGAGCGAATCCCGCCGAGCCGGCTGCCGGCGTCAGCTGCGAACTGCTCGCCGGCGGCGCGGGCGTCGCGAGTGGCTAAAGCGATCATGTCCGGTTTGATGGCGTTGAGCCCGGTGAAGACGTAGGCCGGCCCCGCCGCCTGACCCTCGCCCGAGAGCACGACTCCCCGGGCGACGAGATCGCCGAGCCGCTGGCTCGCCGAGGCGATGCGGTCGACGTCGCGCGAACGAACCATCAGCGTCTGCGTCACGATGAAGCGGCTTTCCACCGGCCCCGAGCGGTAGGCCTGGGCCAGCAGGTCGGTGACCTCGAGGCTCTGGACGGCGATCTCGTCGCGGCCGATGCCGGCCTCGGCCAAGAAGGCAACGATCGCCTCGGCGTCGGCCCGGCTCTTCGCCTGGGCCTCGCCCAGCGCGTTGCTGGTGGCGACAAAGCGCATCGGCCACAGCGCCAGATCGGCCTTCACCTCGCGCTCGGCCAGGCCCTTGACGGTGACGAAGCGATCGCCGGTGCGCGCCTCGCGCAGGCCATCGGCGACGAACCAGCCTCCGACGCCGATCCCGATGGCTAGGACGGTGGCCGCGAGCAGCGGGCAGGAGCGGCGGTGTCATTCCTTACGTCCGGTGGGTGATGAAGGCCAGGTAGTTCACCGACAGGTCGTCGCTCTGCGCCCAGCGGTCGGCAAGCGGGTTGTAGCTCATCCCGCGCATGACCGCGGCGTGCAGACCGTGGCGGCGAAGCTGCCGGGTGAGCTCGTCGGGGCGGACGAACTTGCGCCAGTCGTGGGTGCCGGGCGGCACCCAGCGCAGCACGTACTCAGCGCCGATCTTGGCCAGAGCCAGCGACTTCAGCGTGCGGTTGAGGGTGGAGAGCAGCATCGCCCCGTCCGGCGCCATCAGGGCGGCGCAGGCGGCGACGAATCGGTCGATGTCGGCGACGTGCTCGATGACCTCCATGGCCAGGACCACGTCGAAGGTGCGCCCTTCCGCGGCCAGGGACTTCGGGGAGGGCGCAGCGATACTCGATATCGAGGCCGAACGGCGCAGCATGGGCGCTGGCGACGCCGACGGCGTTCGCCTCGGCGTCGATGCCGAGAACCTTCGCCCCGAGCCGCGCCATCGGCTCGGTCAAAAGCCCGCCGCCGCAGCCGAGGTCGACCATGCTTAAGCCCGCGAACGGCTTCGCTTGCGCGCCGTCGCGGCCGAAGTGGGCAAGCACATGGTCGCGGATGAAGCCGATCCGCACCGGGTTGAGCTTGTGCAGCTGGCCGAATTCGCCGTCGACGTTCCACCAGGTGCTTGCCAAAGCAGCGAACCGCTCGATCTCGTCGGCGACCGCTGTGCTGGCGCCGGGTGGGGTCGCTGCGGCTTCGGCCATTGGAGATGTCGCCCGCTATGAGGAATGCGTGCCGGCGGCCGTGGACAAGTGTTGAGTTGGCCGGCGCTTTTCCATTATCTAAGGCTGCCGAGCAGATCAACAACCGGATCGGCCGTCCGGATCTTCATCCAAAGCAAGCCAAGCCTCGCCGTCACCTGGTCGTGCCGGCGGAACAGGGGTGCCGGAAAGGCTTCCAGAACATGGCGCGACTGGTCCAGAAGTTCGGCGGCACGTCGGTTGCGGACGTTGACCGCATCAAGGCCGTGGCCGGGCGCGTCAAGCGCAGCGTCGACGGCGGCAACGAGGTCGCGGTCGTGGTCTCGGCGATGGCCGGCGTGACGAACCAGCTCGTCGGCTATGTCTCGGCGATCAGCGCGCTCCACGACGCCCGCGAGTACGATGTGGTCGTCGCCAGCGGCGAACAGGTGACCGCGGGGCTAATGGCCCTCGCCCTGCAGGAGCTCGGCGTGGCGTCGCGCTCGTGGCTCGGCTGGCAGCTTCCGCTCAGGACCGACGACGCCCACGGCCGCGCCCGCATCGAGGCGGTCGAGACCGCGGAGATCGCGCGGAGGATGGCGCGGGGCGAGGTGCCGGTGCTGGCCGGCTTCCAGGGTCTCGCCCACGATGCGCGGATCACGACCCTTGGCCGGGGCGGTTCAGATACCAGCGCCGTCGCCCTTGCCGCCGCCCTCGGCGCCGACCGCTGCGACATTTATACCGACGTCGACGGCGTCTATACTTCCGACCCACGCATCGTCGCCCGCGCCCGCAAGCTCGAGCGGATCACCTACGAGGAGATGCTGGAGATGGCCTCCCTCGGGGCGAAGGTGCTGCAGACGCGGGCGGTCGAGCTGGCGATGCGCCATGCCGTGCGCCTGCAGGTGCTGTCGAGCTTCGAGGACGTGCCGGGCACCCTCGTTGTCGGAGAGGATGAGATCGTGGAACAGGAACTGGTGAGCGGCATCGCCTACAGCCGGGACGAGGCCAAGATCACGCTGCTCCAGGTCGCCGACCGGCCGGGGATCGCCGCCGGCATCTTCGGGCCGCTGGCCGATGCCAGCATCAACGTCGACATGATCGTCCAGAATGTCTCGCCGTCGGGCGAAACCACCGACCTGACGTTCACCGTCGGCAAGTCCGATCTCGAGCGCGCCGTCAGCGTCATCCAAAGCCACCGGGCCGACATCGGCTACGCCGACTTGCGCGCCGATCCCAACGTCGTCAAGGTTTCCGTCATCGGCGTCGGCATGCGCAGCCACGCCGGCATCGCCCAACGAATGTTTCGCACCTTCGCCGATAAAGGCATTAACATCCAGGTCATCTCTACCTCCGAGATTAAGGTCAGCGTGTTGATCGACGAAGTCTATACCGAACTCGCCGTCCGCGCCTTGCACGCCGCCTACGGGCTCGACGCCTAAGACATCATGGCAGGCCTATCCGCGCAGGCGCGGCTCGACCGGCTGTGGTCGCGGGGCGCCGCATTCCTCGGCTGCCGCTACGCCCTCATGGGCGGAGCGATGTCCTGGGTGTCCGAGCACCATCTCGTCGCGGCCATTTCCAATGCTGGCGGCTTCGGCGTCATCGCCTGCGGCTCGCTGAAGCCGGACGCGCTCGATGCCGAGATCGAAGCGACCCGGGAGCGGACCGACAAGCCCTTCGGCGTCAACCTGATCGTCATGCACCCCGATCTCGATGCGCTGATCGAGGTGTGCCTCGGCCGCGGCGTCGGCCACGTCGTCCTCGCCGGCGGACTGCCGCCGGGCGCGGCCATGAAGCGGCTGCAGAAGGGCGGCGCAAAGGTGGTCTGCTTCGCCCCCGCCTTCGGCATCGCCCGCCGGCTGATCCGCAACGGCGTCGATGCGTTGATCATCGAGGGCGCCGAGGCCGGCGGCCACATCGGCGCGGTGTCGACCAGCGTGCTCGCCCAGGAGATCCTGCCGGCGGTGCGCGAGGTGCCGGTGTTCGTCGCCGGCGGCGTCGGCCGCGGCGAGGCGATCGTCACCTACCTGGACATGGGCGCCAGCGGCTGCCAGCTGGGCACCCGGTTCGTCTGCGCCACGGAGAGCATCGCCCATCCGGCCTTCAAGCGCGCCTTCGTCCGCGCCAGCGCCCGCGACGCGGTCGTCTCCATCCAGGTCGACCCAGACCTCCCGGTCATACCGGTGCGGGCCCTGGCCAACGACGGCACGCGGCGTTTCCTCGACGTACAGAGGGAGATTGCCGGCCGCTACCGGCGCGGCGAGCTGACTCAGGAGCAGGCACAGCTGGAGGTCGAGCTCTACTGGGCGGGCGCGCTGCGCCGGGCGGTCATCGACGGCGACGTCGAGGGCGGCTCGCTGATGGCCGGGCAGAGCGTCGGCATGGTTTCGCGTGAGCAGCCGACGGCGGAGATCATCGCCGAGCTGGTCGATCAGGCCGTCGCGGCGCTCGCTGCGCGCGACCTGCGGGAGGCTGGATGAGGTGATGCACTACGGCCAGACCGTCCTGGTTCTGCGGCGCCTGCTGGCGCGCATCCGCGACGTCATGGCCAGCGACGGCAATGGCGATTCCCGGTTGGCGCGGATCGTCGCGATCATCGCCAAGGACATGGCGGCGGAGGTCTGCTCCATCTACATCCGCCGCGCCGGCGACGTGCTGGAGCTGTTCGCGACCCAGGGCTTGCGCGCCGCCGCCGTGCGGCGCACCCGGCTCAGGGTGGGCGAGGGCCTCATCGGCGAGATCGCGGCCAAGCAGCGTCCGCTCGCCTTGTCTAATTGCCAGATCCATCCCAACTTCGCCTTCCGCCCGGAAACCGGAGAGGAGGCCTATCACGCGCTGATGGGCGTGCCGATCCTGCGCGGCGGCCGCGTCGTCGGCGTGCTGGCGGTGCAGAACACCGCTGAGCGCCAGTATACGGACGAGGAAATCGAGGCGCTGCAGACGGTGGCGATGGTCCTCGCCGAGATGGTGGCGAGCGGCATCACCGTCGACCGCGCGGACCTCCTCCCCGCCGAGACGGTGGCGGCGACGCCGACGCGGCTCGAAGGCGCCCGCCTGCACAGCGGCCTCGCCCTCGGCGTCGCCGTCTTGCACAAGCCGCGCTTCTCCATCCGCAAGATCGTCGCCGAGGATACCCGCATCGAGCACGAGCGCCTGCGCCAGGCGGTCGCCGACATGCACGGGGCGCTGGACGACATGCTGCGCTCGACCGCGATCGGCGGCGACGGCGAGCACCGCGACGTGCTCGAGACCTACCGGATGATCGCGGAGGACGTGGGTTGGCTGCGGCGGATCGGCGAGGCGATCAACACCGGCCTGACCGCCGAGGCGGCGGTGCAGAAGGTCAACGACGACATCCACGCGCGGATGAGCCAGGTGTCCGACCCCTACCTGCGCGAGCGGGTGCACGACCTCGAGGATCTTGCCGACCGGCTGCTGCAGCACCTGATCGGCGACCGAGCCCGGCGGGGCGACCATCCCGGCCGACGAGGACGTCATTCTCATCGCCCGCAACCTCGGCCCGGCGCAGCTTCTCGATTATCACCGCCGCCGGCTGCGCGGCGTCGTGCTCGAGGAGGGCTCGCCCAACTCCCACCTCGCCATCGTCGCCCGTGCCCTCGACATCCCCGTCGTTGGCCAGGTGCGCGAGGCGATGAGCCGCATCGAGCATGGCGACCGGCTGATCGTCGATGCCGAACATGCCCAGGTCCTCGTTCGCCCCAGCGAGGACGTCCGCACCCTGTTCATCAAGAGCCTGGAGGCGCGCGACCAGCGCCGCGCCGCCTACGCCGCGCTCAAGGACTTGCCGGCGGTCACCCTCGACGGGGTGCAGATCAGCGTCAACATCAACGCCGGCCTGCTGATCGACCTGCAGCACCTCGCCGAGACGGACATCGACGGCGTCGGCCTCTACCGCACCGAGGTGCCGTTCATGGTCCGTCCGGAGCTGCCGGACGTCGAGGCGCAGCGGCAGATCTACCACAAGGTCCTCGAGTACGCCGGGTCCAAGCCGGTGGTGTTCCGCACGCTCGACGTCGGCGGCGACAAGGTGATGCCCTACTGGCCGAGCGGCCAGGAGGAAAACCCGGCCATGGGCTGGCGGGCCATCCGGGTGTCGTTCGACCGGCCGGCGATGCTGCGCCAGCAGCTCAGGGCGCTGATCATGGCCGCGGCGGAGCGCGACCTCTGGCTGATGTTCCCGATGCTGACGGAGGTGAGCGAATTCCGCTACGGCCGGTCGCTGCTGGACATGGAGCTGGCGCGGGTGCGCGCCCGCGGCGGGCCCGTGCCGCGCCGCGTGCAGGTCGGCGCCATGCTGGAAGTGCCGGCGCTGATCTACCAGTTGCCGGAACTGCTCAGCCTCGTCGATTTCATCTCGATCGGGACCAACGACCTGTTCCAGTTCATGTTCGCCAGCGACCGGGGCAACTACCAGATGTCCGAGCGCTACGACAGCCTGTCGCCCGTTGCCCTCAGCACCCTGCGTCTGATCCTGCAGCAGTGCCAGGCGGCGCGGGTGCCGGTGAGCGTCTGCGGCGAGATGGCGGCGCGGCCCCTCGACGCGATGGCGCTGCTTGGGCATCGGCTTTCGCACCATCTCCATGTCACCGCCGGCGGTCGGGCCGATCAAGGCGACGATCCGGGGCCTGCGCCTGGCGGCGCTGGAAAGCTTCGTGGCCTCGCTCTGCGCCGGCCGGCAGCGCAGCGTCCGCCAGCAGCTCAGGGCCTATGCCATCGATCACGGCGTCATGCTCTAGCGCTCATCCTGTTTGCATCCTCGTCGCTGCAACGTCATTGTCAGCTCGCATCTGGGTCAACCATGGTGCGTCGGGAGAAACCGGACTGTACTCGATGAAGCACAGCAGGCAGGGCTCGCGGGGCAGAGCCAAGTGTTGCTGTAGTAAAGGCTACTTTCGACATGGGTAACTTTGGAACCATAAGCGGCGTGCAGTCCGGCGTGGGCGCCACCCTTCGCGCGCACCGGCTGCGCCGGGGGCTGGACCTACCGGCCGTCGCCGAGGCCTTGCATATCCGCAAGACCTATCTTTCGTTGATCGAGGACGGCCGGTACGAGGAGCTGCCGGGGCCGACGTATGCCGCCGGCTTCGTCCGCGCCTATGCCGAACACCTTGACCTGGACGCGACCGAAGCGCTCCGCCAGTTCAAGCTGGAGACGCTGGGCCGGAAGATCGGCGGCGACCTCCACTTCCCGGTTCCCGAGGCGGAGCGGGGGACGCCCAAGGCGGCGCTCCTGGTGGTCAGCGTCCTGCTCGCGGCGGTCTCCTACGGCGCTTGGTACATGCTCTCGCCCGGAAGCGGCGGCGTCGAGGAACTCGTCTCCGCGGTGCCCGAGCGCCTGGAGCCGGTCCCGCCGGCCGCTCCGGCGCCTGCCGCCGTTACGCCCACGGCGGAGGCGGTAGGCGAGACCCAGCCGGCGTTGCCTGCCGCGTCCCCGGCCGCGTCCCCGGCCGCGCCCCCCGCCACGCCCCCCGCCACGCCCCCGGCCGCGCTTCCGGCCCCGGTGTCCGATGCGTCTGCCCCGGGTGCGGCGGATCAGGTCGCCGCTGCGCTGACCGCCGCCGCGCCGGCCGACCCGGCTGCGGCAAGCGCCGCGAGCACGACCGGCGGGTCCGCTGCAGAGTTCGAACCCCCGGCCGCTCCGCCTCCCGCCGAGATAACCAAAGGCGTTGCGCTCCGGGCCAAGGCCGACAGCTGGATCGAGCTCCGCGACCCGCGCGGGCGGGTGGTGGTGAGCCGGGTGCTCTCCGCCGGCGAGACCCTGCCCATCGCCGAAAGCCCGGTGCTGAGGCTGACGACGGGGAATGCCGGCGGGCTGGAGGTTCTGGTCGATGGCGAGCCGATGCCGCCGTTGGGCGAAGCCGGCACGGTCAAGCGCGGCGTCGTCCTGCAGGCGGCGTCGCTGCGCCCGGCTCAGCCGCCGGCCACTCCGGAGGTCCCGGCGGCAGCGGTGGTACAGGGTCCGGCGGCCGCACCGGCAGAACCTGGAGTCGGCATCGTGCTGCGGGCCAATGCGGACAGCTGGATCGAGCTCCGTGACGCCAGCGGCCGGGTCGTCCAGAGCCGGCTCTTGAAAGCCGGGGAGAGCCTCCCGGTCGCGGCAGAGCCGGTCCTGACCCTGCGCACCGGCAACGCCGGCGGCATCGAGATCGTCGTCGACGGCAAGCCAATGCCGTCGCTGGGTCCCGTTGGCGTCGTCAGGCGCAACATCGTGCTGCGTCCCGACGCTTTGCAGAACCTTGCGGCGCGCTGACCCGGCCGGCGGGGCGTGCCGTTGCGGCGCGGCGAAGTCCCGTTGACCCGCGCCCCCGGGGTTTGGCAAGGTCAGGCCCCGGCGGCGCCGTCGCCGCCCGCGCCCGCTCGCAAGGAGCTTTCCGTCATGGCCAACCAGACCGGCGGCGTCGTGCGGCACAGGACCGTCCCGGTTACGATCGGCGGCGTCATCGTCGGCGGCGGCGCGCCCATCGTCGTGCAGTCAATGACCAACACCGATACCGCCGACGTCGATGCCAGCGTCGCCCAGGTCGAGGCGCTGGCCCGCGCCGGCTCCGAACTCGTGCGGGTGACGGTCGATCGCGATGCCGCCGCCGCCGCGGTGCCACACATCCGCGACCGGCTGGCCGCCCGCGGCGTCAACGTGCCCCTGGTGGGCGACTTCCACTACATTGGCCACGCCCTGCTGGCGCGTCATCCCGCCTGCGCCGAGGCGCTGGACAAGTACCGGATCAACCCCGGCAACGTTGGCTTTCGCGAGAAGCGCGACCGGCAGTTCGCCGCCATGATCGAGACCGCGCTGCGCTACGATCGCCCGGTCCGCATCGGCGTCAACTGGGGAAGCCTGGATCAGGAGCTGCTGGCCCGGCTGATGGACGCCAACGCCGCGTCGCCGTCGCCCTCGCCGGCGGACATGGTGATGCGCGAGGCGATGGTGGTGTCGGCCTTGGAGTCGGCCGCCCGCGCCGAGGAGATCGGGCTCGGCCGCGACCGGATCGTGCTCTCGTGCAAGGTCAGCGACGTCCAGCACCTGGTCGCGGTCTACACCAGCCTCGCCGCGCGCTGCGACTACGCCCTGCACCTCGGCCTCACCGAGGCTGGGATGGGCAGCAAGGGCATCGTCGCCTCGACGGCCGGCCTGGCCATCCTGTTGCAGCAGGGCATCGGCGACACCATCCGGGTGTCGCTGACGCCCTCTCCCGGCGGCGACCGGACGGAGGAGGTAATCGTCTCCCAGCAGATCCTGCAGGTCATGGGCCTGCGCTCGTTCGCGCCGATGGTCGCTGCCTGCCCCGGCTGCGGGCGGACGACCAGCACGGTGTTCCAGGAGCTGGCCGAGACCATCCAGGGCTACATCGCCACCCGCATGCCGATCTGGCGCGAGAGCTACCCCGGCGTCGAGACAATGTCGGTGGCGGTCATGGGCTGCATCGTCAACGGGCCGGGTGAGAGCAAGCATGCCGACATCGGCATCAGCCTGCCCGGCACCGGCGAGGAACCGGCGGCGCCGGTGTTCATCGACGGCCGGAAGGCGCTGACCCTGCGTGGCGCCCACATCGCCCGCGAGTTCCAGGACATCGTCGAGGACTACGTCAAGAGCCGCTACGGCAGCGGCGGCGATGGTCCGGGTGGCGAGGATGGGCGCATGGCGCCGCTGTCGCCCGTTGCCATCGGCTAGCGTCCGTGCCCACAGCAATCGCGAAGCGCGCTTCAGCGCCAGTACACGGGCGATCCAGCGGCGCAAACGCCCTCACCCCGACCCTCTCCCGCAGGCGGGAGAGGGAGGGACCCGCGCAGCGGGCGGGTGAGGGTGCCGGCGCCGATGCCTGCGCCGGCGGGTCCTGCTGATGGCCGACGTTCGCCCGGTTCGCGGGACCCGCGACTACTTCCCCGCCGATAGCCGAAAGCAGCGCTACATCGAGGCCACGGCCATGGAGGTGGCCGGCCGCTACGGCTATGGCGAGATCTCGACGCCGATCTTCGAGTTCACCGAGGTCTTCGCCCGGACGCTGGGCGATACCTCGGACATCGTCACCAAGGAGATGTACACGCTCGCCGACCGCAGCGGCGAGAGCCTCACCCTGCGCCCGGAGAACACCGCCGGCGTCGTCCGCGCCGTGCTCTCCGCCGGGCTCGCCCAGCAGGGGCCGCTGAAGTACGTCTACCGCGGCCCGATGTTCCGCTACGAGCGGCCGCAGAAGGGCCGGCTGCGCCAGTTCCATCAGGTCGGCGTCGAGCTCCTCGGCGTTGCCGAACCATCCGCCGACATCGAGTGCATGGCGTTGGCCTGGGACATCCTTGCGGCGCTGGGCCTCGGCGCAATGGTCACGCTGGAGATCAACACGCTCGGCGATCCCGACAGCCGGCGGGCCTATACCGACGGGCTTGTCGCCTACCTGAGCCAACATCGCGACAGCCTGTCGGAGGACAGCCGCACCCGGCTCGAGCGCAACCCGCTGCGCGTCCTGGACTCCAAGGATCCTGGCGACCGGGGTGTGGTGGCCAAGGCGCCCTCCATCCTCGACAGCCTCAACGAGGCGTCGCGGAGCTTCTTCGCCTCGGTCTGCGCCGGTCTCGACACCATAGGCATCGGCTACCGGGTTAACCCCAAGCTGGTGCGGGGGCTCGACTACTACTCCCACACCGCCTTCGAGTTCGTCACCGAGGCGCTGGGCGCCCAGGGCACGGTACTCGCCGGCGGCCGCTACGACGGCCTGGCCGAACAGATCGGCGGCCGGTCCCTGCCGGGCATCGGCTGGGCCGCGGGCATCGAACGGCTGATGATGCTGATCGAGGAGCATGGCCACCCGCCGCCGCCGGAGCCGAGGCCGATCGCGGTGGTGCCGCAGAGCCCGGCGCAGGACGCGGCCGCCCTGCGCCTCGCCCATGAGCTTAGGGCGGGCGGCTTGACGGTCGACCTCGGCTACGGCGGGGCCATGGGCAAGCGCATGAAGCGCGCCAACAGGATCAACGCCCGGGCCGCGGTGATCGTCGGCGAGGCGGAGCTTGCCCGCGAGCGGGTCGCGGTTCGCGATCTCGACAGCGGGCAGCAGGACGAGGTCGCGCTCGCGGCGCTGGCGGAGCACCTCGGCCGCTTCCGCTAGCGCAGCGGCGGCGGTTCGCGGATGGACAACCTCATCGTCGTCGGCGCCAACCCGCGCTCCAGCTCGCTCGGCGCGCGCGACCGGCTGATCCCTGAGCCGGCGGCGGTGGAGGCGCTGCTGCTTCGGCTGCGGGCGGCGGGGGCGGGGCCGGCGGTGATGCTGTCGACCTGCGACCGCGTCGAGGTCTACGCCCTGGAGGGCGAGGACGGGGGTGGCGCGCAGCGGATCATTGCGGTGCTCGCCGACTTCGCCCTGATGAGCCCCGCCGAGGCGGGTCGCCACCTCTACGTCCTTACCGGCGAGGACGCGGTCCGCCACGTCTTTGCCGTAGCCGCGGCGCTGGACGGGACCGTCGTTGGCGATCCGCACGTCTCGGCGCAACTGAAGGATGCCTGGCGCCTGGCGCGGAACGCCGGGCTTCTCGGCGACAGCCTCGACGCCCTGCTGCAGGCGGCGTTCGCCGCGGCCAAGCAGGCCCGCAGCCGGACCGGGATCGGCCGGGCGCCGGTGTCGCTGGTGGCGGCGGCGGCGAGGCTGGTCGAGCGGGTGCACGGCGATCCCGGGTCCGTGCGCGGGCTCGTCGTCGGCATGTCGGAGATCGGGGAGATGATCGCCGAGGGGATGCGCTCGGCGCGTCTCGCCCACCTCTCGGTAGCCCATCCCGAGGCTGCCCGCGCCGAGGCCGCGGCCCGCCTGCTCGATTGCCACGTCGCCGGCTGGCCGCTGGAGGTCGCCGAGTTGGCCCGCGCCGACGTCGTCATCACCTGTCTCGGCGCCCGCCGGCACGTGATCACGCCGGAACTGGTCAAGGCCCTGCTGCGGGCCCGGCGTTACCAGCCCATATTGCTGATCGACGCGGCGGTGCCGGGCGATGTCGACCCGGCTGTCGATGCCATCGACGCGGCCTTCCTCTATACCCTCGACGATCTCGAGAAGGTCGCCCGGGTCGGCCTGGAGGCGCGGGAGAAGGCCGCGAGCGACGCCCGCGCGATCATCGATGGCGAGGTCCGGGCCTTTCTGCGCCGGCGGGCGGAGCGGGCGGCGGTGCCGGTGCTCGATGCCCTGCGCCGCCATTTCGAGGCCTCGCGGCAGGCCGCCTTGGAGGACGCCGGCGGCGACGCGGAGAAGGCCACCCGTCTGCTCATCAACCGCCTGCTGCACTCGCCGTCCACCACCTTGCGCTCCGCCGCCGCCGAAAAGGGCGCGAGCGCGACCGAGCTCGACGATTTTGCCCGCGCCTTGCGGACCCTGTTCGCGCTGGGCGACGGGTCCGGGGAGAAAGACGAATGACGATCGAGGAGAAGTTCGACCGCCTGCTGGATCGCTACGCCGAGATCGGAGCGCAACTGTCGCTGCCGGAGACGGCCGGCAGCGAGGAGTTCGCGCGGCTGTCGAAGGAGTACTCGGATCTGGGCACGGTCGTGGCCGCCGTCGAAGCCTACCGGCGGGCGCTCGCCGAGATCGCCGAGCTGGACGCCATGGTCGAAGACGACGCCGCCGATCCGGAGCTCAGGCAGATGGCCCGCGAGGAGCTGCACGAAGCCAGGCACACGCTCGTCGACCTCGAGCGCCAGGTCCGGCTGCTGCTGATCCCCAAGGACGAGGCCGACGAGAAGAACGCCATCCTTGAGGTCCGCGCCGGCACCGGTGGCGAGGAGGCGGCGCTGTTCGCCGCGGTGCTGTTCCGGATGTATCAGCGCTATGCCGAGATCAAGGGCTGGCGGTTCGAGATGCTCGGCAGCAACGAAACCGGGATCGGCGGCCTGAAGGAGGCAAGCGCGGCCATCGCCGGGCGCGGCGTCTTCGCGAGGCTGAAGTTCGAATCCGGCGTGCACCGGGTCCAGCGGGTACCGGAAACGGAGGCGAGCGGCCGGATACACACCTCGGCTGCGACCGTTGCCGTCCTCCCCGAGGCCGAGGACGTCGACATCCGGATCGAGGAGAAGGACCTGCGGGTCGACGTTTTCCGCTCGAGCGGCCCGGGCGGGCAGTCGGTCAACACCACCGACAGCGCCGTCCGCCTGACGCATATTCCCACCGGCATCGTCGTCTCCCAGCAGGACGAGAAGTCGCAGCACAAGAACCGGGCCAAGGCGATGAAGATCCTCCGCGCCAGGCTCTACGACCTGGAGCGCGAGCGCGCCGACGCGGAGCGGGCGGCGAGCCGCAAGAGCCAGGTTGGCACCGGCGACCGCTCGCAGCGGATCCGCACCTACAACTTCCCGCAGTCGCGGGTTACCGATCACCGCATCGGCCTGACCCTGCACAAGCTGGAGCAGGTGCTCGACGGCGCTCTCGACGAGATCGTCGACGCCCTGATTGCCGAGGATCAGGCCGCCCGGTTGGCGGAAGCGGATTGAGAACCGCGGCGGCCGCGACGGTGGCGGCCTGACTGCGCTCGGCGGCGCGGGAGCTGAGCATCGGCAGCGTGCCGCTGCCGGCGCTGGAGGCGCGGCTTTTGGTCGGTCACGTCCTCGGCCTGTCGCGGGAGGCGATGGTCGCGCATCCGCAGCGGCCGGTGGCAGCTGCCGAAGCGCGGGCCGTGGACGGTCTCGTCGCCCGCCGCCAGCGGGGCGAACCGCTGGCCTACATCCTCGGCGAGCGGGAGTTCTGGAGCCTGCCGTTCGCGGTGAACCCCGACGTCCTGATTCCCCGCCCTGACAGCGAGGCGGTCGTCGAGACGGCGCTTAGCCACTTGGATGACAGGGACCGGCCGGTCAGGATCCTCGACCTCGGAACCGGCTCCGGCTGCCTTCTGCTGGCGCTCCTGCACGAGTGCGAGAACGCGACGGGCGTTGGCGTCGACTGCTCGCAGGCGGCGCTCCGGGTTGCCAGGAGCAACGCCGGCCGGCTCGGCCTTGACGAACGCTGCAGCTTCGTTTGCGCCAACTGGGGCGGCGGGCTCGCCGGGCGCTTCGACCTGATCGTCTCGAACCCGCCCTACATCGATGCCCAGAGCTTCGCCCGCCTGGATCCCACCGTGCGCTGCTTCGAGCCGGCGGTGGCCCTCCTCGCCGGCGCGGACGGTCTCGACGCCTATCGGGCGCTGTCGGCGCATCTGGAGAGGCTTCTTGCCCTTGGCGGCTTGGCGGTCGTCGAGCTGGGCGCGGGCCAGCGCCACGGCGTGGCGCGGCTGCTTGCTGCCGCCGGCCTCGGGGCCATTGCGGTCGGCCATGACCTCTGCGGCCACGAGCGCTGTCTGACGCTCAGGCGCCGGTAATCGCTGCAGAGGCGAAAACGGGAAAATATGGCTTGGAAGACAAATGGTTCCCGACTACCTTGGGCGCGAAGGGAAGAGAGCCGCGCCAGCCGACGTCTTCTGGCTGCCGCCGTCCAACCCTTAGCCCCGCAGTTACGACACGGCCCGAAGCACACCGTGCTGAGGGTTGCCCAGCGGGCGCAGGCGCGAAGCGGTTTATTCGGCTATCGGCGTCATTAGCAGTCAACAGGTGCAATGAAACACACTACGAACACTAGGCGGGGGCGTAACCGTGGCAACGGGCGTCGCAATCCGCAATCGCTGAAATCGCAGACCTTCGAGAGCAGCGGGCCCGACGGCAAAATCCGCGGCACGGCGCAACAGGTGCTCGACCGGTACCTCGTGCTCGGCCGCGATGCCGCGTCGGCAGGCGATCCCGTGGCGGCCGAAGGCTTCTACCAGTTCGCCGAGCACTACTACCGCATCATCAACGCCGCGGAAAAGGCGAGCGGCGAGCGGAACCTCGAACGGGCGCGGCGGCCGGATTCCGACGACGCTGCGGGCGACGAGGGCGGCGGCGAGCCCGCCGGCGTGGAGACGCCGGCCGAGGCGTCCGAGCCGGCACAGGTATAGACCGGCGCCGACCGGCCGGAGTCCGGCGCCGACCGGCCGACAGCGCTGCCCGAGGTCCTGGGTCTGTCGAGGGCCCTCGCCGTGGCGGCCGTGGTCGCACCCGACCGCGAAACCGGTCATGGCGACCGAACCTTGTGGACCACAGGGCGGCTTGAACTTAAACTGGTGCCGTCGCGTCCCTAAGGCCGCGCGTGTCCGTGCGAGGCAACCAGAACGACACGATCAAGGGAGTTGGAGAGGCGTACCGCGGGTTCTTTTCCTCAGGCGTTACCGACCATGTCCCCTGCAATGACCCCCAAGCCGCGCGAAGCCGGAAGCGTCGCCGGTCACGCTGCCAATGCTAGGCTTGCGTGCGTCGGGTGATCGGCGTAGCGGATGCGATGCAGGGGGAACACACCAATGCTCACCGGACCGCGCGGGGATGGCCGCGGGCGTGAGTGAAGGCAGCTTGAACGAGGCGGGGAACCAAAGGTTCGCGTATGTTCATTGACGCCCGAACGGTCGACGAGAACGTCGACATCGAGACGGACCTCTGCGTAATCGGCGCCGGCGCCGGCGGCATCTCGCTGGCGCGCGAGTTCAATGGCAAGCCGATCCGCGTCTGCTTGCTGGAGAGCGGCGGGCTCAAAGCGGAACGGCAGACGCAGTCCCTCTACGAGGGCGAAAGCATCGGCATCCCCTACGAGCTCGACACCACGCGTTCGCGCTATTTCGGCGGCAGCACGAACTGCTGGGGCGGCTTCTCCAGACCCTTCAACCCCATGCACTTCACCAAACGCGACTGGGTTCCCTACAGCGGCTGGCCGTTCACCGCCGAAGAGCTGGAGCCCTACTACGCCCGTGCCCACGACGTCTGCGGGCTGCCGCTGGGCAAGTACGATCCGCATGTTTGGGAGCAGGAGCTCAACGGCGCGAACCTGCGCATCCTGCCGTTCCCGAACAATGAGATCGTCACCCGGATGATCCAGACGAACAAGCAACGGCGGCGGTTCGGCCAGGTCTTCCGCGACGAGCTGAAGGCCAGCGACAACATCTCGGTTTATCTCTACGCCAACGCCGTTGACATCCATGCCGACGAAGTGGGGCAGAAGGTCACCCGGGTCCGGGTCGCCTGCCTCGACGGCCGCCGCTTCTGGATTTCGGCCAGGGTGTTCGTCCTGGCCGCCGGCGGCATCGAAAACGCCCGGCTGCTGCTGGCGTCGAACACGACCAACCCGCATGGGCTCGCCAACGACTACGGCCTCGTCGGGCGCTTCTTCATGGAGCACGCGACGTTTCCCTCGGGCACGATCACCTTCAACGATCCCAACGCCTCCGCCGACATTCACGACACCAAGTACGCGGTCGTCCGCCTGCCGGTGGCGGCGCAGATCGAGCTCGACGAGAGCACGCAGCAACGCGAGAAAATCCTCGATTCGGCGACCTTCATCGAGTTCGGTCTTTATGGGCGAGCGCTGCGCCGGCACCGAGATGCTCAAGGCCTTCTATAAGGACGCACGCAGCGGCTTCGTGCCGAAGAACCTGGTGAAGGGCATGGGCGAGATGCTGCTCGACGCCGGCAACGTGACGATGTTCACGCTCGGCTACCTGTCGCGCAACCGGCGGCTGCTGCACCACCACCAGATGATGACGCTGATCGAGCCGGCGCCGAACCCGGACAGCCGGGTCACCCTCAGCCGGCACCGCGACCAGCTCGGGATGAACAAGGTTTGCCTCGACTGGCGGCTGACCCCGCTCGACCAGCACACGGTCCGGCGCACCATCGAGATCCTGCGCGATAAGGCGGCCGCCGCCGGCATCGGCACGATCAAGGTCAGCCTGCCGCTGCATAGCAATCACGAGGTGAACGAGCTGCACTGGGTGTGGCACCACATGGGAACCACCCGGATGCACGCCGACCCCAAGCAGGGTGTCGTCAACGAGCACTGCCGCGCCCACGGCATCGGCAACCTGTTCGTCGCCGGAAGCTCGGTGTTTCCGACGGCCGGCAACAACACGCCGACCTTGACCATCATCGCGCTCGCGCTCCGCCTCTCCGACCACCTCAAGGGCGTCTTCGCCGACCGCCGGTTCTAAAAGAGCCGCGTGCGCTCAGCCGAATAGAAGGCACGGCCGTCTTTGAGGGGAGGCGAAGCCGACGAAGCAATCTCCAACGGTTGCTGCGTCGCAATCAACCGCGGCGGCGCTGGGCGAAGGCGCGGCAGGCGCCGGCGCCGACGTCCGGGTTGTCGGTGAAGAAGCCGTCGATACCGGCGGCCAAGAACGCCTCGATCTCGCCCTTGCCATCGCCGGAAGCCGTGGCCGGTCCCGACCCGCGATACTCAGCCGGGAGGAAGTGGTTCTCGGCGCGGAAGGTGTAGGGGTGGACGACGAGGCCGGCGGCGTGCGCGTCGGCGACGAAGCCGCTGGCGCGGGCTAGCGTCCAACCGGCCGTCGGCGGCGAGCGGAATGATGAAGTGGTTCTTCTCCGGGCCGACGCCGTCGGCGTAGGCGGCGATCGCCTGCAGACCCTTCGCCGTCGCCATCTCGTCGTAGGTCGTTGTCCCACCGGCCGCCCGGACGTCGAACGGCTGGCCCTCCTTCCATAGGAGTTGGATCAGCGGCACCTCGATCATGTCGTCGAGGGCCCTCAGGTTGGCGGTCTCGAACGACTGGATGAAGACCGGCGCATCCGCCTCGGCCAAGCCATGGCGCTTCAGGGTCTCGACCAGCGGGTGCTCCATCGCTAGCCCGGCGGCCTGGAAGTGGGTCGGATGCTTGGTCTCCGGATAAACGCCGATCTCGCGGCCCGTCTCCCGCACAAGCTCGGCGCGGAGCGCCAGGATCTCGTCGAAGGTGGGGATGGCAAACCGGCCGTCGAACATGGCGTTGCGCGGGCGGGCGTCCGGGATGCGCTCGATCGCCCGCAGCGTCTTGATCTCGGAGAGGGTGAAGTCCTCGCTGAACCAGCCATCGACCTCCTCGCCGTCGACCGACTTTTTCGTCCTGCGGCCGGCGAACTCCGGACGGCGTCCGATGTCGGTGGTGAGGTTCAGGACGTTGTCGTGGCGGGCGATGAGCACGCCGTCGCGGGTCATGACCAGGTCCGGCTCGATGTAGTCGGCGCCTAGCCGGACGGCGAGCGCGTAGGCCTCGAGCGTGTGTTCCGGCAGGTAGGCGCTGGCGCCGCGGTGGGCGATCACCAGGCAGGGCCGCGCGGCGCTGCCGCTCACGGCCGCGATCCTCGGCTTGCGCCCCGGCCGACGAGGAGCAGGGGCAGGGCCAGCACCGCAAGGGCGATGGGCGACAGGATCCGGTATCCGCGCATGACGTTGTCCCCTCGGCCGGGGCGCCGCCGGCCGGATGCCGAGGGCTCCGCCCGCTGTTCCAGGGGCGTCGTAAGCGGGGATTGTTGCGCCGGAATGACCGCGCGATGACGCCGTCGTGAACTTCTTGGCTCCGGACCGCGCGGCGCTCCGGCTCAACCATCCCCGGTAGCGGGGACGAAGCCCGGCGGCGTCGGCAGCTTCGGGTCGACGATCGCGAACGCTTTGAACAGCAGCCCCATGCCCGACGGATGGACCAGTCGCCGGACCGCCCCCATGACCGCCTGGAACTGATCCGGTGGCGCGCCGAGGAAGAGCGATTCCGCCCGTCGGTCGATGCCGAGGCGGCCGAGGAATAGCCCCTGCGGGATCGGCCCAAGCGGCTCCGCGCCGGCCCTCTCCGCCGCTCGGGCCAGGGCGGCGAAATCGACGTGGTGGGAGAGATCCGTCTCGCCCGGGTGATCGAGGATGCCGTGGAACTGGTGCTGGCGGACCGCCTGCAGCGTGTCGCCGGCGGCGCTGGGCGCCATGGCCGTAATCGATGATCAGCGCCGCGCCGCCGTGCTTGGCGAGCCGCTCGCCGATCCGCGCTGCCAGTGCTTCCCCGGCCGCTCCCACCTCGACGACGTCGCCCTCGATCACGTCCGAGAGCCCCAACGGCATGCCGAACGGGAACGCCGGCCGGAGCGTGAACTCCAGCGTCGCGCCGTCGGCGGCCAGCCCGACCCGGCGCTCCTGCCAGCCGGGTCCGGCCTTGACGTACTGGACGATCGGCAGGGCGTCGAAGAACTCGTTGGCGAGCGTGATCGACGGCAGTGCCGGCACGTCGGCGAAATCCTCGTGCCATGACGGCGGCTCGGCCAGCATCAGCGTCTCCAGCGCGCTCGCCTGCTTCGTCCGCAGCGCTGGGCTGGTCTCGACGAGGTTCACGCGGAGCGCGGCGAAGAACGCCGGCGCCGTCTGCTTGATCGCCCGCAGCGCGTCGGCAAGCAGCGTGCCCCGGCCCGGCCCGAGCTCGACCAGGGCGACCGGGTTCGGGCTGCCCATGCTCGTCCAGACGCCGGCGCACCACAGGCCGATCAGCTCGCCGAAGACCTGCGAGATTTCCGGGGCGGTGATGAAGTCGCCGGCGCGGCCGAGGGGATCGCGGGTGGCGTAGTAACCCCATTCCGCATGGCCGAGGGCATCGGTCATGAACTCCGCGACGCTAATCGAGCCGCTTTCGGCGATGCGGCGGCGGACATGGGCGACGAGCGGCGACAGCGCGGTTACCTCCCTTTCGCGCCAAGCCAGACGAGCGCAATGCCGACGCCGATCATGGGGAGCGACAGGAGCTGGCCCATGGTGGCGCCGGCGTAGAGCAGGCCGAGGTTGGCGTCGGGTTGACGGAACACTTCGGCAAACGACCGGAACACGCCGTAGCCGATCAGGAACGCTCCCGACAGGATGCCGGCACGGCTTCTGATCGCCTCGATCCGCCACAGCATATGAAGAATGATGAACAAAACCAACCCTTCCAGTGCGGCTTGGTAGAGCTGGCTGGGGTGGCGCGGCTCGCCGTAGCCGGGGAAGACCATCGCCCACGGCACGTCCGTCGGGCGGCCGACGAGCTCGGCGTTGATGAAGTTGGCGAGGCGGCCGAGGAACAGGCCGATGGGCGCGGCGCAGAAGATCAGGTCGGCGAACGGCCGGATCGCCAGCTTCCGGCTGCGGCAGAACAGGACCCCGGCGACGACGACGCCGAGCAGGCCGCCGTGGAACGACATGCCGCCCTGCCACACCTTGGCGATCTCCAGCGGGTTGGCGAGGTAGAACTCCGGCCGGTAGAACAACACGTAGCCGAGGCGGCCGCCGAGGATGACGCCGGCGGTAGCCCAGATCAGGAAATCGTCGACGTCGATGGGAGCGACCCGCCCGAGCGAGTGCTTCGCCAGCCAGCGGGCGTAGCGCCAGCCGAGGATCAGCCCGAACAGGTAGGCAAGCGCATACCAGCGGATGGCGAACGGGCCGATCTCGACGAGGACGGGGTCGACGTACGGATAGGGGATGGTGAGCATGTCAGCGGATCCGGCGGCGGTGCAATGAGGGATTGGCTGGAGCCGCGGGCGGTGCCTGTGGCGCAGCGGACGGGGCGTTGCGCCCCCGCAACGGTCTTCCCATACTATGAACATCTTACGGCTTGCAACGACAGGAACATCTCCATGCAGTCCAGCAATCGTCTGCTCGACGATCTCGCCAAGGTCGCCAGCGGCGCAGCGTCCGCCATGGCCGGCATGCGCGAGGAGGTCGAGGGGCTCGTGCGCCAGCGCGTCGAGCGGCTCATCGCCGATCTCGACCTGGTCAGCCGCGACGAGTTCGACGTCGCCAAAGCAATGGCGGCCAGGGCGCGCGCCGAGCAGGAGAAGCTGGAGCGGCGAGTGAAGGCGCTGGAGGAGGCTCTGGCCAAGCTGGATGGCGCTGATGCACCGGCCGAAAACGGTGAGGGCAAGGCGGCCGAGGCGCCCTCGGCGGAGGACGCGCTGCCATAAGGAGGCTGTGCCGCTGGTGGAGCCCTTTTCCACAGGCAACACGAACGGGTGCGGCGGCGCCGGCTTGCGCCCGCGACCGGCTTTTGCCACTCTAGATCTATGTAGAGAACCTGCGTCGGCTACAGGATCTCGCGTTTGGCCGGCGCGCGTTCGAGCCGCTTCGGCATCGGCCCCTGGCCGCCGCCGGGCCAGCAGAGGATGACCCCAGATGCGCTTGACCAGCCAGCGATGGGACAAGCCCCTCGACGTCGTCGAACACGTCGTCAGCGTCAACGAGTGGCTGTTCGACCGTCCCAGCGACGAGGAGATCGCGGCCCAGGTTCCCGGCCGCTGGTGCGACTACAACCTCTACTTTCGCTGGAACGAGTTCGCCACGGCGATGCAGTTCACGCTGACCTTCGACACCCGGATCCCGACGAACAAGTTCAAGCTCATCAGCGAGCTGCTGGCCTTGGTGAACGACAAGGTGTGGATCGGCCACTTCACCATCTGGCAGGACGAGAAGGCGCTGGTCTATCGCCACGTCCTGCCCTTGCGCGGCAGCGATGGGCCGACGGTCGAGCAGAGCGAGGACCTGGTCAACCACGCCATCATGGAGTGCGACCGCTTCTATCCGGCGGTGCACTACGTGCTCTGGGGCGGCAAGTCCCCCGGCGAGGCGGTTGACGCGGCCATGTTCGAGACCCAGGGCGAAGCCTGACGCCGCATGGCCGCCCGGCTCCTCCTCGTCGGCTGCGGCAAGATGGGGGAGGCGCTGCTAGGCGGCTGGCGGCAGGCCGGCTTCGCCGCCGACGAGATCCTGGTCGTCGAGCCCGATTCGCAAAAGGCGGCGGCGCTCGCTGAGCGGTTCGGGGTTGCGGTTCTCGACGCAGCCGGCGCCGTCGGCGCCGACGTCCGGCCAGAGGGCGTGATCCTTGCGGTCAAGCCGCAGGCGCTGGACGCCGTCGCGCCGGACTACCGGCGCTTTTCGGCCTCCGGCGGCGCGGTCCTATCGATCGCCGCCGGGAGGACGATCGCGAGCCTGCAGCGTCTGCTCGGCGGCGACGCGGCGATCGTCCGGGCCATGCCCAACACGCCGGCGGCGGTCGGCCTCGGCGCCACGGTCGCCTGCGCCGGCGCGCACAGTCTCGCTGGAGCAGCGGCAGCTTTGCGAGCGGCTGCTGGCAGCGGTCGGCTCGCTCTACTGGGTCGATGACGAGGCCCTGCTCGATGCGGTGACCGCCGTCTCCGGCAGCGGTCCAGCTTACGTCTTTCTCCTTGCCGAATGTCTCGCCCAGGCCGGGGTGGCGGCGGGGCTGCCGGCCGCGCTTGCCGAACGGCTCGCCCGCGACACCGTCGCCGGCGCCGGGGCGCTGCTGCAGCTCGCGCCCGAACCGGCGGCGGAGCTGCGCCGCAACGTCACCAGCCCCGGCGGCACCACCGCCGCGGCGCTGGCGGTGCTCATGGCCGAAGACGGGCTTCTCGCCGTTGCTGACGAAGGCGGTTCGGGCGGCTGCGGAGCGCTCGCGGCAGCTCGCGGGTTAGGCCACGGGCCGGCGATCCGGCGATCAGGACGGGGGCCGCGCCAGGCTGCCGTCCAGCAGCTCGCGGAGCTTGGCCAGCGCCTTCGCTTCGAGTTGGCGGACGCGGTCCTTGGACAGCCCGAGCTCGCTGCCGATGGCGCTGAAGGTGGCGCGTGCCTCGGCTAGGTACCGCCGCTGGATCACCAACTGCTCGCGCAAGGAAAGCTTGGCCACCGCCGCGGCCAGGGCGGTCGCGATGTAGCGCTGCTCGCTCGCCGCGGCGGCAGCCGCCTCCGGCGTCGGGGCCGGGCTTGCGAGCGTGTCGACCGCCGCCGGCGCGCCCGCGCCCGGGTGATCCAGCGTCCGATCGACGCCGGCCATGCGCCGGGCGACGGCCACGACCTCGGCCATGGTGACGTCGAAGCGTTCGGCCATGCCGGCGGCAACGTCTTCGGCGATGTCGCGCTCGTCGTGGCTCATCCCGGCCATCATGCGCCTCAGCCGCAGCGCCAGGCTCTTCTGCGCGTTAGAGGTGCCGAGGCGCACGACTGACCAGGAGCGAAGCGCCGCGTCCTGGATGGCGGCGCGCACCGGCCATGCGGCGTAGGTGGACAAGCGGACGCCGCGGTCCGGATCGAAGCGGCGAACCGCCTGGACCAGCCCCAGCGTGCCTTCCTGGACGAGGTCGCTCATCGGCAGGCCCCAGCCCCGGTACGAGCGGGCGATCTTGATGACGAAGCGGAGGTGGCTGGTGACGAGCCGCTCCATGGCCGCGTCGTCGCCGGCCTCGGCGCGAAGGGCAAGGGCGCGCTCCTCCTCGGCGCCAAGCAGGGCGGCTTCGCCTTCGCCCGGGCTGGCCCCGGCTCCCGCGGTCTTGCGAAGAGGGCGTGGGTTGGTCATGGTTGGGCCTGGATCGTCGCTGCCCGCGGCTTCCTCCGAACCACGCGGCGTTCCATATGTTGGATCTGCGCCGGGGGAATTTGAAGCCCCGCAACAGCCGGGAGAATGCGCTCCGTGTCTATGCCCGAAGACAATGACGTGCGCGAGCGCCTGCTGCGTTCCGCCTTAACGCTGGCCGCCGCCGGTGGCTGGCGCTCCACCTCGCTGGCCACGGTCGCGGCCGGCGCGGACGTCCCGCTGGCCGAGGCTTATGCGGTTTTCCCGACGCGGCTGTCGATCCTGAGCGGCCTGCTCGGCCGGACCGACAAACGGGTTCTGGCCGACGGTCCGGCCGACGTCGACGATGCGCCCCGCGACCGGCTGTTCGACATCCTCATGCGCCGCTTCGATGCCTTGGAAGCCGACCGCGAGGGCATGCGCGCCATCGTCCGCGACATGCCAGGCGATCCGCTGAACGCGCTGCTGCTAGCGCCATGCTTCGCCGCGTCCATGGCCTGGATGCTGGAGGCCGCGGGCATGCCAGCCACCGGCATCGGCGGCTCGCTCAGGGTCAAGGGCCTGGCCGTCGTCTACCTGGCGACGCTGCGCACATGGCTCGACGACGACAGCATCGACATGGCGAAGACCATGGCGGCGCTGGACCGCAACCTGCAGCGCGCCAATTCGCTGGCCCGGCGCTTGCCGTTGCGCTCGCGCCACCGGCCGGTCGGCGACCTCTCGCCGTCGAGCCAACCCGCGGCTCCTCCGGAGGCGGCGGCCGGCTGAACGCCGGGCCTGAAGCGCCCGCCCTGAACGCGCCCGCCCTCATAAGCCAGTACGGCACTCGCGGCTGCCGCGGAGCATCCGTGGCGCCGCAGTTCCCGCCCGGTGCTCACTGCGCCTCGCTGGCGCGCCAAAGCCGCGTCGGAACAGGGCCTGTCCTGGTATGCTGCGCCGCAGCAGCAAATTTTGTGCACTGCAACATAACCGTTGACAGCGACGGCGGCCGATCACATACTCCGTGGCACTGGAAATAGATTGAGCCCGTAGAACACAGCGGGCGAGGAGAAACACCATGATGAAGACCCCCGAGCCCCTGTTCGACCTCAGCAAGTTCATGAAGGACGTCGATCCGGGCAAGATGATGGAAGAGTTCTCGAAGATGCTGAAGCAGTACAACCTGCCCGGCGTCGACATGGACGCGCTGATGGCGAGCCAGAAGAAGAACATGGAAGCCCTGACCCAGGCCAACCGTGTTGCGCTCGAAGGCATGCAGGCGGTTGCCAAGCGGCAGGCCGAGATCCTGCAGGAGACGATGAACGAGGCCTCCAAGGCTGTCGACGTCCTCTCCAAGGCCGGCTCCCCAACCGAGGTGGCGGCCAAGCAGGCCGAGCTTGCCAAGGACGCGTTCGAGCGCGCGCTGTCGAACATGCGCGAGCTTGCCGAGATGGTCGCGAAGTCGAACCAGGAGGCGACCAGCACGATCAACGCCCGCATCTCCGGCACCCTTGACGAGATCAAGGACATGGCGCTGAAGATGAAGCAGCCCGCAGCCTAAGGCCGCTTCGATCTGCGTGGCGGCCGCCGCGAGGCGCGCCGCCACCGCTGCTGAACGGGTCCCGCTGCACAGCCAGCACGGATTCGGGGCGGGCAGGCTCATGACAGGCTCGCACAAGACCGGACAGGTCCTGCCCGTCATCGGCTTCGATGACTTCTCCCGCATCGACATTCGCGTCGGCACGATCCTCCGCGCCGAGCCGTATCCGGAGGCGCGAAAGCCGGCGCTGAAGCTGTGGATCGACTTCGGCCCGACCGTCGGCCAGAAGCGCAGCTCCGCCCAGATCACCCGCCACTACCGGCCGGAAACGCTGGTCGGCAGTCAGGTCGCCGCCGTCGTCAACTTTCCTCCCCGCCAGATCGGCAAGTTCGTTTCCGAGGTCCTGGTCCTCGGCTTTCCGGACGTGGAGGGGGAGGTCGTCCTGGTGGCGCCGACGCGCCCGGTGCCGAACGGCGGCCGCCTCTACTGAGCTGGAGCAGTGTGCGAGGCGAAGCCGAAGATGCGGCACGGCGGGTCAAGGCAAAGTCGGCCCCGCCGCATGTCATCTGCGCGGCCAGGCGTTAACCGCCCTCACTCGCTGCGGCTGAACCTCAACCGCGACATCATGCTCTCGGCCCGCTCCTGAGCACGGTCGAAGCCGGACGCCATCTGCGGGAACCGGTCCCTCAGCCAGTCCAGCTTGTCCTGCGCCCATTCCGACTCGGGCGCAATGAGGGCGAGGCCGATGGCGATGAACAAAATCCCCTGGAGAAAGGGTAGAACCAGGCCGGCGACGCCAAGGACGATGAACGTCCAGCCAACCGTAAGGCGGATGATCCGCTTCATCCTCGCTTTCCCTCAGCCGTACGACGCCGCTCAGATATGGATGGCGCGACCGGCGACCGCCAGTGCCGCCTCCTTCACCGCCTCGCTCAGGCCCGGATGGCCGTGGCTGGAGCGGGCCACGTCCTCGGCCGAGGCGCCGAACTCCATCGCCACGACGATCTCCTGGATCAGGTCGCCGGCCTGCGGGCCGAGGATGTGCGCACCAAGGATGCGGTCGGTCTTTGCATCGGCCAGGATCTTGACAAAACCGTCGGTCTCAGCGTTGCAGCGGGCCCGCGAGTTGGCCGTGAAGGGAAACTTGCCGACGCGGTACTCGACACCGTCGCCCTTGAGCTGCTCCTCGGTCCGGCCGACGGAGGCCACCTCCGGCCAGGTGTAGACCACCGCCGGGATCGCCTCGTAGTTCACGTGCCCGGCTTGGCCGGCAATCAGCTCGACGACGGCGACGCCTTCCTCCTCGGCCTTGTGCGCCAGCATCTTGCCGCCGATGACGTCGCCGATGGCGAAGATGCCGGCGACGTTGGTCTGGAAATCGTGGTCGACCTTGACGAAGCCGCGCTCGGTCAGCTCGACGCCGGAAGCCTCCAGCCCCAGCCCGTCGACGTTGGGCCGCCGGCCGATGGAGACGAGGACGACGTCCGCCTCCAGCGTTTCCGCGTCGCCGCCGTTGCGCGGCTCGATCGTCAGAGCTCGACGCCGGCGTTGGTAAGCTTGGCGCCGGTGACCTTGGCGCCGAGGCGGAACTCCAGCCCCTGCTTTTGCAGGATGCGCTGCATCTGCTTGGAGACCTCGCCGTCCATGCCGGCCAGGACCTGGTCGAGGAACTCGACGACGGTGACCTTGGCGCCGAGCCGGCGCCACACCGAGCCGAGCTCGATGCCGATGTAGCCGCCGCCGACGACGATCATCGTCTCCGGCACGCTTTGCAGATCCAGCGCCCCGGTGGAGCTGACGATGCGCTTCTCGTCGACCTCGACCCCGGGGAGGGCGACCACCTCCGAGCCGGTGGCGATGACGATGTTCTCGGTCTTCAGCAGCCGCGGCTCGCCGCCGTCCTCCGGCGTCACCTCGACGGTATCGGCGGCGGCGATCCGGGCGGAGCCGAGCACGTGCTCGACCTTGTTCTTCTTGAACAAATACGCGACGCCCTGGGTCAGGTCGTGGACGACCTGGTTCTTGCGGGCGAGCATGACGCCAAGGTCCGGCTCAACGCCGCGTGATCTTGACGCCGTGGTGGGCGAACTCGTGGGCAGCCGCCTCGAAGTGGTGCGACGACTGCAGCAGCGCCTTCGACGGGATGCAGCCGACGTTGAGGCAGGTGCCGCCGAGCGACGCCCGCTTCTCGACGCAAGCGACCTTCAGGCCGAGCTGGGCGGCGCGGATCGCGGCGACATAGCCGCCCGGGCCCGCGCCGATGACGACGATGTCGTAGCTGTCGTTGCTCATGGCTCCCTCGCGTTGCGCCGGCTCGCGCCATCTGCGACTGCTCCCTGACCCTGACCCTCTCCCTTCAGGGAGAGGAAGGCCCGCGGAGCGGGCGGGTGAGGGGCGTAAGCTTGGCGGGCTTCCCTCCTCAAGCATCGAGCAGAATGCGCTGCGGATCCTCGACACACTCCTTCACCCGGACCAGGAACGACACCGCCTCGCGGCCGTCGACGATGCGGTGGTCGTAGCTGAGCGCCAGGTACATCATCGGCCGGGCCTGGAGGGAGCCGTCCGGCATGACCATGGGCCGCTGCTGGATCTTGTGCATACCGAGGATGCCAGACTGTGGGGGATTGAGGATCGGCGTCGACATCAGCGAGCCGAAGACGCCGCCGTTGGTGATGGTGAAGGTGCCACCCTGCATCTCCTCGATGGCGAGCTTGCCGTCGCGGGCGCGTTTGCCGAGGTCGGAAATGGTCTTCTCGATCTCGGCGAAACCGAGCTTGTCGGCGTCGCGCACCACCGGGACCACCAGGCCGTTGGGCGAGGAGACGGCAATGGCGACGTCGTAATGGTTCTTGTAGATGATCTCGTCGCCGTCGATCTCGGCGTTGACCGCCGGGAACTCGCGCAGAGCGACGATGCAGGCCTTGACGAAGATCGACATGACGCCGAGGCGGGCGCCGTGCTTCTTCTCGAAGGCCTCGCGGTACTGCGCCCGGAGCGCATTGGCGGCGGTCATGTCGACCTCGTTGAAGGTCGTGAGCATGGCCGCGGTGTTCTGCGCGTCCTTCAGCCGCTGCGCGATCATGCGCCGCAGCCGGGTCATCTTGACCCGTTCCTCGTTGGCGCCGGCTGGCCGCGGCGCGCTCGGAGCTTTTGCTGCCTCCGGGGCCTTGGCCGCGGGCACCGCCGGGCTCGCCTTTGTCCGCGTCTCGATGAAGGCCAGAACATCGCCTTTGGTCAGCCGGCCGTCCTTGCCGCTGGCCGGGATCTGCGCGGCGTTCAGCCCGTGCTCCTCGACGAGCTTGCGCACCGCCGGCGCCAGCCCCTGCGCCTCGGCCGCCGGCGGGCCCGGCTCGGGAGCCTGTTGCTTGGCGGGCTGCGGCGCGGCCGCCGGCTGCGGCGGCGTCCGCTCGGCTTTGGGCTCCGCCTGCTTGATCGGCGCCTCGGCCTTGGCCTTGTCCTATCCTCCGGGGGCTTGCCCGCACCGTCGCCCGCGCCAATGGAGCCGAGCAAACCTCCGACCTCGACCTCCGCGCCCTCGTCGGCGGAAATCGCCTCCAGGGTGCCACTCGAAGGCGCGTTGACCTCGACCGTCACCTTGTCGGTCTCGAGCTCGACCAAGGGCTCATCCGCCGACACCGGATCGCCGACGGCCTTGAACCACTTCGCCACGGTAGCTTCGGTCACCGACTCGCCCAGCGTCGGCACGATGATGTCTGTCGCCATGGTCCCGCCCGGAGGTTGGTTGTTTCCGCTCAGCGCGCGACACGCCGGAACGGTTGAGGGATGGTATCGAGATCGACGCTCAGCGCCTGCTCACAGAGCAACCGCTGCTCCTGCTCGTGGATCTTGAACAGGCCGGTCGCCGGCGAGGCCGAGGCCTTACGGCCGACGTAGGTCGGCAGGATCGCGTCCCGCCTCAGCTCCTCGAGGATGTTGATCAGCCGCGGCAGGACGAACGTCCAGGCACCGGCGTTGGCCGGCTCCTCCTGGCACCAGACCAGCTGGGCCTTCGAATACTTGTGCAGCTGCTCGATGATCAGCGCCCGCGGCCACGGGTAGAGCTGCTCGACGCGCACCAGCGCGACGTCGTCGATCGCGCGCTCGCGCCGGTCCTGCAGCAGGTCGTAGTAGACCTTGCCGGTGCACAGCACCAGGCGGCGCACCTTGTCGTCCGCGAACAAGCTGATCGACCTCGGGCAGGACCCGGGCGAAGTGCGTCCCCGGCCCCATGTCCTCGAGCCGCGAGACCACCAGCTTGTGGCGAAGCAGCGACTTCGGCGACATCACGATCAGCGGCTTGCGGAAGTTGCGGCAGATCTGCCGGCGAAGCGCGTGGAAGAAGTTGGCAGGCGTGGTGCAGTTCACGACCTGCATGTTGTCCTCGGCGCAGAGCTGCAGGTAGCGCTCGGGCCTGGCCGAGGAGTGTTCCGGTCCCTGGCCCTCGTAGCCGTGGGGCAGCAGCATGACCAGGCCGCTGAGCCGCAGCCACTTGGACTCGCCCGAGGCGATGAACTGGTCGATGATCACCTGCGCGCCGTTGGCGAAGTCGCCGAACTGCGCCTCCCATAGCACCAGCGCGTCAGGCTCCACCAGGCTGTAGCCGTACTCGAAGCCGAGCACGGAGGCCTCGGACAGCGGGCTGTCGATCACCTCGAGCTGGGCTTGGCCGTCGCTGATGTTGTTCAAGGGGACGTAGCGGCGCTCGTCCTCCTGGTCGACCAGCACCGCATGGCGGTGGGAGAACGTGCCGCGGCCGGAGTCCTGGCCAGAGAGCCTGACCGGTACACCCTCGACGAGCAGCGTGCCATAGGCCAGCGCCTCGCCCATCGCCCAGTCGATGCCTTCACCGGTCTCCAGCATCTTCCGCTTGGCCTCGAACAGCCGCAGGATCTTGCGGTTGACGTTGAAGTCCTTGGGCGGCGTGGAAAGCGCGCGGCCGACCTCGCGGAGCAGATCCAGCGACGCATATGTCGGATCGTCGCGAAATTCCTCCTCGCCGGTCAGGGTCCTGAGCCCGGCCCACTTGCCCTGCAGCCAGTCGGCCTTGTTGGGCTTGAAGCTGGACGCGGCCTCGAACGCCTGCTCCAGCCTGCCGCGGAACTCGGCGCGGATCTGCTCGACCTCGTCGCCGCTCACCGAGCCCTCGTCGATCAGCCGCTTGCCGTAGACCTCGCGGGTGCTCGGGTGCTTGGCGATGGCCTTGTACATGATCGGCTGGGTGAACGACGGCTCGTCGGCCTCGTTGTGGCCGAAGCGGCGGTAGCAGAACATGTCGATGACGACGTCGCGCTTGAATTCCTGGCGGAATTCGGTGGCGATGCGGGCGACGTGGACCACCGCCTCCGGGTCGTCGCCGTTGACGTGGAAGATCGGCGCCTGGACCATCTTGGCGACGTCGGACGGGTAGGGGGATGAGCGCGACGCCGTGGGGCTGGTGGTGAAGCCGATCTGGTTGTTGACGATGAAGTGTACCGTGCCGCCGCTCCGGTAGCCCTTGAGCTCCGACAGCCCGAACACCTCGGCGGCTAGGCCCTGACCAGCAATGGCGGCGTCGCCGTGGATGATGACGCCCATCACCGTCGCGCGCTCGCTGTCGCCGCGTTGCGCCTGCTTGGCCCGCACCTTGCCGACCACCACCGGGTCGACGGCCTCGAGGTGCGACGGATTGGCGACCAGGGAGACGTGGATCTCCCGGTCGTCGAAGACGCGGTCGGCGGAGGTGCCGAGGTGGTACTTGACGTCGCCGGAGCCCTGCACATCGTCCGGCCGGGTGGCGTTGCCCTGAAACTCAGAGAGGATTGCGACGTAGGGCTTGCTGACGATGTTGGCCAAGACATTGAGCCGGCCGCGGTGGGCCATGCCGAGGATGATCTCCTCGATGCCGAGCTGGCTGCCGCGCTTGAGGATCTGCTCCAGCGCCGGGATCATCGACTCGCCGCCGTCGAGGCCGAAGCGCTTGGTGCCGGTGAACTTGACGTTGAGGAACTTCTCGAACTCCTCGGCTTCGGTCAGGCGGCTGAGGATCGTCTTCTTGCCCTCGCTGGTGAACTGGGTCTGGTTGCGGATGCTCTCGATCCGCTGCTGGATCCAGGCCTTCTCGCCCGGCTCCTGGATGTGCATGAACTCGACGCCGATGGAGCCGCAGTAGGTCTCCTGCAGGATCTCCATGATCTGGCGCAGCGTCGCCGTCTCGAGGCCGAGGACGTAGTCGAGGAAGATGGGCCGGTCGTAGTCGTCCTCGGTGAACCCGTAGGTCTTGGGGTCGAGCTCGGGGTGATACTTCATCCCCTCGAGCCCAAGCGGGTCGAACTTAGCGACCAGATGGCCGCGCACGCGGTAGGACCGGATGAGCATCAGCGCCCGGACCGAGTCGATGGTGGCTGCCCGGATCTGTTCGGGGCTGAGCGCGCCACGCTCCGGTCGGGCGAGTGCCGGCGCCTCCGCACCATTGCCGCTGCCGTCGCCGATGACGCCTGTCCGCTTCGCCCAACTGGCGCCGCGGGCCTCATCGGCGATCACCCGGCCGTCATCGCCGAGGTCGGCAAAAAAAGAAGCCCAGCTCGGGTCGACCGAGCCGGGATCATCTACGTAGCGACGGTAAAGCTCAACGAGATAGGGCGCGTTGGCCCCGGACAGGAACGTGTCTGAGATGCTCGCCATACTGATCGAATGGGCGCGGCACCCGGCCGCGCCCGCCCTCCCGGAGTTTGTTTATGTCGGTCATCCAGATATGTAGGCCAGCCATCAGTTCAGGCTAGCCGCCCATCGCCTTCACCATCGTGCTGCCAATCGCCGACGGCGATGGCGAGACGTGGATGCCCGCGCTTTTAAAGGCTTCGATCTTATCTCCCGCCGTTCCTTTTCCGCCAGAGATAATGGCGCCGGCATGGCCCATCCGCCGGCCGGGGGGCGCCGTGACGCCGGCGATGAAGCCGACGACGGGCTTCTTGGTCTTCGACTGCTTGATGAAGTCGGCCGCTTCCTCCTCGGCCGAGCCGCCGATCTCGCCGATCATGACGATGCCCTGAGTGGCATCGTCGGCCAGGAACATCTCCAGGCAATCGACGAAGTTGGTGCCGTTGACCGGGTCGCCGCCGATGCCGATGCAGGTGGTCTGGCCCATCCCGGTCGCGGTCGTCTGGGCCACCGCCTCGTAGGTGAGCGTGCCCGACCGTGAGACGACGCCGATCTTGCCCGGCGTGTGGATGTGCCCTGGCATGATGCCGATCTTGCACTGCCCGGGGGTGATGACGCCGGGGCAGTTGGGCCCGACCAGGCGTGAGCCGGAGTTCTGCAGGGCGCGCTTGACCCGCAGCATGTCCATCACCGGGATGCCCTCGGTGATGCAGACGACCAGCGGGATTTCGGCGTCGATCGCCTCCAGCATGGCGTCGCCGGCGAACGGCGGCGGCACGTAGATCGCGGTCGCGGTGGCGCCCGTCGCCTTCACCGCCTGCTCGACGGTGTCGAACACGGGCAGATCGAGATGCTTGGTTCCGCCCTTGCCGGGGGTGACGCCGCCGACCATGCGGGTGCCGTAGGCGATCGCCTGCTCGGAGTGGAACGTCCCCTGCGCGCCGGTGAAGCCTTGGCAGATGACCTTGGTCTCGGAACTGACGAGCACGGACATCACGCGGCCTCCTTCACGGCTTTGACGATTTTCTCGGCCGCGTTGCCCAAGTCGTCGGCGGAGATGATGGGCAGGTTGGACTGGCTCAGGATCTGCTTGCCGAGGTCGACGTTGGTCCCCTCGAGGCGAACCACCAGCGGCACGTTGAGGCTGACCTCGCGGGCGGCGGCGACGACGCCTTCGGCGATGACGTCGCAGCGCATGATGCCGCCGAAGATGTTCACCAAGATCCCCTCGACGTTCGGATCGCGGAGGATGATCTTGAACGCCTCGGTCACCCGGTCCTTGGTGGCGCCGCCGCCGACGTCGAGGAAGTTGGCCGGCTCGCCGCCGTAGAGCTTGATGATGTCCATGGTCGCCATGGCGAGGCCGGCGCCGTTGACCATGCAGCCGATCTGGCCGTCGAGCTTGATGTAGTTGAGGTCGTGGCGGGCGGCCTCGAGCTCGGCCGGATCCTCTTCCGACTCGTCGCGGAGCTCCTGCACCTCCTTGTGGCGGAACAGCGCGTTGTCGTCGAAGTTCATCTTCGCGTCCAGCGCGATGACGTCGCCCGCGCCGGTGACCACCAGCGGGTTGATCTCGACCAGGCTGGCGTCGAGGTCGACGAAGGCGTTGTACATGCCGAGGACGAACTTCACGCAGGAGCCGACCTGCTTGCCTTCCAGCCCGAGGCCGAAGGCGACCTTGCGGGCGTGGAACGGCTGGATCCCGGTCGCCGGGTCGATGGCGATCTTGTGGATCTTCTCCGGCGTCTTGGCGGCCACCTCCTCGATGTCCATGCCGCCCTCGGTCGAAGCCATGATCGTGATCCGCGAGGTGGCCCGGTCGATCAGCATGCTCATGTAGAGCTCGCGCTTGATGTCGCAGCCTTCCTCGACGTAGATCCGCTTCACTTCCTTGCCGGCCGGACCGGTCTGGTGCGTCACCAGGGTCATGCCCAGCATCTTCTCCGCGGTCGACCAGACGTCGTCGAGGGACTTGACCACCTTGACGCCGCCGCCCTTGCCGCGGCCGCCGGCGTGGATCTGCGCCTTCACCACCCAAACCGGGCCGCCGAGCTGCTTGGCAACGTCCTGCGCTTCCGGCGCGGTGTAAGCGACACCGCCCCTGGGCACCGCGACGCCGTACTTGGCCATGAGCTGCTTGGCTTGGTATTCGTGAATATTCATCCCGTCCTCACTTGTTCTTGTGCCTTTTATTGTGCTGGACGGCCGCACTACCGGCGAGCCGGTGGCGCCGTCCGCGGCGAGGCGCCGGGGCGCTACATCAGGCCCTTGGCGACGTCAATCAGGGTGGTCACGGACTTGACCGAGTGGTCGAACATGCCCTTCTCGTCGGCCGAAAGCTCGATCTCGACCACCTTCTCGACGCCGCCCTCGCCGATGACCACCGGCACGCCGACGTAGGTTCCCTTCAGCCCGTAGACGCCGTCGCAGTAGGCGGCGCAGGCCAGAAGCCGCTTCTTGTCCTTGAGGTAGGCCTCGGCCATGGCGATGGCCGACGTCGCCGGCGCATAGAAGGCCGAGCCGGTCTTGAGCAGGCCGACGATCTCGGCGCCGCCGTCGCGGGTGCGCTGGACGATCTGGTCGAGCTTCTCCTGGCTCGTCCAGCCCATCTTCACCAGGTCGGGGAGCGGAATGCCGGCCACCGTGGAGTAGCGGACCAACGGCACCATGGTGTCGCCGTGGCCACCGAGCACGAAGGCGGTAACGTCCTGGACCGAGACGTTGAACTCCTGGGAGAGGAAGTAGCGGAAGCGGGCGGAGTCGAGCACGCCGGCCATGCCGACGACCATGTTGTGCGGCTGGCCGGTGATCTCGCGCAGCACCCAGACCATGACGTCGAGGGGGTTGGTGACGCAGATCACGAAGGCGCCGGGGCAGTGGGTCTTGATGCCTTCGCCGACCGCCTTCATCACCTTGACGTTGATGCCGATCAGGTCGTCGCGGCTCATGCCGGGCTTGCGCGCGACGCCGGCGGTGACGATGACCACGTCGGCGCCGGCGATGCCGGAGTAGTCGTTGGTGCCCTGCAGCGAGACGCTGACGCCTTCAACGGGGGTCGATTGGCAGAGGTCGAGGGACTTGCCCTGCGGCAGGCCCTCGACGATGTCGAAGAGCACGACGTCGCCGAGCTCCTTCATAGCGACGAGATGAGCAAGCGTACCGCCGATGTTGCCGCCGCCGATAAGCGCGATTTTCTTGCGTGCCATGTGACCACCCCTCGGAGATGTTGGAGCGAAGGCAGCCCGCGGGACGGACTGCTGCAGTCGCGAATTTTGCCGGTGTTACTAACGTGAATTGACAACCGGCACAAGCGAAAGGCCGGCCGGCTATAGGGTTATACGCGCCTGGCGCGTTGGTGCTTAGCGATCGGCGTCGGCGGCGAGGTGGCCGACGCAGCAGACCATGTCGCCGAGCACGCCTTCCACCGTCCGGATCGCCTCGTCGCGGCTGGGATAGGCGCCGCAGCTTCCGCCGTCGAAGCCGAAGGGAAGCGCTTCCCAGCCATCGTCGCCGGCAGCGACCACGGCGCTGCCGTTGTCCGCCGTGCTCATGATCTGTGAGTGCGTCCAGTTCATCGTCCGTCTCCCTCTCGGTCTTTACTCGTCGTTGCGTCCCAATTTTCTCGCCCTGTCATTGCGAGGAGGCGAGCGACGACGCGGCAATCCAGAGCTTTGCACTGCTGGATCGCCACACCGCTTCGCGGCTCGCGATGACGAGTTTAATCGGCGAGCACGTGCCCCCGTCGGCAAGAAAATGGGGATGCGGGGCCGGCTTCAGGAGAGGTGGGCGGCGCCGAGATAGCCTTCGCTCTGCATCTCGTGCAGACGCGAAATGGTGCGCTCGAACTCGAAGGCGCCGTCGCCCTCGGTGTAGAGGTCCTCGGCCGGACGTTCCGCCGAGCAGATCAGCTTCACCTTGTGCTCATAGAGCGCATCAACCAGCGTCACGAACCTCTTGGCCTCGTTGCGCATTTGGGCGTCCATCTTCGGGATGCGCGACAGGAACAGCACATCGAAACGTTGGGCGATGGCGAGGTAATCAGCGGCGCCCAGGGGCTTGGCGCAG
Organism: uncultured Alphaproteobacteria bacterium; assembly: GCA_963746275.1. Lineage (GTDB taxonomy): Bacteria > Pseudomonadota > Alphaproteobacteria > Rhodospirillales > Defluviicoccaceae > JAEULH01. The sequence continues at coordinate 153,641 of CAVVAX010000014.1, forward strand.
AGGTCGGAGAAGGTGGCATAGGCGCAGTCGTCGGACGCCATCGGGATCTCCAGCCTCCGGCCGTTGACCTCGAGCGTCTCGCCGCCGGCGTCGGCGTTGCGGGTCAGCCTGCCGAAATACGCACGCAGCCTGGCTTCGCTGCCCTGATCGAGCGGCGTCATGTAGACGTTCATCGAGCGCATCGCCCGCAGCCGGTAGTCGGTCGACGAGTTGAGGTGGAGCACGTCGAGGCGCTGCTCGAACAGCTCGATGAACGGGAGGAAGAGCTCGCGCTGCAGCCCGTTCTTGTAGAGGTCGCGGGGCGGCCGGTTGGAGGTGGCGATGACGACGACCCCGGCCTCGAACAGTGCCGAGAACAACCGTCCGAGGATCATCGCGTCGGCGATGTCGAGGACCTGGAGCTCGTCGAAGCAAAGTAGGTGCGCTTCCGCGGCAATCCGCGCCGCCACCTCGCCGACCAGGTCGTCATCGGCGGGCCGGCGTCCGCGCGCGGACGCCCGGCCCTTGCCCTGAGCCTCCTTCTGCAGCAGCCGCAGCGCCTTGAAGGCCCCGTGCACCTCCTGCATGAAGGCGTGGAAGTGGACCCGGCGCTTCTTCTCCACCGGGGCGCTGCGGAAGAACAGGTCCATCAGCATGGATTTGCCACGGCCGACGCCGCCGTAGATGTAGAGACCCTGCGGCGGCTCGGCCCGGCGGCGAGCGAGCCCAAACCGCTCCTTCCAGCTCGTTCGCCCGCGCGCGCCCGGCTCGGCGCGATAGCCGGCCAGCGCGTGATGCAGGCTCTCCAGCTTCTCGGCGGCCAGCTCCTGCGCCGGGTCGGGGCGGAGGTCGCCGGACCGCAGCCGGGCCCGGTACTGGGCCAGGGGTCCGTCGGTCATGATCGTGCCGTGGTAATTTTGCGGCCGCAAACCACGTTAGGTTCGGGCGAAGGGCTTGTAAAGCAACACGACCGGCGATGGAAAGCTATGTTCTGAGCCACGAGATGGCCCTGCGCTTGGCGGGGTTTGCCGCCGTGCTGGCAGCGATGATGTCCTGGGAGGCGTGGCGCCCGCGACGGCGCGCGTGCGCCACGGGTCGGTTCCAGCGCTGGGGCGCCAACCTCGGTCTCGTCGCGGTCGACGCCGCGATGGTGCGGATGCTTTTCCCGTTGGCCGCCGTCGGCGCATCGCTGACCGCGGAACGGTACGGCTGGGGCCTGCTCAACGCTGTCGAGGCGCCGGACTGGCTCGCTGTGCTCGTCGCCCTCGTCATCCTCGACCTCGCCATCTATGCCCAGCATGTCGCCTTCCACAAGGTGCCGGTGCTGTGGCGGCTGCACCGGGTGCACCACAGCGACGTTGATTTGGACGCGACCTCGGGGCTTCGCTTCCACCCGATCGAGATCGCCCTGTCGATGGCCTTCAAGGTCGCCCTGGTGATCGCGCTGGGCGCGCCGGCTGTGGCGGTGATCGTCTTCGAGATCGGCCTGAACGCGTTTGCCATGTTCAACCACGCCAACGTCTTCCTGCCCGCCCGGCTCGACCGGTGGCTGCGCCGGCTGATCGTCACCCCGGACATGCACCGGGTCCATCACTCGATCCACCGCGACGAAACCGACAGCAACTACGGCTTCAACCTGTCGCTGTGGGACCGGCTGTTTGGCACCTACAGGGCGCAGCCGCGCGATGGCCACGAGGACATGACCATCGGCCTCGATGTTTTCCGCGGGGCCGCGGATCGCGGGCTCTCCCGCCTGCTGCTGCAGCCGTTCCGTGCGCCGCCGCTCCGGTGACAGCAGGCGCCGGGGGAGCCCCTCCGCAGGTAGTTTGATCTGCCCGATGGCGCAGGGAAACGGTCCCCGCTTTTGTTGTTGCCCTGCTTTTGTTGTTGTACGGGATGGCCGATTGCGCCGTCAGTAGACGAGGCAGGCGCGGTCTGCCAAGCCTGGGGACGGACCGGATGCTTCCAACAATTCCGCTATGGGCGGAGGCCGCGCTCTGGGGCCTCCTCGGTGGCTCGGCGCTCCTGATCGGCGCCGGCATCGGCTATTTTGCCCGGCTGCCGCGGCGCCTGGTCGCAGCCGTGATGGCGTTCGGCAGCGGCGTGCTGATCTCGGCACTGGCCTTCGAGCTGATGGACGAGGCATACAGCCGCGGCGGCTTCCTCTCCACCGGCGCGGGCTTCATCGCCGGCGCGGCGGTCTACACCGGGGCGAACTGGATCGTCTCGCATCGGGGCGCGCGTCACCGCAAGCGCTCCGGGGATCAGCAGCCGACCAAGGACGAAGGCGGCGGGCTGGCGATCGCCATCGGCGCCTTGCTGGACGGCATCCCGGAGTTGATCGTGATCGGCGTCTCCCTGATCGCCGGCGGCGCGGTCAGCCTGGTCACCGTCGCCGCGGTCTTCATCTCGAACGTGCCGGAGGGGCTATCCAGCTCCGCGGGAATGCGCAACGCCGGCCGCTCCGGTCTCTACGTCTTCGGCTTGTGGGGCGGCATCGCCCTGGTATCGGGCGCGGCGTCGCTGATCGGCTACACCGTGTTCAGCGACGTCCCGGCCGGCGTCATCGCCGCCGCCATGGCGGTCGCGGCCGGCGCCATCCTGGCGATGCTGGTGGACACGATGATTCCCGAAGCCTTCGAGGTCGCCCATGACTTCGCCGGCCTGATCACCGTGGCCGGTTTCTTCACCGCCTTCACCCTCAGCAAGCTTTCCGGGTAAGCGGCCGAAGCGGCCGATTTCAGCGGAAGGCGCCCTGGCGGTAGAGGCGCCAGGCCAAGCCGCCAGAGGCCAGGATCGGATGGCGGCGCTGCCAGCCGGTGAGGATGACGGGCACGCCTGAGTGCTGTTCGATCTTCGCGGCGAGGTAGGTCGCGCCGTCCTGGAACGTGAACGCCGCCTTCACGAGCCGCAGCACGGACAGCGCCTTGCCCAGGATCCGCCGCCTCTGCCAGCGGCGCAGCGCCGCCGACCTGTCCGAGCCGCTGCCCGCCGCGGGACCCAGCACGCCGGCGATGGCATCATACCGGGAGGCATGCGCGCGGTAGAGCTCGCGCGCCCGCTCCGGCCGCTCGGCGCGAAGTTCGGTCCGGTAGGTCTCGGAGAAGGCGCGCACCCAGCGCGTCTCCGCCGGCTCCCCAGGGTCCGTCAGCGGCCAAGCCTCGCCCGTCAGCGTCAGGATGGCTTGCGCGAGCGCGCTGTGCACCCGCTCCGCCACCGCGGCGTCCCGCGCCCACACCAGCGTCGTCGGCTGGGCGAAGCGGGCCCAGAAGTACGGGTGCAGCGTCCCCGGCCCGACCAGCCTTTCGAGCTGGGTGAGATCGACCATGGCGTACTTGCTGCGCACCTTCGTTCCGGCGACGTCGGTCTCGAGGTAGTAGACGTTCGGCGGCAGCAGCCGGTTGGCGAGGCTCAGCCAGCGACCTTGGCCGACGGCGCCGTAGCCGTGCACCAGCAGGTAGAGGTCGACCATCTTCGAGGCGTCGTCGCGTTCGCGCAGGGCGCTGCCGTAGGCGAGGACGGCCACAACCCCGGCGCCGTGCCGTGCCCGCGCGGCCTCGGCAATGGCCGCCACCCGCTCCGGTACCGGCGCTGCACCGTCGGCCCTGACGATGTCGAGGAGCCTGTCCAGCGCGCCCATGAGCTCAAAACTTCACGAAGGCGACGCGGTCCTCGGCGGTGATGACCAGCGGCCGGGCGCGCTCGGCGGTGAAGAACTGGCCGTCGAGGGTAAAGGGGCCGTCCATGGCGAGGCTGACGCGGTGCACGCCGCGGCTGCGGAAGCTGTCGCCCCGCACCGACCTGTCGGAGCGGCCGTAGAGCACGTTCGGCGCATTCAGCAGCAGCCGGTGGACGGGGTAGGCGATCTCGGTGTAGCGCACCGGCCCGCCGCCGGTGTTCCAGAAGGGCCGCGAGCCGAGGATCAGCCGGTCGAGCGTCGTTGCCAGGAGCAGCAGCCGGCGGCCCGGGGCGGCGGGCGCGTCATCGAGTGCCACGTCGAGCTCGGCGCCGAGATCATGACGGCCGCCTTCGCCGGAGACCGCCCAACGGCCCAGCATCTTCAAGAGCGTCGCCCAGTTCGCCCAGGTGGCGGAGAGGCCGCGGCTGTGCATCTCGCTCTTGCACAGCCGGATCGCCTCGACGATCCCGGCGGCGCCGAAGAACATCGCCCGCTGCGGCGGTTCGTCGACGATGTTCTCCAGGCGAAGGACGTTCCGGCGGATGAGGTGCCTGTCGATCGCCTCCGTTTCGACGAGTGCTTTGAGCCGGCGCAGGACGGCGGGCGCCTTGCCCCGCGGCGCCACGTCGGCGCCGGTCATGTTGGCCATGCCGCCCATGAGCACGCACACCGGCGGGATCTCGGCGAACGGCCGCTGCTCCAGCAGCACCGTTAGGACCGCGTGGATGGTCCCGTCGCCGCTGTTGATGGCGATCACCCGGACGTCATCGGCGGCGAATGAGGCGAGAATGTCGACGAGGCCATCGACCGCGCAGATCTTCTCGTGGCGCACGCCGGCAAGCCCCGCCACCGTCCGGTCGACAGCTTCCATCCCGCGCTTGTTGCGCTCGCTGCAGACGTTGCTGATCAGGCCGATGCGGGTCATGGCGGGGTCACAAGCTCCGTTGCGCTGCGCGCCTCTGCCGCCAGCCGGTTAAGCATCTCAGCCGGCGCGGGCGAGGGTGAGATAGCCGATAACGCTGACGAGGAGAACGACCGGACCCCAGCCGGCAATGAAGGGGGCGAGCAATCCGGCCTCGCCCATCGACAGGCTCATGCCTTCGAACACCATGTAGCCAAAGCCGATGGCGATGCTCGAGATCATCAGCCGGACGAAGGTGCCGGTGCGCTGGAACCGCTGCGCCAGCGAGACGACCAGGAGGATGAGCAGCAGCGGGCTGAGTGCGGAAGCGACGCGGTAGTGGAACCACGTCCGGTACACCCCGGCGGACTTTTGCCCATAGCCGTTGTGGACGACCAGGCGCCACAACTGATCGAGGCGCAAGTCTTTGAGCAGCTTCGAGATCAGCGGGATGTGCTCGACCGCCGCGGGCGGCTCCCAATCCATGTAGGGGATCTTCTCGATGGCGGCGGGTTGACGGAGCGCCGGGTGACGTTGCTGAGCAGCCAGCGCGAGCCGTCCCGGCGGGCGTCCCCGGCGAAGGTGTACGCCACGAGCTGGCCGCTCTCGTCGCGGCGGAAGATCTCCAGGCCGGCGAAATGGCTCGCGGTCGCCGCCGACTTCGGGATGTGGACCACGTCGCTGTCGTCGGTCAAAAGCCACACCGATTCGGTCGCCCGGCCTAGCATGCCCTCGCGTTCGGCGGCCTTGCCGACGCCCCAGGCCTCCAGCGCGCCGCGGGTTGGCGGCACCAGCCGGTCGTCCAGGCCAATCTGGATGGCGACCAGGAGGAGGCCCACCGGCAGGACCGTCCGCATCAGCCCGAAGGCGGAGATGCCGCTGTTCCAGATCGCCACGATCTCGCTGTGGCGAAGCAGCAGGCCGACGGCGATGACGGCGCCGAGCAGCGCGGCGAAGGGCAGGAGTTCGGCGATCACCTCGGGCAGGCGCAGGGCGACGTAGCGGCTGATGGCGGGAACGACGCTGCCGGCATGCTTGGCAACGTTGTCGCCCTCCTCCATCAGCTCGAAGGTGAGCGACAGGGTGGTGATGACGATCAGCACGATGACGACGTTGGCGGCGAGCCGGCGGCTGACGTAGCGGGTGATGATCATGGCTGGGCGCGCCTGCCTGCAGCCGCCGGCAGCATCGGCGCGAACATCCGGCTGAAGACCCCGGCGACTGCGAACCGGCCGCCCGCTGGCACGGTCGTGGCGACGTGGTGGAAGAGGGCGGCGCTGAGCCCAGCGAAGGCCAGGAACGGCAGCCACAACCCGACCCAGATGCTGACGTCGCCGCTTTCGGCCAGGTTCTTGCCCAGGTCGAGCACCCGGTCGTAGCCGATCAGGAGCAGGATCGCGACGACGATGCCGGTGGACCGGTCCGACCGCCTCCGCCCCAGGGCGAGGGGAAAGGCGAGCAGCGGCAGGAACAGGATCGAGACGGCGCGGACGATGCGGGAGTGGAACTCCGCGTCCATGTCGGAGACGCGCACGTCCGGCGGCGGCGTGTCGCGTTGCTGCCACAGCTCGGTGATGGTGAGCTCCCGCTCGTCCTTGCCGCGCGGCCGGAAGACGCGGAACTCGTCGTCGCCGATGCCGGTCCTGAGCTCGTCGAAGCGGACGATGCCGAACGCGCCGCCGTCGGGGCTGACCGGCGCCAGCGACGGGTCGGCCGGCAAGATCATGCGGATCCCGTCGAACAGGCGCAGGATCGGCGGCTGGTCCATCGCGGCGTGGGCGAGCTGGCCGCGGTTCGCGGTGATCGCGGTGCGCTCGCCGCCGACCTCGCCCTCGACGATGAACACCCTGCCGAAGCCGGCCTCCTCGGGGCGGATCTCCTGGACCAGGAGCGTCGTCGTCCCGAGCTCGGTGAACACCCCGGCGCGGACCAAGGATTGGATCGAAGCGTTGCTGATCGTGTAGATGATCGCCTGGAACGCGTAGCGGCCATAGGGCTTGAGGTAGCCGAGGATGCCGGCGGCGATCAGCATCATCACCACGGCCGCGATCAGCGCCGAGCGCAACACCCTGAGCCGGCTGATTCCCGCCGCCTGCAGCGCGTCCAGCTCGCCGTCGCGGCTGAGCTGGTTGAAGCCGATGAGCAGGCCGATGAGGAAGCTCAGCGGGAGGGCGATGCTCATGTAATGCGGCACGAGGTACGTCATGATCTCGAGCACGACCTTCAGCGGGCCGGTGGCGCCGAGGATGAGCTCGAGCAGGCGCAGCAGCCGCTCGATCATGAAGATCATCAGCGCCACCACCAGCGCCGTCGCCAGCGGGCGCAGGATCGCGCGCATGATGTAATGGTCGAGCGTGGTCATCGGGGCCGCCGCCGAGGTGTGACGGCATCATCCTCGCGGGAGCGCCCCGGGGCAACCGTTACCGGCGAGACGCCGGCGCGACGGGGCGGGATGGCTGCGAGCGACACGGCGCTGGCGCGGCCCGGGGGCGTTGAACGCCCACGCAGCGGCTCCTACCATGTCTACGCCCGGAGCTGGCCGTCCGCTCATGGCGGGAAAACGGGCAACAACGGTTTCAACTGCGGCATAAGCGGCCCACCTGTGTTTCGCGGGACGGATCCATCAGGAAGACGAGCATGTTTGGATTGATAGACACTCCACGGCCGGAGCGCCCGGTGCGCGGCAGCCCGCGAATGTTCAAGGCGGACTGGATCGAGACGTACGTCTCGCGGGTGCGGCCATGGCACGTGCTCGCCATCTGGGTGCCGATCGCCGGCGTGCTGCTGTACGAGGCGCACGCCGCCGGCGCCGCTCTCGCCGCGATCGCCGGGCTGGTGCTGCTCGGCCTGCTGCTGTGGACGCTCCTCGAGTATGTGCTGCACCGATTCGTCTTCCACTTCGTCCCGCACGGGAAGGCGCAGGAGGAGCTGGCCTTCGTCATCCACGGCATCCACCACGACTACCCGTGGGACGCCGATCGGCTGGTGATGCCGCCGGCCGTCAGCCTTTTGATCGGCGCGGCTTTGTGGTTTCCGGTGAAATGGACGTTCGGCGAGCCGTGGTTCTACGCCGTCTATGCCGGGATCGTCATTGGCTACCTGTGGTACGACCTCAGCCATTATGCGGCACACCACTGGAAGCCGCGCACGGCCTGGGGCCACTACATGCGCAGCTACCACCTGGTGCACCATTTCAAGACGCCCGGGCGGCGCTACGGCGTCTCGACGCCGCTGTGGGACTACGTCTTCGGCACCGCGCCGCAGGAAGGCGACACCCGCCGCGACGCCGCAGAGGGCGCTGCCGCGCACTGAGGGGTCCTTCGGGAGGTTTTTCCACTGCGCCGGCAGAGCCCTCCCCAAGCTTGCGACGCGCCCTAAACTCCCTCACCCTCTCCCGCGCTTGCGGGAGAGGGTGAGGTGAGAGCCACTCAGCGGCCGCCGGGAATGACCTCGGCAACTCTTGGCGCCGCCACCTCGCCGACCTCCAGGCGTTCTTCGCCAGCGGCCTCGAAGCGGCCGCTGGCGGCGCTGTAGCGGCGAAGGCTCAGGTCGATGCGCCAACCCCGCGGCGCGCGGCCAATCTCCAACAGGTGGTACTGCCCCACCGGCCGACGCTTCTCGATCACCGCCGAAGCCGAGGGCACGCCGATGGCGGGCACGCCGCCTGTCGGTCCCGCCATCATCCGGATGCTGCAGCGATGATCGTGGCCGTGGAGAAGCAGCTCCGCCCCGTGCCGGGCAACGACCCGCTGCAGTGCCTGGGCGTCCGTCAGCCGCTTGCGCATCGGGTTGTCGCCCTCGATCGGCGGATGATGTAGCAGGACGATGCGGAACCGGCCTTCCTCGCCGAGGTCAGCGAGCGCGCCGTCCAGCCGGGCGAGTTGGCCGTCGCCGAGGCGGCCGGAGGCCCAGCCCGGGGGTGTTGGTGTGCTCGTGGAGAGGCCGATGATGGCGACGTCGCCGTACCGTCGCACATAGGGGAAATCGTCCGGGCCGGACGGCGGCGCGACCCTCCGGCCGCTGCGCTCTCCGGTCATGTAGGCCGACCACAGGCCGCAGGACTCGGCCCAGGGTACGTCCACGTAGGCGTCGTGGTTGCCGGGGACGACGCTCACCGTCTCCGCCGGGCCAAGCGTCTCGAGCCAGCAGGCGGCGGCCGGGAACTCGCTCGGCAGCGAGATGTTCACGAGATCCCCGGTCACCGCGACATGGTCCGGACGGCTGGCGGCAAGATCCTCGGCCAGGGCATCGAGCACGACGGCGCTGTGGATGAAGACCCGGCGACGGCGCCACGACCAGTAGCCGAAGATGCGCTTGGAGCCGACGACGCGGAGGCCTAGCGCCAGCGGCGAGGGGACGTGCGGATCGGACAGGTGCGCGAGCGTGAACATCAGGTGCGCTCCTGCTTCAACCGCCGGTCGCCGAGAATTTGCTCGACGAGCGCCAGGTCTTCCTCCTTGTCGACGTCCACCGCGGCGTCCGGCTGCTGCAGGATCACCGCGCGAACGTCGACGCCGAGCCGGTGCGAGGCCCGCCGCAGGGCTCCCGCCAGCGTCAGCCGGCCGCCGAGATAGGCCGCGAGCGAGACGAAACCGAAGGCGCGCACGATCCTGAGCGGCCGCTTGCGCTCGCTCTCGATCCGCTGCCAGAAGTCGAGCACCCGGCGGCTCTCAGGGGTGAGGAAGGCGAACAGGTTGCAGCCGGTGTAGCGCTCTTCGCGAAAGCGCAGCCACGTCCGCCGAGCGTTCGGATAGGCGGCAAGCACGCTGGTCGCCGGCGCCATGCCGACGACCAGATCCGCGCCCGAGAGCGCAGCCTCGGCGACGAACAGCTCGACGAGCTCCGGCGTCAGCAATGGGTGATCCGCCGTCGTCACCAGAAGCGGCGGCGGCTGGTCCAGTTCGTCGATGGCTGCGGCGACGCTCAGGCTCGGCGTCTCGGCGCTGGCAAACACTCGTACCCTAGCGGCTGCGTCTTCCGGCATCGCGGCGAGAACCGCCTTGGCCGCCTCGGGATCATCGATGGAAACGCCGATCAGGCCGATGGCGCGGCAGCCGGCCAGGGCCGTCAACACCCGGACCAGCATCGGCCGGCCGCCGACCGGGATCAGGCATTTGTGGCTGACGCCGGCAGCCCGCGCCAAAGCGTCCTCGCCGCCTCGCCGGCCGGCGAGGACGAGGGCCGTGAACTTCCCGGGCGTATCCAGCGACAGCGGCGCGTTCATCACAGGTCTTTGGCGTAGAGCCTGTATGTTTTATAGGCTTTCGGCCCGTACATTTCGATGATTCGCCGCGTCGGCCTGTTGTCCTCGAGGATCCACGAGAGCTCGCCATGCGTGGTGCCACGGCGCTTGTGCGCGATGCGGAGCCGGTCGATGACGCCCAGAGCCAGCGTCGCGCCCAAGCCGGAGCCGTGGTAACGGCGGCGCACGCCCATCAACGGTAGCCGGGCGGTCTTTGTTCCGCGCACCTTCAGCCGCCAGATCAGCTTCGCCCAGTTGAACGGCAACAGCCGGCCGCGCAGGTCGGCGATGGCCTCGTTGACATTGCTCATGCTGACCGCCATCGCCGCCGGCTCGCCATTTACCTCGGCGATGGCGACGTCATCGGGCCGCAGCAGCGGCTTCAGCGAGGCCGCGACGTGATCCAGTTCCTCGGCGGTGAAGGGGACGAAGCCCCAGTTGTCCGCCCAGGCGTCGTTGAAGATGGAGAAGATCGTGCGGACCTCGTCGGCGTAGCGCTTCATGTTCAGACCGCGGAAGCGAACGCCGTGCTTGCCTGCCGCGCGCTCGACCAAGCCGCACAGGGAGGGGCCCGGCTCGACCGCCGCATCGTAGGCGTAGGCGATCAGGTCCTTGACCTTCACGTAGCCCTGGGCCTCGACGCGGGCGCCGTAGTAGGGCCGGGCGTGGCCCATCATGAAGAAGGGCGGCGAGGCGAAGCCGGAGACGAGCAGGCCGCTTTCGTCGTTGATCGACAGCGTGAACGGGCCGACGACTCGGCGCATGCCGCGCTGGCGGAGCCAATCCTCCGCCGTCCCCAGGAGGGCGGCGAACACCTCGTCGCTGTCCTCGGCCTCCAGGAAGCCGAAATGCCCGGTCGCGTCGCCGTGGCGGCGCAAGTGCGCATGGTTGACCTGGGCGCTGATCCGCCCCACGGCTACGCCATAGCGCTTGGCGATCCAGTAGCCGACCTCGGCATGGGTGAAGAACGGGTTCTTCCGGGGATCGAGGTGCCGAAGGCGCTCGAACAGCAGCGGCCGGACCCAGAACGGATCGCCGGCATAGACGCGCTGCGCCATCTCGATGAACTCGACCCGCTGCCGGCGGGTTATCACCGGCTCGATCCGCACGCCGCCTGCCGCCGGTGCTCGCGGCGGGTCTGGTCGCCGGGGCGGCGCCAGGGCCAGCCTCGTTGCCGAGGGCGAGGTCGGCGCTGCTCACGGCGACGTCAGCACGTTAAGGCGCGATCGGCGGCGGTCACGCCGCCAGCCGCTCGGGAACGCAGCTGCGCTCCATCACCTCGAACGCGTCGTGGCGGACGTGGTTGAGCCGCATCTCCTCGCGCACCTCGTTCTCGCTCACCGCGCCGGCATCGAGGCATTCGCGCAGAAGGCCAAAGAACAACCGCTCCTGGTTCGCATCCGGATGGCGGCGATAGCGGCCGAGCAGGCCGTGGTCGCCGAACGCGCGCCGGCGCCAGCGCATCACCCAGCCCACAGGGGGAAACAGCGGGAAGGTGTCGGCCGGGGTGAAGTCGATGGGCAGCCCCGTCTTCCAGGGCTGGGTCAGCCGGCCGGTATTGTGCAGCATCCTGGTCCGCGCAGTGAGCTTGTCGAAGTCGTTCCACTCGTTCTCGAACAGCCGGATGCTGCCCTCAGGCTCCAGCTTCAGCGAGATCCAGGCCATGTAGTCGCGCTTGAGCTCGAACAACTCGTTGAACTGCTCCTCGCAGCGCCAGTGGGTGAGCTTGGCGCAGTCGAGGAGCATGACGCTGCTGGCGTAGCAGCCGAGCAGGCGCTTCACCCCGTTGCGCATGCGGCACATGATCGCGGCGTCCGTGCATGTCCCGGCTGAGCAGCTCCCACACGTCGGCGACGGCGAAGATGTCCGGGTCGATGACGATGGCGCGGCCCTGGTAGCCCATCAACTCCGGCGGCAGGAAGCGCAACGGCGTGAACGACTGCAGGTCGTCCATCCGCCAGCGGCGTTTGACGCCGTCGCGGAGGAACTCCTGGCCGTCGCGGGCGCGCGAGGAACGGGTAGTCGTCGGTGTGGATGATGCGCACGTCGAAGTCGTCGTTGTGCCGCGAGTTACGGCGCAGCGCGTGCGTCGCGACCTTCGCCCCCAGCATCTGCAGGGCGTTGGTGTGGATAAACACGCAAGGCTTCGGCGACCCGGCGGACATTGCGTCCGCTGTCCGCTCCGCGGCACTTCCCGCCGGCTTCGCTTGCTCGCCATTGTGCATCCAGTCCGTGTCCTCAGCTCGGGTTCTCGTTTCGCCGGCCGGCAGCAACGCTATCCATTTTACGCCGAGGCGGCGGCCTGCGGGACCGCGGCCGGCGCGGGGCCGTAGCCGAACACCGGGTCGAGAGAGTGCGCGATCGTCTCCTCGATCTTGCGCGTCTGCTCGTCGGTGAAGTCCTCGCGATAGCCGCCGACCTTAGCCCGGCGGACCTTGAAGGTGTTCGGGTTGGTGCGGTCCTTGGCGACCATCCGCCCGCCGCTGAGCCAGAACACCCGCTTCTGCTCGAGCGCCCGCATGTTCTCGACCGAGGCAAAGCGCACGGCCTCGGCGATCTCTTCGGCCGTGCCCGGCGTGCCGATAAACTCGACGATCCGGCGCAGCACGTCCTCCGGGTTGGCGCGCATGTCCTCGTAGCGGACGACCAGGAGATGCTTCAGCCGAGGCAGCTCCCGCGCCCAGCCGTTCATGAACTCGATCACCTTGGGCAGGCCGGCGTTCGG